>NZ_JAXOJL010000007.1:232500-248660 GCF_036663755.1 Parasphingomonas caseinilytica
GCGCGGCGATCCACGATGTCGCGCAGGCGCTGGGTGCCGGCTATTCCTATTCCGATGCGGCCGGCGGCATCGCCGCGATCGTCAAGCTGACCCGCGTCGCGTTGCTGGCCCCGGTGCTGGCGATTGTCGCCCTGTTCCTGCGCGGCGATGCGTCGCGCGCGAAAGGGCCGGGCCTCCCGTGGTTCGTTGTCGGGTTCTTCGTGCTGGCGGGGGTCAACTCGTTCGGGGTGATCCCGGTGGTGGTCGCCAAGGGCGCGGAACAGATCGCCGCCGGACTGCTGGCAGCGGCGGTGACCGCGACGGCGATCCGATCGCCACTATCGCAATTGCTGGAGGCCGGGCCGAAGCCGTTGCTGGTGATTCTGGTGGCGACGGTGGTGGCGTTCGCGCTGTCGCTGGGCGCGGCGTTGCTGTTGATCGGGTGACCTAACTGAACTCCCTCCCCTTCAGGGGAGGGGTTGGGGTGGGGCAGTCCCGTCTCGAAGAGACCAGCGCCAGCATCTGCGGCACGGCCCCACCCCAACCCCTCCCCTGAAGAGGAGGGGCTTAAGAAGAAGCAGGCCCGGTCGATCCTCGTACGACCAGTTCGAACGGCACTTCGCGCTGCTCCACCGGGGCGTCGTCGCCCGCAAGAAGCAAGTCCGCCGCCTGATAGCCCATTTGCCGCGTCGGCTGGCGGATAGTGGTCAGCGGCGGCCACACCACGCTGGCCAGCGCGGTGTCGTCGAATCCGGCGACCGACAATTGCTCCGGCACGCGCACGCCGCGCTTGTGCGCCGCCGCCAGCACACCGGCCGCCATATCGTCGCTCGACGCGAAGATCGCGCTCGGCGGCTGGGGCAGGTCGAGCAACGCCTCCGCCGCGCGCGATCCGGATGCGAAATCGAAGCTACCGCCCCGGATCAGGTCCGCCTCCTGCGCGATCCCCGCCGCTGCCAGCGCGGCGGCATAGCCAGCCAGACGGTGCGCGCTGGTGGCATAGTCCGGATGCCCCTTCACGAAGCCGATCCGCCGATGGCCGAGTCCGATCAGATGCTCGGTCATCACCTTCGCCGCGCGCATATTGTCGATGAAACTGGACGAGGTCAGTCCCGGATCGCCACCCGGCGACACCCGCACGAAGCGCACGCCGCGTCGTGCCAGCAGATCCAGCACCGCCGGATAATCGGTCACCGGCGGGGTCAGGATCAGCCCGTCGACGCTGGTCGCATCGACCAGGCTCTCGACATCGTCGATCAACGTCGCCGAATCGCGATCATAGGGTTGCGCGATCATCCGCACCCCGTCGGCCACGCAACGGTCGCGGATGCCCGACTGCATCTCGTAGACGTAATAGGGGCTGGGATTGTCGCAGATCAATGCGATCTGGAAGCTGCGCTTGCCGGCCAGCGATCGCGCCGCCGTACTGGGGCGAAAATTGAGCATCGCGACGGCGGCCTGCACGCGTTCCCGCGTGTCGTCGCCGACATAGCGTTCCTTGTTGAGCACGCGCGATACCGTCTTGATCGAGACCCCCGCTTCGCGGGATACGTCCTTGATGGTCACCCGCACGAAATTGCTCCGGAAATTCGCCCCGACCCCGGATGTGCCTCACCCGGTCGCACGCGTCCAGCGGCTTGCAAGAACTGTCCTATGTTGATAATACAGTCCTCCGCCGCGCGGCCGGCTGGCTGATCCGGAAACACGATGCGTCCTTACCCTTTCGATCCGGCGACCGCGCCACCCGCCCAATCCAAGGGCCAGCCTGCGCGTTACGAACCGGCCGCGCCGGTGCCGCCGGTGGATACGTCACCCGAGCCGGACCCCCACGATCCACGCGATCCCTTGGTCGGCCCACCCGCCCCTTATCGCGGATCACGCTGGCGCTGGCCGATGCGCATCGCCGGGGCGGGGATCGTGCTGTTCGTGCTGGCGGTGATCTGGCTCGCCTTCACCGCGCCGCTGTCGAAGTCGCTGGAACCGCTGACCCCGCCCAGCATCACCCTGCTCGCCGACGACAATACGCCGATCGCCCGGCGCGGCGCGATCATCGGCCAGCCGGTCGATGCGGCGAAGCTGCCCGCGAATGTCACCAACGCCTTCCTCGCGATCGAGGACCGGCGCTTCAAATCGCATTGGGGCATCGACCCGCGCGGCATCGCTCGCGCCTTCTGGCACAACGTCACGTCCAGCGGCCGCAGCCAGGGCGGCAGCACGATCACGCAGCAGCTCGCCAAGAACGCCTTTCTCGATTCGGACCGCACGGCGGCGCGCAAGATCCGCGAAGTGATGATCGCCTTCTGGCTCGAGGCGTGGCTGTCGAAGGACCAGATCCTGTCGCGCTATCTGTCGAACGTCTATTTCGGCGACAACGTCTATGGCCTGACCGCGGCAGCGAAGCATTATTTCAACCGCGCGCCGGACGATCTGTCGATCGCCCAGTCGGCAATGCTCGCCGGCCTCGTGAAGGCCCCGTCCAAGCTCGCCCCGACCGTCAATCTGGAAGGCGCGCGAGACCGGCAGAAGCTGGTCGTCGCCGCGATGGCCGATGCCGGTTTCATCACCAAGGACGAGGCGGAACGGGTTCGCCCCGCGCGGCTGTCGACCAACAGCATCAAGCCGCTGCCCGACGGCACCTATTTCGCCGATTGGGTGCTGCCCGAGGCGCGCGACCGCGCCGGCGAGATCGCGCGCGAGACCACCGTCAAGACGACGCTCGACCGTCGATTGCAGAGCGCGGCCGAACGCGCGGTGCGAAGCGCGGGACTACGCCAGGCACAGGTCGCGATCGTCGCGATGCGTCCCGATGGCCGCGTTGTCGCGATGGTCGGCGGCAAGAATTACGCCGACAGTCCGTTCAACCGCGCGACCCAGGCGCGGCGCCAGCCCGGCTCCGCCTTCAAGCTGTTCGTCTATCTCGCGGCGATGCGATCGGGCCTGACACCGGATTCGATGATCGAGGACGAACCCGTCACGATCGCCGACTGGAGCCCGAAGAACAGTGACGGCCGCTATGAGGGCAAGATCACGCTGCGCCGCGCCTTCGCCAAATCGAGCAACGTCGCGGCCGCACGGCTGATCCAAAAGGTCGGCGTGAAGGAAGTGATCCGCGCCGCCCGCGATCTCGGCATCACCACCCCGATCGCCAACGAGGCGACGATCGCGCTCGGCACCTCGACCGTATCGCTGCTCGAACTGACCTCCGCCTACGCCGCCGTCGCCGCGCAAAGCTATCCGGTGCGTGCGCGCGGAATCGAGGCGACCGGCGATCGCAGCTGGTATCAGACGCTGACCGATCGTTCGCACCCGCTGACCGGCGACGTGCGCGATCACATGCTCGACCTGCTTTCCGCTTCGGCCGAAACCGGCACCGGGCGGCAGGCGGCGCTGTCGGTGAAGACCTACGGCAAGACCGGTACGACGCAGGACAGTCGCGACGCTTTGTTCATCGGGTTCGCGGGCGATCTGGTCGTCGGCGTGTGGGTCGGCAATGACGACAATACGCCCAATGCCGGCCTGTCCGGCGGCGGCATCCCGGCGCGCGTGTGGCGCGATTTCATGATGCGCGCGCTCAGGGTCGGTCCGGCGGTCGCCCCCGAAGCCGATCCGGTGATGGACGACAGCGAGGGCGGCAATTTGTTCGGCATCGATGGCCTCAACGTGCCGGAGGGCGATATCGAGGGGCTGGGCCTCAACCTGCATGTCGGCCCCGACGGCAGCATCGAGATCAACCGCGCCAACGACCGCGAGCGCGGCCCGCCCCCACGCCGCGACGACCGCACCCCGCGCGAGGAAGCGCCGCCGGACGAGGAGCAATAGGACCCGATCGGCATCATCCATCCGCTTGTCGAAGCACATTGCCCGAACACACCCTGCGATCGACTCGGGGCCAACGGGTTCAGTGAGGTGCCGGCATCCCCGAAGTGTGATATCTTCGTAGCATCGCGTTTTCATACATCGTCATTCCCGCGAAGGCGGGAATCCATACTGGCAACGCTGAGCGATGATCACGAAGTCCGGTGACTATGGATTCCCGCCTCCGCGGGAATGACGACTCAACTTCATATCATCACGCCCTAAAGCATCGCCGCCGGGATCGGCCCGATCCGCTCGGCGAAGATCGCCAAGAGATCCACACTGCCCGAGATCGCGGTGTTCGGAGGCAGGTACAGGTTCAGCGTCTGGAAGAAGGCATTTTGCGTCGACGACGCCGGAATGTCATCGCCTTCCAGCAGCATCGGGCCGTCGATCGCCCGGACGATCGCCTGCGCCAGCGGGGAGCCGTTCACTCCGGTCGCTCCGATCGTCACGCCGCTCACCGCGCCGGGATTGTTGGCCGTAACCGAGATCCCGAGCATGCCAGTCAGTGCGTTGAAATTGACGAGCGCGCCCGATGTCACGACATCGCCGAGCTCGATCGTGCGATCGGGATTCGCCACGATGCTGAGCGCGATACCGCTGGTGTTAGCGCCGCTCGTGCCGCTGAAACCGATCCGAACGCTGGGCCAGCTCCCGCGCGGGATCAGGCCGCCGTCCGTCGCGACCGTCACGGTGGAGACCGCGAAGCTCACCCCCAGCGTGCCGTCGATCGTGCCCGACAGTGTGAACCCGGCCGGCGGCGTCCCCGTCACGGCCCCGGTGCCTTCGTTGGTGAGCGTGTTGGTCCCGCCAATCGCCACCGTCCGTCCGTCCGGCACCATGTTCGCACCGGTGGCCATCGGCCCTGCCGCCGCCAGCGCGCGCGACAGGCTGCGTACCGGCTTCCGGCGATACAGATCGCGCAGCGGCGCTACCGCGAACCGCTTGAGATACTTGCCATAGTTCGAACAATGCAGCCCGTCGTCGGTCACCGCACCGGTCGGCATCGGTGCCGCCGTCACGCCGAACGGCATCGGATAGCCGTTTGCGTTGGCCAGTGCAGGATCGATCAGTACGCCCGTCGTATCGACGAACAGCACGTCGAACGGGTTGGACAGCGCATAATCGTCGTACAGCCGGTTGATCGTATGGATGTACGATGCCCCGGCCGCCGTCCCCGGCGCACGCGGATCCACCGAGACCAGGATGAGATACCGAAAGCAGCTCTGCGGCCGGAGGTATTGCTCGTGGAACTTGCGAATGTTGGCCAGCACAGTAGCCGGCGGCAAATTTGCGCTCGTATCGTTCGTGCCGATCGTCAGATAATAATCGACCGTGCGCCCCGCCGCCGAATGCGCGTCCAGCGCATCGCGTGCCGTCGCCAGACGCGCGGGGCTGAGCAGATTGCCTGCCCCCGTGCCCGAATTACTGCCGCCGACCCCCAGCTCGCCGCCATCGAAGCGCACGTCCAGCCCTTCGAACGCGGCCATCCATTGCAGCCCCACCTTTATCTCGGCGAACTTGCTGTCCCCGTCGAACAGGCAGTGGACCGGCGTCTGCCGCCCCGCCCGCCGCGCCAGCGCCAGCAGGCTGGCATTGATCTTGTCGCCGCCGGCCCTGGCGGAATCCCCCGCGCCCGCCGTCGTATCGATGAAATGCATCGTCATCAGGAACCCTTTCCGAATACGGGCGCGCTATCGCCCCAATGTTGCGTCGTTGATCCGAAGAACGGCGATGCCGGTGGCGGAACGGCACCGGGGGCCACGCGGCGGACGGCGACCTGCGGGATCGAAAGCCCCAGCCCCAGCCCCAGCATCAGTGCGCCGCCCCGGAAACAGCCCTCAGGCTACGGTCGAAAAATGCATCAGGCATGGTCCAGATTCCCTTTGCTGCAGGAAGGAAGAGGGGCACGGCAATGCCTCGCCCACCTCAGGCAGGCGATGCCGCCCGCTTGAAACGCGATCGTCATTTAATTCGTGCGCGCTGCGTATCGCGCTGCTATCATCCCGTTTTAGGGACAAAAGTTTCGGTCTCGGATCATCGATCCGGCTCGACTGCGAAATTTATCGATCCAGACACGACGGAAAGGTCATTTATGCCCCGCAACCTCGCCGTCAAATCCAATAATCGGGACACTACATCCCATAATCGGGATAGTCAATCCCATCCACAGAAAAACGCCTTCGCCGAACGTCTGCGCGCCACGCTGGTCAGGCTCGATCTCAGCGACGCCTATTTCGCCCGCGCGGCGGATATTCCGACCAGCACCTTCGCGCGCTACAAATCCGGCGACAGCATGCCGAAGGGCGACGATCTGTTTCGCCTGTCGGATGCGTTGCGCGTATCCCCGCGCTGGCTGATCCTCGGCGATTCCGGCGGCGGATCGATTCTGGCGGATGTCGCCGACGCCGAGTTCGTCATGATCCCGCGCTACCGCCTCGCCGCCCTGACCGACACAGGCAAGGGCGACCCGATCGAGACCGTGCCATACCGCAAGGATTGGCTCGCCCGCCGGCTCGGCACCGCCGCCGGCCTGTGGATCACCGAACTCCCCTCCGATTACGAAGCGCTCGGGCTGGAAGAGGGCGATGCGATCATCTGCGCCGATATCGACGCCGCCGGCCCGGCCGAGAAATGGGTCTGCATCTTCCGAGGGTCGGCTGGCCCATTCGTCGCACGCTACAGCAACCGCGCCACGGCAGGCGAACTCGACCTGCCCGGCGCCAGCTTCGTAACCGCAGCCGACCTGCGCGATGGCGAGACGTTCGCCATCGCGCGAATCAGGGCGAGGATGCTGGCAAAGATGTAGCAGCCGTCGCCAACGGTTGACGCACCCCGCCCCGCCCCGCAAGACGCGCCGCATGCGCTTCTTCTCAGACAATGCCGCCCCCGTGCATCCCGCCGTGCTCGCCGCGCTCGCGTCCGCCAACACGCTCGACACCGCCTATGACGGCGACGGCTGGAGCAAGCAGCTCGACGGACGCTTTTCCGATCTGTTCGAAACAGAGGTCCGCGCGCTGTGGGTGCCATCCGGCACCGCCGCCAATTGCCTCGCGCTCGCCGCGCTCTGCCCGCCTTATGGCGGCGTGGTCTGCCACCGCGACGCACATATCCAGAACGACGAATGCGGCGCACCGGAATTCTATACCCACGGGGCCAAGCTGATGCTGGGCGAGGGCGACGGTGCGAAGCTGACGCCCGACAGCATCCGCACGGTGATCGATGCCATCGCCAACGATGTCCACCGCGTCCAGCCGCACGCCATCTCGATCACCAACGCGACCGAATATGGCTGCGTCTATTCGCCCGCCGAGGTCGCCGCGATCGGCGATCTGGCGAAGGGGCGCGGGCTGGGGCTGCACATGGACGGCGCGCGTTTCGCCAATGCCGTCGCGCATCTCGGTTGCTCGCCCGCCGACGTGACGTGGCGCGCCGGCGTCGATGTGCTGAGCTTCGGCTTCGTCAAGAATGGCGGGATGAGCGCAGAGGCGTTGATCTTCTTCAAGCGCGATCTGGCCGACGCTACGTTGATGCGCCGCAAGCGCGCCGGGCTGCTGTTGTCCAAGGGACGCTACCTCGCCGCGCAACTGCTCGCCATGCTGGATAAAGATCTGTGGCTCGACACCGCCCGCGCGGCCAATGCCGGCGCGGCGCTATTGGCGGAGGCGGCCGGCGACCGCCTGCTCCACCCCGTTCAAGCCAACGAGGTGTTCCTGCGCGTCACCACCGCCGAAGCCGCCGCGCTGCGTGCCAAGGGCTTCGACTTCTACGACTGGGCAGAAGGCGAAGCGCGCCTTGTCACGTCCTGGGATCAGCAAGCGGAGGCAATCCGGCCCTTGGCGGAAGCGATCGCCGCCCTTTAGGCTCTGACACCGGCGAGGGCCGTACCCGGATCATCAACCCGGCGGAACCCGACGCCAGCGCACAGATATCGATCGCGACGATCGGCCAGGCCGGCAGCCAGAAGATCGCCAAGTGCAGCGCGGCGGTTGCCACCACCGACAGCAAGGCCGCCTGCTGCAACCGATGGCGTCCGGGCCAGGCCGGTCGAGCGGCGGCGATCGCAAGCCCGGCGGCGAGCAGGCCCCAGAAGCTCCAGACCAACGGCGCGTCCGGCCCCGCAACGGCACGCAGCCAGATCAGGGCGACCAAGATCAGCGGCGTGCCCCAGATGACTATTTCCCAGCAAGCGGCAAGCCGATCGCCACCAAGGCCGCGCCGGCGGCGCTTCTGCAACCACAAAGTGGTGCCCGTCGCGGTGACGACGCACAGGCCGAGCCCGAACAACATATAGGCAAATTCGATCGCGAATCCGCCATAATTGCCGAAGTGCAGATTATAGGCGGACGCCGCGACCTGCTGCCCCATCGCCCCGTCCGACAACCCCGCCCCCCCCCGCCACTGCCCGCGCGCGTCGAACGCGTAGGTCTCGCCGTAGATCAAGCGACGTGGATGTTCGGCGATGATCTGGACGTGCTGGCCGCGCGTGCCGGGATCATGGACGATGACATAGGTCGGCACGGCATGGGGCACGCGGTTCGCCAGCGTGCGCAATGCCGCCGCAATGTCCGGCAACGGCGCGACGGCAGGGTCCGCCTTGGGTTCGTGCCCGAAGATCGGAGCGTAGATTTTCTCCGCATCGCCGCCGGCATAGGCCTTGGCGAGCACGCTGAAACCGACGCTGCCCAAACCAATGAACGCCCCCGTCAGCGCAATCGCCAGCGCGAACGGCAGCGTCCAGACGCCGATCCGGTTGTGCCAGTCGGCACGGGCGATCTGCGGATCGTGGCGGGTGCGCAGGCGGAAGGCGTCGCGTGTTAGGCGGGGATGAGCCAGCAGACCCGTTACCGCCAGCGCGCTCAACGCGACGCCCAGCGCACCGACCACGATCAGCCCCAAGGTACTCGGAAGATGCAGATATTCGTGCAGGCCGATGACGAATTCGGTCCAGGCATGCGCCTCGCGACCGGCGATGCGCCCTGCCCCATCGACATACTGCCCGCCATGATCGGTCGTCACCACAGCGCGGGGCAGATCGTCCGTCGGCATGCGGATGTAGAGATGCGTGGTTTTGGTCTTGCCCGTCTCCGACGCGAGTACGGCACGCATCGCCACCTGCGCAGCTTCGGGCGATAGCGTTGCCGTCTCGGCGATGTCCGGCTGTTCCCAGCGTTGCCACCGATCATGGATCACGATCAGCGTGCCGGTGAGCGCGATGATGTACAGCAGGGCGCTCGCGAGCAGGCCGATCGCGGCATGACCGCCGAGCGCGCGCTGGACCAGGGTCGCGATGGGGCGGGACTTGATCGTCATGATGCGCTCCACAGAAGCGTGCCGATCAATGCGGCGGCGATCGGCGGTGCGATCATTCTGGCGGCGTTGGCGCGGGTCATCTGGATCGCCATGACGATCGCCCACAGGATCGGCTGCAGGAAGAGCGTCAGCGCGATCGCGTCGGCATCGCCCATGCCGCCACGCCGCGCGAGCGCCTGCGCACCGAAGGCAAGCCATTGTGCGGCGGCAAACGCAACGGGCACGACGAGCGCGAACACCGCGAGGCGGCGGGCAATGTCGGGCCAGCGTCGGGGTATTGCGATCGACGGTGCCTCGCGCGGCGCACGATGCGCCTTTGCGGGCGATCGCCACCCGGCATACAGCACCATGATCAGCGCCACGGCAATGCCCGCGACCGTGCCGACCGCGAAACCCCAGGCACCGTCGTGCGCCGTGAGCGACGCGAGCCCGGCCGCCGCAAGCATCCAGCCCGCCGCCGCGATGTGCCGACGCCCGTCCCAGCCGATCCGGACCAGCAGCATCCCGGCCGCAACGATCGCGAGCGCGAGCGCGATCATCAGTATCTCACGGTCACCGTGCCCAGGATCGAGCGTGGTGCATTGTAGAACCCCTGATCGTAATTCAGCGCGCCGAGATATTTGGCGTTGGTCACGTTCTTTAGGTTCGCGCCGACGGAAAGGTGTTCGGTGACCGCATAGCGACCGAACAGATCGAGCGCGGCATAGCCGTCCTGCGTGATGCGCACCTGCTGTCCGGTGGTGGACGACCGCACATCGGTCGGTTCGAGATACATGCGGCTCTGATATTGCAGCGACGCGCCGACCTTCAATTGCGAGAGCGATGGCGGGGCGTAGCTGATGTTGAGGCGCGCGGTGTTGCGCGGCACGAAAGCGCGCACCGGCTGATCGTCCTCGCCGCGGATCCGCATGATCGTGTAACCACCGGTCGCTTGCAGGCCGGGCGCGAGCTGCCCGCTCATCTCCAGTTCGACGCCCTGCGATGTCGCATCCACCCCGCGATAGATGGTCCGGCCAAGCACCGTATCGAACCCGGCCGCTTCCGCAGTGTTCTTCTGTCGTGCCTGGAAGATCGCGGCGCTCGCATTCAGGCGACCGCCGAACCATTCACCCTTCAATCCAGCCTCGATATTGTCGCCCTCGATCGGGGCAAGCAGGCGATTGTTGATGTCGAATTCCGTTTGCGGATTGAAGATCGTCGCGAAGCTCGCATAGGCGCTGACGTTCGAGGTCAGATCGAACGTCGCCCCCACGAACGGCAGGAACTTCTTGCGGTCGTAATTGGTCGGCGTGCCGTAGGATGTGCCTTCACTGAGCGCGCGGGTGTAATTGCCGCCGATCATCACCTTCAGCGGATCGGCGAGGTTCAGACGAACGAGGCCGTAAGCCGTTTCGCGGCGCGTGTGCGTGTCGAGGCTCGGCGTGAAAGCCGGGAACGTAGGTTCCGGGAACGTGCCGCTGAACAAAGTGGTCAACGGCAACCCGATACCGACCTGTGAAAAATCATACGCCGACCCCTGGACGTATTGCTGCGCACCGCGATTGACGCCGATCATCACATCATGCTCGCGCCCGAACAGCGAGGCTTTGCCCGAGACATAGGCGTCCAATGTCAGGTTGCGCCCGTCGGCGTCGAACGCGCCGGGATAGCTGAACACGCCGTTGCCGGTGGTGCGATCGGGATTGCCATAGACGTAGAACAATTTGTCCTGCTCGCTCACCGCGCGACGCAACGCGCTGACTTTGGCGACCCAGCCATTGCCGAACGTGTGCGTGATATCGCCGAATATCTGGCGATCGACCACGTTCCATCCCGCCCATTCCGGCCCGGTATTGGACGATCGCGGCAGATCGATTCGCGTGCCGTCGGTATAATAAAGCGGCATCGCCCCCCACATCGCACCGGACGATTTGTGATCCTGATGGCCATAGCCCGCGCTGATCACCGTGTTCGGGCCGAGGTCCGCCTCGACGATGCCGTAGCCGGTGCAGCGGCGCAGGTGATAGCGATCGAGATAGGAGCCGGTATCGAGCAACGCGCCGACCGCGCGGGCGCGAATGCTGCCATCCTTCGTCAACGGTACGCTGATATCGCCGTCGAGGCGGAAATTGTCGAACGAACCATATTGCGCACTGGCCGATGCCGCGAAAGTCTTGGTCGGGCGCTTGCGGACGAAGTTGACCACAGCGGACGGATTGCCGGTCGAAGACAGCAGGCCGGGGGCACCGCGCACGACCTCGATATGATCGTAGATCGCCGTATCGATCGATCCGGTCTGGACTCCGAACGCGAACGGCAAGCCGACGCCGTCGACCTGGAACGTCTGGATGTCGAATCCTCGCGCCGAATAATAGAAGCGATCGGTTTCCTGCGCCTGCACGTTCACGCCCGGCACGGTGGCGAGCAGAGCATTCACGTCATTGAGCTGGAAATCAGCGATCTGCGCGCGCGTGACCACGCTGACCGATTGCGGCGTCTCGCGCAGGCTGAGCGGCATGCGGGCGGCGGTGCTCTGCGATTTGGTCCCGTAGTCGTCGCTACCCTCTGTGCGCTGGGCGACGACGATGATGTCTCCTTCGCGCTGCGGATCGGTATCGTCGACATTGGCCGGGCCTGCCGCAACGGCCAGCAACGCGAGAAGAGCGGTCATCAATCAGGTTCCTGTATCTGTGATACCGGCCCCTTATCAAATGATATCACTAACGCAAATCATTATCATTAGCGTTGTGATCAACAAACGATCGACCTCGACGCTCCCGCGAAACGCCTAACGGCGCTCGACCCGGCTTAAGGTAGCGTGGATGTGACGTGGTCGAGCAGCGAGCCGAGAGCGAACTGCCGCGCGTAAAATCCGGCGCGGCCGGCTCCTCCGCACGGCCTGCCGGTGCCGATCGCATCGAAAGACGCGACCGGCACTGCATCGCAGATTATTTCGCGACGGACCTTCGGATCGACCCGTCATTTCCGAACCAGTCGATCTCGAATTAGAGCTTGATGACTTTGGTTTGAATCGCACCTTCCCTACATCGTCATTCCCGCGAAGGCGGGAACCCATATTGGCTGAACCAAGTGGGTCCCATGACGGGTAGTGATTATGGATTCCCGCCTTCGCGGGAATGACGGACGATTTGGTTCGACCTCATATCATCATGCTCTAATATTTGACCGGCTCAGAACTTGAAGGCGGCGGAAATGCCCCATTCGCGTGGCCGGCCATAGCTGGCCTCAGCCAAGCCGAACGCGCTCGATACGTTGCCCGACACGAAGTACAGCGTGTTGGTCAGGTTCGTCCCGAACGCCGCCAGCGTGATATTCCGCCCCGGCAGCGTGTAGGCCAGTCGCGCATTGAGCAGGCCATAGCCGTCATCGGTGATGATCGGCGAATTGGCGACATCGTGATAGATGCGGCTGTACATCGTATAGTCCAGCCGGAACGTCACGTCGCTGCCGTCGGCCAGATCCTTGCGGATCTCGGCCCCCGTATTGACCGTCCATTTGGGTGCCTTGACGAAATGGCTGGCCAGCGTGATCGGCAGAACCTGCGTCGGCCCCAGGCCCTGCCCGACGCTGACATATTTGGCGTCCAGATACCCCACGCCGGCATTGAACGTGAACCAGCGCGCCGGACGCATCACCGTTTCGAACTCGAAGCCGTTGATCTTGCCCGCCGCGGCATTCGCCACGAAGTTCGTCGGCGTCTGGTTCACCGTTAGCTGGATGTCCTTGTAGTTCGAATGGAACGCCGCGATGTTGGTGGTCAACGTGCCGTCCAGCCACTGCGCCTTGATCCCCGCCTCATAGGTCTTCAGCGTTTCCGGCGCATATTGCGTGACTTCCCCGGCATTATCGAGCGGACGGCCGTTGAACCCGCCCTGCTTGAACCCTTCCGAATAGGAGGCGTAGATCAGCAGATCACGCGACGCCTTGAAGTTCAGGCCAAGACGCGGGGTGAATTTCTCGAACGTCGCCGATTTCGTCACGTTGACGAACTGGACGAGATCACGCTGCCGCACGTTGATCGACGTGAAGATCTTGCGATCGCTGGTGTAGCGCGCACCCAGCGTGACGCTCAACCGCGGCACGATCTCGAAATCGAGCTGCCCGTACGCGGCCAGGCTGCGATTGTCGGTGTAGTTCTGGATGAACACCGCCGGCGTGAACGGCCCGGCCGTGGCGAGCGGTGGCGACAGTCCGATCGCCAGATCGGCCGTGGCGATGTCCGAGGCCTTTTCCTTGAAGTAAAAGCCGCCGAGGACATACTTGATCCGGTCGGCGAAGGCGCTGCCGGTCAGCTGCAATTCCTGGCTGAACTGCCATTGCTTGTCGCGATTGGTCGTCTGGCGAAACACGAACGGCGAATTGTCGCCGTCGCGCGTGAAATAGGCCTTCATGTGGCGATAGGCGGTGATCGATTTCAGCGTGGCGCTGCCGATCTCGTAGCTCACGATGCCCTGTGCGCCCCAGAGATCGAGGTCGTTGTCGTTCGGCCCGCCGGCCCAGGTCTCGAACGGGCTGGCGGTGATGAAGCTGGGGTTCAGCGTCGGCTGTCCGTTGGGCGCGATGATCCCGCGCGTCGGTGCGACGAAGCGGTTGTAATTGGTCAGGAACGGCGTGCCGGTGATGCCGGGCGCGTTGCCCACCGCCAGCAGGTCGGACGGGGCCGACGTCTCGCGCGCGCGCGTATAATCGCCGCCGATATCGATCGTCAGCCCGCTGCCTTCGGGCTGGATGCGCAGCTTGGCGCGCACCATCTGCGCCGATCGATCGCCCTGCGTACCGCCATCCAGCAGCCGCTTGACGTAGCCGTCGCGGTTGAGGCTCGCCGCCGAGATGCGCAGGCCGGCAAGGCCCGGCGCGATAGGGATGTTGACCGCGCCCTTCACGTCGATGCGCCTGAAGCTGCCATAGGTGCCCTCGACCCGACCCGAAAAGTCGTTGAGGTTCGGCGTGGCGGTGTTGATCAGCACCGCGCCGCCGATCGTGTTCTTGCCGAACAACGTGCCCTGCGGCCCGCGCAGCACCTGTACATTGTCGATATCGACCGCGTCCATCACGCCGCCGATCGAGCGGGCATAATAGACGTCGTCGACATAGAAGCCGACGCCGGGATCGCTGAAGATCGCGAAGTCGTTCTGCCCTACGCCGCGCACGAACACCGTGGCGTTGTAATTGCCGCCAGACAGCGCGGCGGCACCGTCGAAGCGGATGTTCGGGGTGTATTTGGCGATCTCGTCGAGCGTGGCGACGTTGCGATCCGCCAGCGCCGCGCCACCGAAGGCGGTGACGGCGACGGGCACGTCCTGCAGGCGTTCCGACGTGCGGCGCGCGGTCACCAGAATCTCGTTGCCTTCGGTCGCCGCAGCATTTTCCGCCGCGGCCGGCGTTGCGTCCTGCGCATGCGCGACGCCGCCATATACCATCGTGATCACGGCTGCGCCGCTTAACAGTAGACCCCTCATTTCACCCTCCTCAGTATCGCTTGTGTTGTTGGCGTGACGCGCGGAACGTTCGTGCTGTGGGCAGCGCGCACCTTGACCAGCAGGCGGAACAGTTCCGCCCGCTCGTCCGGTGTCAGCGGGTCGAAGAACTCGGCCTCGTGGTCGGCGATCAACTGGGCGATCTCGGTGCGCAGACGCTGTCCGGCAGCGGTCAGGTGCAGGGCGTTGCTGCGCCGGTCGCGACCGGGCCGACGCTCGACCGCCCCCAGCGCGACCAGGCCGTTGACGGCGACCATCGTACTTGCGCGATTGATCCCCAGCACCTGGCCGAGTTCGGTCTGATCGCAGCCGGGGTGGAGATCGATGAAGATGAGCGCAGTGGCCCGTCCCGGACGGACGCCGAGCTTCGCCATTTCTTCGTGAAGGGCTTCCATCGACAGCATATCGGCGCGGCGCAGTTGATAGCCGATGTGCCGCGCAACCTCGCCAATCTCGGCGTCCTCATGCGGCATGCAGCCCTCCCCAAATCGTCATCGGCGTTTTTCGCCTTTGGAGTATTGTATGCTTGACGTATTGTTATGGCAAGTAGCAATTTTGGCTGAGATTTGCATCTTGGCAAAACGACATCGGGCTGGCCGCGACGGACACAGTCGTCGATGCAGGCGCTCGTTGGCGGGATCGTTTCGACTGTCGAAAAAGTAGATCAGGCCCGGCAGGCGTTACCGCCGAATGCGCACACCGACGCCCGGCCTGCCCGTGACAGCCGGTTGACGACAATCATCACGACCCCCGAGTGGGGAAATCGGAACGACTGATCTTAAGTTAGAAAATGGTGCTGCCGGTGAGGATTGAACTCACGACCTCAGCCTTACCAACGGACGAACTGGCCTACTCCACAGTTTTCAATTCTACGATTATGACTAATTAACATTGACTTACACCGAACGCTATACGAGGCTCTAACCGGCAATTTGCTTCCAACTGCTTCCAGTACGCTTCCAGTTCTGGAACTCTGGGCAGCCCGGCGATGGAGAAAAGCGGCATGGCGACGGCCCGCCAGCGGATCAACAAGAGGCTCGTGGACGGTCTGGCAGCAGACGGCAACGACCGTATGATCTGGGATCTCGACATCCTTGGTTTCGGCGTGCGGATCTCGCCTGCCGGCCGGATCAGCTACGTTCTCCAATATCGCTTCGAGGGGCGGCAGCGTCGGTACAAGATCGGCGTCAACGGGTCGCCGTGGACACCGGAAACAGCCCGCCAGGAAGCCAAACGGCTGCTGGGGCAGGTCGCGGACGGCGCCGATCCTCAGCAATACAAGATCGACGACCGTGCCGAGATTTCCGTCGCTACACTGTGCGATCTGTATCTCACGGAGGGGCTGATCACGCGCAAGCTTAGCTCGATCGCATCCGCCCGGTCGGATATCGAGCACCACATCAAGCCTATCCTAGGTGTTTAGTCCCGGCATCTGGTGGATCGGATTGACGATGAACCGGTCTGGCTCTGACGTCCAGATCTTGGCGATGTATTCGTAGGGTGTGAGCCCGCTAAGCGTCTTCAGCCGGCGGG
>NZ_JAXOJL010000008.1:0-230944 GCF_036663755.1 Parasphingomonas caseinilytica
TGAAGGACTGGCGCCGTGTCGCCACACGCTATGATCGATGCCCAACCGTCTTCTTCTCAGCCATCGCGCTCGCCGCAACCGTCATCTTCTGGCTCTGATCAACGAGTCCTGAGCCTAAACCCACCTCATCGTGCAGCTATCCGATCCGTCGCGGTGGAAGATGCCGGGACGGTGCCGAACTTGTCGAGCTGTCGACGACCGACTAGCAGACCTTTCTCGAGCCGCGCGCATAATGCCATGTAATAATCGGTGAGAAAGGCTTCGTCCCTGTCATTGTCGACCAAGCCGGCCTTGCGCCGGATCGTGGCTGCAACCGCGCTCATGGCCTCGGTGTCGCCACCGCGCAGCACGTCTTCAAGCGCCTGCAATTCGTACACACCGTACAGTGAAAGCGCGGCGTCGGTGAATACGCGACGAGGCCGGTCGGCCTGTACCGTCAACTCGGGCGCGAGCATTCGGACCACCGTCTGCACCACCCACGTTCCCGCGACGATATCGCCGACCCGCAACCGGTCCCGGTTGAAGAGCGGAAAGAACAGGAAGATGCCGCTCCACAACAGCGCAAAGATCGTCAGGAAGGCATCCGCCGTTCCCGCCGCCGCCTGCGCGCCCAAGAACGATAACGGCAGGAACACCTCGATTTCGCGCATTGCATTGCGCGCCAGCACGGCCCCCGCCGTCAGCCGTGCGCCATCGCGCGCCACCACGCGCAATCCCATCAGCCGCTTGCCCGGCGTCGCCCCACGCCCGCCCATCTCGAACAGGACGAACCAACCGTTGCGCAACAGGAACGCGCCGATCAGCCACAGGATCTTGGCGATGTCGGACCCTGTGGAACTGTCCAGATAGACGAGCAGGATCGATGTGACGACCAGCACGATGAGCATGATGGTAACGTCGATCAGAAACGCCGCTGCGCGGGTGCCGGCCCCGCCCAGCTCGAGCTGCAGATCGACGCCCTCCGGCGTTACGAACGTTCGACGCAACGTTCGTGGTGCATCAGTCTTGCGACCAGAACGCATGCCGCCCCCCGATCCAGTAATAATAGATGAGCCACCCGGTAAGCATCGCCGCGCCGATCGCCAGTCGCGCGCCGTCGGTGTCCACCACCTGGCGACCGACACCCTCCAGGATGGCTGCCACCGCCAGCATGAGCACGACACCGGCGATCGCGACCGCCGCGGTACGTCCAGCCGCGACCACCGCGACCATCCGTTCCTGCCGCCCGGGAAAGGCGATCGCGGTGCCGATCCGCATGCCCGCCGCGCCGGCGATGATGATCGCGAACAATTCGGTGGTGCCGTGGATGCCCAGCCAAGCGAGGAAGTTCAGGCCGAGGCCCTTGTCGGCGAACACCGCCACCATCGCACCCAGCATCATCCCGTTATACAGCACCAGCAATGCGGTCGGCACCACGAAGGCAAACCCCAGCGCAAAGGCGAAGATCGCGATCTGCGCATTATGGCCGAACAGGAAGCTGGCGAAGACGCCCAGCCCATCCTCCTTGCTGGTATACAGGGTCGCGCGCAGCGACGCCGCCGATGCGCTTGGATCGCGTCCGTTCGCGAGACCATCGGGCATGATGCCGTAATACCATGACGGATCCGCCCGCACGAGCATATAGGCCGCAATCGCCCCCGCGATGGTCAGGAACGCCATCACCAGGGTCTCGCGCCACAGCCCTGCCACCGCATCCGGCCAGCCCCGCCTGAAAAATCGCGCGAGATCGCGCCAGGCCGAATCCGAAACGCCGTAGATCTGAAAATAAGCCCGCGCGCACAATTGCTCCAGATACGTGACCAACGCGCGATCCAGCGACGTTTCGCGCGCCACCGACAGCGACGACAGGGTCGCGCGGTATAGCAGGGGGAGGGCGAGCAGATCGTCGTCCGACAATATGCGCACCGATCGCTTCTCGATCCGCCCGATCAACGTCTCCAGACGCTCCCACTCCGCCGCATGCGCCGCACGGAATCGACTGGCGTTGAGCAAAGGTGGGGAAATTTCGACGAACGCGCTCACAACAGGCTCCGGCGTTTGAGATCGACATAACCCTCGACCAGCTGCTCGGCGACCTGGTCGTACGCGCTCTCGATGACATGAACGCCCAGATGCCTCAACCGCAGCAGCACCAGCCGCCGGTCCCGCAGCAACGCCGCGGCGGTTACCGCGCGCGTGACATCGGCAGCGCTTTCGGGCGCGCGATCGGCGATCGTTTCCAGTTCCTCATCGCGCAGCACGACGATCAGAACGAGGTGCGTCTTGAGCAGCCGTCCCACCGATCGCACCATGAAATCGGCGGACGTGGGATCGGTAAATTCGGTGAACAGCACGATCATCGATCGCCGCGTCAGGCGGGCCCCCAACATCGTCAGCGCGAAGGTGTAGTTCGTTTCCTCGCCGCTATAGTCGATGCCTGCTGCGAGATGGTGAAGTTCCGGAAACGCGCGCGCGCCACTGATGAAACCGCTGGCGATACGAGGCTGCGAATCGAACGCATTGAGCGCGACGCGATCCCCAAGCTTCAGCGCCAGCCATCCCGTCAGCAGCGCTGCCGATACGGCACGGTCGATCCGCGGGATCCCGCCGACCGGTTCCGACATCTGCCGTCCCGCATCGATCGCGAAGACGATCTGACTGTTGCGTTCGGTGCGATATTCCTTTGCGTACAAATTCAGGTGTCGAGCGGATTGCTTCCAGTCGATCGCGCGCCGATCCATCCCCGATCGATATTCCACCAGCGTGTCGAAGTCGGTGCCGTTGCCGCGATCGCTCTGCGCCAACAAACCCTGTACGGCATGGCGCTGGAAAATCTGCGCGCCGCGTCTGCGAACCGTATCAACGTCGGGCAGGATCGGCAGTGTGCGCTTCGCCTCGATCCGCGCCTGCCGCCATGCCAGGCCTAACGGTCCGGTCCAGCGTACCCAGATCGTTTCGAACCGGGCGGTGCCGCGCCGGATCGGCGTCAGCATCATCGCCCCGGTCCCGTTTCCTTCGAGAAGCGGGATGGCAAGTCTGCCGTCGTCATCCATCGTCACCAGTGGATCTGGTGCCAACGCCACTTGCGCGGTCTTGCCCGTGCGCTGCCCGGTGATCGTAATCGCGATCGGCACGACCAGCGGTACGCCGATGTACGTCGATGGCGGCAAGGTCAGCGTCGCGGTCGCCCGTGCCCGGCTCAGCAGCGCATCCGCCAGCACCAGCACGAGCACCGCAAGCGGCCAGCTGAGCGCCGCATACCAGCTACCGGGAAACAGCATGGCGACCAGCAACGCGATCGGTGCGCCGATCACCGCTGCCAACACCGCCAGGCGGGTCGGATAGATCAACGCGGTGCCTCGATCGTGTCGATGATCTGCGCCACGACGTCCTCGATCGCCCGCCCGCTGATTTCGGCCGCGGGCGACAGGATCAGCCGGTGACGCAGCAACGGCGGCGCCAGCGTCTTCACGTCATCGGGGATGACGAAATCGCGCCCGTCGAGCGCGGCGCGCGCGCGGGCGGCACCTGCGAGCATCGCACCGGCCCTCGGCGACGCGCCGCTTTCCAGATCGGCGATAGCGCGCGTGCCCCGGATCAGTGCGACGATGTAATCGGTCACCTCGTCCACCAATCGTACGCCAGCCACCGTCGCCACCGCCGCGTCGATGGTCGCTGCGTCGGCGCACCGCTCCACGCCCCAATCCGCCGGCGACATCGCGGTTTGCCGTGCGCCATGCTCGGCCACGATGCGCCGTTCCTGCTCCGCCGTCGGATATGATACCTCCTGTTTGAACAGGAACCGGTCCAGTTGTGCCTCGGGCAGGGGGTAGACGCCCTGCTGCTCGATCGGGTTCTGGGTGGCGACGACCATGAAACGGTTGCTGAGCGGCAGGCTTTTACCGTCTATCGTTACCGTTCGTTCCTGCATGGCCTCCAGCAAGGCCGCTTGCGTCTTGGGCGAGGTTCGGTTGATCTCGTCGGCCAGCAACAGCTCGGTGAAGATCGGCCCACGGGTCAGGGTGAAGGTCGATGTCTGGAAGTTGAAGAGATTCGCGCCAATGATATCGCCGGGCATCAAATCGGGCGTGAATTGAATTCGCCCGAATTCCAGCCCGATCGTCTGGGCGAAGCTGTGCGCGATCAGCGTCTTGGCCGTGCCGGGCGGTCCTTCGAGCAGGATATGGCCACCCGCGAAAAGCGCCACCAGCAACAGGTCCACGGTTGCGTCGTGGCCGACCACGGACTTGCCGATTTCCGTGCGGATCGTCTGCCCCAGCGCCTGAACCTCGTCTACCGTCACCGTGTCTTCTCCTGTTGCCATTGATGCAGCGCCTGCGCGGCTTCGAGCATGTCTGCGCGATGTTCAGTTCGTTCCGCCACCGCGACCAGCGCGGTGAACGGTCCCGATCCGTGCAATCGGTCGAGGTAGCGGTCGGCCGCATCGTCGGGCAGCCCCGCCGGTACGCCGAAGATCAGCCGCGATTGCTCCCGGATCAGCGCGGCGTAACGCGTCCCCAACGCCCCTTCGCGGCCAGCTTTACGAACCAGCATCGCACTATTGTCGATCAACGCGATCTTGCCGAACGCGATCGCGCGCGGTCGGGGTTGTGGCGCGCCGAAGCGTACCAGCGCCTGCCATCCGGTCAGCGCCAGCGCCAGTACGAGGGCCAGCGTCATCGCCAGAAACGGAGGCTCGAATGCGAGTTTCAAAGGGCTTTGTCCGCGCGCCAGACCGTTCAGCGTCACATCGAATGCGATACCCTGCGCGCCGGTCGAATTGACGAAATCCAGGAGATCCAGCGCCGCGCGTGCGCGATCGAGCCGCCGGATGCCGTGATTGTTCAACAGATCGGGATCGGCCAGCACATAGGTGGAGGTGCCCTTGATCTGGCCCAGCACGATCCGACCGGTATCGTCGGTCAACAGCGGCGTCAGTGCATCCGAGGTGATTGTTTGCAAGGGACGCGGTGCCGCGACCGCAAGCGATTGCGGTGCCCAGCGCACGGGATGCATCAGGCGACCCCCACTCGGCCGTTGTTCTACCTTCATCACGGTCTGAGGCGCCAGCATACCGGCTGGATCGGCCGGAGGCAGAAGACCGACGATATTGATCCAGCCCTGCACGTCGGCGTCTGCCACGGTCGCCCATTTCGGCAGAACGATCAGCGTGGCACGGGCCTGGCGTGTCGCCATGAACTTGCTCATGTCGACTGTGCCATGCTCAGGCGTGGCGACGACCAGATCTTCGGTTCCCCAACTCGCCTCCGCTCGCAGAATGCGTGGCTTGCGTCCGGTTGCGCGGGCCAGCTCGACGATGCCGGCGTAACCGGTCGCGGCGTTGGACATCGCATGCGCGCCAGCATTGCGTCCGGACTTCAGATCGGGCGCATAGGCACCCAGCAGCAGCGAACCGGCGAAACCCAGCAGGCCGATGATCAGCAGCAAGGCGATCGTCAGCGGTGAAAATGCACCGGTCGGTTCGCGACCATTCGCGCGTCCGATCGCAACCTCGCTCATGATCGCCACTTCTGCGGCAGTGCCAGATCGGCATAGGCGGCGCGCGCGTCCTGCCAATCGTCGCTGGCGACCGGGCGGCCACCGAACAAATTGCGTTCGACCAGCGCGGCGATGCGCGCGAACAACGGTCGTACGCCGGCGGGAAGCAGCGTTGCCGATGCAAGTTCCCGGCTGGTCATCGATGGTCGCCGCAATTGCGGACGACGACGGGCGATATCGTCGATCGAATGGAACAGAAGGTAATGTATGGCTTCGGCATAACGCTCTTCGGCGGCCAGCCGGTCGGCCTCGCGCAGCCATGCCCGCGCCGGAGCGACATCGGGCACCCAGCTTTCCGCCTCGGGCGAAACGAGCTCGACAGGGCGTCGCCGCCGCGCCGGCAGCCGCCATTCCCCGGACCGGATGCGCTCCACTATCATCCAGATCAACGCAGCCGCCACAATCGCGAGCATGCTCCACATCAGAATGCGGGCATAAGGCGCGTCCGGCATGAGGCTGGTCAGCCAGCGCAGAAATCTTCCGATCGGCCTGAACACGTCCACAAGCCAGCGGCCGAGCGTTTTCAGCCATTCCGGCGGCTCGGGCGGCGGTGGCGAGCTTTTGAGCGCAAACTGGATGGATGGATCGGCCCTGAGCGCAGCGTGCGCCGCAGCAAGCCCGTCGGTGACGGCCGGATCGTTTACTACTGCCCCGATGATGCCCTCCCCAGCGCCGACGGCACCGCATCCAGTTGAAGCTTACCCTGATCGAGGCTTGGCGCAATCCGCAATTCGGCATTCGAAGATCAGGCTGGACAGTATCATGTTCGCCCGGCACCATTGTCGACAGGTCTTGGGGGCGTGAAATGGCAAGCAGAGCAAACGGTGAAACTGAACGCGAAATATCGGTGGGGAGCGTGTTCGGGCGCGGCATTGATGTCATCAAGTCCAATCCCGTCGCGACGCTCGGTACCAGCTTGGTCCTGATGGCCTTACCGCAATTGCTGTTTCAGCAGGTCACGTCGCGCGCCGTTATGTATGCGGATCTCCGAAATGGAATTTATGCTGCGGTGGCGGCATATTTTCTGGTGATCGGGCTGTTGTGGCTGGTCGCTAGTGGAGCACTGGTTCAGGCGACGGTCGCACATGATCAAGGCCGAAAGGCGGACATCGGCGAGATGCTCCGTGTCGGTGTTCTGCGCTGTCTTCCGCTTCTCGCGGTTTATCTGCTGTTCGTGATCGGCGTGTGGATCGGTTCTATTCTCCTCTTGGTGCCGGGGATCATGCTCGCGGTGATGTGGTCGGTAACTCTGCCTGCCATCGTCGCGGAAAGAACCGGTATATTCGGTGCCTTCTCGCGTAGCCGCGCACTGACGAAGGGCGCGCGCTGGAAGATATTCGGCATTCTTTTGCTGATGTTCGTGATCTACATCCTGGTTACCATTCTGATCGGCGTCATCAGCGTGGCAGGATATGGCTCTTTCGGTGCCATCATGGGTGGGGCCGAAATGCCGGTATCGACGCCATCCATCTTCCTTCAACTCCTGCAGGCGCTGGTCACGGCGGTTATGATCACCTGGCTCACGACTATGGGTGCCTCCCTGTTCGTGGAACTGCGCCACTGGAAGGACGGCCCCGACACCGATCGGCTCACCGATATCTTTGCATAAGCCGATCGTTAAACGGCTGGCATCGTGTCGCCACCTGTTCGATCCCACGGTTTGATGGTGCGATCCTTTCGTTGGAATGGAAGGAAGCCATATGGGACAAGTTCTTCAACGGAGCGCCCCGACCAAGCATGCTGTCCGAACAACATACGGGGGCTTGGTCTGAGCAGCTACGGTGCGGCAATGAATGAACTCAAAAACGCAGACAACCGCGTCGACCGCCAGACCTACAAGGAACGCCGCGCAGCCGCACTGGCTGAGTGAAGCAAAATCGCGAGCTAGGCCGCGGCGTTCGAAGGCGCCTTGCATCGAGTGGAGAGCGGTTTGCATCAGACTGACAGCATCGTTCAAACGCCATCTGCATCATAATTCAGCTATTACCTTCGTAGAAGTATGGCACCATCGTTCCCCAGAGCAACGCCGCCAGAGACCCTGCGAAGCCAAGGCCGGCGGGCAGGACGATCGGCGATACCGTCATCGCGCCGGATGCGGTCCCGCCCAAAGCGGCGAGCCAGATCAGGAACGAGACGAGCGCTATACCGATCGCCGCGACCTGCGGCTTACCGGTGTTCGGATCGCGGGTAGCGCGGTAGCGGACGATCGCGGTGAGGGCGACGCAGACGGCGACTATCACCCACAAGGCTGCCGCCCGGTACGGCGTGTCCGGCACCAGTGCGACGGCGGATCCGTACAGCCCCAGCGCCTCGGCCGGGATGAGCTTGGCGATTCTGGTACTCCACTCGTCGCCAACAGGGCCGGCAACGCCTTCGTCGTTGGTCTTTGCGACGATTCTCAGCGACATGATATTTCCCCTTTCGTAGTGCTACAAGACGATGTCCGCCGGCGTTTCCAGCGCGATGAAGCGTGGCCCATCGTCGGCGCCGGCGACGCTTTCGTCGGTCCGGCGCAGCGGGTCGGCGGCGAGATAGGCGTTGAAGCCATACCCCGTTGCGGCGGCGAGATCGGCGATCGCGATCTGGAAGGTGCGATAGGCGCCCAAGGTCACGCCCTCGACCGATTCGGTCAGGCGGCGCTTCTCCATCAGGTCGCGGATCAACTGGCCCTGGCTGAGCAGATAGGCGGTCGCGCGCAATGCCTTGCCATCGGCATCGAGCGTCGCGACGAGTTTCCAGAATTCGAGCGGCACGCGGGCGCCATCGATGATCGGATCGTCTTCACCGAGCACCGGTCCGGTGAAGACGCAGGCCTGAAAACCGGCGGTACGGGCGCTGTCGAGGATGTAATTCTCCAGCCCCTGCCACAGCGTCTTGCCCTGGTTCAGGCGCGCATGCTGAGCGCAGGCATTGACGTAGTGGAACGTATCGAAATTCGCCTGTTCGGCCTCTTGCGGGTCGCCCCAATTGGGATCCTCGCGGCGGACCATATGGCCGCGATCGATTTCGGCATCGACGAAGTTCTTTGCACCAAGCTGGACCGATGGCGCGATCCGCATGTCGACGAACCATTTGTCCGCGCTGCGCTTGATCCGCACCGCCCGCACGCCATCGAGATTGACCGCGGTCATCAGCGGCAGTTTCTCCGCCGCCGAATATTTCACGCCGAAATGCGTATAGCGCAATTCGCCCGGCTCGACGGGACCGTCCGAGGGTGCCGCCAGTGCCGCAGCCAGCGGTGCGGGTAATTCCGGCCATGGCGTCTCGACCGCGCCCTTCCCCAGAAAGTGCGTGGCGAAGCCGGCGCGCCCTTTGAAATGATCGGCGGCGTGGACGCCATCGGCCAGCCCTTCGGTTCCCGCAACGCTTCCCGGCACGGCGACGATCGGAAACGCCCCGGCCAACAATGCCTTGATCGTCCCGACCCCGACCGCGCTGTTGCCGACGCCATATTGGCCCGAGAAATGCAGCCCGACGATCCGGCCGGTGTTCAGATCGACCAGTGGCGACCCGGAATTGCCGCCGAGGCTGGTGCAATCGTGCTGGAGCGTGGCCGTGCCGGTCAGCGCCTGCATCACTTGGCCCGGCGCGAATCGCTTCACGTCGTAGACGTCGTGGAAATAGCGCGCCTGCGCATCGGCATCGTTGCGCGGATCGAAGGCGGGATAGCCGATCAGCGCGACGAGATCGCCGAACGCCGCCTCGGTATCGGCCAGACCGATCACGCTGGGCAGCGGGAACGCCCCCGGCGCGATCCGGAGCAAAGCGACATCCGCCGCGAGATCGTCGGCAAGATAGTCGATCGCCGCGACCGCGACGGTGCGGCTACGATCGCCGGGGATGCTCGTCGCCTCCTCGCGGAAGTCGATCTCGGCGCCGCAGCGGATGCCGGCGGCATTGCGCACGAACACGCCGCTGCCGTCATATTGCCGCTTTGCGACCAGCTTTGCGACATGGCGGTTGGTCATCACCAGCAGATCGGTTCCACGGGTTGCGACGACGCTGCCCGTGCCGCCCCAGTTGCTGTTCGCGTTGAGGAATTCGACGCGCCCGACCGAGGGAATCCATTTCTCCAGCGCGCGGATCTTCAGATCGGTGCCGACCGGGAAATCCGGCAGCGGTTCCATCACCACCTTGTCGTCGCAGACTAGCATCGGCGGCCGGCCGGTGAGCCGGACGATGGCCTCCAGCAGCGGCAAGCCCGCCGGGTGGTGCGCAATTTCTTCCAAGGGGGATGATCCGGTGCCGGCGGTCGGTTCCGCCTGTTCGCACAATGCGGTTCTAAAGGCCGGCGGCAGCCGCCCTTCGGCGATACGCTGCCGGACCGCCTCGGCCAGCCTCGGATTGGCGGCCAGACGCCCTTCCAGCGAAGCGCGGCGTTCGTTGTCGTCCTGCGGCATCATATCTCTCCCGGTTGATCGGCAATAAGAATCGTGGCGGCGGGCACGCACGCGGATGGCAGGCGGCGACGCAGCAGCACCGCGCGCTGCAACGGATCGGCGATCGTCGTCGCCTGCGTCAGGCTCGCAGCGAAGCGTCGCCGCAGGGCCTGCCACAGGCGCTCTCCGTCCTCATCGGGTGCCCACACGGCCAGCTGGGCCAAGGCCGCGGCGCGAGGTGCCCGTGCGTCGGCCAGCCCCGAAAGCCGGGTGGCCAGCGTCCGATCGACCGGTGCCCCGCGCCGCCAGGCGCGCGGCGCGCGGCCATAGGTCCAGTCTCCCGCGACCGTCCGGCGCCAGCGCTCAGCGGCGCGCGCGATCCGGCGCAGGTCGGGATCGGCAGCGGTCATCGCGGCGACGCCGGCCCATTCGGCGAACAGGCCGAGATCGGCAAGACCGGCGACCGGATTCGACGAGGATGCCGAAAGGCCGGCATCGCCCAATAATGCGCCGGCGCGGGCGAGGCGGAGCTCGGTATCGCGCGCCGCCGCTTCCAGCCGGTTATGCGGTTGCTGCGTCGTCAGATTGGCCGCGAAGATCGCATAGGGCGTCAACGTCGCCAGGAGCTGTGGATTGTCCCATCCCAGATCTGCCGAGGACAGACCGCGCGCGCGTAGGCGATCGCGCGCGCGACCGAACGCGAAGTCCAGCGCCGGCCCGCGAACACCCGTCCACAGCGCCAGCGCCGCGTCCACCGGATCGCCGTCCTTGCCCCATTCCCGGGTATCGCGACCGCGTCGTGCCGCAAGCATGAAGCCCAGTGCGCCAAAGCGAGATAGCGCACCCGGCGCCCGGACCGTGTCGGCTATTTCGAACAGCCGATCTTCGAAGATCGGATCGATCGTGAAACGCGGGGCGAACTCCGCGCGCATCTCCAGCCGGGCCAGCGCGAGATGCGATGGCAGGTCCGGCAAATCGTGATCGCCGGCGCCGAGACGGTCGCGATCGGCGAGGAGGTGGTAGGCCGCGTCCCAATGCCCGGCGCGCCAGTGGAATGTCCGCACCGCATCCGCGACGACGCCGCGTGAATCGAGGCCGCCACGTTCGATCTGTTCGACGACATAGCGTCCTTCTTCCCAGTCGCCGGCATCGACGAGGTGCTGGTGGATCTCGACCGCTTCGTCGTCGCCCGGCGGGGGCTGAACGTCGGAATCGCTCCGGAAAGATGCCGTACGCTCCCCGCGTGCGCGCTCGACGACCGCCCGCGCCTCCGGGGGCAATTCGTCGATCGCGGCGGGATCGAGTTGCAGTGCGATTCCGCCATCGATCATCGGCGCGCGGGATCGCGAGCGCATCAATTGCAGGCTGTGATAAGCCGCGTCGATCTGGGCGGCGGCATCGTCGCGCCGCCCGAACCAGCGCGTCGCCGCGGTGTTGATCCGCGCGCATTGCGCCGGCCGGCTGCGGTAGAGCAGGGGAAGCAACAAAGCGCGCATGTCGCCGCGATGACGCACGAACAGCGGATCTGCCGGATCGCGCTCGACCAGCCAGTGTTCGGCGGCGAGCGCATCGAACAGCGCCTGTGCACGCGCCTCCGTCAGACCCTTCAGTCCGAGTTGCGGTGCCAGCACTTCGTGCAGGAAATCCGCGCTCAGCCGTCGGGCGATGAGGCCGGGATGAGCCAGTCGACGCAGATCGGGATCGACGATCCGCGACAGCAGGAAGCGGTAGAGGAAAGCCGCCGTCACGTCCCCGTCCAGTTTGCGGCGGGGCAGCGGGATCGTGCCGTGTTCCTTCACCACCCGCGCGGCGAGCCGCATCACCAGCGGACAGCCATCGGCGATCTCCAGCACGGTCGATCGTGCCGCCGTCGGCACGTCCAGACGATCGAGCAGCATCGCCGCCGCGGCGTCATCCAGCCCGCCCAGCGCGATCCAGGGGCCACTCCGCTGGGGACAGGTATCGAACACCTCCCCCCGCCCGGCCGTCAGAATCGACAGTGGCGCCATGCCATCGGCGACGAGCCTGTCGATCCAGTCGAACAGCAGCGCGACATGGCGCTCACCGCGTGCGCGCAGCACCTCCAGCGTATCGAGGACGAGCAGCACCGGGCGCTTTGCCGCCGTCACCGCAGCGCCGATCGCGGCGGCGAGTTCGGCCGGCACCGACGCGCGCGCGGAGCCTTCGTATTGCGACGAGGTTCCACCGACGCTCGCGGCGGCCAGGCGGATATCGAGCAGGCTCTCGGCTCCTGCCCCGATCCGTTCGACGAGTTGACGCGCGACTTCCATCGTCAGCCCGCGCAGGTCGAGGATGTCGAGCCCGGCACGGTCGAAATCCAGCCGGACGACGATCGCCCCGTGCCGCTCCACCGCCACCGCCGTCATCGCGTCGAGCAGCGCCGACTTGCCGATCCCGGGCGATCCGGTGACCAATGCCGCGCGGGCCGGCGGTGCGAGTACCGGCCGGTCGAGCCAGTCGGCGATCGTCGCCCGCTCGCTGTCACGCCCGAAAAAGCCGCGCGCGACCACGCTGGCGCGCCGTGCCGCCTCGGTGAGTTCGGCGAGACGGATCCGCGCCACCTTGAGGCTGGTGGCGCCGGGCGCCGCTGCATCGGTGCGGTCGAGCGCGGTGACGATCCGCTCGATCGTCGCCATCGTCGCGTCGGGATCCGCGATCGCTTCGGTGAGAGGGCCGGGCGCGAACAGACCCCTGCCGTCCAGCGCATCGAGCAGGTCGGTGGTGGCTGCGTCGAGCGGGCCTCGCCGACGCTCGGCCACCGCGGCGGCGAGCCGGTCATCCTGTCGGAGCGCCCCCAAGACATAGCGTCGCTCGGTCGATCGCAACAGCCAGCCACGCCCCTGATCGGGATTGGTATCGCTCGCCAGCGCCAGCGCCGAGGCGACGAGCGCCGCCTGGGCGGGATCGTCCCGCACCGCCCGGGGCAGAGCGGCGACGGGATCGTAAACCGCCGACAGCGCCGCGAACTGCTTGGCATCCGCGATCAGCCCGGGATCGGCGGCGCTGATCATGCGAACATCGCCTTCACCGCCGGGCGTAATCGCGTCGCTACCTCGCCCGCCAGCCAGGGGGCATAGACGCCGTTGACGTTCTCCAGTGCTGCCAGCCCCTCGGCGATCAATTCGTCGAATCGTTCCGGCGACGGCGTCCGCCCGGCCGCCTTCGCCGCATCCATCAGGAACAGGCGGACGTCGCTTTCGCCGAAGCCCGACACGATATCCAGCATCAGCCCGGGCGCACCTCGATCGATGGCGAAAGGCGGCGCTTCGAATTCGAGCCCCGGCATCGCTACCGCTTCGTATCCCGCGATCACCAGGCGGAGCCGGGGCAGGCGCAGCGCCTGATCGACAAACGCCTCCAGCGCGGCACGGATTTCATCGCCGAACGCGACCTGCGGATGATCGATGAACAGCCAGAGCTGTATACCGCGGTCGCCCGCGCCGCGATCGATCGCCTCGGCGACGCGGCGGCCCCGATCGGCGCCCACCGCTTCGCTCGCGGTCTCGCCGGCGGCAACCCCGGCAGCGGGCGGCATCGGGGGTATGGCAATACCGGCATCGGTGACGCGGCGGGCGATCTCGTCGGCAAGATCGGGGACCAGCGCTTCGAAGCTGATCCGGCAGTGCCGGGTTTCCGGATTGCGCGCCACCAGCCGTTCCAGCATCCGGAAGGTGAAGCCCAACCCGCCCAGACCCGCCGCGGCGTCGGCGCGCTTCACCCGGATGCCGCGTACGCGCCCGCCCTCGTGGCGTGCGGCGGCGAAACCGGAGAAGAAATCCTGCCGGCCGATCACCAGATCGCCATCGGGCGTGCCGTCGAGCGACCACATCCGGGGCGGTGCCTCGTCGGCATCGACCAGCGCCCGCAATTGCGCATGGAAACGGGCAGTGGGGACGAGCCGGCCCTGCATCTGTTCGTCCTTGCCCTGATGAATTCCGGCAAGGGTGAAGCTCGAGTCGAAACAGCCACCGCCCGAAGACCCGCCGCGCGCCCCGACCGTATGCGACCAGCGCGCGTTCAGCTTGCGGATACGGGTCATCGCGCCAATCCCGATGCCGTGATCGCCGCCCTCGGGATAATGGACGAGCAGCAGCGCCGCGTTTGCCTTGTACGCGGCCGGCGTTTCCGGCAGCGATGCCGTACCGAGCAGCGCACCCGCCGGGCGTTCGAGCCGCAGCACCGCCACGTCGTGCCGGTCGGCGACCTCGTCGTCGTTCGCCGGTATATGCCCCGCATATTCGCCCGCCGAACAGGCCGATGCGAATTGCGGCGGTACATAAGCCGGAATGGTCCTGCCGTCGGACAGCAGCACGTTCACCGTCGGCCATGGCTCCTGATCGAGATCCGGCGCAAGTGCCGCGACGACATGCCAGGCGGTCAGCACCGTCGTCGGCCCGACGAGCGTGCCGGAGCCGGTCACCTGCCGACCGCGCAGGATGCGGCAGCGGAAGCGCTGCGCATCGGGGACGAACGCGGCAAGCCGGGCCGAATCGAGATTGGTCGCCCCCAGATCGACCGCGCCGAAATCGATGGCAACGCCTTGCGCCGCCAAAGCCGCCGCGAACCCGGCAAGCCCGCCGCGTCCAATGATCTGTTCGACCCAGAATTCGCCTCTGGCACGCCCGAACATCTCCGCCACCTTGTCGAGCGCGGCGGGATCGAGCGGCGGGCCGGCATCGTCGAGCTGCAACGCGGCCAGCGCGTCGGCCGCCGCCTGGGCGTGGTCCTCGATCGCCTGCGCGATGTCCGCCGGCGTCCACATGTCAGGCTTGCCATGCCACCGGGAAATGTTCGGGAACCTGGCGCGTGCGTTGCAGCGGCCCGGTGGCGTGCAGCCCCGGCCGCAACAGCAGCTGGCGGACGATCTCGCCCAGCATCGGCCGCGCGATCGCCCGGCCGAGGCACTCGTGATGGCCCTGGCCCAGCGTAAAATTGTCCGCCTGCGATCGGGTGGGATCGAAGTGGTTTGGATCGGGGAAGCCCGCCGGATCGGCCATCGCGCTCTGCGTCACCGCCAGCACCGTCGTTCCCGGCCGAACCGTTGCGGCGAATGGCGTAGCGCCCGCCAATTCGGTCGCGCGGTGGCAGGTGCGGAAAAAATACGGGAAGGCCGGGCGGAAGCGCAGCGCCTCCAGCACCACGGCGTCGATCGTCTCGGGCGGGCCGGTTCGCGCCGCCGCCTGCGCCGCGGCGAGCGCATCCGGCCGCGCGAACAGTTCGGCAAGCGCGTTGTTGACGCAGTGCGAGGTCGTCTCGACCGACCCGATCAGCAGCCCGCCGGCGTTGAACAATACCTTCTTGAGCGGAAACTTCACGCCACCCGAAAAACTCAGCCGGAGCAGGCGCGAGATCGAATTCTGCCCACCCGCGCCGATCTTCACCGCGATCGAGCGCTCCGCGACGAGCCGCCCGATATAGAGCGCCATGCGGATATTGGCCTTCTTGCGTTCGGCGACGATCACGTCGGCGTCGGGCGCATCGTCGAACGGCTGATTGTGGAAAGCGTCCTGCTGGTTCCAGTAGGACCATTCGATGAGGTCGGCGGGATCATGCTCGTCCAGCCCGAAGAAGCGCTGCACCATCGCCACCGGCACCGCGCGGGTGAGCGCCTGGGGCAGGTCGATCGTGCCCCTGGCCGCATCGAGGATCGCCGCGGTCGTCGTGGCGACGAATGCGCGGATTTCGTGCACCTGTTCGAAATCGAGGATCGCGCGCATGATCGATTTGTCGCGCCAGTGATCGGCGGTATCGTCCTGCGCCATGAAGTAATCGCCCTGCTTGGGCACGTACAGATCGACCCCGAAATCGTCGTGGCGGCGCAGGATCGTCGTGCAATCGGCATGGCGAAACGCCAGCGTCAGTTCCGGCAGGACGAGGATCGGGCGGTTTTCCCGCATTTCCGCGAAGAAGGGCTGCGGTTCGCCGCGGATCCAACCCCGCACCAGCGGCCAGCGCGCGGGCGGCGCGGCGGCGTCGATCCGGTCGCCATAGCTCGTCATCGTCCCGTCTCCCCCCGGACCGTCGAAAGATAGCGTGCTCAGAGCGTCTTGAGATAGGCGAGCAGCGCCTGGCGTTGCGGCTCCGTCAGCGTGCCGACGCCGTAATCGTGGCCGGCATTGGAATTGCCGGTCTTGCTCGTGTCGTAGGTGAACGTGTTGCCCGTCGCCTGCGGATCGATCGAATAACCGACCCTCACCGGATCATATTGGCGCGTGCCGACCGGAAAACTGCGCAGCCGCTTCGCCGGTGACAACAGCAGTTGATCGAGCGAGGCGACCGATCCGTTGTGGAGATACGGCGCGGTCGCCCAGATGCCGTCGAGCGGGCGGGCCTTGTACGCCATCAGCGGACTCTGCTGCGCGTAACAGGCCGCGAGGATCAGCCCGCGCACGTCTGGCGTTTCCTCCGCGCTGACCACGCGCGGCCGGCCGTCTATGCCGAGAAAGATGCGTCCGGCCTGGGCGATGATCTGACCCTTCTTGCCGGCGAGCGTACCCTTCACCGTCGTCGTCAGCATGTCTGCGATCGGCGCGTCTTCGCCCGCTTTGTAGCGTGGGCCGTTGCCGAGATAGGCGATCGGCGTACCGACCAGCCGCCCCGGTGCCGATGTGTAGCGGATCGCGTTGCAGGCCATCCACGGATCGGTGCCGTTCGGATCGGTCGGCGTCAGCGGCACCATATGCACCTTGTACGGCACGGTGCCCGGCTGCGGCGCGTGGCAGGAGGCGCATTTGTCCGCGAAGATCTGCCGCCCCTGCACGGTGTCTCCGCCGACCGGGCCGAACAGCTCCTTCGGCCAGGATGGCGCCTTCAGCGACATCAGTTGGCGTTCCAGATTCTCCAGATTGTCTGCCCAGACGCTGGACGCGTAGCCGCGCAGGCCCGCATTGGGCGTGACCGCGACATCGCCGAACACCCCGATCACCTCGCCCGTATTGCGGCCCAGCGCGCCTACATCGAGATCGCGCGCGCCCAGACTGATCCGCGATGCCTGGACGATCCCGTTCCACTGTAATTTGTCGTGGCGATAGATGTCCCACAGGAACGGGTAGCTTACCGGTGCGTCGGCGGGATTGACCGTCGGGTTCGGCGCGCCGTTGAACAATGCGACCTTGTTGAAGATGTGCCCGAACGCATCGACCCGGCCATAGCCATAGCGCAATGGGGTTTTGTTGACGTGCTCGACCCGGTCCTCCCAGGCGATGAGCTTGCCCAGTTCGGTCGCGAGCATCCCGCGATTGGCGGCGTCATCGCGCGACCACCCTTCGGGACGACTGGTGCAACCGTCCGCGCGACCCGCGCAGGCAAACACCGCCGTCGCGAAGCGATTCCATTTCGCCTGCCCCTCGGCCGTCGGTGCCGATGCGCTGGCCAGCGTCGCCTTGAGCGCCGCATCGATCGCCTCGACGAACGATTGATAGTCGAACAGCGACGGACCGCCATCGACCCGCAATTGTTTGGCGCCATAATCGATATGCGCGGTGTGGCAGGCGGCGCAGTTCAGCCCGACCCAATGTTCCTTCGCCTGCTGCCCCGCGAACCAGCGCAGCTTCGACACGGTGAGATCGGTGTCGTCATTGTCGTCGATCGCGAAGCCCACTGGCAAAGCGTTCTGCCGCGGCAACAGGCGAAAACCGGCGATATGCTGCGCGTCGAGAAACGGCTTCTCGCTGCCGGCCTGTTCCAGAGCCTTTAGCCAGCTGAGTGGCATCAACCGGGAGCCTTGCGTGCCGGCATACCAGCGGTCCTGCTGGCCCGGCGACCAGCCCTGATATGATGCCTTCGCCGGGTGATCGTCATTTACGCAGGACGATACGATCGTGGCGGCTAATACCGATACGCTGCCAAAGAAGATGGACCGTGACCACATCGCGCCAAGCCCGACCGCCCCCCGATTTGCAAATACCGATAAACGAATCGATCAGCTCTTCTATAATTTATCATCATTGTTGCAAAGGCAAGGCGGAAGAGGCAACAATTTACTACCATAATGGAAGTATTTGAACTTCGGCTTATTTATCTCCGAAAGTTCCGATATTTATGGATTTGATGATCCATGGTCTGGGCGTCTTCATTTCATCAGAAAATTTGAGAAGTGCCTAGAATTCCGGGAAAATCTGCAACGGCTGTGCCGCGAGATTATTTGCCTGGCATCAGCCGAGCGGGAATATTTAATGATGACTTTACGAATCATCCCGCAGCATTTTTCCGAGCCGCAACCGTAGCCAAGATGCCGAATGGTCGCACTGACGAATATTGTCGTCAGTATCGCAGGTGAAGGTCGGCTATCCGATTATGGAATGATGGAAAGTCGTTTCGGTTCGGCTTCAGGCTTAAAAATTGCGGTTATAGGCCCATAGGTGGTCGTTCGGACCGCCCTTGCCGCTCCCCAACTCCGGACATCCGCTTGGATACCGCCTGCGTGCATGCGAACGTCAACAACCACTTTAATCTCGAACGCCACCTCGTCGATCGCCAAACCTTCAAAGAACGCCGCTCAGTCGCGCTCGCTGAGTGGGGAACATCGCGAGCTAGGCGGATGCAGTCAAAGTCCGGTCTGCATCGTTTGGAGAGTGGTTCGCATCAGACTGACAGTACCCTCGCAGAGGTATGACAATCGATCTAGTCCGCAGGATCCTGGGGCATTCCTCGGCCATGCTTCATCCCGAGATGATCAAAGTACCGGGGCCGCCCCCCGGAGCCGGGAGCGCGGCGTCGTCGGGACGATAGGTCAGCAGGCGACGGCTGAGGCGCGGGCCGATCCAGCGCTCGATGCCCATCGCCAGGCTGAAGCTCGCCGGCACGATGACCAATGTCAGCACGGTCGAGAGCAGCAATCCGCCGATCACGGTGATGCCCATCGGCGCGCGCCATGATCCGTCCCCGCTGAGCGAAAGCGCCGTCGGAACCATCCCCGCGACCATCGCCACCGTCGTCATCACGATCGGTTGCGCGCGTTTGTGGCCGGCGTCCAGGATCGCGGCGAACGGCTCGACGCCCTTCGACATTTCTTCCAGCGCGAAATCGATCAACAGGATCGAGTTTTTGGCAACGATGCCAAGCAGCATCAGCATGCCGATCAGCACCGGCATCGAGATCGGATTGCCCGTCATCCACAATGCGATCAGGCCACCCAGCGGTGCGAGCATCAAAGAGCCGAGATTGACGAACGGCGCCAGGATGCGTCGATACAGCAGCACCAGAACGGCGAACACCAGCAGCACGCCGGCCACCACCGCCGCGATGAAATTATTGATCATCTCGGTCTCGAACTTCTGCTGGCCCAGCGTCAATTGGGCGACGCCGAGCGGCAGCGACTTCATGATTGGCAATGCGTTTATCTGGTCCATCGCGGTGCTGCTGACGACACCCGGTGCCCGGTCGGCACCGACCGTGATCTTGCGTTGCTGCGCGACACGCTCGATCTTGGTCGCGCCCGCGCCGAAGCTGATATCGGCGACGAGCCCGAGCGGCACCGATCCACCGCTGGCGGTCTGGATGGGCAGGTTGCGGATCGTCGAGAACTGCGTACGGGCGCTCTCGGCGAGCGCCACCCGGATCGGGACCTGACGATCGCTCAGCGAGAATTTCGCGCTGTTCTGGTCGATATCGCCAAGCGTCGCGACGCGGATCGCGTTCGACAATGCGGCGGTCGTCACGCCCATGCTGGCGGCAAGATCCAGATGCGGTTTTATGACGATTTCGGGCCGTTGCAGGTCACCGACAAGGCGCGGCGCGGTTATCGTCGACAGATGCGACATCTGTTCGGCCAGCGTGATCGCGGTCTTGCGCAACACCTCGGGGTCGGACCCGGCGAGCGTGATCGACAGATCGCGGCCGCTATTGCCGCCATTGTTCGACCGGAACGATACGCGAGCATCGGCGATCTGCGCCAGACGCGGGGCCAGCGCGCGTTCGAAGTCGTTGCTGGTCTGAAGCTTCTTTGCCTTGAAGATCGCGGTCACGCGGCCGCTGCCGACGCTGGCACGCTGATACGTCGTCTCGACGTCGGGTTGCCGCTGCAACAGGCTCGCGACCTGATTCACCACCGCCTCGGTCTGCGCGAGCGTGGTACCCGGCACCATCTCGATCGTCGCGGTCGATGCATCGCTGTCCTGATCGGGCTGAAAGGTCATCGGCAACGCGCCGGCACACACCACGGTCAGCGCCAGCGCGCCCACGCCGCCGACCACCGCCGACCAGCGGTGCCGCAAGGTCCAGCGCAGCACCACCATATACACGTTCATGATCGCCCCCTCGCCGTGAGAGCGATGGCCGTCGGCTTTCAGGAAATATGCCGCGATCATCGGCGTGAGCAGCCGCGCCACGGCCAGGCTCATCAACACCGCGATGACGACGGTCAGGCCGAAATTCTTGAAGAACTGTCCCGAAATTCCGGGCATCAGCCCGACCGGAAGGAAAACCGCGACGATCGCCATCGTCGTGGCGAGAACGGCCAGGCCGATCTCGTCGGCGGCGTCGATAGATGCCTGATACGCGCTTTTGCCCATACGCATGTGGCGCACGATATTCTCGATCTCCACGATCGCATCATCGACCAGCACGCCGGCGACCAAACTCAAAGCCAGTAGGCTGATCGAGTTGAGCGTGAAGCCCATCAAATCCATGAACCAGAATGTCGGGATCGCCGACAGGGGAATGGCCAATGCCGAGATGACGGTCGAGCGCCAGTCGCGCAGGAAGATGAACACGACGATCACCGCAAGCACCGCGCCCTCGATCATCGTGTCGATCGCCGAGTTATATTGCAGCTCGGTATATTTGACCTGATTGAAGATGAGCTGGAAATGGACCTTGGGGTTGCGCTTTTCGAGCGCGGCGAGCTTCGCCTCCGCCCCGTGGAAGACGCTGACGTCCGATCCGCCCTTGGCACGCTGGAAATCGAAGCTCAGCACCGATCGGCCGTTGAGGGCCGAGGCGGACCTTTGCTCGGCATACAGATCGCGAATCTGCGCGATATCGGAAAGCCTGATAGTTCGGCCCGCGCCGATCGCGATCTGCGTCTGCCCGAGTTCATAGGCGGTCCGCGCGTTGCCGAGCACACGCACGGCCTGTTCGGATCCGGCAATCTGGGCGCGCCCGCCCGCGGTGTTGATATTGACGAGGCGGAGTTGCTGGTTGACCTCGCTGGCGGTGATACCCTGCGCCTGCAGTTTCAGGGGATCGAGGATGACCCTGATCTCACGGCTGACGCCGCCGTTGCGATCGATATGCGCCATACCGGGCACCGACAGCAGTTCCTTCGACACGGTATTGTCGATGTACCAGCTCAGTTCCTCGATCGTCATGTCGGTGCCGATCGCGGCGTAGCTCGCCAAATCGTTCCCGGTGCTGTTGGCACGTTCGACCTGCGGCTCCAGGATGCCGTCGGGCAATTCGCTGCGCACTTGCTGCAGGGCGCCACGGACATCCTCGACCGCACGATCGATCGGGGTGCCGATCGCCAACTGGATGACGGTGGTCGATTGCCCCTCGGACACGGTCGAGTTGATCTCGTCGATCCCGGCCAGGCTGCGCACCGCTGCCTCTATCTTCAGCGTGACCTGATTTTCGAGCTCGCTCGGTGCGGCACCCGGCTGGCTGACCGAGACGATCACGACCGGGAAATCGATGTCGGGATTGTCGTTGACCTGCATCCGCGCGAAACTGACCAAACCCGCCACGGTCAGCATGGCAAACAGCACCAGCGACGGGATCGGGTTGCGGATCGACCATGCGGATATGTTGCGAAAACTCACGGGCGCACCGCCCGGACGGACGTGCCGCTGGCGCTTCCCGAACGCGTCGCACGCTGGGGATTTGATGTCGGCAACCGTAAAAAGGGACTCATCGCTTCACTCTCGATAGGGCGCATATCGAGAGGTGGTGTAGTGTATTATATCAATAATACATAGCGATTTTTCCGGGCTGGTTTTAGTGTCGAACCGATGGGGTCAGCGGATCCTTGTTTAGCAGACACCCAGGGTTTGTGCTGGTTCGACTGCTCGACGGCGACCAAGCCGTCAGAGGTAAGCGATCGCCGATCAATAGGACCTCGGTAACCCGAGCATATGTTCGGCGACGTAGCTGAGGATCAGGTTGGTCGAAATCGGGGCCACCTGATAGAGTCGCGTCTCGCGGAACTTGCGTTCGATGTCGTATTCGCTCGCGAACCCGAAGCCGCCGTGGAACTGCAAGCACGCGTTGGCGGCTTCCCATGATGCCTTGGCAGCAAGATACTTGGCCATGTTGGCCTGCGTTCCGCACGGCTCGTTTGCGTCGAACCGTCGGCAGGCCTCGAAACGCATGAGATTGGCCGCCTCGACTTCGATGAACGCCTCGGCAATCGGGAATTGCACGCCTTGATTCTGTCCGATCGGGCGCTGGAATACGACGCGTTCGCACACGTAGCGGCTGACGCGATCGATGAACCAATATCCATCGCCGATGCACTCGGCAGCGATCAGCGCACGCTCGGCGTTCAGACCGGTCAGAATGTATTTAAAACCCTGACCCTCCTCGCCGATCAGATTCTCCGTCGGAATTTCGAGATTGTCGAAGAACAACTCGTTGGTTTCATGATTGACCATGTTGAGGATGGGGCGGACGGCCATACCCTTGGCCTGGGCCTCCTTCACGTCGACGATGAAGATCGATAGCCCCTCGGACTTCTTGCGAACCTGGTCGAGCGGAGTGGTGCGGGCGAGCAATATCATCAGGTCGGAATGCTGAAGGCGGCTGATCCAGACCTTCTGGCCGTTGATGACGTAGCGATCACCCTGCCGCACGGCGGTCGTCTTGATGCGGGTGGTGTCGGAGCCGGTGGTCGGCTCGGTGACGCCCATGGATTGAAGTCGAAGTTCGCCGCTGGCGATCTTGGGGAGGTATCTCCGCCGCTGTTCCTCCGACCCATGACGCACCAGCGTGTTCATGTTGTACATCTGGCCGTGGCAGGCACCCGAATTGCCGCCCGTCCGGTTGATTTCCTCCATGACGACCGAAGCTTCGGCAAGACCCAGGCCGGAGCCGCCATATTCCTCCGGGATGAGCGCCGCCATCCAGCCGGCTTTCGTCAACGCATCTACGAACGCCTCGGGATAGCCGCGCGCTTCGTCGATCTTGCGATGATATTCATCCGGGAAATCCTGACACAATGCACGCACCGCGTCGCGGATCTCGTCGTAACCTTGGCCAGCCGTCGTCTGCATCGTCGTCGTCGGATCCTTGTTGCGAGCATCTCGTAAGGGGGCGATCGGCGGAAAGGTACACATTCCGGCCATACCGAACGAATATCGCTTGGATCGAGCAGCTATGCTCAAACGGCATATCGTGTTATTGGCAAAACGGTGGAATTGCAGCAGCTCATCACCTTCGTGCACGTCGCCGAACTGGGGAGCGTCAGCCGCGCCGCCGATCGCCTCGGGATCGCGCAGCCCGCGCTCAGCCGTCAGATCAGGTCGCTGGAAGCCGAGTTGGGCACCGCGCTCTTCAGGCGACACGGTCGCGGCATGGTCCCGAACGACGTCGCTCTCCGACTGCTGGCGCCGGCCGGAGAAATCCTCGACCGCCTTGCCGACATGCGCTCCCTCGCGCGACCGGCAAGCGACTCGCTTCGGGGGCGAGTACGGATCGGGATGACTCCGACCGTCGCCGAGATCATGACCGTTCCGTTGACCACCCGCCTGAAGGCGGAGCAGCCGGACATCGCCTTGTCGATAAGTTCGGCCTTTTCCGGCCATCTGCTTGACTGGCTCAAGCGCGGCGAACTGGACTGCTGCGTCTCGTACGATCCGGAAATCTCGCTATCCGTGCGAACCCAGTCGATCCTGCGCGAGACCATGATGCTCGTCGACGCCAGCACGAGCGGGCTCGTCGATGGCGTGTCCGTGGATTTCGCCGATGTCGTGCGCCGCCCACTGGTGCTGCCTAGCTCGCTCCATGGGCTCCGGCGCATCGTCGATGAATGCGCTGCACGGGCGGGTGTCACGCTGGCCCCCGCGATCGAAGCGGACTCGCTGAGCGGCATCATCGACCTCGTGGCCGCAGGCCTCGGCGCCACGATCCTGCCGCTCGCTCCGGTGTACCGGCAGGTTTGCGCGGGGCAACTCGCCGTCGCACCGATCCACGATCCGACGCCCAGCCGGAACGTGGTGCTCGCCTATCCGGCGGACCGGCCTATCGACCCGGCGACGCGATACGTCGGCGCGACCTTCGCCTCGCTGGCTACGAACCTCGTGGAAACCGGCGTGTGGGCAGGCCAATTGTTGAACGGAGATCCCGTCTGAAGGCCAAAGCTGCCACGTTGGTTTAGGATGGCATGGCGAATGGCGGTTGGCCCGACAGCGCCGATAAGGCAGCCCCGAGCGCGCCGACCTGCTCCGCGGTTCTGGTGGCCGCTATCACGCTGGCAGACAATACGAAGACATAGTCGCCCCGCCGCCAGGCGGCTGCAACGGAACAGACGCCAAGATGCGTATATCCGTCGTCGACGGCAAACCCCTGCTCCGCGGCAGACTCGACCTGTTTCGCATAGTCGGAAAAAGTCACCTCCCGCTGCCATCGCACCACATCGTATCGGTGCCGAAGGTCGTCCTCCGACAGCCCCTGCGCTGCGGCAAATGCGCGCCCGACCGCGCCGCTGCCATCCGGCTGGCGCTGTCCATCGATCAGCTGGATGCGCATCGCAGTCTCGCTTTCGGCGCGGGCGACGAGATTCAAGCGATTGCCTTTCGCGGGCGTCCACAGGCCGATCGCGGCTTCGAACTTCGAAGCGAACCGCGTCATCGCCGGTCGCGCGCGATCGGCGAGCCTTTGTGGCTCCCCATCCTTCAGGGCCGCAACGTCTATCCACAATGGGGAGAGCCGATAGCGCTTGCTGCCGGGCTCGCGTTCCACCGCCCCTTCTTCGATCAACGTGGCCAGAAGGTTGAAGCAGCTGGACGAACTGAGCGCGGCCGCGCGGGTGATCTCCGACAGCGAGAGCGCGCCGGCTTCGGCCAGCAGTCGCATGATGGTGAAGCCACGGGATACGGATGGAACCATCGACCGACGATAGCGCGGGTTGTATTTCTCCAATAGATGAAAAATGATTCTTCTTATTGAGAACGATTTGATTCCGCCATAATGCTCTCAAGCGAAAAAGCTGGAGGAATGTGAGGTGAGGATTCTCGAAGGCAAGGTTGTTGCCGTCACCGGTGCAGGACGCGGCATCGGTCGGGAGGTGGCACTGCATTGCGCGAGTTTGGGTGCGGCGGTCGTCGTCAACGATCCGGGTGTCGCACAAGCGGGCGATGGCGGCGACGCAACGCCCGCCGAGTCCACGGCGCGGGATATCGTGGCGGCCGGCGGCAAGGCCATCGCCAATCTCGGCAACGTCGTGATCCCCGCGGAGGCGACCGGCATCATTGAGGACGCTGTTCGGGTTTTCGGTCGGATCGATGGCGTCGTCAACAATGCGGGCATCGTTCGCGACGCCATCTGGCACAAGATGAGTTTCGAGGATTGGCGCTCGGTCATCGACGTCAACCTGACCGGCGTCTTCAATGTATCCAAGGCGGCGACACCCTATTTCCGGGATCAGAAATCCGGCAGCTTCGTCCACTTCACGTCGACGAGCGGCCTGATCGGCAATGTCGGGCAAGCCAATTACTCCGCCGCCAAGCTTGGCGTCGTCGGTCTTTCGCAATCGATCGCGCTCGATATGGCGCGTGCCGGAGTCCGGTCGAACTGCATCGCACCATTCGCGTGGAGCCGCATGACCTCGTCCATTCAGGCGGACACGCCGGAACAGCTGGAACGGGTTCGTCGCCTTCAGGCCATGACGGCGGACAAGATCGCGCCGCTCGTGGCCTATCTTTGCTCCGATCGCTCGGTCGATGTGACCAATCAGATCTTCTGCGTCCGTAAGAACGAGATCCTGCTCTTCTCGAAACCACGTCCGGTTCGCTCGATGATCAAGACGGATGGCTGGACGGCCGATGCGATCGCCGATGAGCTTGAGCCGGCGTTGCGATCTTCGTTCGCGCGCGCCGACGAGGTTTCCGGTCACATCTTTTCCTATGATCCCATCTGAGGACACAGAGATGACCGCTGCCAACCTCGGCATGGATCCTGACGATTTCGATCAGTTCCTGGACCAGCTTCGCCGTTACGTCCGCGATCGGCTAATTCCCGCCGAACGCGAGATCATCGCGCAGGACGGCATCCCCGCCGAAATCCTCGGCGAGATGCGCGGGATGGGCCTGTTCGGGCTGACCACGCCGGAAGACTATGGCGGCGCGGGCATGAGCGTAAGCCAATATGTCCGCACTGTTCACGCACTCAGCTATGCGATGCCGGCCTTCCGCTCGGTACTCTCGATCAACATCGGCATGTTTTGCTCCGCGCTGAAGAATGGCGGCACGGATCGGCAAAAGGCCGAATGGCTGCCGCGCATCGCCGCCGGCGAGATAGCCTGTTTCGGCCTTACCGAGCCCGGTTCGGGATCGGATTCGGCGGGCATGCAGACCATGGCGGTGAAGACCGACAATGGCTGGGTGTTGAACGGCACCAAGCGCTACATCACCAACTCGCCCGAAGCGGCGGTGTCGCTGGTGATGGCGCGCACCAGTCGCGAGAACCAGCCGAAGAATGCGCACGTCTCCGCCTTCATCGTATCGATGGACACGCCCGGCGTCACGGTCGGCAAGATCGACAAGAAGATGGGCCAATCGGGCAGCCACATTGCCGACGTGATCCTTGATAACGTTCACGTGCCTGACGACGCACTTCTCGGCGGCGAGATGGGGCGTGGCTTCGCCCTTGCGATGAAGAGCCTCGACAATGGCCGCATGTCGGTGGGTGCTGCGGCCACGGGTTATGCCCGCCGCATCCTCGACAGCGCGGTTCGCTACGCCATCGACCGCAAGGCGTTCGGCGAGCCGATCGCCAATTTCCAGCTTATCCAGCAGATGCTCGCCCAGAGCGAGATCGACATCTACGCCGCCGAAAGCATGATGGCCGACGTCACCGCGCGGGCGGATGCGGGCGAGAGCGTGATTCGCCAGGCCGCCGCCTTCAAGGTGTTCGCCAGCGAGATGTGCGGGCGCGTGGCGGATGCCTGCGTGCAGGTCTATGGCGGCGCCGGCTACCTCGCGGAATATGACGCCGAACGCTTCTTTCGTGATGCGCGTATCTACCGCATCTACGAAGGGACGACTCAGATCCTCCAGTTGCAGATCGCCAAGCATATGCTGCGCGATGTGAACGCGGCGGCGTAGGTCGCGGAATGTACGATCTGCTTTCGGGCCTGTCGATCATCGAGGCTTCGTCCTTCGTCGCCTCGCCGTCGGCCGGTCTCTACTGTGCACAGATGGGCGCCGAAGTGATCAGGGTCGATCAGATCGGTGGCGGACCCGATTACCGCCGCTGGCCAGTGACCGAGGCGAACGACTCCCTGTATTGGGAAAATCTCAACCGAGCCAAGAAGTCGGTGGCGCTGGACCTGCGCCGGCCGGAAGGGCGCGAGTTGTTGCAGGAACTCGTGCGGGCGACCGGGCAGTTTATCACCAACTTCCCGGCGACCGGCTTTCTTGGACATGAGACACTCGCTGAGGGGTGCCCCGACCTCGTGACGATCCGCGTCATGGGGTGGGCGGACGGGTCCGCCGCGCTCGACTACACCGTCAACAATGCCGTCGGCTATCCGATGATGACGGGCGAGGGGCCAGAGCCGGTCAATCATGTCCTGCCCGCCTGGGATCTGCTCACCGGCTCATACGCAGCGTTCGCACTGCTTGCCGCGATCCGTCAGCGGGAAGTCACCGGCAAAGGCTGCGAGATACGCATACCCCTGTCCGACGTAGCCATCGGAACCGTAGCCAATCTCGGCGGTGTCGCGGAAATGCTCCACGCCGGTGCGAACCGTCCTCGCCTCGGCAATACGGTCTACGGTCTTTTCGGCCGCGATTTCATGACCTCGGACGGGCGTCGAACGATGATCGTGGTGGTTACGCCCCGGCAGTGGACGGAATTGGTCGCCTCGCTCGATCTCGGCGATCAGGTTCGAGCGGTCGAAACGGCGCGTGGCGTATCGTTCGATACCGACGATGGTCTGAGATTTACGCACCGTGATGCGCTTTACCCTTTGTTCGAGCGCGCTGTAGCTGCGCGCACGTATGGCGATCTCGCCGCAGCGCTGGATGCCGGCGGCATCGTCTATTCGGTCTATCGAACGATGCTGGACGCCGTGCACGATCCGATGCTCGTCGCGGACAACCCGATTTTCGGGACCGCGCGTAACCCCAGCGGCTTCGACTATCCGGCGGCGGGAGCCTTCGTCACCTCGCCGCAGCTTCCGCGCCACCCGCCACTGTCCGCGCCCCGAAACGGCCAGCACAGCGAGGAGGTGCTTGCCGAGCGCCTGTCTCTGTCGTCGGCGGAGATCGCCCGCCTGCACGACGCGGGTATCGTCGGCATCGCTTAGCAGGGACTATCACTATACTTCTTCGCCGCGCAGCTATCGTCAGCCCCATCCGTACCGCCGTCGGAAAGTTCGGCGGCGGGCTCGCTTCGCTTTCCGCGGCGCAACTCGGCGCGTGCGTCCTGAAAGCGCTCGTCGAACGAACCAAGCTGGATCCTGCGCGCGTCGACGATGTCGTCTTCGCGCAATCCTATGGAAATGGCGAGGCGCCCTGTATCGGCCATTGGGCCTGGTTGGCGGCCGGCCTTCCGATCGAGGTTCCGGGCTACCAGCTCGATCGGCGCTGCGGCTCGGGTCTTCAGTCGATCGCCAATGCCGCGATGATGGTGCAGACCGGGATGTCCGACGTTGTCGTCGCAGGCGGCGTCGAGTCGATGTCCAATGTCGAACATTATTCGACCGACATACGCAAAGGGATGCGGACGGGCGGTCTCGTGCTGCACGATCGGCTCTCCCGTGGTCGACTGATGTCGCAACCCGTCGAGCGCTTCGGGGTGATCTCCGGCATGATCGAGACGGCGGAAAACCTTGCGAACGATTTCGGAATCGATCGGGAAGCCTGCGATAGCTATGCCGCGCGCAGCCACCAACGCGCATCGGCGGCCTGGCAGCAAGGGCTGTTCGACGACGAACTCGTGCCCGTCCCGGTGCCCCAAAAGAAGGGCGGCGCGATCCTGTTCGCCCATGACGAAGGCTACCGCGCCGACGCCAGCGTGGAGACGCTCGGCTTGCTCAAGCCCCTGGAAAGCGGTGTCGTCACCGCAGGTAATGCAAGTCAGCAAAACGATGCGGCGGCGGCCTGCCTTGTCGTGGCGGAGGACAAGCTCGAAGAACTCGGTCTCGAGCCGATAGCGTGGTTCCATGGCGCGGCGGCAGCGGGATGCGATCCGAGCCGCATGGGCATCGGGCCCGTTCCTGCTGTCGAACGTCTCTTCAAACGAACCGGGCTCGGCTGGGACGACATCGATCTTGTCGAACTCAACGAAGCCTTTGCGGCACAGGTTCTGGCGTGTCTCAAGGGTTGGGGATGGTCCGAAGATGACAGTCGGCACGGCATCCTGAATGTGAACGGATCCGGCATTTCCCTGGGCCACCCGATCGGCGCCACCGGCGGACGAATACTCGCCAACCTCACGCGCGAGCTGGTTCGCCGGGAGGGTCGGTTTGGCCTCGAGACGATGTGCATTGGCGGAGGGCAGGGCCTGGCCGCCGTTTTCGAGCGCGCCAGATAATCGCGCGGAACCAGTGCGACCGCGCTGGTCAGCGCACAAGCGCCGTAGCCCCAATTTGTCGGGCTGGCGTCCTCGTGCCTTGTCGCGAGCGCTGTATCAGACCAGGCCGTCCGCAAACTCGCCGTCGATCAGGATGAAGGCGATCCGGCAGTTCCGGTCGGAACGGTTCGACCACGCGTGATTGGTGCCGCGCTGGACGACGATGTCGCCGGGGCGGCAGATGGTCTCGCCCTCGTCCATGATCAGAACCAGTTCACCTTCGATCACGATGCCGTAATCGATGCTCTGCGTCCGGTGCATGAACGGATGCGGCGCGCCTTTGGCGGCCGTGGAGGCGTCCTCCATGCCGATCGCGGCGAAATGCTCGCGCGCTTCTTCTTCGCTGATGGTCTCGAAATCCTCCGTTTCGGGCGGGATATCGAGCACGCGGATGCGCGTGCCGCCGGGCGGCGGCGGCAGGATGAGGCCGGTTTCGGGATATTCGCCGCTGGCCTTGTCGATCTTCGCCGGCGTCTCGCGCGTGCTCCAGATTTCGTAGAAGACAGGGCCTTTGGGGCCGATCTTCTCGATGCGCGTCGGCGGCGCATCGGACTGGATAATCGCCTTGCCGGCCGCATTATGGCCGGTCACGATACGGCGGATGTTCGACATGGCATGTCTCCGAAATTAAAGAACAGGACTGACCGCGACCACATGCTGGTTGATCGCGCCGAACAAGGGTTTGCCCTCGGCCGTGCGGGCTTCCATCCGGACCCGGTCTCCGAAGTGCATGAACGGGGTTCTCGCGGCACCTTCGTCCAGCAATTCGATCCCGCGCCGTTCGGCGATGCACGACGACCCCACCTCGCGGAAATTCGCGTTCGATACCGTGCCCGTGCCGATGATGGTCCCAGCGCACAATGCGCGCGTCCGCGCCGCATGGGCGACGAGTTCGGGCAGCGAGTACGCCATCGGATAACCCGACGCCGCGCCGAACCGCGTGCCGTTCCAGTCGACGATCAGCGGTAGGTCGACACGCCCGTCGCGCCACGCCGCGCCCAGTTCGTCCGGCGTCACCGCCACCGGTGCCATGCTGCTGGCGGGCTTGGCCTGTACCCAGCCGAAGCCGGTCTTCATCTCGATCGGGGCGATTGCTCGCAGCGACCAGTCGTTGATCTGCACGACGAGGCGGATGTGGCGTTCGGCCTCGGATGCGGTCACGCCCAACGGCACGGCATCGACGATGATTCCGAATTCGCCCTCGAAATCGATCCCGTCCGCCTCGCTTGGGAAGGCGGCATCCTGCGTCGGTGCGAGAAAAGTGTCGGACATGCCCTGATACATCAGCGGGCGGCCCTTGGGATTGGGCTCCAGACCGAACACCGCCTGCATCAGGTCGCCGTGGCTTTCGAACGCGGATCCGTCGAGCCATTGCCAGGCACGCGGCAACGGGGCCAGCGCCGTCGCCGGATCGAAGACCTGAACGCCGTCCGCCGTACCCGCCTCGAGCGCCTCGAACCGGGCGCTCAGCGCGGGCTGCACCTCTTCCCAGCGATCGAGCGCATCCTGCAGGGTGGCGGCGATGTCGCTTGCGGGCACGGCGCGCGTCAGATCGCGCGAGACGATGACGAGCGCGCCATCGCGTGTTCCGTCGGAAATCGTGGCCAGTTTCATGCGCCGTCCTCCATCGCGCGCGCCACCAGCACGTCGATATCGCCGTCATGAACGAACCCCAGCGCGTCGGCGAGCGGGGTCGTCAGTGGTGGCTGGCTGCCGAATTGCATCTCGATCGTCGCATCGGGGGCATAATCGACCCGCGCCCCGCTATCCGGAAAGCGCCGCCCGATCGCTGCGACGAGATCGTCGAAACGGACGTGCTGCGCCGGCAGCGTCATCGCTCGCCGCCGCCCCAGCCGATCGCGTTCGATCGTGCCGGCATGCAACAGGGCCGCGACGCAGGCCCGGACCGATATCAGCCAGGTCGTGCCCGCTGCCCGCACCGGCAGCGTGATGGCCTCGCCTGCGGCGAAGCGATAGAACAAGGCGTTGAGAAAGGCCGACTTCAGTCGGGCATCCGCCCCCGGCCGCGCGACGATACCGGGCAGGCGCAGGGCCAATCCGTCGATCCAGCCGCGCGCGCTGAACTGCTCCACGGCGATTTCCATCATCCGCTTCTGCGCGCCGTAGATCATCGTCGGCAGCGGGGTCGTGTCATCGTCGATCGCATCGGGCAAGGGCGGGCCGAAGACCGCGATCGAACTCGCGAATACGACGCGTGGCGGCGCATCCTCGTTCCGCAGCGCCTCCAGCAACACCAGCGTCGCATCCACATTGACGCGGCGCGCCGCCGGATAGTCCGCCTCCGCCGCGCCGCCCAAGATGCCGGCGAGATGGAACACCAGGTCGGGCGTATTCGCGACCAGTTTCGCGCGGATCGCCGGGTCGCCGAAATCGCCTTCGCAGCGGACGATCCGTGGATCGTCGATCCCGTTCGTCAGGCTAAGATCGTTGAGCATGATGACGGCATCGGCGAAGCGCGGATCGGCCAGCAGCGCGCGCACCAGCCGGGCGCCGATGAAACCATCCGCGCCCGTCACCAGAATACGCTGCGCCGGACGTGTCACGAACGGCCTTGCTCTGCGGTGGTTTCGGCCAGCAGCGCCCGCAGCCGTTCCTCGGTAAATTCCTCGGCGACGATCGTCAGCGAACGATCACGATCGATCCCGTCGGCGTTGAACAGTGCGGACACCTGCGACGCTGCGGCCATGGCTGCGGCATGGCCATCGAACCACGCCTCGAACACGCTATCGGCGAACCGCTGACCGTGCGGCGGCGGGGCGACGACGTTTTCGGTCAGCGCCGCGATGCCGTCCCAACCCCTCATCGTCTCGGCAATGCCGTCGCGGATCGCGGTCCAACGGTCATCATCGAGGTCGGGCGTGCGGCTCACGAAAACGAACAGTTTGGCGGAGGTTCTCGCACCCTCCACGATCGTGTGCGGGGCGAGATTGAGGCGGACGACGCTGGGATTGTGCACGAAACGGGGCTCGTCCGGGCTGAGCGTTTCGAGATAGTAAGGCGTCGCCAGCGCCGCCTGCATCGCCGGCATGCTTTCGAAATTCACCTCCGTCACCAGATCGCGCTCGATCGCATGGGGGCCATCACCCGCCGGATAGCCGCCGTCGACGACATGGTTCTGCACATAATATGCCGGCAGCGCGCCGGCATCCGGGGGTGGCAGGACGACCATCCGGCCATGCACTTTGCGCAGATGCGCCTGTGCAGCCTGCCGCGTCAGGCCCGGCGCGCGTCGCCCCAGGAAAAAGAACTTGATCATCCGCAGCGCCTCCCGATGCTAGAAACTGAATGCCAGCCGCGCGCCGTAGGTGCGTGGCGGAGCATAGGTCGAGGTGATCTGGTTGCCGACGCTGCCGACATACTGGGCATAGGTCGGCACCGCGCGATTGGTGAGGTTGCGGACATACCCGGTCAGCGTCCAGCGATCGTCGGCCTTGCCGAAGCTCACCGAGGCGTCGAACGTCGTGTTGTCGCCCGTGTTCTGCTGCGCCAGATAATCGAAACCGATCACCGCGTTGGAGCGATATTGCACGCTGCCGGACAGGACGGCCTTGTTGTCGCCCAGCGGGATCGTCTGATCGATACCGCCATTCACCGACCATTTCGGCGAATTGTACGCAGGCTTGCCCGAGCAATCGACGATATAGACGGTGCTGGCGGCGCTCGGCGTCGAGAACGGGCAGCCGACGACCGGTTGCAGCGCGGCCTTGGGCACCTGATACGTGTAGGAATTCACCTTGGAGTCGAGATACTGGACCGTGCCGGTGAGCTGCGTGTTGCGCGTCGCTAGGAACCGGACATCGACGTCGATGCCCTTGAGCGTCGATCGGCCGACATTCTCGGTGAAGAAATTGACCGAATTGTTCGCATCGATACCGAAATGCGACACCTGCTGGTCGCGATATTTCCAGTAAAAGGCTTCGATGTTGAGCTGAAGCCGGTTGTCGAAGAAGCGGTTCTTCGATCCCAAGGTCCAGGCATCGACATATTCGGGCTGGAACATCTCGTGCCCCGGCGCGACGGAGAAGCCGCCCGAGCGATAGCCGGTCTCGTAGCTTGCATAGAGCAGGGATCGGGGCCCGAGATCGAATTCACCCGCCAAGCGATAGGTGAAACGACCATTGTCGATCGCGGACTTCACGGTGTTGGGGAGGTACAATACCAGATTGCCGCGCGTTCCATAAGGAACGGGCACGCCCGGTACCGTTGGACCGCCCACGAACTGGCTGAGCGTATCGATGACGGGAAGCGAAGGTCCGCCGATGCAGGAGGCCGCCCCGCAGATTTCCACCAGCGTCGCGACATTGGCGTCGAAATTCTTCTTGTCCTTCGTGTAGCGGCCGCCACCGACGAGGCGCAGGCGATCGGTCAGATTGAGCGTCAGCCGGCCGAACCCGGCATAGGATTTGGTCTTCGAACTGAAATCCTGAAACGAGATGATCTGATACTGGTTGATCGCGTACCGGCCCCGAACCGTCTCGTCGAAATAATACAGGCCGACCAGCCAGTCGATCGGGCCGACGCGCTTGCCTTCGAAGCGGGCTTCGGTGCTGAACTGCGTGTTGGTCTCCACATTGTGCGACGACCGGAACGAGGGGCCGTTGAACACGAAATCGAGTTCCGACCGGCGATAGGCCGGCAGGATCGTGAGCGTGCCGACATCGGTATCGAGCGAGATGTCGCCCGTGACACCGTAATAATTGTTGTCGAGATACGGCGTGCTGAGCGGAGCCGGATTGATGAACGCACCGGGGATCACCTGACGGCTGAAATAGGCCCGGCCGGCAGTGGAGAGCAGCCCGCTATAGGGATCGAGATTGGCTGGCGTGAACGTGTAGTTCGCCGGCGAAGTCGCGGTCGCCGGCGAGCCGGGCGTGTAATTCTCTGTCCCGACATAGCTCGCTCCGCTGCCCAGACCACCCTGGTGCGAATAGTCGCCGGACAGGCGCAGGCTGAGATTGGCGGTCGGCTTCACCAGCAGCTGCACGCGCACCGCCTTGCCGTTCTCGTCGCCCGTCCCGTCCTGATAATAGCCGTTGTGATAGGCCGATGTGGCTGCGACCCGAAGTGCGGCATCGTCGCCGATCGGCAGGTTGGCGGCGACCTCGACATTGGTCGCGGTGTAATTGCCGGCACCGAAGGCGACGCTCAGCGAGCGTTGCCCGAGGATCGGCTTGTTGGGGATCACGTTGATCGCGCCGCCCGTCGCGTTGCGGCCGTACAGGGTGCCCTGCGGCCCTTTCAGCACCTCGATCCGCTGGAGATCGAAGAAGGTGCCGGTGGTCGAGGTGGGGCGCCCGAGATACACGCCGTCCACATTGAACGCGATCGCCGGATCGGAATACGCGTTGTTGGTGTAGTTCCCGACGCCGCGAATGAAGAAGGTCGTGTTGGCACCGCCGCCCTGCTGCACGGTCAATGCGGGTGCCACGGCGTTGAGCGTCGCTGCGGTCATCACGCCCTTGCTGGCGAGTTCCGCGGGTGAAACGACGTCGATCGCGATCGCCGCGCGCTGCGCGCTTTCGGTTCGGCGCTGCGCCGTGACGACGATTTCCGCCAATCCCTCTTCAGCAGGTGGCGCATCCGCTGCGGGCACCGTCTGCGGCGCGGGCGTAGCGGTCTGCGCATGGGCTGCGGTGCCGATCATGATCGCGACCAACGCCGTGGATGTCGTCAAAAAATCGCAACGCATAATCCTCTCCTTATCGGCCGCATTCCTGGCGGTCCGGTGACCGGTAAAAACCACGGTCCGGATCATCAGAGAAGTTGTTTATATTTATCAAATATCATTTATAGATTTTATGGATTGCGTTGGTATCGACTCTCCCCGCCGATCCGCGCGACGCACGCCCCGGCCAGAACGGCATGCCCATCGCGCTCCGCAGGATCGGCGGCGTCGTCAGGATCCCGACCAGCCCGCCATAAAGGCACTTCACGATCAGCGCGGTCTGCGGCGACATGATTGCCGGGCCGAATGCGAGCATCGATAGCAGTGCCGCCCCGCCCAGCAGCGGCATCGCCGCCAGCGCCAGAACGAACAATCGCCAGATCTGCTTGGCGCCCGACGGCACCGGACCCGCAGTCGACAGGATGCCTTTGCGAACTCTCGCCAGCATGATGAACGACGGTACGATTCCGCCCAGGAACGTGATGCCGAACGTCTGCGCCAGAAAATCGATCGCGAGCGATCGTCCCGCAACCGGCATCCATCCGAAGACCAGCAGAAAGAACCCGATGCTCACCACCGCGTTCACGACCGCACTCGCTACCGTGTCGCGCCGCAGCAGCACCTGCGCATCGAGAACGCCCCGCGTCACGCGGTCCGGCCGCCGAGCGTCTCCGCGAACCAGTCGGCGATATAATCGCGACCGAAACTCATATTATCGGCACCGACATGCTCGACCCCGCCCTCGCGCGGCGTGAAGATCTTGAGTTCGCGCCGGGGTGAATTGACCAATTGGTCGTAACTCTGCCGGGCGTAGTCGAGCCCGATCTGGCGGTCGTTTTCGCCGTGCGTGACGAGGAACGGCACCATGATCCGGTCCATGATCCCCTCCAGCGTCATGCCCTTCGCCTTTTCGAGGAAATCGGCCTGATCCTTCGCCCCGAACACCCACCAGACATGGCTCCAGTAATGCGGCACCGGGTTCTCGCCCTCGCGCCGCATCCGCTTCTGCTGGACTTCCGCCCAGTCATGATTGGCACCCCACACCGCGCCGCTCGCAAACCGTGGTTCGAACGCCACCGCCCGCGGCGCATAATGGCCGCCCAGCGAAAGACCGGTCATTCCGATCAACTGGTCATCGACCTCGTCACGCCCCTCCAACCAATCAACCCACGCCGACGCCCACGCCTCGCTGTCGGCGCGCGCCGGAATGCCCTGCAGGCGCAGCGCCTCGCCAGTGCCCGGCTGATCGACGCACAGGCAGGAAATCCCGCGCTTGGCGAGCGCATGCGGCAGCCAGGAAAAGAAGATCAGTTCCTTGGTGCTATCCAGCCCGTTGCAATAGACGACCGCCGGGCGCGGCCCTTGCCCGACACCGACCGTCCACAGCCCGGACAGCGTCTTGCCTTCGTAGGCGATCTCGACCCGCTCGACATTGTCTTTGGCGAAAAGCGTCCCGCGCGCGAAGCTGTCGAGCGCCTTCGCATAGGTTTCCTCGCGACCGGGATGGCCGTGCCCCTGCATCCGCTCGGCCATCTGGTAATAGAGCGACGCGCGTTTCAATTTCTCGCCCGCCGAGAACAGACGCCCGTTCGTCTCGTCTTCGCCAGCAAGCCCGGCAAGCTTGTCCGCCATCTTGGACCATTCGGCCATGAACGCAGCCGTGCCGCCGTCCTCGCCGCGTGCGGCGGCATCGCGGATCGGCGCGCACATATCGATGATCTCGCCGATCTTCGCGCCGCTTTCGAGCGCGATCGAAACCGACAGGTTCCAGACATAATTGGGGAAATATTCGAACAGCGCCACGCGCTATACCCCCGCTGGCTGGAACAAGGCGGCGTCCGCTTCGGGATGCGGCATCGTGTGTGGGCCGCCGACGCCGGTTTCCCACTGGTCCATCACGCCCGGCCCCGGCTCGTGCACCTTCGCCTCGTGCGTGGCGTCGTCGACCGATTCCAGTTCCGACGTATATTCCACCGCAAACCCGTTCGGCGTCGTGAAATAGCTGAAGGTATTATTGCCCGCCGTGTGGCGTCCCGGACCCCAGCGTATGTCGGTGCCCATCTTTCGCAGCCGGGCGATCCCGCGCATCATGTCGTCCACCGTCAGCATGTCATACGCGACATGGTTCAGGCATGGCGGCCCGGGCAGGAAGGCGATGCGGTGATGCCATTCGTTGCACCTGAGGAAACTCATGAAGTCGCCCAGCCAGTCGGACACGCGGAAGCCGAGCACGTCGACGAAGAACGCCGTCATCGCCTTGTGGTCGGGCGAGTGCATGACGATGTGGCTGATCTTCTGCGGCACGCCGTCCCAGCGCAGCATCGGCCGCGACGTGCCGCGCGCGACGTCGCTCGATACTTCGAACGGCAGGCCATCGGCCGAGAAGAAGCGGAAGCCATAGCCACCGCCGAACGTCGTCAGCTCGCGGGGGGCGAAAATGATCTTGCAGCCTGCCGCCTCCACCTTGGCGAACAGCGCATCGACATCGGCGCGCGTGTCGGCCGCCAGCGCGATGATATCGATGCGCTCTTCCTCCGCTGCCCGCAGGCGCACGACGTACAGTTCGTCGCTGCCCTCGGTCGCGAAATGCTCCATCCCGTCCTGGGTGCCGACATGCTTCAGCCCCCATATGTCGCGGTAGAAGTCGCGCTCGGCGTCGATGTCGGGGCAGCCATAGCCGACATAGCGGATTTCAGTGACCCTGCTCGTAATGGCATTCATGGTGCGTCCTCTCAGATCGGTGCCGCGGTGACGGCGAACATATCGTGCGTGGCCTTGCCCTGTTCGACGCGTGGCCCCTTGCCGATCTGCCCCAGGCAGATGGCGAGGCTGGCGCGGACGATATAGGCGCAGCGGTCGAAGCGGCGGTCGCGATAGGCGGCGAAGCCGGCCTCCGGGGTTTCGGCGCGCGCGAGCTCCTCGGCGAGGACGATCGAATCCTCGATCGCCATGCCGCCGCCCTGCCCGAGATGCGGCGTGGTGGCATGGACCGCATCGCCCAGCAGGACCACGCGGCCCTTGTGCCACGGCCCTTCGACCAGCAACCATTCCAGCGGCTTGTAGACGACCGCCTCGTCGTCGACGATCTGCACGGCCAGACCGGCAATCGCGGGCGGCATACCGGCCAGCTTCGTGCGCATCGCCTCGGCCAGCTTCTCGCGCCGGTAGCGGGGATTGCCGGGCTCGGGCGTCGTCAGGTACATATACATCAGATCGTCGGCGAGCGGCACCAGCCCGACGCCGATCGGCCCTTCATAGGCGTGAAGCCCGGTAACATCGGCGGAGCGCACGAAATTGTAACGCCACACCGCTTGGCCGGTGAATTCCGGCGCGGGCGTTTCCGGAAAGATCAGGCCGCGGATCTGCGAATAGAGGCCGTCCGCACCGACCACGATGTCGTAGCGCCCCGCCGTCCCGTCCGAGAAGACGATATCGACGCCGTCGCCATCGTCGTAAAGGCTCGCGACGGTCACTCCCAGCCGGACATTGGCACCCGCTGCGATCGTCCGGTCGCCCAGCACCTTGTGGAGCGCCCGCCGCCCGATGCCGACATTGGCCGGATAGCCCTCGACCAAAGCAGGCGAGGCCAGCCGTGCGACCTGTTGCCCGTCGGGCAGGAAGACGCACACTTCGTCATAACCGAAGCCGGCCTCGAGATAATCGTCGAGGAGATCGAGTTCCTTCATCGCCCGCACGACGTTCGACTGCTGGATGATGCCGACGCCGTAGACCGACCAGCTCGGATCACGCTCGATCAGGTCGACCGTCATGCCCTTGCGCCGCAGGGCGATCGCCGCCGTGAGACCACCGATACCGCCACCGATGACCAATATCTTGGTCATCTCGCCGATCCGCCAAGTAAATAGAAGCCCATGCCATCCTCTCGTCAGACCCCATCGGGGTTCTCGCGAGTCAACGGATAGTCGGACGCTATAATTTGTAAAACTGAAGGAATTTATGGAATATCATTCATGCAATCTATCGATATCGGTTTGATCGCGCAGCCGTTCGCGCAGCCAGATCAGGCCGGGATCGCTGGCGCGCGCCGGATGATATTGCACCATCTGGCGCATCGTCGGAAACTCGAACGGGATCTCCGCGATGGCGATCGGATGATGCGCCGCCATGACCAGCGCCAGCCGTTCGTGCATCAGCGCCAACCGCTCGGTGTGGATCAACAGCCAGGGCACCACCGCGAACGAAGAAGCGGTCATCTCCACCCGGACGTGCTTGCCCATCAGGGCGAGGGTGCGGTCGCTGAACACTGACGTGCGATGATAGCCGATGGCGACCGTGACATGGCCCGCCGCAAAGAAGGCCGCTTCGTCGATCGGCCCGGCGAAGAGCGGGTTTTCCCGCCAGCCCACGACGACGTGGCGTTCGTCGAGCAGATGCTCCGCCGGCAGGCTCCGGTCGATATAGGCCTCCGGAGTGATCAGCAGATCGATCGCGCCCTGTTCGAGTTGCGCGAAACTCTGGTCTTCGCTGATCAGCAGTTCGAGCCGGACCGCCGGTGCCTCCCGCGCCAACGCCCGCGCGAGCGGCGCGAGCAATGCGGTCGAGATATAGTCGGACGAACACAGCCGGAAGGTGCGCTGCGACGTGGCGGGATCGAACCGCGTCGATGTGGCGATCAGACTTTCGATCGCGCGCAGGCTTTCGCGCACCTGCGGTAACAGGCTTTCGGCATAAGCGGTGGGCAGCATCCGCTTGCCGTGCGCCACGAGGATGTCATCGCCGAAATATTCGCGCAACCGCTTCAATGCCGAGCTAAGCGCGGGCTGGCTGAGATTGAGTTCCTCGGCCGAGCGCGACACGCTGCGCGTGCGCATCAACGTGTCGAACACGCCGAGCAGATTGAGGTCGAGGCCTTTGAAACGCATGAAATCCCCTTTTTGCGAACGCACGTGGCGCTGCTACACGGCTCAAAACGCAACCATTGCCGCAGCGACAAGGGCCGTCCTGCTACGGACCCGGCCGCCGTAATTGTCCGGGCTGGGTCCGCCCGAGGACAGGTTTAGCTGGAGTTCGATGGCCTTGAAGCGGCGGACGGCGCCAATGCTGTAATCATATTCGACCGTCCGCCCGACCCGCGCGGGGGGCAACGTGATGTAGACGAGTGCACCGGCATGGGCGGTCAGCCGCCAGCCGGTCGCGGGGCGCGCAACCGCTTCAATATTGGCGTAAACGGTTCGCGAACCACGCACGAAATATTTCGGCGAGTAGGACAGGCGCCCCGCCAGGCTGCGGCCGGTGATGCCGCCATACACCTCGCTGAAGCCGGTCGCGCGACCGCCGCTGGAAAAGCGGGTGAACTGTTGTCGAGCCGCGCCGATGTCGATCGCAACGCCGTTCGATGCGCGCCAAGCGTATCCGGCGTCGATCGCGCCACCGGTCAGCGCGATGACATCGCCACGAGCCCAGGTCGCCGTCCCCGCAGCGTCGATATAGCCGCCGTCCGGCGCGTCGTAGGCGATCGTCGCAGCGGCAACGGGGCGACCGGCACTCATGCTGCGACCGCGCCAGCGGTCGTCGCTCGCCACGCGCAGCGATCCGCTCACCTGGGCCGAGGCGGGCTGAGCGAGGGCGAGCGACAGCAAGCCGAGGGCGGCGAACCCCGCGCGTTCAGCGCAGGCCCCGCGTGCCCGGCCCGCCGCCAACCGCATCGCACGCGGGTGATTTTCCAAGCAACGTCGCACAGCCATCGATCTCCCCGCCGGCCACCCTAGCAGAAACCAGGTTCCGCGCACCAACGCCCGAACCCCGCTTCTCACGCACCAGCGCCAACAACCCGCTAACCTCGGCGGCCGCATAGGACGCGCCGCTCACCAGATAGAAACGACGGCCCGGCTGGGTCGTCGGAATATCGCGCCCCGGCGCTGAATAGGGCCCGCGCAGGCCCTCGACCGGCGATCCTGATACCGCGATCACGCCGTCGAGCGATGCCGGAAATCCCCCGGCGTTCGTGGTGTCGAAGGCGGCGACGACCGCGATGCCGCGCGCCATGCCCACCTTGAGCAGGGTCGCGATCAGCCGATCCGCGGGGCCGCCGAGACTGAGATTGATGATGTCGACGCGCTGTTCGACGGCCAGGGCGATCGCCTTGGCCAGGCTCAGCGTATCGCAGACGGTCGGCGCACGAGCGGGCTGCCAGCACGCGCGCATCGCGTAGAGTCGCGCGTCGGGCGCGATGCCGGAGATGCCCAGCCCGTTGCCTGTCTTCGCGGCGATCACGCCGGCGACACCGGTACCGTGATCCTCCGCCGACGCTCCATGTCCGTCCACGAAGTCGCGCGATACCGCCACCTGCCCGGCCAGGTCGGGGTGAGCGGCATCGATCCCGCTGTCGATTACTGCGATCTTCACGTGACGTCCGGTCGCGACGCGATGCAGTGCGGCGAGATGCCAGGCCTTCGCGGCTGGCTGGGCGGCGAACAGCGGGTCGGCCCGCGCATCGGTACGATCGGCGCCGAGTGCTTGATAGCGGGCGATCGGCTGCGCCCATCGCACGGCACGATCGTGCGCGATCTCCTCCGCCGAATCCTTGGTGTCGCGCCCGGCCGGCACGATCATGATGAAACAATCGATGCCGATGATCGGCATGGGCCAGTTGCCGCCGAGCGTCACGCCGTGACGTCGCGCGATCCCCGCGGCGATGCGCTGTCGCCCCGCCAGCGACTGATCCTCGCCATAACCACCGGTATAGCCGGTGCCGGACCGGAAATGCGGCGGCGCAAGGCGCAGCATGACGAGAATCCGCCGCTCGCCATCGACCGTCGGTGCGGCGTGCGCAGCCGCCGGAAGGACGAGCGTCCAGAGCAGCAGCAGGCCAAGCATCCGCATGATCATGGGTTCGGCGCATCCACCGGCTGGGCGAGCGTCACGTCGGGCCTTGCTCGCAGGGTCGCGAGCGTCCGGTCGCGATCGGCGGGTGCCACTGCCAGCAGATAGGCACCGGTTTCGGTCGGCCCGTCGATCAGCCGTGCCCGCGCTGCCGCGATCGCCGCGCGCACCGATCGCGGGGGCAAAGCGGGCGTGAACATCACCAGCACGTTGCCCGTCGATGGCGTAGCGGTGTCGCCGAGCGCACGATAGGTCGATGCCGACGGCGGTGCGACTGTGTGCTGGCTCGCGACCAGGCCGATGCACAGCAGGATCACGGCGGCCTGCGCGCCGATGAACCACGCGACATGAACCGGCCGCCGCCACCAGACGCGATGATCGGCGGGACGTGGCGACAGCCGGGCGGCCATACGTTCCCATTGCTCGTCCGCCGCCAGCGGCAGTTCGCGGATCGCGGCACCGAGCCGGCGCTCGAGCGCGAGATCCTCCCGGCAGGCGGCGCATGTCGCCAGATGGGCCTCGACGAGCAGCCGATCGGCGGAATCGAGCCGGCCGGTCACGTGCCAGGGCAGCAGCGCCTGGGTTTCGTCATGCGGATCGCCGCGCAGGTGGATCACTCGTCCCATCGTCATATCCAGTCGCTCAGGTTTCCGGCCAGCTTGCGGCGCAAGTGGCGGCGGGCGTGAAACATGCGGGTTTTCACCGTATCGACCGGACAATTCATGATCTCGGCGATCTCGCGATAGCCGAGATCATGAAAATAGGTCAGGTCGACGACCGCGCGATGCTCGGCCGACAAGTGCCGCATCGCGTCCAGCAGCGAGGCGTGGGCACGCTCCCGGGCCAGCCCATGATCGGGCGCTGCGTCCGGTTCGGTATCCCAGGCTGGTTCGTCCAACGCCGACGGACGACGATTCCGAGCGCGCAACGCCTTGCGATAGGCAATGGCGAACAGCCAGGTGGAGAATTTGCTGGTGCCGGCGAAGCTGTGCGGTCGATCCCACACCACCATCAGCGTGTCGTTGACAACCTCCTCGATCGCCGGGGACGACCGGAGGAGATTGCCAACGAAGCGCGCGAGCCTGGGCTGGTAACGGCGATAGAGCTGCTCGAAAGCGCGCGGGTCCCCGCCGCCCACCGCAGCGACCAGGTCAAGGTCCCCGCCGTCGGAATCCGGTCGATTGGCCCGCGCGGCGCCATCGTTCATGCTAGTCTGTTCGCCATAGCCCACGCATCGATCCTTGCCCTCATGCTTAGTACATTCGGCACCGCAAAAGCTTCAATCCTGCGCGATATCGAATGCAGCCGGCGCGGGTCACATGATCGTCTAAACGTCAGGCCGCCAAGCCAACGCGCCGACGACCGCCGCCACGCGAGCGCAACCCCGCGCCGATCGTGGCGAAGCCGAGGATCATCATGCCCCAACTCGCCGGCTCGGGCACCGCTGAGGCCACCGACAGCGTCGCGTTCTCGGGCGAGAAATCAGTAACTCCGCTATTGCCCGCACCAAGGCGCGGCCACAGGTTGAAGCCGTATTGTTCGGGCGCGAAGCCCGTGCTGGGCAGCAAAGACGCGGCGATCTTTAGAGTCAGGATGTTGCCGGCGATCGCAATGTCGGCGGGGTTGAGCGCCACGCCGCCGAGGGTGCCGGTGCCATTCTTGTTGACGGTGATCGCCTGGTTGAAAATCACGTTGGCCTGCCCGATCGCGGCGAACGGTCGGATCGTGCCGGTGCCGGTGTTCACGCCGAAGATATAGGCTCCCCCCGTCGTCGGGTCGATCGCACCGGCGAACGTTGCCCCCAGCGTGAAGAGCCTGCTGATCGGATCAAAGTTCACCGAGAAGCTCGTCACGTCGAGATCCGCCAGCTGTGGACCGGTATAGGTCGGCAGGAAATCGCCCGTCGCATCGATGACGGTCGCGGCTCCGGCCGGCGCCGCCGCCAACAGGAGGGGGAGTATCCATGAAATTGTGGTGATCGATCGGCGCATGTGCAGACTCCGTGCTTCATCAGGGACGCGATCCGCCGGGAAGACGCCGATCGCGGGAGCGCCGCGCCACCTAAAAGATCAGCACGCGCTTCAGTCGCTCCGTCCCTTTGTGCCCGCCACGGCCGATCAGGTTCATATTTTATTAGGTTTTGAGTTTATTCCCGCTCGCCGGCCTGCGGCACGGCGGTACTTTGTCGCGTCTTGCTTGGCACGACCAACCAGATGAGCAATCGCCGGTGTATTAGCCATGACAGCGCCGATTTCCGTCAATCTTTACGGAAGACCGACGCTGGTACATCCTGCATAATAGAAGGGAGCGATATTGGACGGCGATAGCCGACGGCGGATCATGGTTTGGGTGGGCAGCGAGGTGCTTCCCCACGAGCCTTGCGTGCGCCGTTGGCTTCGGCGGATGACCGGCCCGGACGAGGTCGAGGATATCATCCAGGAGAGCTATTGCCGGATTTCGGGGCTGACCGATATCGGCCACATCCAGAATGGACGTGCCTATCTGTTCACGACGGCGCGGATGCTGATGCTGGAGCGGGTTCGGCGCGCGCGCGTCGTAAGCATCGAAGCCGTTGCCGAACTGGATATGATGAATTTTGCGCATGACGACCCTTCGCCCGAACGGGTGGTGACGGCGCGGCGGGAACTGGATCGGGTGAGGATGCTGATCGCGGCACTACCCGACCGGTGCCGGCAAATTTTCGAGATGCGCAAGATCGAAGGGCTGTCCCAACGCGATGTGGCGCAGCGATTGAGAATACCGGAATATACCGTCGAGAACGATGTGGCCAAGGGACTCCGATTGATCCTGCAAGCCATCACGACGAGCGAAGAACAGGCTGAAAAGGCCTTAATCAAAGTTGGAAGACATGAACGAGACCGAAACAGCGCAGTCGATCAATGATCGTGCCGCCCGCTGGGTAGCCAGGATCGACCATCTGCCGCTGGATCAGGCGGCGCAGGACGAACTCGATGACTGGCTCGCCGGCGACGATCGGCGGCGCGGCGCGTTTTTCCGCGCCGAAGCCGCCTGGGCGATGCTCGACCGGGCTAGCGCTATGGGAACTGGCGCGCGTGACGATTGCGGCCCGCCCGTGGCGGAGTTCGGCCCATCCCGGCGACGATTGATATGGGGTGGCGGCGCGGCTGCGGCCTGCTTGGTCGGCGGCTACGGACTACAGACGCTCTGGCGTAACAGGCCTTTGCGCATCGAGACCGCACTCGGCGAAATCCGTCGGGTTCCTTTGGCGGATGGTTCGCTTGTCGCTGTGAACACCGCGACGAAGCTCACTGTCGATCTGAAACCGAAAATCCGCAATCTGCATGTCGACGAAGGTGAGGCTTGGTTCCAGGTCGCCAAGGATCGCCAGCGTCCGTTCGTCGTGTCGGCCGGCAATGTCCGCATCCGCGCGGTCGGCACCGCCTTTTCCGTGCGCCGGCACGACACTGGCGCAGATGTTCAGGTGACGGAAGGCGTGGTCGAGGCATGGAGCATTGATCGGGAACACGAAATCAGCCGGATTTCCGCGGGCTCGCGTACGTTCGTGAGTGATGTCGTCGGGCCGGCGCAACCGATCGAGGCGTCGGTCGATATCGACCGGGCTCTGGCCTGGCGTGGTGGACAATTGATCTTCGACGGCAACTCGCTCGGTGCCGCGGCGGCGGAATTCAATCGCTACAATGCGATCCAGTTGCGGATCGACGATCCGGATTTGGCGCGCGAACAGGTCGTGGGTCGTTTCAGGACGAACGAACCCGATGCCTTCGCGCGTTCGGCCGGTGTGCTGCTCGGTGTACATGCCGAAATGTCCAACGATCAGATTGTTCTGTCACGTCGATGAAATATTTTTACGCGACTTTAAGGATTATGGTCAGCGCTTCATCGTACCAATAAAGGTCCAATCAAGGGCCTAAGGGGGCGTTATGACGCAAAGCAACAGGGGCATTCACGCCGCGCTGATCACATCGACTGCCATCATCGCCTTGACGGCCGCATCGCCGGCATCTGCTCAGGCCCGTGCGTTCAACATACCCGCCCAAGCCGCGGCGACAGCCATTCCCGAATTGGCTCGCCAGGCCGACGTACAGATCCTGGTCGCCAGCGGGGCGGTGCGCGGCAAGCGCACGCCGTCCATCAAGGGCAACATGCCCGTCGCTGAGGCGCTTCAGCGTTTGTTGCAGGGCACCGGCCTCCATGTCCTGTCCAGCGATGGGCGCACCTTCACTCTCGGAATAGGACAGGTCGAGCGCCCGGCGGCGGCCGTCGAGAACAAGGCTGACGACAACGAAGTGGTGGTGACGGGCACGCGCATCCGCCGCCCGAACATGGTTTCCGCCGCCCCGATAACGTCGATAACCGCACGCGAAATCCAGGCCCAGGCCGCCGTGAATATCGAGGAAGTGCTGAACCGGATGCCGCAGATCGCGCCGGACAGTCAGCAGAATTATCAGGATTCGGACGGGCGCCAACGCATCAAGCTGCGCAATCTGGGGTTCGAGCGCACGCTGACGCTGATCGACGGGCAACGCGCGGGCACGCAGAACGGCGTGGACGTCGGCATGATCCCGACATCGATGGTTGAGCGGATCGATATCCTGTCGGGCGGCGCATCGTCGGTCTACGGATCGGACGCCATTTCCGGCGTGGTCAATTTCATCCTGAAGAAAGATTTCACCGGCCTTCAGATCGACGGCAATTACAGTTTCTACAACCACACCAATCGCGCCAACATCATCACGCCGATTGCCCAGACCTATGCCTTCGCCACGCCATTGGGGCAGGTGAATGACGGCGCGCGCGCCGACCTGACGCTGACCGCAGGCAAGCATTTGTTCGATGATGCGCTCAAGGTTTCGGGCTTCGTCAATTACCGCAAAGCCAATTTCGTCCCCTACACAAATCGCGCGACCTCTGCCTGCCAGCTGAACGAAGCAGGCAAGGACGGGGTGCTGAGCTGCCAGCGATCGACCTATTCAAGCAGCGGCTACATCTCGCCGCAAAGCGGGCCGAATGCGGGATCGGTCTATGTCAACAACCCCAATGGCACGCGCACCTTCGTCGGCTATGGCAACGGCCCCGGCCTGGCCGCCAATCCGTATGACGGCTATCCGTACCAGCGCGCGGCGGAGCGGGTGAACGCCGGCGGGTTTGCCAGCCTGAAGATTTCCGATGCAGCGGAGCTGTACTCGACCGGCCTGTGGTTCCACGACAAGTCGTCCAATCCCTATCCCACGCGGATCTACAGCTACACCGTCTATGGCGGCACGCCGTACCAGGTGAATTGCAACAACCCCTTCCTGTCCGCCAGCCAGGCGAGCACGATCTGCGGCGCGCAGGCCGGCACGTCGGCCACGGTGCCGCTCGAGGTGCGCTATCGCTTCAACAACCTGCCGCCGGCGACGGACGTATATGTCAACGAAGGTGTCCGCATCACCGCCGGTGTGCGCGGCGATATCGGCGAGGCGTGGCATTACGATCTGGGCGGCGTCTATGCCCGCAACCGGCAGGCCTATACCGCGTCGGCCTATGCCGATTTCGACAAGGTCAATCGTTCGCTGAACGTGGTCAATGTAAACGGCGTGCCGACCTGCGCCGCCAAGATATCCGGCGTCGATCCGAACTGCGTGCCGTTCGACGCGTTCAGCGCGAACAACAGTGACGCAGCTTTGGGCAACTATCTTTTTACCGGCCGGGATGGGACGACGATCGGGCGCAATGCGCTGTATGACGTATTGTTCAACGTGACGGGCGATCTGGGCAAATACGGCATCAAGAGCCCGTGGGCGGAGCAGGGCATCGCGCTCGCGATCGGCGCCGAATATCGCGAGGATCACCTGAACAATACCGCCGACGCGCTGTACCGCAGCCAGAATGGTGGATCGGACGTGACGTTGCAGCAGAACGTGAAGGAAGCGAACATCGAGCTGCAGGTGCCGATCTTCGAAAAGCGCCGCTTCGCCGAACTGTTGCAGGTCAACGGCGGCTACCGCGTGTCGAAATACGATACCAATCCGGAGACGTTCAGCACCTGGAAGGCGGAGGGGCTGTATTCGCCGCTACCCGGCCTTACTTTCCGCGGATCGATCAACAAGGCGCAGCGTGCGCCGACCGTGGTCGAAATCGCGCAGGCGACCGGTTCCAGCTACGGCCTGCAGGGCGGATCGCAGAACGATTTCTGCGCCGGCACGATCACCCAGGAAATCGACCCGACCGATCCGACCGGCACGCGGCGCATTCCGACCTATCACGCGCCGACGGTGTCGCGGGAAATCTGCGCCGCAACCGGGCTGACCGGATCGCTCGCCGCGCTCTATGGCAGCACCACCCTGTCTTGCCCGAATTCGCAATGCACGGTGCGGACGGGTGGCTTCACGGTCGATCCCGAAACGGCCTACACCAAGACCTTCGGCGTTTTGATCCAGCCGCGTTTCCTGCCGCGCTTCGCCTTCTCGGTCGATCGGTACATCATCGATTTGAACAACTCGATCGGGTATAACGACTACAGTTATTATCAGGACGGCTGCGCGAAGAGCGGCCTGGCTTATTTCTGTTCGTTCCTCGTCCGCGATGCGGCCACCGGCATCCTCTACAATGCGGCGGGCAGCAACCCGACCAGCGGTTATATCCGCCAGGGCACCACCAACAATTACAAGCTGAAGTCGCACGGCTGGGATTTCCAGGGGCAATATACCCTGCTGACGCAACGGCTGGGCAGCGTGGAATGGATCTTCAACGGATCGCTCGCCACCGTCGCCAGCCAGCAGGATTCGCCGATCCAGCCGGTGCGCGATTGCGCGGACGGCTATTACGGATCGGGCTGCGGCCAACTGATCCCGAAATGGTCGCACGGCCTGCGCACGACCTATACGACGCCGGACCAGTTCGCGAGCATCTCGCTCAACTGGCGGCATATCGGGCCATTGCTCAACACGACCAATTCCGGTTTGTTCGGGTTCACCGCCGCGGACGTGCGCCAGACCTTCTATCGCATCCCGGCGTACGATTACTTCGATCTCGCGATCAGCTTCCGCATCGCCAGGCAGTTCGGCTTCCGTATCACGGCGAACAACCTGCTCGACAAGGATCCGCCGATCATCCCGAATTCCTATTCGGTCAGCCTGTCGCGCAACAATACCATCCCGCAGCGTTACGATTCGCTGGGTCGCAACATCTCGTTCGGCACGACGATCAAATTCTGATGGCCCTTACGGACACGGACCCGGCGGAATGTCCGCCGGGTCCGTGTCTCCTAGGCAGGATGTACGGGGAATGGTTGATTGGCGATCGATTCTCGGAGCGGTCGCCGCGCAAGAGGTTAAGGTCCACGCCATCTCGTTTGCGCGTCGAGGCATCGCGGCCGGGGACGGCAGATAACGCGCGCGTTGTTGCGCGGGGCGATGATCTGGGCAGACGATGACGGGCGGGAGATTCCGCTATCGACCGATCCCGAGGGCCAATCCCCCTTCATCGCTTTCGGATCGACGGCGTGCCGGGCCGGGCGATGCTGCATCTCTTCTCCTATGCGCGCTACCGCCTATACTTGAACGGCCGGTATGGTGTGCGCGATCCCCTTGCTGCGCGAAACGGCGGTCGCTTAAGAAGGCCCGATCTTGCCGGTTACGATATCCGTCCGAACGGAACCGGTCTCTTGGTTTTCTGCTGCAAGATGATCGCCTTATCGCGCGTAGGCCGTCGGCCTAGGTGATGCGGAAAGCATCAGTCGGGTTGAAGGTCGACGATGCTCCTGCGATCGCTAGCGCGCGAGCGAATGCCTCTCGTTCGCCCGGTCTAGGCCGAACAGATGATCGAGAGACCACTTCCCAGGCCCGCGCGCGATCAGCGGTAGCAGGATCGCGGCCCAGCTGAGATGGGTCGGCCACGCATCGGGATAGACGAAGATCTCGATCACCAGCGTCATACCGAGCAGGGCCGCCGCCGCGCCGCGCGTGAACAGACCGAACACCAGCAGGATCGGAAACAAATGCTCGGAATAGGTCGCGGCATGAACGGCGATGTTCGGCGGGATCAGCGGCAGGACATATTCGGTTTCGAACAAATTTCGCGCGGAATCGGTGATGGTCAGCACGCCCTCCACCTTGGTGCGGCCCGACAGGAAGAAGATCGCGGCGATGCCTGCCCGTGCGACCAGCAGGAGAATGTCGCTGGAAATCGCGCCATCGATCCGGTTTGACAGGTGGGCATAGAGGTTTCGGGTCATGATCGTCCTTCCGTCGGGCCGCTGGTTCAGGATTTGGCGCTGAGCGAGCCGTTGCCCTTGGGCGTCTTGATCTTGGCGCAGGTGCCGACGGGAACGAGCTTCCACGCATCGCCCTGATAGGCGACCTTCGACGTGCCTGCGCAGCTGGTGCCGGCACCGGCCTTGCAGTCGTTCTTGCCGGCAAGCGACACGCCGTAGCATTTTTCCATCGGCTTCTTGGCGGCTTGCGCGTTGGCGGCGCTGCCGAGCGCGATGCTGAGCGCGAGTGCGGCGGCGATCGCCGCCGGGGTCTTGGTCATGGGATGGTCTTTCGAAACGAGCGGCCTCGACGTGCGGCGGGGGCCGAGGGTTCGACCCCCGCCGCACGGTGACCCTGGGAGGCCTTTGGGGGCGGGGTCACGATGAGGGTTTCGCAGGCGTGCCGGGATCGGTTACAGCAGGATCAAGATCTCGCCGTTGGCGCGGGCGCTGTAACTTTCCGCCGCGGTCGCACGAATGCCTGTTCGGGAGTGCATGTGAGGGCGAGCGAAGACCAGCTCAGGATATGGATGACCGGGGGTCTCGATGGAGATGCCCGGGCCTATACCGCCTTGCTCGATGCGCTCGTACCGATGCTGCGATCCTTTTTCGCGCGGCGCATGCGTGGCGGCGCGGAGGATATCGAGGATTTGGTGCAGGAAACGATGATTGCCATTCACACCCGTCGCGCGAGCTATGATCGGGACCGTATGTTCACGGCCTGGGCCTATGCGATCGCGCGTTACAAGATGATCGACCATTTTCGCCGTACCCGCACGACCGTGCCGCTCGAGGGGCTGGAGGATATCCTGGTCGCCGAGGGATTCGAGGATGCGACCTCGGCCCGGATGGATGTGGATCGCCTGCTCGGCGGATTGTCGGCGAAACAGCAACGGATCATCCGCCAGACCAAGATCGAGGGGCTGAGCACCGCCGAAGCGGCGGAACGTGGCGAGATCAGCGAGTCCGACGTGAAGGTTTCGGTGCATCGCGGGCTGCTGGCGATGGCCAGGCGCCTGAAGGGTGGATCGTGATGCGCACCGAGGATCTGATCGCATCCCTGGCCGGCAATGTGCGCGCGGTGCCGCGTGGCGCGGTGCCGCGTCGCATGGCGTTCGGCATTGCCGGCGGTGGCATGGTGACGATGCTGCTGGTCGCGACATGGCTCGGGCTGCGGCACGATCTGGGCAGTGCGGTGCTCGGCTTCCCGTTCTGGATGAAATGGGGTTACACGCTTTCGACCGCCGCCATCGCGGTGTCGGCAACGATCCATCTCGCCCGACCGGAGGCGGCACAGGCGCGCGCATTGCCATGGCTGGCCTTGCCGGTCGGCATTCTCGCCGTGCTGACCGTCGTTCAGTTGCTCGCCACGCCGCCGGGTGACTGGACCGCCTTGTGGCAGGGCCGGAGCTGGCACGTCTGCACGCGCAACGTTGCGATCCTGTCGCTGCCGATCTTCGCCGGGCTGATGCTGGCCTTTCGTCGTTTCGCGCCGACGCGGTTGCGATTGACCGGCGCGGTCGCCGGTCTGGCGGCGGGCGCATGCGGTGCAGTGCTGTATTGCCTGCACTGCCCGGAGGTATCGGCGTTGTTCGTGCTGGTCTGGTATACGCTCGGTATCCTTGCCGCTGCGGGGATCGGTGCGCTGCTCGGGCCGCGATTGTTGCGCTGGTAGTGTAACCGGCCGCGGTGCCGTCGCGAATGAACCGATAGCCGCTTCCGGCTATCATTCGGAGACCGAACCCATGAACACTCGTATCCTCGGCGCCAGCTTTGCCGCCACCGCCGCCATCATCGCCGTCGCCGGTGTGACCACCGCCACCCCGGCCGTCGCCAAGGGCGCAAAGCTGGTCCATTGCTACGGCATCAACAGCTGCAAGGGCACGTCGGACTGCAAGACCGCGGCGAACGAGTGCAAGGGTCAGAACGAATGCAAGGGCCACGGCTTCAAAGCGGTGTCGTCCAAGGCTTGCGCCAAGGCGGGCGGCAGCCTGACCGAAGCCAAGTGATCTCTCGCGGGCCCGTGTCCCACGGCCGGGCCCGCACCTCCCACGGGAGCAGCATATGACGATCTCCAATCCCCGTTTCCACGGTTTCGGCCTCGGGCTGCGCTCGGTACATTATCCGGACTTTCTGGAAAGTGCCGTACCGGTAGATTTCGTCGAGGTGATTTCCGAGAATTTCATGATCGATGGCGGCCGCCCGCTCGATATCCTCGATCGCATCCGCGCACGGCATCCGGTCGCGCTGCACGGCGTGTCGATGTCGATCGGCTCGGCCGATGGTCTCGATCGCGATCATCTTGCCCGTCTCAAGACCTTGGTCGATCGTATCGATCCGCTGTTCGTGTCCGATCATCTATGCTGGACGCGGATCGACGGCTTCAACTCGCACGATCTTCTGCCGCTGCCCTACACGCAGGAGGCGATGGACGTGGTGTGCGCGAATGTCGCCCGCGCGCAGGACGTGCTGGGCCGGTCGATGCTGATCGAGAATCCCTCCAGCTACGTCCAGTTCGCACAGGCCGACGCTACCGAATGGCAGTTCCTCGCCGAACTGTGCGCGCGTACCGGCTGCGATCTGCTGCTCGACGTCAACAACATCTTCGTCAGCGCGAGCAATCACGGATTCGACGCGATCGACTATATCCATGGCGTGCCGGCAGAGCGGGTGCGCCAGATCCACCTCGCCGGGCATAGCCAGGGCAAGGATTTGCTGATCGACACGCACGATCGTCCCGTGCCGGCCTCGGTCTGGACGCTGTACGAGGTGGCGCTGGCACTGGTCGGCCCGGTTGCGACGATGATCGAGCGGGACGACGATATTCCGCCGCTTGCCGATCTACTCGCCGAACTCGATATCGCGCGTGGCATCGCCGCATCGCTCGATCGGCTCGCGGCATGAGCCTGCTCGCCATGCAACGCGACTTCCACCGCCATCTGGTCGATGTCTCCGGTGGGATCGATGATTGGGTCGGCGGTGCCGCGCCCGGGTTGGCGGTTTATCACAACGCTTACCGCGCGCAGTTGATCGACTGCCTGGCTGAAACCTACAAGCAGACTCACGCCTGGCTCGGCGGTGAGGCGTTTCTTGCCGCGATGCGGGAGCATATCGAAGCCAATGCCCCGAGCGGCTGGACGCTGGGCGCATATGGTGAGGGCTTTGCGCGGACGCTGGCGGCGCTCTATCCCGACGATCCCGAAGTGGCCGAGCTTGCCCTGCTCGAATGGTTATTGTCGCGCGCCTTCGAATCCGGCGATGCCGAAACCTTGCCGCCCGGCGCGATCGGCGGGATCGACTGGGACGATGCTGTGCTCGTCGTCGTGCCCGGCCTGCGCACGGTGCCGGTGTTGACCAATGCTGGCGCGATCTGGTCCGCGCTCGCTGCTGGGGAAATGCCACCCATCGTCGCGCTTCTACCGGAACCCGCTGCGATGCTGGTGTGGCGACAGGATTTCACGCCGTGTTTCCGGACGATCGAGACGGTCGAACACGCTGCGATTTCGCAGGCCGTGGCGGGTGTCGCATTCGCCGATCTCTGCACGACGCTGGTCGAAGCGAGGGGCGAGGCGGAAGGACTGGCGCTGGCCGGGCAGATGCTCGGCCAATGGTTCGCCGATGGACTGATATTGAAAATCGTTACGAAGGAAATTTCATGCGCCTGATCGCCCCGCTCTCGCTCTGCCTGCTGCTTGCAGCGTCCGCGTCCGCTGCGCCGCTGGTGGACAAGCCGGTCGTGGTCGAACTCTATCAGAGCCAGGGCTGTTCATCCTGCCCGCCCGCCGATGCCGTGCTCAACGCGCTCGCCACGCGCCAGGATGTCATCGCGCTCAACTTCGCCGTGACCTATTGGGATCAGCTCGGTTGGAAGGATACGTTCGCCAAGCCGGCCTACACCGCCCGGCAATGGGAGTATGCGCGTAGCGGCGGACGCGGGAACGTCTCGACGCCGCAGATGATCGTCGGCGGTCGCACCGCGATCGTCGGCAGTCGCGCCGCCGAGGTCGATGCCGTTATCACGCGCGCTCGGGCAGCGCAGAGCGGTCCGGCCATCTTGTTGAACGGGTCGATCATCAGCATACAGGAGGGCAGGGCGTCGGTGCCTGCGACCTTATGGCTGGTCCGCTACGATCCGCGTACCATACAGGTCGCGATCCGTGCGGGCGAGAATGGCGGGCGCACTCTTCCCCATCGCAACATCGTTCGCGATCTCGTCTCGCTCGGCACATGGAACGGCGTGGCGAAGCGGTTCAACTTGCCCGCAGCGGTGCAGGGGGCGGAGACGGCACTCATCTTACAGGCAGGGCGGGGCGGACCGATCGTTGCGGCACGGCGCGTTTAGACTTCAACCAGTGCCGAAAAACTGACGGATCAGCGCGCGGACATCAACCGCAAGAAAACGGCCTCGTCGCACAAGCCGGGAATGCCCCGCGCAGTGCAGCCGGCGATCGGCATGACCGACCGGTATGGCGCTCCCCCTCGCGTCTGCGCGCGGGTCTGTTCCAGTGTCAGCGAGCGATACACCGCGCGGACATAGAAGCGCCCCTTCGCATCGCGCAGCCGTTCGAGCACGATGGCACCACCGGGAGTGGGATCGTCGGCGGCAAAGCCGGGAACGTGCCAATGCAGGCCAAGCACGCCGCCCAGACTCGCGACATTGGTGTCGTGCCCGGAAATCATCGTGACCACCGGCGCGTCTGCGCTGCGATCGCTCAGGGCGTTCGAAATAATCGGCGCTAGCCCCGCAAGATTGGCGCGCGCGATATATTCCGGGCGCGCGAGCAGGGCGAATTCGACGGCGTGCAGTTCCGAAGCGCGGGTGATGTCGGCAACCGTCGCGCGGCCCCAGCCGACATCGCGCATCGGCTTGCCGTCGGCATATTCCAGCAACAGAATCTGCGCGACGGTCGATCCACGGTCGAGAGCGCCGGTCAGTTTGGGGCGCTTGTTCGCCGTCGCTTCGGCCAGTCCCGATGGCTGGCCGGAAATGCCGCATGCCTGCCTGATCGCGCCGCACAGGATGGCGTCGAGCCGCGCGAGGATCGGGCGAAGCCGCGCCTCCTGCGCCGGTATCCCACCCGTTCCGGCCGCCTCATGAACGGCCGCATTGGCCCGCGCCGGGTCGAGCGTGGCCAAGCCCTCATCCAGCGGTGAAAACAGCGGATCGGGCACGTCCTGCGGTTTATGCGACATCGGCATGTCGCATTTGGGCGCGAGAACATCGAGCCACGCTTGTGCCGTTGCGATCGTGCGCTGATCGCTGTCGGCGACGATCCGGATCGCACCGGCGCGCGGGCAGGCCGCGCGGGCGAGCAAGCCCGCCGAGACGAAACGCGCCCGGTCGTTGGCTGCGATCAGCTTCACCGCCATCGCGCCGTTCGGCGTCAGATAGCCCGGCTTCACCGGCCAGTCCGGCCACGCCTCGCTCGCAACACCGGCCGGCATGGCCGGGGATTTGGTGGGCGGACGCACGCCGTGCCGCATCATCAGCACAACGCGCTCCAGGGTGAGCCCGCGCGGCACATCCTGCGCGGTCGCGGGGGCCGCCAGGATCAAGGCACCGACGATTGCCGCTCGCACGATTTTCTTCATATCGGCCTCCTAGAAGTGCAGCTGCACGCCCCAACGGAAGCTGTAATCGTAGCGCTCGCGCTCGACCAGTTGCGTCTTGATCCCGATATAGCGGCGCCACGCCGCGTCGGTCAGATTGAGCGCCTGACCGAAGAACGTCAGCTGCGGCGTCACCTGATAACTCAAATTCACATCCAGCTGACCGTTGCTGTCGGTATATTGATCGGTCGCCGCAGTCGCGCCGAGCGTGTCGAGATAGGGCGAGCGATAGGAATATGCCGCGCGCACCGCAAAGCCGTATTTCTCGTAGAACAATTGCGCGCTGCCGACATTCTTCGATTGCAGGAACAGCGGCACGTTGCCGGTGCGCGGTATCGCGCCCAGGATCGTGCCCTCGCCATGCCCCTCGATATGCGCATAGTTCGCGGCCACGCCGAAACCGTCGAGCGGCGATGGCAGGAAAGTGAAGCGGATCTGGGCGTTCGCCTCGATGCCCTTCACATACGCGACGTCGATGTTGCGCGGCTGCACGAGATCGACCGCCGCGAACGTCTGGCCCGCGCCGAACGTCTGCCCGGCAAAAGTGCCGGTCGTGGCGACTTGGGTCTGGGTGTAGATCGGGTTGTCGATCTTTTTGTAGAACAGCCCGACCGACAGCATGCCCTGGCCCGGCAGATAATATTCGACGCCGAGATCGGCATTGAGCGCCTTGTACGCCTTCAGATCGGGATTGCCGAGCGTAACGACAGGGCGCGGGCTGGTCGTAAGATCGACCGAAACATATGGCGAAAGATCGGGATAGTTCGGTCGGCCGATCGCGGTGGTCACCGCCGCCCGCACGACGAGGTCGCGCGTCGCGTCGTAGCGCGCGTTGAGGCCCGGGAAGAAGTCGGTATAATCCTTCGCGCCGAACGCGTTGAAACCCTGGTTCAGCGCGGAATTGGCCGTGATGAGCTTCGCCTTGGTCCGGTCGCGCGTATGTTCGACCCGAACGCCCGGCACGAGCGTGAAATCGCCAAGCTTGAGCGTCGCCATCGCATAGCCGGCATAGATCCGCTCGGTCACATCGTAATCGTTGGCAAGGCTGTTGTTGAGCGAGCTTGCAATATTGACGGTCGCCACGCCCGGGTTCGCCGCCTGGAAGGCTTCCGCCGCGTCGTAACCGATCCGCGGGCCGAAGAGATAACGGCCGTCGTAGAAGTTGGTATCGCCGATATAGGCGACACTGGCGGCGGTGAATGTTCGTCCGCTGGTCAGCCCGTACACCAGAATATCGCGCTCGTTGGTTTTGTGCCGGTCGAGATATTTAAGGCCCGCCTTGATCGTCGAGTCCGATCCGATGCCGATGGGCAATGTCACGTCGGCACGCCCCTGCCACAGCGTCTCGACCGCGAGGCGGCGATCGTAATTGACCTGCTGAAAATTATACGCGGACAGATTGTCGGCGGGCCGCACGGTCGGCGTAAAGAGATACGGCGTGTCCGAGATATCGTAATTGACTGTCAGCGCACTTGTGCCGGTGCGGAACGTATATTCCGAGCGCAGCGGATCGCGCTTTTGGGCCCGGGTCCAGCTACCGGCCAGATCGAGCTTTGCATCGCCGAGAGTGAACGAACCGCCGGTCTGGAGCGACTTGGTGTTGTCCGTCTCCTGCCGCCGGCGGATGCGCAGGATGCCGCGGCCCCTGAAAGTTCCGGTGGTGGCGGTCTGGTTGGTAAAGGCGGACTGGCTGTCGATGATGAACTGGTCGCGCCGCTCGTTATCGTCGAAGGTCGAATAGGTGCCGCGCAGGAACAGCTTGACCGCGTCGCTCGGATGCCAGTCGAGATTGGCCACCACGCCCTGCCGGGTTCGGATGAGGTTGTAATCGCGCAAGGCAGCCGTATCGGGCACCACATAGGCCTGGTTCGCGCCCGTAGAGACGGCAGGTACGCGGTAGTTGGTCGACCCTTGGAAATTCTCGGATTCGATCGGCCGCTGCGAGTAATTGTACGAGATCACCGCGCCGAATTGGCGATCCTTGCCGAACCGTCCCCCGACCTGAATGTCGCCCTCGTAAGGATGCCCGCCGTTGAGATGATACGATCCGTACTGCAACCTCGCATCGGCGAAGAGCGGCTTGCTGCGGTCGAATGCCGTCAGCGTGCGGATGTTCACCTCGCCGCCGATGGCGTTGGCGTCCTGGTCCGCCGTCAGCGATTTCGTGACGATGACCGAATTTATCAGCGCAGACGGAATGTCGTCCAGCTTGACCTGGCGACCGTCGGGCTCGGGCGCGGGGAGCGTCAATCCGTTCAGCACGACGTTGACCAGGTTCGGATTGATACCGCGAATGATGACGTAGCGCCCTTCGCCCTGATCGTTGGCGACCGAGATGCCCGGCAGGCGTCGCACCGCTTCCGCGACATTCTGATCGGGCAGCTTGCCCACGTCGTTGGCGTAGAGCGCTTCAACGAAATTGAGGGCCGCGCGCTTTTCGGCGATCGCCTTCCGCTCGCCCAATGCAGTGCCCGTGACGACAATATCGGAGTCGGCGGCATCCGTTGCCTCCGATGCCATGGGTTCCGCTTGCGGGGCGACTTGCGCTAAGGATGCGGCCGGCAAACCCGCCAAAAGAGACGCACCGGTCAGCAAGACCGTTGTTCGACGACGCATTCAAAGTCCCCCCAGCAAGACGCGATTCTTTGCTCGGGCAGCCCCTATTTCGAACACGCGACCCTTTTATGACAAGATCAGGCCGATTGCTCGGTGGCGGCTTTTCTTGACGAATTGGATGCTGCTGCGGTCTTGCTCACCCCGCAAATTCATACGTCGGCATGCCCGTCGCACCGGTTTCGACTTCGAACAGAGCGCCGTCGAATTCGGACTCCGGCAAGCCGGTGGCGGCCGAGGTGACGAACAGGCGGTCGAGCGCATCGCCGGCAAAGGCCATGTTGGTGATCTGGCGCGCCGGCAGCGCGATGGCGTGGTCGAGCGTGCCGTCGGGCGCGAAGCGGCTGATCCGGCTGCCGCCCCAGTGCGCGACCCATAAGCCGCCGGCGGAATCGACCGTCATGCCGTCGGGATGGCCGTCCGCTTCGGCGAATTGGATGAACGGCTGGCGATCCGCAATCGAACCGTCGGCGGTGAGAGCAAAGCGGTAGATCGTCCGCCGGGCGGTGTCGCTGTGATACAGCCATTGCCCGTCACGGGAAAAGGCCGGGCCGTTGGGGACGCGATACCCCTCGTCCATCCGCGTCCAACTCCGTTCGGGATCGAGCCGGTAGAGCGAGCCGCTATCATTCTCCTCGGCCATATCCATCGTGCCGAACCAGATGCGACCCTGAGCATCGGCCTTGCCGTCGTTCATCCGGTTGCCGGGCAAATGCGGCTCGGGATCGACGATCGGACGGATCGCGAGCGGATCGAGATCGATCTCGGCGACTCCGCTCTGGAAACCGCCTATCAGCCCGCCGCCGCTGCGCCGCACGACCCAGCCGATCGGTTCGGGCATCGCCCAGCGTGTGATCGTCCCGTCGGAGATCGACAAGCGATTTAGCGCCGGCGCGAGGATATCCACCCAGTAGAACGCCTGGTCGCGCGGGGACCAACATGCCCCTTCGCCCAATTGGTCGCGCACATCGCGCGCCACGATCCGCCATTCCGCCACGATCGGCTCCTTAGTGCCAGCTTCTCAGTGTCAGCTTTTCAATGATTGTCGCGCGGCAGGCCCATCGTCTGGGCGATCCGCTGATACTTTTCCGCACCCTCTAGGATTGCGCCGGTATCCATCTGCCCGACGATCGCACGCTGGATTTCCTGCCACGGCGTCTGTGAAGCGGGATAGGCATAACCGCCCTTCGCCTCGAGCGCCGCGCGCCGCGCCGCCAGTTCGTCGTCCGACAAAGCGACATTCACCGTGCCGCGCTTGAGATCGATGCGCACCCGATCACCGGTTTCCAGCAGCGCGAGGCCGCCCATCGCCGCCGCCTCCGGGCTGGCGTTCAGGATCGACGGGCTGCCGCTGGTGCCCGACTGGCGACCGTCCCCCACGCAGGGCAGTGCGCCGATGCCTTCGGTGATGAGATAGGCCGGCGGGCGCATATTGACGACTTCGGCCGCTCCCGGATAACCGATCGGCCCCGCGCCGCGCATGAACATCAGCGTTTCGGGTGTGATGCCCAGAGCGGGATCGTCGATCCGGTGGTGATAATCCTCCGGCCCGTCGAACACCACGGCCGGCCCTTCGAACGCTTCGGGATCGTCCGGGTTGGACAGATAACGGGCGCGGAACTCGGCGTCGATCACGCTGGTCTTCATGATAGCTGCGTCGAACAGATTGCCCGACAGGACCAGGAACCCCGCCTCTTCCTTCAGCGGCCGATCGAACGTGCGGATGACCTTGTCGTCCTCAATCGTAGCCGTTCGGCAATTGTCGCCGATCGTCCGGCCGTTGACGGTCATCGCGCCTTCGTGGATCAGGCCCTGGCCCATGAGTTCGGCGACCACCGCCGGCACGCCACCGGCCCGATAATAATCCTCGCCGAGATATTCGCCCGCCGGTTGCAGATTGACCAGCAACGGCACCTTGTGGCCGACCGTCTCCCAATCCTTCAACGGCAGTCCGACCCCGATGTGACGCGCGATCGCGGCAAGGTGGATCGGCGCGTTGGTCGATCCGCCGATCGCCGAATTGACGACGATCGCATTGTGGAACGCCTCGCGCGTCAGGATGTCGGAGGGTTTCAGATCCTCGGCGACCATCGCCACGATGCGCTTGCCGGTGAGGTATGCGACCTCCTGCCGGTCGCGATACGGCGCGGGGATCGCGGCGGACCCGGGCAGCATCATGCCGAGCGCCTCGGCCAGCGAGTTCATCGTGCTGGCGGTGCCCATCGTGTTGCAATAACCGGTCGAGGGGGCCGAACTCGCCACCAGCTTGATGAAGCCTTCGTCGTCGATCTCGCCGGTCGCGAGCAATTGGCGCGCCTTCCACACGATCGTGCCCGATCCGGTGCGCTCGCCCTTGTGCCAGCCGTTGAGCATCGGCCCGACCGACAGCGCGATGGCGGGCAGATTGACCGTTGCCGCCGCCATCAGGCACGCCGGCGTCGTCTTGTCGCAGCCGGTGGTCAGGACGACGCCGTCGAGTGGGTAGCCGTAGAGCGATTCGACCAGCCCGAGATAGGCCAGGTTGCGATCCAGCCCGGCGGTCGGGCGCTTGCCCGTCTCCTGGATCGGGTGGACCGGAAATTCCAGTGCGATGCCGCCCGCCTCGCGAATGCCCTCGCGGATGCGTTCTGCCAGCACCAGATGGTGGCGGTTGCAGGGGGAGAGGTCACTGCCGGTCTGGGCGATGCCGATGATCGGCCGGCCCGACCGCAACTCTTCCAGGCTCAACCCGAAGTTCAGATACCGCTCCAGATACAAAGCGGTCATGTCGATATTGTCGGGGTTGTCGAACCAGGCGCGCGACCGGAGCTTGGGGGAGGGGGCGTTGCTGTCGGAGGTCATCGATGGTCCCGTTATCGGCGAAATGGAAAGGCGGTGAATGCGGAGCGGATCAGGAGTTGGCGCGGATCGCGGCGATCCGTAGCGGCAGCGGACGCAGCCGCGATGCGGTTGCGGTCCGCAGAATGCAGCCTGATCTTGCGCTTGATCTTGGCATGTCGCCTCCCCGACGCGGATGCCATTGACGCATCCTTGGCACCCATATAGTCCGACAAATAAATATAGCGCAAGCCGCGACGCGCAGAGCGCCGGGCGTGCAGAACAGTGGAGATAGGGTGATATGGCACTACCGCCATCGACGATGGGATATCCGGGCGCACAGCCGGATCAAAAGAGCTTCAGCTACGCGCCGGCGCTCAGCCTGCTCGCCACCCTGTTCTTCATGTGGGGCTTCATCACCGTCATCAACGGGACGCTGCTGCCGCACCTGCGCAGCGTGTTCGATCTGTCCTACACCCAGACGACGCTGATCGAGAGTGTTTGGTTCATCGCCTATTTCTTCGCCTCGATCCCTTCGGCAAAGCTGATCGAACGGGTCGGCTATCAGAAATCGATGGTGATCGGGCTGGCGATGATGGCCGGCGGCGCGCTGGTCATGGTGCCGGCGGCGCGCATCCCGTCCTATGAGGTTACTTTGTTCGCATTGTTCGTGATCGCGAGCGGCATCACGTTGCTGCAGGTCGCGGCAAACCCCTATGTCGCGGTGGTCGGCAAGCCGGAGACGGCGTCTTCGCGGCTGAACCTGGTGCAGGCGTTCAACTCGGCGGGTGCGACTTTGGCCCCCTTGTTCGGCGGGTATCTGATCCTCGGTCGCACGACATCCGGCACCGCCGCGGCCGGCGCCGCCGCGCTGACGCCGGTTGAGCGTCTTGCCGACGCGCAATCGGTGGTACTGCCTTATGTCATCGTCGCGGTCGTACTGGCGGTGCTCGCCGTCGTCATTGCCCGCTTCCCGTTGCCGGCGATGGGCGCGTCGACCCAACGGGCCGCCAAGGCCGAGCGCAAGTCGCATTCGCTGTGGCAGCATCGCAATCTGGTGTTCGGCATTCCGGCGATCTTCATCTACCTGATCGCGGAAATCGGCGTCGGCAATCTGTTCATCAACTTCGTGTCCCAGCCGGAGATCGGCAACCTCACGCACCAGCAGGCATCGAACTATCTGTTCCTGTTGTGGGGCGGGATGATGGTCGGCCGGCTGGTCGGCGCGTTCGTCATGCAGAAGGTGGATGCCGGCCATGCGCTCGCCTTCGCCAGCATCGGTGCGACGGTGGTGATGCTGATCGCCGCCTTCACCACCGGCCATGTCGCGATGTGGGCTTTGATCTCGGTCGGTCTGTTCCATTCGATCATGTTCCCGACGATCTTCACGCTCGGCATTCGCGGGCTCGGGCCTTTGACCGAGGAGGGATCTGGATTGCTCATCATGGCCATCGCCGGCGGCGCGCTGGTGATCGTACAGGGTTGGCTCGCCGACCATTACGGCCTCCAATCGTCGTTCCTGCTGACCGCCGCGTGCGAACTCTACGTGTTGTTCTATGCGGTGTGGGGATCCCGTCCGACGCATGTGCTGCCCGATCAGGTCGTCGGCTAAGCCTCGTCCAAGAAGTTATGTCGGACTAATAGGAGAATTCGATGTCCCGGACCTTGCGCGGTTTCGCCGCAGCCCTTTTGCTGTCGGCAAGCGCGATCGCCGGAGCACAGGTCGCGCCCGGCACTCAGCCGGCGCAGACCGAAGCGCCCGTCACGGTGACGGTGCATGGCGACCGCCCCGGCCCGGTGTACGACCGTCGGATCTTCACGCAGTTCGCCGAGCATCTCGGCACCGGAATCTATGGCGGGCTGTGGGTCGGCCCCAATTCCGACATCCCCAATACGCGGGGATTCCGCAACGACGTGGTCGCCGCGCTCAGGGGTATCGCCGTGCCGGTGATCCGCTGGCCCGGCGGCTGCTTCGCCGACGAATATCATTGGCGCGAGGGGATCGGTCCGAAGGCCAAGCGCCCGGTGAAGATCAACACGCATTGGGGCGGCGTGACCGAACCCAATACCGTGGGCACGCACGAATTCATGGACCTCGCCGAACAGATTGGCGCGGAGGCCTATATCGCGGGCAATGTCGGCAACGGCAGCCCCCAGGAAATGGCCGAGTGGGTCGAATATATGACCGCACCCGCCGGCACGCTGGCCGATGAGCGCGCGAAGAACGGCCGCAAGGCGCCCTGGGCGGTGCCGTATTTCGGCGTCGGCAACGAATTGTGGGGCTGCGGCGGCAATATGCGGCCCGAATATGCCGCGGATCTGACGCGGCGCTACGCCACCTTCATCAAGGCTCCGAAGGACACCCGGATCATGAAGATCGCGAGCGGTGCCAATGTCGATGATTACCGCTGGACCGAGACGATGATGCGCGAAGTGACCGGGCAGGTCGATGCGCTGTCGCTGCATTATTACACCATTCCGGGCAGTTGGCCGCCGCGCGCCTCCGCCAGCGTATTCGACGAAGCGGGCTGGGCCGAGACATTGTCCGAAGCCGAGCGGATGGACGATCTGATCACCCGGCACAGCGCGATCATGGACAAGGCCGATCCGCAGAAGCGGGTGTGGTTGGCGGTGGACGAATGGGGCACTTGGTACGCTGGCGATCCGGGCACCAATCCGGGGTTCCTGCGCCAGCAGAATACGTTGCGCGATGCACTGGTCGCGGCCGTCCACCTTAATATTTTCGCCAAACATGCCGACCGGGTGAAAATGACCGCGATCGCGCAGATGGTGAACGTGCTGCAGGCGATGATCCTGACCGATGGCCGGAAGATGGTGCTGACGCCGACGTATCACGTCTTCGCGATGTACAAGGGCTATATGGACGGCACCGTCCTGCCGATCGACGTTAAATCGCCGTGGTATAACAAGGACAAGTGGACGATGCCGGCGGTCAGCGCTTCGGCGGTGCGCGGCAAGGACGGCGTGGTGCGGATCGCGCTCGCCAATCTCGATCCGAACCGGGCGCATGACGTATCGGCCACTTTGCCGGGCGTGACCGCACAGAGCGTTTCGGGACAGGTGCTGACCGCGCGCGCGATGACCGCGCTCAACAGCTTCGACGCGCCGAATACGGTCGTGCCGGTCGCCTTTAGCGGGGCGCGGCTCGCTGGCGGTACGCTGGCGGTGACGCTGCCGCCGAAATCGGTGGTGATGTTGGAGCTGAAATGATGCGGCGGACGATCTTTTCGGCGATCGCGCTGACGCTCGCCACCGCCGCGGGTGCGCAACAGGCTCCAACGCTGAATAGCCGGTTGAGCGGCGATCTGACCCCGACGCACGATCCGGTGATCGCGCGCGAGGGCGACACCTATTACGTGTTCGGCACCGGCATGTCGTCGCGCACGTCGAAGGATCTGGTGCATTGGGTGTCGGCCAAGCCATTGGTCGATAACACGCTGCCCGATTGGGCCGCCAGGGCCGTGCCCGGTGCCAAGGGCATGTGGGCACCGGACATCGCGTTCGTGAACGGCCGGTGGCATCTATACTACGCCGCCTCCACCTTCGGCTCCAACCGCTCGGCGATCGGCCTGTTCACCAGCAAGACGCTGGACCCCGCCGCGCCCGGCTATGGCTGGCGCGACGAGGGGATGGTGCTGATGTCAACCGCGCAGGACGATTTCAATGCGATCGACCCCAATTTCATCATGGATCGCGACGGTCGCCACTGGCTGTCGCTCGGCAGTTTCTGGACCGGGCTGAAGCTGTTCGCGCTGGATGCGAAGACCGGCAAGCTCGCCGATCCCAAGGCCAAGCCTTATGCGATCGCGCGCCGCCCCGCGCCGATGGGCGCGCCTGCGCCGGTCGAGGCACCGTTCATCATCGATCACGGCGCCTATTACTGGCTGTTCGCGTCGTACGACTATTGCTGCAAAGGCGCGAACAGCACCTATTACACTGTGGTCGGCCGTTCCAAGGCGATTACCGGGCCGTATCTCGGCAAGGACGGCAGCAGCATGATGCAGGGTGGCGGCACGACCTTCCTGCGTGCCGATCTGGCCGAGAAGCAGCGCTTTCGCGGGCCGGGCCATCTCGGGTTCCTGCACGACAAGGACGGCACGGATTACGTCGCCTACCACGCGTACGACCGTGACAATAAAGGCGTGCCGACGCTGCGGATCGCGTCGGTGATTTGGGGGCCGGACGGCTGGCCGAAAGCGGAGGATTGAATCATGGATAGTTTGACCCGACGTGGCTTCATCGCCGGCACCGCGACCCTGGCCGCAGTGCCCGCCATCGCGCGCAAGGCCGCGCCAGCAGCGGCGATCGTCAACCCATTAGTACGCCATCGCGCCGATGCGCAGGTGTTCCGCCACACCGACGGCTGGTATTACATGACCGGATCGGTGCCCGAATATGACCGGCTGGTGCTGCGCCGGTCGCGGACGATCGCCGGATTGTCCACCGCCCCCGAGCGCGTGCTGTGGCGGCATCTCGCCAAGGGGCCGATGTCGGGTTTCCTGTGGGCGCCCGAACTGCATCTGATCGATGGCAAGTGGATCATGTATTTCGCCGCGGGCCCGAGCGGCGGCGGCGAGGACGTGTTTCGCATCCGTACCTACGCAGTGGTGTGCGACGGGGCCGATCCGATGACCGGCACGTGGAGCGTGCTGGGGCAATTGCGGACCGCATGGGACAGCTTCAATCTCGATTCGACCAGCTTCGTGCATCGCGGCACGCGCTATCTGTGCTGGGCGCAGCGCGAGGAGGGGATCGACACCAATTCGAACCTGTACCTCGCCCCGCTGAAGACGCCGCTGACGCTGGCGGCGAAGCCTGCGCGGTTGACCGTGCCGACGCTCGATTGGGAGGTGCGCGGCTTCAAGGTCGCCGAGGCCCCCGCTTTCCTCGCGCGCAACGGGCAGGTGTTCATCACCTATTCGGCCAGCGCGACCGATGCGCGGTATTGCATGGGCATGCTCCGCGCGAAGGACGATGCCGATCTGATGGATCCGGCGGCCTGGACGAAATCGCCGCAGCCGGTGTTCAAATCCTCACCCGAACACAAGGTGTGGGGGCCGGGGCATAACAGCTTCACGGTCGATGAGCGCGGCCGCGACATGCTGGTTTATCACGGGCGCGATTACGAGACGATCAAGGGCGATCCGCTGTTCGACCCAAACCGCCACACGCGCGTGCAGCCGTTCGACTATCACACGGACGGCAGCCCGGATTTCGGCGTGCCGCTGGCCAACGGGCGGCTGTAACGGCGATCGCTGCTTGCATCGTGCCGACACAAGCTGAACCCGGTGCGCGCAATAGTCAGACAACCAAATGGCCGACCCACCCCGGTAATTCGGGTGCGGTCGCGTTGGTTCGGCACGCGTGTCATGGCGCTATCTACGCACCTACCGCGTTCGTCTTGCGGCGACATATGTTTCTAAATTGCAACAGGGTTCTATTTCTCCGACAAATGCATCTTGCTTCGGCCGCGCTAAAATTCTAGCAGGGGCGACGCCGCTCGGAATACCGACGGCCGTACAAGGGGAAGAGGGTGATGAAGAGCAAGTCGGTATTGAGTGCGTCCGTCGCGGTATTCGCGCTGATTGTCGGACTTTCGCCAGCGGCGGCACAGACGAAACCCGCCAAGCCGGCGACCGATGCGCAGGACGCGCCGAAGCCCGACGCCCCGACCGACCAGAGCGCGAATCCCGCCTCACCCGACGCCGCCGTCCAGGAAACGCCCGATGACGGCTCCAGCATCACCGTCACCGGCTTCCGCCGCAGCCTCCAGTCCGCGCAGAACATCAAGCGCCTGTCCGACGGCATCGTCGATGCGGTCGTCGCCGAGGATATCGGCAAGCTGCCCGATACGTTCGCATCCTCCGCGCTGCAGCGCGTCGCTGGCGTGGCCGTCACGCGTGGCGGCGGCGAAGCGGCGGGCGTCACCGTTCGCGGCCTGCCCGATCTGACCACCACCTATAACGGCCGCCAGATCTTCACCGCCGAAGGGCGCTACGTCCAGATCCAGGACTTTCCCGCCGGCACGGTCGCGGCGCTCGAAGTGTACAAATCGGGCCTCGCGCCGCAGATCGAGGGCGGCATCGCCGGTGCGATCAACGTGCGCGGACGCAAGCCGTTCGACTTCAACGGCTTCGAACTTTCCGGGTCGATCAACGGCGTACTCTCGCAGCAATCCGAGAAGATCGTGCCGAACGGCAACCTGTTGATCAGCGACCGCTGGAACACCGGTGTCGGCGAGATGGGGCTGTTGCTCAACGTCTCCTATGTCGGCATCAACTTCATGGATTCGACCCGCGAGCAATCGCTGGTGATCGCCACGACCGATGCGAACAATGCGCCCGGCGTACAGCCCGGCCTCCGCTTCCCCGATGCGCAGGGCAATTTCCTGGGCTACGGAGCGCGCTATCGCCCGTCGGCCAATGCCGCGTTCCAGTGGAAGCCGACGCCGGAACTCGAAATCTACGCCGACGGCCTGTATCAGGGTTTCCGGTCGAAGGATTACAACCGGTACATGTTCGTGCCGATCTTCGGCGGCATCACGCTGTCGAACGTGACGACGATCCCCGGCACCAACCAGATCTCGACCGCGACGGTCAGCGGCGCGGTGCGGCCGGATGGTTTTAGCGGCTCGTTCAACGGCAAGACCGATACCTATCAGGCAGGCGGCGGCGCGATCTGGAAGCGGGATCGCCTGCAGATCTCGGCCGATGTGGCCTATACGGATAGCAAGTACACGGCGGATCTCGTCAACGTCGATTATGCGATGGCCAGCTCGCCGGTGCGCAACGTTCAGTTCAATGCGCCGCAAGATGGCGGAGCATCGCAAAGTTACGTCAATTACAATATCTCCGATCCCGCCAATTACATCAGCCGTGGCCTTTATCAGGAGCGGCTGGTGGTGAGCGGTCAGGACTGGCAGGCGCGGACCGACCTGACATATGACATCGATTGGAGTTTCTTGAAGCGATTGCAGGTCGGCCTACGCTATGGTGATCGCAAGGCCACACGCGATTTCGGTAATTCGTACTTCAACAACGAAGGCCTGCGAATTCCGTTGACCTCGCTGCCAGGGGCGGACGTCAGAGCAACGCTGCCAGGCTTCACCTATAACGATGCGCAGCCCAACAAAACATATGCTGCGATCACGCGCGACAGCATCCGCGATAATCTGGTAGCGTTACGCACCTTCTTCGGGACGCCAACCGGTATCCCGACCAATAATCCCGGCGATAATTTCCGCGCCAACGAGAAGTCCTACGCCGCTTATGCGCAGCTGAAATACGGCTTCGATCTGGGTAATGTCGTTGTGGATGGCGTTGCGGGGTTGCGTGCCGTCAAGACCAAGACCCGGATCAGCAGCTTCGGATCCGTCGATGGTGTGCTCACGCCGCTTGCCCGCGAGAGCGAATACAATGACTATCTGCCGAACGTCAGTGCGCGTATTGCCCTGAACGACAAGCTCCAATTGCGCCTGGCCTACACGCAAACCCGCACGCGCCCGAACTTCATCGATCTTCGTCCGAATCTGTCGCTGGGGCAGGCGCTGGATCCCGCCACTCTTCCTGACGGCGATCCCTGCAAGCCGGTAGCGAATAGAGGTACTCCGGACTGCATCGTCCGCCTGGCTCGCCCCGCGTCCGGTGGCAATCCGAACCTGAAGCCGCTTACCTCGAATAACTATGATGTGAGTGCGGAATATTATTTCTCGCGGACCGGATCGTTCACCGCGGCGGTTTTCCGCCATGACGCACAAGGGTTCGTCGTGGCTCAGGAGAACTTCTACACCGATCCGGTATATGGCCTCCTTCGCGCATTTCAGCCGATAAATCTCGGCAAGACACGCCTTCAGGGTGCGGAAGTCACCTTCACCAGCTTCCTGGATATCGACAGCCTGCCGACATGGGCAAAGGGCTTCGGTATTCAAGCCAACGGCACGTATATCGATGCCATCGGCGATCTTCCGCCCAACATCGCGGCAACCCGTGGCAGCACTCGGGGAGATTTCCCGGGCGTGTCGAAATGGGCCTACAACGTGGTTGCGCTGTACGAGAGGCCGATGTTCTCGGCGCGCGTCGCGTACAATTATCGTTCCGACTTCGTGTCCTACTACAGCAACGAGCCGCTCGATCCGTTTGGGCACGCCGTTATTGAAAAGGGTCGTGGCCAGGTCGATTTCTCGACTTCGATCACCCCTGTGCCGAATATCACGGTCGCGTTCGACATCATCAATCTGCTCGGCAATCCCTTGCAGCGTACGCGCGAATTCAATGCCGGCACCTATACGCGGCAGACGATCTATCTCGAACGCGCTTATTCGCTCGGCGTACGGTTCCGCTTCTGATCGAAAGGACAGGGCATGAAGCTTTTCGTTCTGTTGGGTGCGGCGGCTTTGGCCGCACCCGTGATCGCCCAGACGGCAGAGGCGCCCAAATCGCCGGAAGCGGCGTTCGCCGAACGTCTGGTCAATGATCCGCGAGCGGAGGCGCTGCGCCCGTACGGCCAGCCGATCCCGCCCGAGGTCCGCTCGGACAAATCGGTCCAGTTCGGCAAGGCGCTTCGCATTCCGATCAGCAGCCCGACAGCCGAGTTCGGCCGCGTCGGGGTGGTCACGCCGACGCTGAAGCCGGTGAAGGCGGGTGACCGCGTCGTCGTTGCCTTCTGGGCGCGCGCGCAGCGGACGGAGGCGAATGCGCCGGGCAAGATCTGCCGCGTCCAGCTCGAAGCGACGCCGGTGGTGCGGACGATCTTCGAACAGCCCTTCGACATCACGCCGGAGTGGAAGATGTACAAGCTGATGGGCAAGGCCGATCGCGCCTATCCGGCCGGTGGGCTGAACGCGGCGTTTCATCTCGCCTGCGCCAAGCAAATCATCGATATCGGGCCGGTGTTCGTGCTGGATTACGGCCAGTGAGATATCTGCTGCTCGCCGCCGTCGCGCTGGCATCGGTCACGCCGACCGGTGCGCTGGCCGACAATCCGCAATTCCAGGGCGCCGATCCGCACGCGATGTATGTCGACGGCGAATTGTGGGTGTTCCCGACCGGCGGCCCGGGTGGAAGCTGGGAAGCGGACCGGTTCGGCGCCTTTTCCTCGACCGATCGCAAGCATTGGAAGAGCCGCGGCGAACTGATCCGGCGCGATCAGATTACATGGATCGGTGACGACGGTGCGCGCGAGCATTTCCTATGGGCACCGGGCGTCGCGACGCGCGGCGGCAAATGGTATCTCTATTATTCGGTCGGCCCGCAGAACCCGACGCCCAGCCGCATCGGCGTCGCGGTCGCCTCCCGCCCCGAGGGACCATATATCGACAGCGGCAAGCCGCTGTTGACCGGCGAACTGGTCAAGGACGGGCGCGGTTTCGAGGCGATCGATCCGATGACCTTCGTCGATCCGAAATCGGGCAAGGCCTATCTCTATGCCGGCGGCAGTGCCGGCGCGAAGTTGCGCGTGTTCGAGCTGACGCCCGACATGATCAATGTCGATCACGAGATCATTGTCGCCACGCCGCCTGAATTCACCGAAGGCGCGTTCATGCATGAGCGCAACGGCGTCTATTACCTGTCCTACAGCCACGGGCATTGGAACGGGCCGGATTATTCGGTGCATTACGCCACCGCCAGCTCGCCGACCGGGCCGTGGAAATATCGCGGCGTGATCCTGTCCAGCGATGCGCGGCACAAGGGGCCGGGGCATCACAGCTTCGTGCAGGATCCCAAGACGGGGCAGTGGCTGATCGTCTATCACCGCTGGGAGAAGCCGGCCGGCGGCGCGCCGTTCAAGGGCGAGCGGCAGATCGCGATCGATCGGCTGAACTATGCCAAGGACGGGACGATACTGCCCGTTCGGATGACCGACTGACAGAGCGGCCGATACCCACGAGATACCGGACAAGAGGATGACATCATGAACCGCAATTTCCTTGCCGCGACCGCGCTCGCGGCGCTCGCGATCGGCACCGTGGCCGCGACCCCGGCGTTGGCGGCGAGCGCGAAGAAGACGAGCTTCGGCACGATGCCCGACGGTCGCGACGTGCCGGCGGTGACGCTGACGAACGGGCGCGGCGTTTCCGCCACCGTGATCGCGCTCGGCGCGTCGCTGCAGGCGCTGATGATGCCCGACAAGGCCGGCAAGGTTGAGGACGTGCAGATCGGTTACGACACGCTCGCCGGCTATCTCGCCAAGCCGGAGTTCTTCGGTGCCACCGTCGGCCGCGTCGCCAATCGCATCGCCAAGGGCCGTTTCACCCTGGACGGCAAGACCTACACCACGCCGACCAATGACGGGCCGAATTCGCTGCATGGCGGCAGCAAGGGATTCGATAAGGTGCTGTGGGAGGTGACGGACGTGAAGAGCGGTCCGGCCGCTTCGGTGACGTTGCGCTATGTCAGCCCGGACGGTGACATGGGCTATCCGGGCACGGTCACCACCTACGCTACCTATTCGCTGGACGAGAAAAACCAGCTGACAATCGAGTATCACGCGACCACGGACAAGCCGACGGTCGTCAATATCTCGAACCATGCGTATTGGAACCTTGCCGGTGTCGGATCGCCGCGTGGCGCGATGGGCCATGTCGTGACGATTCCGGCGGAGCGCTACACGCCGACCGATGCGACCGCGATCCCGACCGGGCAGCACGTGCCGGTCGCCGGCACCGTGTTCGATTTCCGCACGCCGCGCGCGATCGGCGACCGGGTGCGCGATGCCCGCGATCCGCAGATCGCTTACGGCCGCGGCTACGATCACAATTGGGTGATCGGCAATGCGGTGACGCCGACGCTGCATATGATGTCGCGCGTGGTGGAGCCGGTGTCGGGGCGCAGCTTCGAACTGTGGTCGAACCAGCCGGGGCTGCAATTCTATTCGGGCAATTTCTTCAACGCCACGATCACCGGCAAGAAGGGCCAGATATACCGCATGGGCGACGCGATCGTGATGGAACCGCAGCTGTTCCCGGATGCGCCCAACCAGCCGAACTTCCCCTCGGTGCGGCTCAATCCCGGTCAGACCTACAAGAACACGATGGTCTACAAGCTGTCCGTACAGCGCTGACCCGATCCGTTTTGCGAAAGACCGACATGAAACCATTCGTCATCGCCTTGTTCGCGACCGCCGCCGCTTTCACCAGCCCCGCCGAGGCGCGGGATCGCTGGACCGAGGCGCAGGCCAATGGCTGGTACGCGAAGCAGCCGTGGCTGGTCGGGTCGAACTACACGCCAGCCAGCGCGATCAACCAGCTGGAGATGTGGCAGGAGGCGACCTGGGATCCCAAGCGGATCGATTACGAGCTGAACCTGGCCCAGGGCATCGGCATGAACACGATGCGCGTGTTCCTGCACGACCAGCTCTGGCAGCAGGACCAGGAAGGCTTCAAGCGGCGGATCAACGAATTCCTGACGATCGCGAAAGCCCACGGGATCAAGCCGTTGTTCGTGCTGTTCGACAGTTGCTGGGATCCGGATCCCAAGCTCGGGCCGCAGCATCCGCCGATTCCCGGCGTGCACAATTCGGGCTGGGTGCAGGGGCCGGGCATGCCGGGCCTGCGCGATCGCGCGCGCTATCCGGCGTACAAGGCCTATGTGCAGGGCGTGATCGGCGCGTTCGCCAAGGACGATCGCATCCTCGGCTGGGATGTGTGGAACGAGCCGGACAACGGTGCGGACCAGTATAAGGGGCAGGAGGGCAAGGAGCCCTTGGTCCGCGCGATGCTGGCGCAGGTGTTCGGCTGGGCGCGCGACGCCGAGCCGAGCCAGCCGCTGACATCGGGCGTATGGCTGGGTGACGACTGGACGCCGGGCGGCAAGGCGTCGCCGATGGAGAAACTGCAACTCGCGCAATCGGACATCGTGACGTTTCACGATTACAATTGGCCGGAGACGTTCGAGGGCCGGATCAAGCAATTGCTGCCGTACAACCGGCCGATCCTGTGCACCGAATATATGGCGCGCGGCAACGGATCGACGTTCGACGGATCGCTGCCGATCGCCAAGCGCTACAATGTCGCGGCGATGAACTGGGGCTTCGTAGATGGCCGAACGCAGACGCGCCTTCCCTGGGACAGCTGGCAGAAGCCGTACGTGACGTCGGAACCGACGATCTGGTTCCACGAGGTGTTTCGGAACGACGGCACGCCGTATCGCAAGGCGGAAACCGATTTGATCCGCCGCCTGTCCGCCGCGCCCAAGGGCGTAGTGCCGCCCGCCGAGCCGATCGCCACGCCGCCGCGCAAACGGCGCTGACCATGCGCCGGGTCGCGCAGAGCCTGATCGGTGCGCTGGCGATGCTCGCGACCACGTCGGGCGCGCAGGTCGCGCCGGGCGGGCCGGTGACGCCCTATGTCGATCCGGCCAAGGCGTATCTGTTCGCCCACATGACCAAGGAGCATTACGGCGAGCTCTATTATTCGGTCAGCCTCGACGGGTTGCACTGGACGCGGCTGAACGGTGGCACGCCCGTCTCGGCGGACTATCACGGCCATGCCTCGATCGCGCGCGGCCGAGATGGGCGCTATTATCTCGTCGGCAACAAGGGCGACGACGATCCACTGGTCCGCTTCTGGGTGTCCGACGATCTGGTGCGCTGGACGAGCTTCGGTACCTACCGGCCTGATCTGAAGAATATCCCCGGTCATCCGCATACGCTGGCGCGGATCGGCGCGCCGAAACTGTTCTACGACGCGTCCTCGCGGCAATTCCTGCTGACGTGGCACACGCCCAATCTCGACGGTTCGGCGCAGGATCCCGAACGCTATTGGGGCAGCCAGCGCACGCTCTACGTCCGGTCGCCCGATCTCAAGACCTTCGCCGCGCCGCCGCGCCGGCTGTTCGCGTGGGACATGGCGACGATCGACACGATTGTGCAGCCGAACTGCAGGAACGGCTATTGCGTCGTGATCAAGGACGAACGCTATCCGTCCTACGACTGGCCGACCGGCAAGACGATCCGGATCAGTTGCGCGAAAAACCTGCTCGGCCCTTATCCGCTGCCCGGCCCGCCGCTCAGCCCCAATTTCCGCGAGGCACCGACGATCGTGCGCGCACCGAACGGGGCGGACTGGCTGCTCTATTACGAGCAATATGCCGGGACGAGTTACGGCCTGTCGATGGCACCGACATTGAAGGGGCCATGGTATCAGGTGTCGGGCAATAGCGGCGTGCCGGACTGGAACCGTTACGAGATGCCGACCGGCACTCGCCACGGATCGATGATCGGGATCACGCGCGCGCAATACGATGCGATCGTCGCGGCGTTTCCGGCGCGGTAATTCTCGGCACTCCTGGCCACACTTTGCGGGTCAGAGTGATCCACATGCCCCGTTCGTGCTGAGCTTGTCGAAGCACGTGCCTCGAACACGCCCTTCGACAGACCCAGGGCGAACGGGGTAGGGTAATTTAGCGTGAATAAATTGACCCTCACGGCCGCCGCATAGCGGTCCGGGTGTCGTCCAGTGCCAGATCGACCAGCACGCGCATCGCGTCGCTCGCGGCCGTGGCGTCGCCCGCGAGGATCGCTTCGTAGACGCGCAGATGATCGGGCAGCGGATTGCGCGGCAGCGTGCGGCCACGTTGTTTGAACTGCGTGGTCCAGTTGACCGCCGCGCCGATGCTGGCGCTGAGCGTCAGCAGCGCGTCGTTGCGCGTCGCCTGGAGGATGGCGGTATGGAAATCGCGGTCGGCCGCGCGGCCCACTTCGGTCGATAGCGTGTGGCGGCGCATTGCCGCCAGCGCGTCCTTCATCACCTTCAGATCCGCCTTGTCGCGCCTTTGCGCCGCCAGCCCCGCCGCCGCCGGTTCGACGATCGCGCGCAGCTCGAACAGGTCGCGCACGAAATCCACGTCCGGCTCGCCGGCAAAGGCCCAGGCCAGCACTTCGGGATCGAGCAGGTTCCAGCGGCTGCGCGGCAGGACGCGTGTTCCCGTCTTGGTGCGACTTTCGACCAGACCCTTGGCCATCAGCACCTGCACCGCCTCGCGATATGCGCTGCGCGAGACTTCGAGTTCCTCGGCGAAGGCGATCTCGCCCGACAATGTGTCGCCGGGGGCATATTCGCCCGAAAGGATCGCTAGGCCGAGTTTGTGCGCGACGGCGCCGTTCAGGCGGCGACCGGTACCGCGCGGTTTGCGTGGCGTGGGCTGGTCTTCGATCGTGCCGTCCTTCGCAGTCTCTTCGCTCATGTGCCGGCCTCCTCCGCGAGTACCTAACAGGCGCATCCCCGGTGTGGAACGACAAATCATTGCGTTTCGGACCTTCGCATCATATGTCGGAGTAATTAGGAGAGCCAGATGACCGCCGATACTGCCACGATGACTCGCGCCGACACGTCCGACTTCCGTTCCGTCACTGCCGAAACCGGCGAACCCGTCGGCGATGCCTTCGCGGTACATGGTCTGGACGATGTCGCGGCGGCGTGCGCGGCGGCTGATGCGGCGTTCGACGCGTATCGCGCGACCGACCGGGAAGCGCGCGCGCAGTTCCTGGAAAAGATCGCCGAAGAGATTCTGGGTATCGGCGACGATCTGATCGTCGCGGCGATGCGCGAGAGCGGCCTGCCACGGGCGCGTCTGGAGGGCGAGCGTGGCCGTACCGTCGGGCAGTTGAAGCTGTTCGCCGGCGTTGTACGCAGCGGGGCGTGGCTCGGCCTGCGGATCGATCCCGCGCTGCCGGAACGCCAGCCTTTGCCGCGCCCCGATCTGCGGCTGCGGATGATTCCGCTCGGCCCGGTGGCGGTGTTCGGCGCGTCGAACTTCCCGCTCGCTTTCTCGACCGCCGGTGGCGACACCGCATCGGCGCTGGCGGCCGGATGCCCGGTGGTGGTGAAGGGCCATCCGGCGCATCCGCAGACCGGCGGGCTGGTGGCGGATGCGATCCGGCGCGCGGTCGCGGCCTGCGGCTTGCCCGAGGGCGTGTTCTCGCATCTCGTCGGCCCCGGCAACGATCTGGGCGGTGCCTTGGTCAAGGATCCGCGCATCGCCGCGGTCGGTTTCACCGGATCGCGTGGCGGTGGCCTCGCGCTGGTCGCACTGGCGCAGGCTCGCCCGGTGCCGATCCCGGTCTATGCCGAGATGTCGAGCATCAATCCGGTCGTGTTGCTGCCGGCGGCGCTGGCGGCGCGCGGCGCGGCGTTGGGCACGGCGTTCGTTGGATCGCTGACGATGGGGGCGGGGCAGTTCTGCACCAATCCCGGCCTCGTGCTCGCGATCGAGGGCGAAGGTCTCGATGCGTTCGTCGCCGCGGCCGGCGATGCTTTGGTCGAGGCCGAGGCTGGGACGATGCTGACCACCGGCATCCAGGCCGCCTATCAGCAGGGTGTCGATACGCTGGCCGGCAGCGAGGGCGTCGAGACGGTCGCGCGCGGCAAAGCGGGCAATGGCGTCACGCGCGGTCAGGCGGCGTTCTTCGCGACGACCGCCGATGCGTTCCTGGCGGAAAAGGCGCTCGGCCATGAAGTGTTCGGCGCGTCCTCGATATTGGTGAAGTGCCGCGACGAGGCTGAGGTGCGGCGCGTGATCGAGGGGCTGGAGGGCCAGTTGACCGCCACCTTGCATATGGACCCGCAGGAGGAGCCGATTGCCACGCGATTGCTGCCGGCGCTCGAACGGCGGGTCGGGCGGATCCTCGCCAATGGCTGGCCCACCGGGGTCGAGGTCGCGCATGCGATGGTGCATGGCGGGCCGTATCCGGCGACGTCGGATGCGAGGACCACATCGGTCGGCAGTCTCGCGATCGACCGGTTCCTGCGCCCGGTCTCGTATCAGAATCTCGCGCAAGGGGTGTTGCCGGTCGAGTTGCGCGACGATGCCAAGGGCGACGGCATTCCGCGCTTGCAGGATGGCACGCTCAGCCTGGGCTGAGGTTCGGTAACAAGCCGCAACGACGGCACGGGTTCAGGGAGAGAGTTTATGGCATTCCGTCTGCTGCAGCATCGCGCCGCCGATGGCACGCGATCGGTGATCGCGGCGCGTGACGACAATGCGGCGTTCGTGTCCGGCGTGGCGAGCGTTCGCGCGCTGGCGGCGCGTGCGATTGCCGACGGCGTGACGCTGGAACAGGCGGTGGCGTCCTGCGGCACCGGTGACGCGGTCGATCTGGCCGCCGAATATGCGGCGGGCCGGTTGATCGCGCCGATCGATCATGACGACGATGCGCATGTCCTGCTCACCGGCACCGGCCTGACGCATCTCGGATCGGCCGAGGGGCGCGACAAGATGCACCGCGAGACATCCGCGACCGAGGCGAAGACCGATTCGATGCGCATGTTCCTGGAAGGCGTCGAAGGCGGCAAGCCGGCGGCGGGCGAGACCGGGCAGCAGCCGGAATGGTTCTACAAAGGCGATGGATCGCAACTGGTCGCGCCGGGCGCGCCGCTGACCATGCCCGAATTCGCCAAGGATGGCGGCGAGGAACCGGAGCTTGCCGGCATCTATCTGATCGGACCGGACGGCACGCCGTTCCGCCTGGGCCTGTGCTTGGCCAACGAATTCAGCGATCATGTGACCGAGCGGCACAATTATCTGTGGCTCGCCCATTCCAAATTGCGCCAGGCGGCCCTCGGGCCGGAATTGCTGGTCGGTCCGCCGCCAAGCCATGTCGAGGGTGCCAGTCGGATCGTGCGGAACGGCGAGACCTTGTGGGAAAAGCCGTTCTTGTCGGGCGAGGACAATATGTCGCACAGCATCGCCAATCTCGAGGCGCATCATTTCAAATATGCGCTGTTCCGCCGCCCCGGCGACATTCATGTGCATTTCTTCGGCACGGCGACCTTGTCCTTCAGCGATGCGGTGCGGACGGAGGTCGGCGACGTGTTCGAGATCGAGGCCGCACCGTTCACGCTGCCGGTGCGCAATCCGCTGGCCCGCGCGGCGGCGGCACCCGTCAGCATCCGGGCGCTGTGATGGACCCGATCCGCATCGCCGTGGTCGGCATGGGTAAGATCGCGCGCGACCAGCATCTGCCCGCGATCGCCGGCAATGCCGCATTCGGGCTGGCCGCGACGGTGTCGCCGCACGATCCGGGTGTGGCGGGGGTGGCGCATCACCGCAGCCTGGATGCTCTGCTGGCCGAGGGACCGGCGGTCGATGCGGTCGCGCTCTGCACGCCGCCACAGGTGCGTTACGATCTCGCGACGCAGGCGCTGGCGCGGGGTGTGCATGTATTCCTCGAAAAACCACCCGGCGCGACTTTGGCGGAGGTGGCCGCGCTCGACGATCAGGCACGCAAGGTGGGCGTGACGTTGTTTGCCGCATGGCATTCGCGTTTCGCCGCCGGGGTCGCCCCGGCGCGGGCGTGGCTGGCCGAACGGCGGATCGACCGGGTCGCGATCGTCTGGCGCGAAGACGTGCGCGTGTGGCATCCGGGACAGGCGTGGATCTGGGAACCGGGTGGCCTCGGCGTATTCGATCCCGGCATCAACGCGCTGTCGATCGCGACGCACATCCTGCCGCGCCCGTTCTTCCTCAAGGCAGCGACGCTGACGATTCCCGCCAACCGCGCCGCGCCGATCGCCGCCGATATCGAGTTCCGCGATACGAGCGGCGCGCCGATCATGATGGATCTCGACTGGCGCCAGACCGGCCCGCAAAGCTGGGACATCATCGTCGAGACCGATGCCGGCACGATGAAGCTGTCGAACGGCGGTGCGGTGCTGTCGCTGCCGACCGGCACTGATCATAGCGAGGATCGCGAATATCCCGGCCTGTACGCACGCTTCGCCTCGCTGATCCATGGCGGGCGCAGCGATGTCGATACCGATCCGTTGCGACTGGTGGCCGACGCGTTCCTGCGCGGCCGGCGCGAGACGACCGAAGCGTTCCATGACTGAGCGGACGCGCAATCCTTTCCTGGCGGTCGATTGGGGCACCACCAATCGCCGGGTGTACCGCGTGGTCGATGGCGCGGTGGAGGAAACGCAGCGGGACGATCGCGGCATCCTGGCGGTGGGGCAGGGTGGCTTCGCGGCCGACGTGGCCGAAATCCGCGCACGGATGGGTGACCTGCCGATGCTGTGCGCGGGGATGGTCGGGTCGAACCGGGGCTGGATCGATGTGCCCTATGCGGATTGCCCGGCCGATCTGGCGGCGCTGGCCGACAAGATTGTCTGGGTCGAACCGGAGCGTACCGGAATCGTCCCCGGTGTGGCGCTACGCAGACCCGGACGCAGCGATGTGATGCGCGGCGAGGAGGTGCAATTGCTCGGTGCGGTCGCGGCTGGGCTGGTGCCGGACGACGCCTATCTTTGCCAGCCCGGCACGCACTGCAAATGGGCGACGGTGACGGGCGGGGCGATCACGCACTTTGCGACGGCGATGACCGGTGAGGTGTTTGCCCTGCTGCAGAAGCACAGCCTGCTCGCCACGCAAATGACCGACGAGGTCGAGGCCGGGCCGGATTTTCTGCGTGGCGTGCGCGACGCCGCCGACGATGCGCTGCTCACGCGCCTGTTCGGCGTGCGGGCGGATTTCGTCACCGGGTCGCGCGACGGTGCCGGCGCGGCATCCTATGTCAGCGGGCTGCTGATCGGGACTGACGTTCGCGCCCAGCTGGACGGCAAGGATCTCGAAGTCTTCCTACTGGCGGATCCGCAACTCGGCGGCCTTTATGCCGCCGCGATCGATGCCGTTGGCGGGCGACCCCGCCTGATCGACAGCCAGGCCGCTTTTGTCGGCGGCATCACCAGCATCTGGAACCGATTGTCATGAGCATCGCGCAAGACTTCAGGCATGCCTTCGACCGTTTTCCGCTGGTCGCCATCCTGCGTGGCATCACGCCGGACGAGGTCGAGGCGGTCGGCGACGTGCTGGTCGGCGCGGGTTTCACGCTGATCGAAGTGCCGCTGAATTCTCCCGACCCGCTGGTGTCGATCGAGCGGCTGGCGCGGCATCTGGAGGGCGTGGCGATGGTCGGCGCGGGCACGGTGCTGTCGACCGATCAGGTCTCCGCCGTCGCGAACGCCGGCGGGCGAATGATCGTCTCCCCCAACACCAACCCTGAGGTCATCGCCGCATCGGTCTCGGCCGGCCTCGCCTCGCTGCCCGGGTGCTGGACCGCGACCGAGGCGTTCGCCGCGCTGCAGGCTGGCGCGCACGCGCTGAAATTCTTCCCCGCCGAGGCGATGAGCCCCGGTGTCGTCAAAGCGCTGGCGGCGGTGCTGCCGCCAGCCGTGCCGAAGCTGGTGGTCGGCGGGATCACGCCCGTGACGATGCAGCCCTGGGTCGCGGCGGGAGCGGCGGGGTTCGGGCTCGGATCGGCGCTGTACCGGCCGGGGGACACAGCGGAGCAGGTCGGGATCAACGCACGCGCCTTCGCCACAGCGGTCGATACGCTCGGCCTGAAGCGCTGATGATGACGAGTGCGCCCGGCCGCTCGGTCGCGCTGGCGCTGGTCGGTGCGATCGGGTTGGGACTTGCGTCGCCCTCGCCAGCCGATGCGCGCCGACCCGAGGCGACGATCGCCAATCCGCTGCTGCCCTCCGGCGCCGATCCGTGGATCGTGCGGCAGGACGACACCTATTATTACATGAACACGCTCGGCAACCGGCTGGCGATCCGCAAGACCGGGGATCTGGCCCGGCTGGCCGAGGCACCCGAAACGACGGTCTGGACCCCGCCCGCTACTGGGCCGAACGCGCAATCGATCTGGGCACCGGAACTGCATCGCATCGGTCGCATATGGTACATCTATTATACTGCGGCGGAGAACGGGCATGACGACGATGCGCATCGCGGCATCTTCGTGCTGGAAAACACCGGCGACGATCCCACCGAGGGAACATGGGTCGATCGTGGTCGGCTGAAGACCGCCCATACCGGCATCGACGGCACCACCTTCGCGCATGGCGGTAAGCGCTATTTCGTCTACTCGCCCTATGTCGGCCCGGACAGCGATCTGGCGATCGTGGAGATGTCCGATCCGTGGACGCTGACCGGCCCGGAGACGATCATCGCCCGGCCCGACCGGCCCTGGGAGCGGCAGGGCGGGCGGCAGATTCTGGAAGGCCCGGAATATCTCGCCGGGCCGAACGGCGATCTGTTACTCAGCTATTCCGCCAGCGCCTGCTGGTCGGACGATTACGCCATCGGCCTGCTTAGTGCGCCGCCCGGCAGCGACCCGCTCGACCCAAAAGTCTGGACCAAGACGCCGCACGCCGTGATCGCCAAGGCGCCGGACCAAAGCGTGTTCGCACCCGGCCATAACGGCTTCTTCACCTCGCCCGACGGCCTTGAGACGTGGATCGTGTATCACGCCAATCCCGGGCCGGACATGAAGTGCACCGCAAGGCGCGCGCCCCGGATCCAGCGCGTCGGATGGTCGCCGAGCGGCACTCCGGTTTTCGCCCGCCCGACCAAGGCGGACGTCCCGGTGCCGGGCAATGGACGTCCACACCACGGATAAAGGAGAGGCCCATGCATCTGCTCGCAACACGCAAAAGATCGGTTCTGGCCCGGTTGGTCCTGATCGCCGGACTGATCGCCACCCCCGCGCTATCGCCCGCCACCGCGTTGCCCCAAGCCGATCCGCAACCGTCGCAACAGCGCGGACGCATGCCGGCTGAAAAGGATCTCGACCGGCATTTAGCATTCCTCGCGCGCAAGGATCGGCTGATCAAAACCGGCGGGACCGATCTGGTCTTTGTCGGCGATTCGATCACCGATTGGTGGCGAAACGACCCGCAGCGCGAGATATTCGAGGATTATTTCGGACGCTTCCGCCCCTATAATATCGGCATCGCCGGGGACGAGACGCAGCACGTGTTGTGGCGCATCAATCATGGCGAACTCGATGGCCTGACACCAAAGCTGGTCGTGCTGATGATCGGCACGAACAACCTCGCCAATGCCAATCGGATGGGTGCTGCGGAAACCGCCGATGGCGTGGCGGCTTTGGTCGGGGCGATCCGGCGCAGACTGCCCGCCGCCAAAATCCTGCTGCTCGGCATCTTTCCGCGCGGCAATCGTAGCGACGATCCGTTGCGTCTGGCGGTGAATGCCACAAACACGATCATCGCCGGATTGGCCGACCGCAAGACGGTGTTCTACCTGGACGTCGGCCCCAAATTCCTCGCCGCCGATGGCACGCTGCCCGGTGATCTTATGCCGGATTACCTTCATCCCAACGCCCGAGGGTATCAGATTTGGGCCGACGCGATGAAGGCCGAGATCGATCGGTTGACCCGCGACCGTTGACCCTCGCGTCGGGTTGTCGCCGTGCCGTTTCGGGACGGGGCGACCCGGCAATCAGCCGAGCCGAAAAAATCCGCATTTTCGCGGGAACGAAAACATAGTGGCGAGAGTTCGTTGCGCCGCACAAAAATGCCCGATATTTCAGAGATATGCGGTGGCATGTCGCTCAATGTTACAGTTTGAATTTTGGCCATTTCGGAATGGCCGAAAAGCGGGATTGGCACGGAACATGCTTTAGTTCCGGAGTGTCTGCAGCGTGGTTTGCTCTCGCAACGTGCGAGCGAGGATTGCGATCGCGGCGCAAAAAAACTTTGTTGGCTTAAAAAGTAGGAACGATGATGAAAAAATATATTCTGGCGGGGATTGCAGCAATCGGCATGACGACCGGTGCCAACGCCGCGAATCTGATCAGCGCGAGCGTGAACGGCCCGAGCGGCACGGTCTGGAACACCAATTCCGCCGACACCTTCTACACGCTGTTCCTGGTCCGCCCGTTCGGCAACGTGATCAACCCGACCGACAATTTCACGTCGTCGGCGACCACGCTGGGTTCGAACAACTATTCGATCGCAGGCGATGGCTTCCCGGGCGGCACCTCGACCAACTCCGATCCGTTCTACACGCTGACGCTGATCTTCGCTGACGGTGCGACGATCTCGGGCCAGTATGTCGGCAGCACCTTCACCGGTGGCACCAGCGCGACCGCAGGCGGCGTGACCTATACGCTGACCGGTTTCGGCTGGGATCGTAGCCCGGCCGACAACGTCAGCGCATTCCGCGCCGTATCGGGCGGTGATCCGTCGGATTACACCGGCCAGTTCTCGTTCAGCCAGGTGGCCGCCGCCGTTCCCGAGCCCGCAACCTGGGGCCTGATGCTCACCGGCTTCGGCATGGTCGGCTTCGGCATGCGTCGCCGTGCGAAGGTTTCGACGACCGTCACCTACGCATAAGTTCGCTTCGTCACGCGAACGGAAAGCCGCCGGCCGAAAGGTCGGCGGCTTTTTGCTGTGCCGACCATATGCGACTTTAGCGGCTCACGCTTCCGGCTGGATCGACGGCGGCGACATGCGCGCCTGAAACAATTGTCCGCCTTCGATCACATAGACGATCGCGAGCACCGCGAGGCCGATGGCGAGATAGCCGATCGCCAATGGAAAAGTCGTTCCGTCATAGGATTGGCCGATCGCCGATCCGACCAGCACGGCACCGATGCTGGTGATGAATCCCTGAATTGACGATGCGGTGCCGGCGATATGCCCGACCGGCTCCATCGCCATCGCACCGAAATTCGATCCGCACAGGCCGATGCATGTCATGCACACGGCCTGAAAGATCATATAGGTCCACAGCGACTCCTCGCCGGCGGCGATGACGACCAGATGCAGCAGCGACAGGACGATCAGGGCGATCAGTGCGGTTTGCGAAATCAGCCTCGTGCCGAGCCGCTCGACCAGCCGGCTGTTCAGGAACGACGCGCAGCCCATGGCGAAGGCGCATAAGGCGAAGAGCCAGGTGAACCGGCTGCCGGCATGGAATTCGTCGACGAAAATCTGCTGTGCGGAGGACACGAACGCGATGATCCCGCCGAACGTCATCGAAGCCGCGACGGCATAGCCGAGCGAGAAACGGTTGGTCAGCGTGAGGCGATAGCCCTGTTTCAGCGTGGCGAGCGACAGCGGAATGCGCCGCGCCGTCGGTAGGGTCTCAGCCAGGCGGAGGGCCGACCAGGCGAGCACCAACGCCGAGAAACCGGCCAAAGCATAGAAAATGAAGCGCCACGGCCCGAATTCCAGCAGAATCTGCCCCAGGCTGGGGGCGAGGATCGGCACGAGGAAGAAGATCATCTGCGCGAGCGACAGGGTGCGCGCCATCTGACGCCCGGACTGGCCGTCCCGCACGATCGCCACCGCCAGCACGCGGGTGGACGCCGACATCAGCCCCTGCAACACGCGCGCGCCGAGCAACGCCTCGAATGTGGGCGATCCGGCGGCGAAGATGCTCGCCGCGACGAAGCCGGCCAGCGTCACGACCAGAATGGGCTTCCGCCCATAGCGATCCGCCAGCGGACCATAGACGAGTTGCCCGGCCCCGAAACCGAGCATGTAGGCGGTGATGATCCACTGCCGGTTATTGGCCGCGCCGACGCTCAGCTCGCGCCCGATATCGGCGAGCGCGGGCAGCATCAGATCCACGCCCAGGGCGTTCACGGCCATCACCGCGGCGATGAACGCCACGAATTCCCGCCGCTTCATGCCCGCGGGCTGCACTTCGCTATTCATCAGGTCCGCCTAGCCGGTAGCTTTGCAATTGTCGCGGGCTGTGACGCCTGGAACGGAGCAATCCTCGATTTTCGGTGGGCCGGAGATCGTTGGGTTGTCGGGGCGCTGGTCAGGGCTTGGCGCGCAGAAAGGCGTCCAGCGCGTTGTCGAACAGCACGGGTTGGTCGTACATGATGAAGTGCTTGGCGCCGGGCACTTCGATCAGCGTCTTCTTGGGCAAAGCGGCATAACCGGTCTTCACAGGGTCGCCGAGGGGAGTCTCGTAAAGCACCGTCACCGGGATGCCGACCGCGCCGAGGCCGGGTCGCAGATCGGCCAGCATGTCGTCGATCATCGCGGCCGCGACCACCGCCGGGTCGCTGGCCTGCATCCAGCCGACCAGCCGGGTGACATCGGCCGGCGCGGTGATCATCGAGGCGGCCATCTGCTGCGCGCGGTCGTCGGGCATCGCGCGGGTCATGCCCGCCTTCATCGCCGTCGCCATCGGCCTGATCGTGTCCGGCGTCGCATTCGGCCCGCCCATCACGACCCCGAAAAAGGGCAGGGTATCCACCAGCATGAGCTTCGAGATCAGCCCCGGATGCCGCTCTGCGATCGCCAGCCCCAGCGTACCGCCAAGGCTGTGCCCGACCACCGGGATCGGCCGCTTGAACGTGCCGATATACGCGCCAATCGCTTCTGCGACCGGATCGAACATCGGGCCGCTGGCATTCGCCTGTGCCGGCGTGCCGGCGAACCCGTTGATCTGCACGAGATGCAGCCGGAAATGGGCGCGGAGCCGATCCGCGGTGCGCCGCCACGTCTCGCGCGACGAAGCGAGGCCGGGGATGAGGACGACGTCCGGCCCGGTCCCGACGATCTCGACCGAGATGCGATCGGTGGAGACGAACTTGCTGTCCGCATAGAGCCGTGCCGGCGCGGTCGTCGTGTTCTGGGCTGAAGCCGGTGTCGGCATGGCCAGTGCGAGCGACGCCGCAGCCCCGAGTGTGAAAGCCAGCGATCCGATGTGAAAGTCTCTCATGCATGCCTCCAATTGCTGGGGACAGATGCGCGGAATTCCCGGTCCGCGAACAGTGACATCTGTCACCCGCCGCGCATGACATCGCGCACTGACGCCGCGCGGCATCCGGGTGCATCACCTGTTTCATAGCAAGGAGATGCACATGGAGCGCGAGGATTTATCGGTCGTGGCGGCGCTGGTCGGGGTGTCTAAGGCGCTCGGCGGCAATGCCGTGCTGGCGGGGCTGGATCTGAAGGTCAGAGCAGGGGAAGTGACCGCGTTGCTCGGACCCAATGGTGCGGGGAAGACGACGTCGGTCAGCCTGCTCACCGGGCGCGTGCGCCCGGACAGTGGCAAGGCGGTGTTGTTCGGTCTCGATCCGATCCGGCCGGCGGCGCGCGCGCGGATGGGCGTCATGCTGCAGGCGGCGGGCCTGCCCGACGTGCTGACGATCCGCGAGGTGGTGACGCTGCAATCGGGCTATTATGCCGATCCCCGGCCGGTTGCCGAGACGCTGGCGATCGCGGGCCTCGGCGATCTGGCGGAACGTCGCTGCGGCGCGCTGTCGGGCGGTCAGGCGCGGCGGGTGCAATATGCGCTGGCGATCTGCGGACGGCCCGATCTGCTGGTGCTAGACGAGCCGACCGCGGCGATGGACCGGGAGGCGCGGATGGCGCTGTGGGCCACGGTACGCGATGCGGCGGATTCGGGCGCGGCGGTGCTGCTCACCAGCCACGATCTCGCCGAGGCCGACGCCTTGGCCGATCGCGTCCTGGTGATGGCGAAGGGCCGGGTGATCGCCGACGACACGCCGGCGGCGATCCGTGCGCAGGTCGGCGGATCGACCCTGCGCTGCCGCACGGTCTTGGCCGATGCCAACCTCATGGCGCTGCCTGCGGTCCGCCGGATCGAGCGCGCGGGGGCCGAGTGCATCGTCCAGTCGGGCAACGCCATCGCCACCGTTCGCGCGCTGCTCGGCGCGGACCCGGAACTGGCCGATCTGCGGATCGCCGACGCGTCGCTTGAGGACGCACTGTCCGTTTTGCTCCACGCCGATGAAAGGATCGCGGCATGAGCGCGATTGCCCAACCCGCCGGCGTATGGCGCCGCGAATGTGTTGCCGAACTGCGCCGATCGTGGCGATTGCCGCAATTCATGCTGCCCTCGGTGCTGACTCCGGCGGCCTTCTACGCGCTGTTCACGCTCGCGCTCGGCAAACCGTCGCCCGAGGCGGCGGCGGCATCTTTGGCGGGGTACGGCGTGTTCGCGTCGATCGGCCCCGCTTTGTTCGGGTTCGGTGCCGGCGTGGCGATGGAGCGGGAGCAGGGATTGATCGAGCTGAAACGCGTGTCGCCGATGCCGCCGGCGGCGTATGTCGCGGCCAAGCTGGCGGCCGCGGTCGCCGCGACCGCCGCCGCGATCACGCTGATCTATGCGCTGTCGCTGGTCGCCGGCGTCCGGCTCGCGCCGGAGCGCTGGGCGCTGCTCGTCGGCCTGCATCTCGTCTCGACGGTGCCTTATGCGCTGATCGGCTTCGGGATCGGCATGCGCATGGGCGGAAAGGGGGCCGTCGCGATGGCGAATGCGCTGTTCCTGGGATCGGCGGTGATCGGGGGATTGTGGATCCCGTCCACCTTGCTCCCGGCCTGGATGCGTGCGCTCGGCGAGGTCGTGCCGGCCTATCATCTCGGCCAGATCGGACGCGCAATCGTCGGCGCACCCTTCATCGGCGACACGGTGGTTCACGTCGCGGTCGTGATGGCGATGGTCGGCGTGGCCACCGTCTGGGCATGGACCGGCTGGCGACGCAGCCCGGCTTGACGTGGACCTGCGCAACGGAGACGCTCGTTCCATGACCCAGGCACGGCCATCGATGCGCAACGAAACCGGTTTGCGGCGCTTTCTCAATGGCCCGCTGCCATGGCTCGCCTATCTGCCGTTCTACGTGCTGCCGTGGCTGTGGGTGAAGCCGACGCGCACCGGCGTCATCGCCTCCGCGATCGGGCTGATCCTCTTCCTCCCGCTGTACCTGAGCCGAGCTTGGGTGACTGGCTGGGGATTGTTCGCCGCCGCCTGTCTGGTGATGGTTGTGGCCGTCGCGCTCGCGCCCTGGGGCGGCAATTGGACGGTGTTCGCGATCTATGCCGGGGCGATGGCCGGTGCCCTGCGCCCAAGCCGGTTTGCCGGATGGACGATCTTCACGTTCGCCGCCCTTACCGTCGTGGTCGGGCTGACGCTCTCGCACCCGTTGATCTGGTGGCTGCCCGGCGTCCTGCTGATCGGGACGACCGGGTTCGGCGTGATGTCGCGCGAGGCGGTGCTGGACCGGAACGACGCGCTGCTGGTGGCGCAGGAGGAGGTGCGGCGGCTGAGCCAGACGGCGGAGCGCGAGCGCATCACGCGCGACCTGCACGACGTGGTGGGGCGGACGTTGACGCTCGTCGCGCTGAAATCCGATATCGCCGCCCGCTTGGCGGCCGACGATCCGGGCGCGGCGGCCGAGGAGATGCGCAGCGTCGCCGGTGTCGCGCGCGAAGGGCTGGGGGAGTTGCGCGCGGCGCTGGCCGGTATGGCCGGGGGATCGCTCGCGCGGGAGGCCGAGGTGTCGCGCGGCGCGTTGGCGGCGGCGGGGGTGACGGCCGAGTTCGCCGGCGATCCGGACAGCGTGCCGCCGCAGGCCGGCGCGGTGCTGGCGATGACGCTGCGCGAGGCGGTGACCAACGTCATCCGCCACGCCGGCGCACGGCATTGCCGGATGGCGGTCTCGATCCTCGACGATATGGCGCGGCTGACCGTCGAGGATGACGGTCGCGGCGGATCGTTCACCGAGGGGACCGGTCTGGCGGGGATGCGGCAGCGGCTGACGGCGGCGGGCGGGAGCCTGATGCTCGAACACACGATGCCGGGCACCAGGCTTGCCGCATCCGTGCCCGCGGGTGCCGCATGATCCGGGTGGTCGTCGCCGAGGATCAGGCGCTGGTGCTCGGCGCGATCGCGACGTTGCTCGGATACGAGACCGATATCGAGGTCGTCGGGCGCGCGACGGATGGCGACGAGGCGCTGGACCTGGTGTGCAGGCTGCTGCCCGACATCCTGCTGTCCGATATCGAGATGCCGAAACGCTCCGGGATCGAGGTGGCGCAGGGCATAGCGGACGAAGGTCTGGCGACCCGCGTGGTGATCGTCACCACCTTCGGCCGGGCCGGGTATCTCCGGCGCGCGCAGACCGCCGGGGTGAAGGGCTATCTGCTCAAGGACAGCCCGGTCGAGCAACTGGCCGCCGCGATCCGCACGGTCGCAGGCGGTGGCCGGGCGATCGCACCCGATCTCGCCGCGACCGCCTGGGAAGGGGACGATCCGCTGACCGAGCGCGAGAGGGTGTCGCTCAGGCTCGCGGAGGAGGGGCTGTCCAACAAAGAGATCGGGCGCAGGCTGTCGCTCTCGCCGGGCACCGTGCGCAATTATCTGTCCGAAGCGGCCGCCAAGATCGGGGCCAACAACCGGGTCGAGGCCAGCCGTATCGCGAGGGAGAAGGGCTGGCTCTGACGGCTCTCAACGCCGCGGCCATGCGGCAAGCGCGGTCGCTACGATCGCTCGCAGCGTCGCCCGCGATGCCCCGTCGCGCGCCAGCACCGACATCCCCTGCGCAACCGCCATGACCAACCCCGCCAGCGCGGCGGCATCCGTGGCGGTCGCAAGTTTGCCATCCGCCATGTCCCGCGCGATCCGTGCTTCGAGGCTGGCCGCCATCGATCGCCGGATGTCCGCGATCGCCTCCTGCACATCGCAGGACGCGGCCGAACCGCTGGCGGTCGCGCTGGCGAGGAGGCAACCCCGGGGGGTCGTGTCGCCGGTATAGGCGATCGCGGCGCCGTTCAGCAGCATGCTTGCCGCGTCATAAGCACTGGCCGCGCCATCGATCTCCCGCGACATCTCCCCGGGGTCTCCGGCATAGAGGCGTACCGCTTCGAGGAACAACCGCTTCTTGTCGCCGAATGCGCCGTACAGACTGGGCGCCGTCACCCCCATCGCGGTGGTGAGATCGACGATGGACGTGGTTTCATAGCCGTGTCGCCAGAAGGCCAGCATCGCCTGTTCGAGTGCGGCATCGCGGTCGAACGACAAGGGGCGGCCAGATTTGCGGCGGTGCGTCTCGACAGCTTCGGACGATTTCATAATGATCACTCTGAAATCAATTGACTCGGTGCGAACCCGATAGCATGACTTTCGTATCGAACGCTAGGAAAGTAGCCTCATGTCCCTCACCGACTTCCGCACGCTGGGCCGTTCCGGCCTCGTCGTCAGCCCGCTTGCGCTGGGGACCATGACCTTCGGGCCGGGCGCATGGGGTGCCGACGAGGCGACATCGCGGGCGATCTTCGATGCCTATCGCGCGGCCGGCGGCAATTTCGTCGACACCGCCGACATCTATTCGGGCGGCGACAGCGAGCGCCTGGTGGGCCGGTTCATCGCCGACAGCGGCACCCGCGACGAGATCGTGCTGGCGACCAAGTTCGCGTTCAACGGCTCGGCCAGCCCGCTGAGCGCCGCGCAGGCCGGGCGCGGCAACCCCAATGCCGGCGGGGCGGGGGCGAAGAACATCCACCGCGCGCTCGACGCTTCGCTGAAGCGGCTCGGCACCGACTATATCGATCTCTACTGGATGCATATCTGGGACGGCGTGACCCCGGTCGACGAGATCGTCCAGACGCTCGGCGATCTCGTCCGCGCGGGGAAGATCCGCTATTACGGCCTGTCGGACATGCCCGCCTGGCTGGCGATGAAGGCGGCGACGATCGCCACCGAACGCCGCGTGCCCGGGCCGATCGCGCTGCAACTCGAATATTCGCTGGTCGCCCGCGACGTGGAGGCCGAGCACTTCCCGGCGGCACACGAGGGCGCGATGGGCATCATGCCTTGGAGCCCGCTCGCCGGCGGCTTCCTGACCGGAAAATATGCGCGCGGAAATACCGCCGATACCGGGCGGCTGAGCGGCGCGAACCCGTTCGGCGACAGCAAGTTCGTCGATCGCAACTGGGACATTCTCGACGTGCTGCAGGCGGTCGCGAGCGAACTCGATCGGCCGGCGGCGCAGGTTGCGCTGGCGTGGACGCTGGCGCGCCCGGGTGTCGCCTCGACGCTGATCGGCGCGAGCAAGGTGTCGCAGCTGGACAGCAACATCGCCGCCACCGACATCCGCCTTTCCGAAGACCAGATGGCACGGCTCGATACCGCCAGCGCGCCGGCACCGGGATTCAGCGCGTCGCTGGCGCAACCGTTCATCCGCCGCATGATCTTCGGCGGAAACGATGTGGCCGGCTGGGGAGAGTGACCCGGCCGCCGACCGGCGCCTTCTGATCGATCAGTCCAACAGCAGCGTCATGCCGGGATCGCCCTTCGCCATCGCCGCGCGGTAGGCCGGCCGATCGGCGATCCGCCGCAGATATGTCAGGATCGCGGGGTAGGGCGACAGATCGAACGGAGCGAAATAGCGCATCGTCGTCAGCGTGAAGACCATCATGATATCGGCCGCGGTCAGATCGTCGCCTGCCAGGAACGGGTTGCCGGCCAGCCGTTCCTCGATCGACCCGAGCGCCAGGCGAATGCGGGCTGTCGTGGCGAGAATCATCCGGTTATCGTCGGCGACCGAGGCAAGGGTCAGCACCATGCGACGGCCAAGGGCCGGTTGCAGCGTGCCGTTGACGAAATGGAACCAGTACAGGAAATCGGCATAGCCCGGCGCGTCCGGTCCCATAGCGAGGCGACCGCCGCCATGCCGGGCGATGACGTATTCGACGATCGCGGCCGATTCCGCGAGCACGACGTCGCCATCGGTGATGACCGGGGCTGCGCCGAGCGCGTGCAGCGCCCTGTAGTCGGCGGGCGCGAGCATCGTGCGGCCATCCCGTTCGTAGCGCTTCAGGTCATAGGGAATGCCGAGCTCTTCGCAGAGCCAGACGATCCGCTCGGATTGCGATTTGCCGAGGTGATGGATGGTCAGCACGATAGTCTCCCGTCCGGACAGGCGTCAGTCGGCGACGTCGATCGCTTCCGTCGCGATGATTTCGGGTCGGGCGGCCGCGAAGCCGCGCGCGGCCTGGCCGAACGCCTTGAAATGGTCGGATGCCATGTGCGCCTTGATGGCATCGTCATCGGTATAGAGTTCGTTGAACACGAACCGGCGCTCGCCCTCGGTCTCGCGCCACAGATCGTAATGCAGCACGCCGGGTTCGGCACGCGATGCCGCGACGCAGATCCGGGCCGCCGCGATGAAGGTATCTTCCTCGCCCGGCTTGACGGTGATGAAGGCGACGATCTTGATGGTCATGACATGCTCCTGCGCTGCGCCGCCGATCTGCTCGCTTCGGCGCGCCGAGGCAAGGGGCGCAAATGGCCGAAGAACTTCAGAAAAACTCGTGCATCGGCGCGATCGACTGTTACGGCGGCTGGCCGACACCCAAGGGTTCAAGATGTCCGATCGCTTCACCGTCCTGCTGCAATATGCGTTGCCCAAACGGCATCTCACCCTTTTGGCCGGCCGGGTCGCGCGGGCGCGGGGCGGCGCGATGACGACGCGGCTGATCCGCTGGTTCGTCGCCAGATACAGCGTCGACATGAGCGAGGCCGCCGACCCGGACGTCGCCAGCTATGCCAGTTTCAACGACTTCTTCACGCGCCCGCTAAAGGTCGGCGCCCGCCCGTTGGCCCCGGCCGATTTCGTCTGCCCGGTGGATGGCGCGATCAGCCAGCTCGGCGCGATCGACGATCATCACATCGTGCAGGCCAAGGGTCATCGTTTCACCACCACCGAATTGATCGGTGGCGACGCCGCGCTGGCGGCCGAGTTCCGCCATGGCAGCTTCGCGAACCTCTATCTGTCGCCACGGGATTATCACCGCCTCCACATGCCGTGCGCGGGCAGGCTGAGGCGCATGATCTACATTCCCGGCAGCCTGTTCTCGGTGAACCCGGTCACCGCGCGCGGCGTGCCCAATCTATTCGCGCGGAACGAGCGCGTGGTATGCGTGTTCGACAGCCCGGACCACGGCCCGTTCGTGCTGGTGCTGGTCGGCGCGACCATCGTCGGGAGCATGGCCACCCCCTGGCACGGAATCGTCAATCCGGTGCGCAACGGTGCCGTGGCCGAATGGCGCTACGCCGACCGGGACATCGTTCTGGCACAGGGCGAGGAAATGGGCCGCTTCCTGCTCGGCTCGACGATCGTGATGCTGTTCCGGCCGGGCACGATCACTTTCGATGCGAGCTGGACGCCGGAGCGATTGGTGCAGCTTGGTGAGCGCATGGGCGAGCGCCCGGTATGAGCGATACCCCCAAGCCCTGGAATGCGGCGCTGGTCCGAACGTGGCTGGATCGCCGCGCCGCCGCGGCGAAACTGGATCAGGCGGCGGCGGACAGGCGCGGGTACGAGGCGCGCGACGATTATGATCTGGCGGCGGCGGAGGAATGGGTCTGCAGCGCGCTCAAGGGGGATTGGGCAGACGGGCAGGCCGTATTCGCCGCGCGAGTGAAGGCCCTGATCGGCATGGACGATTATCGCGCGACGGGGATCTACGACGACGTGCGTTTCGAACGCCACGTTCGCGGGCATCTGAGGCGGATCGCCAAGATGACCAAGACGAATGACGGCTTCGAGAAGACGTTGCGCTATCGGTGACTGTGGTCGCCGTCGGGCGAATCAGGCCGCGGCGTTCAGGGACCGCATGTCGATGACGAAGCGATATTTCACGTCACCCTTCAGCATGCGAGTGTAAGCGATCTCGATGTCGGCGATGGGAATCACTTCGACATCCGATGTCAGCCCATGTTCCAGGCAGAAATCGAGCATCTCCTGCGTTTCGGCGATACCGCCGATCAACGAGCCGGTAAGAATCCGCCGCTTGAAAGCCAGATTGCCGACATAGGGCGAGGGGTGGGGCGTCTCGGGGATGCCCACCAGCGTCATCGCCGCATCGCGTTTCAGCAATACGAGGAACTGGTCGAGATCGTGCGAGGCCGCGACGGTGTTGAGGATGAAGTCGAAGCTGTCGCCATGCTTGGCCATTTCGTCCTTGTCGCTGGAGACGATCAGATCCTTGGCACCGAGCCGCCTGGCGTCCTCGCGCTTGTTGGGCGACGTGCTGAAGACATAGACGTCGGCCCCCATCGCGGCGGCGATCTTCACGCCCATATGGCCGAGCCCGCCGAGACCGACCACGCCGACCTTCTGCCCCGGCCCGACCTTCCAGTGTCGCAGCGGCGAATAGGTTGTGATCCCCGCGCACAGCAACGGCGCGACGGCGGCGAGATCGCTTTCGGCATGGCCGATGTTCAGCACGAAATCCCGATCGACCACGATATGGTCCGAATAGCCGCCGAAGGTATGCCCGCCCAGCACCGGATCCGCACCGTTATAGGTGCCCACCATGCCGGTGGTTTCGCAATATTGCTCCTCGCCCTCGGTACAGGACGGGCACGAACCGCAACTGTCGACCATGCAGCCCACGCCGACGATATCGCCGATCAAGAATTTACCGGCCTCTTCCCCGATTGCGGTGACGCGCCCGACGATCTCATGGCCGGGAACGCAGGGATAGTGCGTGCTGCCCCATTCGCCACGCACCGTATGCAGATCGGAATGGCACACGCCGCAGAACAGGACATCGATCGCGACATCCTTCGGCTGAAGGTCGCGTCGCTCGAAACTGAACGGCGCAAGCGGCGCTTCGGCGGATTGCGTCGCATACCCGATTGCCGATGAGGTCATGTTGGGCTCCTTGGGTTCGAATGCGCTGTGCAGCCTCGCCGTGCCGGTATCGATCGAACATCTCCACAGCGGCAAATATCATTTGCATCACGGTCGATGACAAATTCGCACGTCGCTTGAGCCCGGCGAGAATAATCGCGACCATGGCCTATGATCCCGACCGATTCCCTGACCATGGCCAAAAGCGTGCTGCGCCGCGATCCGGCCCGTGCCTTGCGGCTGGCGGAGCAGGCGTATCGGCAACGGCCTTCGGACGAGGCCATGCTGCTGCTGGCGTCCGCCAGGCGTCGATGTGGCGATGGCGCGGGCGCGGTGGCGTTGCTCGGATCGTTGGCGACCAGGTTGCCCCGGGCTTGGGGCGTGCATTTCGAACATGGGCTGGCGCTGGGCGCTACGGGTAATGTGATGGACGCGATCGCGGCGCTGCGGCGCGCGATCGATCGCAACCCCCGGTCGTTGCTCGCCGCGCATGCCTTGCGCGATCTGGCGACGGTGGCCGGGGAGCGGCTGGCGGACGATCGGTTGAGCGCCGCGATGGCGGACCCTGCATTGCACACCGCTGTCGCCGCCGTGCTGCGAGGCGACGAGGCCGCGGGCGAACGGTTCGATCTGGATATCGGCGATATCGCTGGCGCGAATTTTGTTGCCGATATCTGCATGACGCTCGGGTTGCACGATGCGGTTGCCGGCCTGTTGGGCACGGCCCTCGTCAAGGCGCCGGCCTATCCGCCCGCGATCCTGCGTCATGCGGAAGCGCTGCATCGGTGCGGTGAGGATGCACAAGCGCTTATCGCCATCGATCGCTTCCTGCTGGCGTGCCCCGATCTCGTCGTGGCGCTCACCTTGCGCGCGGCGATCTTGATCGGCCTCGCGCGCGAGAACGAAGCCGTCGAAATGCTTGCCCGGGCGTCCCTGCTCGCGGGTGACGACGCGGGGGTGTGGCAAGGTTACGGTCACGCCTTGCGGGTCGTCGGTCGGCGGGACGAAGCGCTGGCCGCATATCGCAAGGCGATCCTGACCGACCCTTCCTTCGGAGAAGCCTATTGGAGCATGGCCGACCTGAAGACCGGCGCGCTTACCGCCGAAGAGGTCGCCGCCATGCATCGCCTGACGTCAAGTACTGGGATCGACGCGGCGGCGCGATCCTATATCCACTTCGCGCTGGGCCGTGCGTACGAGGATCGCGGCGACGCGGACACGGCCTTCGCGAATTACAGCGCCGCCAACGCCCTGCGCCGGCCGAGCGTGCCGTACGATGCTGATGCGCATGCCGACTTCATCCGTCGCACGATCGCGACGTTCGACGCGCAATTCCTTGCCGACCGTGCCGGTGCCGGCTTCTCCACGCCGAGCCCGATCTTCGTGCTCGGCATGCCGCGTTCCGGCTCCAGCCTGGTCGAGCAGATCCTCGCCTCCCACCCAGCGGTCGAAGGGGCGTCCGAGCTACCGGATCTCACCGCGATCGCCCGCGCGCTGGCCCGGGATATCGTCTATCCGGACGATCTCGCCCGATTGCCCGGCGATGCGTTCGCCCGGCTGGGCGCGGAGTATGTCGCGCGCACCAAAGCGCGCCGTCGCACCGATCGACCGCACTTCGTCGATAAGTTTCCCGGCAATTTCCTGCATATCGGTCTGATCCATCTGATGCTGCCGGAGGCGCGGATCATCGACGTGCGGCGCGATCCGCGCGATTGCTGCGTGTCGCTGTTTTCGCAGAGTTTTGCTGCCGGGCAGGGGTATAGCTACGATCTCGGCGATCTTGGTCTTTACTATAACGGCTACCTCGAATTGATGACGCATTTCGACACGGTGCTGCCCGGCCGGGTGCTGCGGATCGAGTATGAGACGCTGATCGACGATGCCGAGGGCGAGACGCGCCGTCTGCTCGATCATTGCGGGCTGGAATTCGATCCGGCCTGCCTGCGTTTCTTCGAAACGCCCCGCGCGGTTCGCACCGCCAGTTCCGAACAGGTCCGACGCCCGCTATATCGGGGCGCGATCGGACGCTGGCGGCAATTCGAGCCCTGGCTCGGGCCATTGTTCGAGGCAATCGCGCGTCGGAACGATGACGGCTTTCGGTCAGGCTGATGACAATATTGGATGGCTTCATCCGATTATAGTGTTTTTCGGTTTCGGTATTAGGGGTGACCTTGCCTCTGGGGGGCAGGGACCGGCCTTCGAAGACGCACAGTGCGCGCGAACCGATGGTCCCATGGCCACTTCACTGAGGGATTTTGGATGGGGGGCTATATGATGATACCGTTCGATGCCGATTCTGGAATGAAGGTCGTCGCCACGCGCCGCACGCGGTGGATGGTGTCCACCGCCATCCTGAGCGGCCTGTCCGCCCTTGCCCTGACGGGCCCGGCCGCCGCTCAGACCGCACCGCCACCGGTGCAGGCCGCCCCGTCCGATGCGGATTCGCAGCTCGGCGAGATCGTTGTCACCGCCAGCCGTTCCGGCGCGCAGGCGCTGCAGAACGTGCCGATCGCGATCGCCGTGGTGAACGTCGACCAGATCACCAAATCGGGCCAGGGCAACCTCGTCGATCTCGCCAAATTCACGCCGTCGCTGTCGATCACCGAAGGCGGGCCGGGCTTCAACAAATTCAATATGCGCGGCCTGTCTACCGGCACGTACAACACCTCGGATACGTCCGATCGCTCGCTCGTCGCGGTCTATCTCGATGATACGCCGATCTCGGTACAGGGCCAGACGCCCGACCTGAAGATCTACGATCTCGAGCGCGTCGAAATCCTGCGCGGGCCGCAGGGCACGTTGTTCGGTGCCGGATCGATGGCCGGCACGGTGCGCTTCGTCACCACCAAGCCCGATCTCAAGACCTTCTACGGCACGGCGGAAACCGGCGCGGCGACGACCGATCACGGCGAGGCGAGCTACAATGCGCGCGGCATGGTCAACCTGCCGATCGTCGCCGATACGCTGGCGCTCCGCGCCAATTTCTATGTCGGGCGCGATGGCGGCTTCATCGACAATATCGGCAAGCGCAACAAGGATAACGCCAACCGCAACAACACCTATCAGGGCCGCATCGCGTTGCGCTGGACGCCGAGCCCCGATTTGACCATCGACGGCAGCATCACGTACGAGCGCAGCATCGCGAACGGCCTGAATGCCGCATTCGACGGCCTGAAACCCTATACGATCCTGACGAACGGACCGGAGGGCACGGACGATCGCTTCCGCCTTTACACGCTGGGCGCGGATTACGACGCCGGCTTCGCCAATCTGATCGTGACCGGCGCCTATACCGATCGCGCGATCGGGTTCGACGCCAGCACCGAGCCGACGATCGGGTATTTCTTCCAGAATTACGGGGGATTGCCGACGCCCCAGGCCAATTCTTATCCGATCTTCAACGCACCGACGGCGTATAGCGACGCGCTGGCCCGCTCGTTGCCGGCCGAACTCTATCAGATCGACCAGAAGCTGAAGGACTACATGCTGGAAGCGAGGCTGACGTCCAAGCCGGGCGGCCCGGTCAGCTGGACGGTCGGCGCGTTCTACGAAAAGCAGGATCGCCACCTGCGTCAGGATATCCCGGTCGCGGGCTTCGATACCCTGTCGTACATGAACTATTTCTACGGCCCGTTCGCGACGCCCAACGGCAAATACGATTCGCAACTGGTCGACAAGGCGTTCCAGAAGGACGACATCTTTTCCGGCCTGCAGGACGTCAACGAACATCAGTTCGCCGCCTATGCCGACGGCACCTGGCATGCGACCAACAAGCTCGATCTGACGGCGGGCCTGCGTTATTTCAACTTCAAGGAAAAATATTACCTGTACGAAAGCGGCGTGTACGGCGTGGTCAATCACATCCCGCTCACCACGAACGCCCGGCTGAAATCGAACGGCGTCAATCCGCGCGCCAACGTGTCCTATCACGTCGACGACGATTTCATGATCTATGGCGAAGTGGCCAAGGGCTTCCGCTATGGCGGCGGCAACCAGCCGGTGCCGCTGGGATCGACCGGCATCGCCGGGCAATGCACCCAGAATCTCGCCGGTTACGGGTACACGGCCGCGCCGCTCACCTTCGGCCCCGACAAGATCTGGAACTATACGATCGGTGAAAAGGCCAAGCTCGCGGGTGGCCGCGTAACGCTCAACGCCAGTGCCTATTATATCAACTGGACCGATGTGCAGACCCGGTTGCGGCTCAATTGTTCGTACTTCTTCACCGACAACAAGGGCAAGATCACCAGCAAGGGGCTGGAGCTCGAAACGATGATCAAGGCCACGCCCGAGGTGACGCTGTCGCTCAGCGGTTCGTATAACGATTCGAAGGCTAAGGGGGATATTCCCACGGTTGGCGCGTTCGACGGCGATCGCACGCCCTATTACCCCAGGTTCACCGCCAACGCGCAGATCTTCTACGATCGTCCGATGGGGGCGGGCGCGCTGCACCTGCAGGCCGGCTATCAATACCAGTCGACCCAGAACACCACGTTCAACAATTTCACGACGACGCTGGTGAGCGGTAAACTGACCTCGACCGGGCCGAGCCAGACGTTTGCCGTGATCCCCGAATCGCACAATCTCAGCGCGGCGATCGCCTATGATATCGGGAAGTTCGAACTGGGCCTGTACGGCAACAATCTCGCCAACGGCGTCGGCGTGGTGAACATCGCCCGGGCGACCTATTATCAGGTCTATCAGGCGGGCAGCCGCGTGACCTATGCCCGTCCCCGCACGATCGGCGTGCGCGTGAAGGTGAAGTTCTGAAGCTTCAACCCCGGCGGATCGCTCCGCCGGGGTTGCCGCAGCAACGCTTGGTCAGTCCCTGAACACGACCGTCCGTGCACCATTGATCAGCACGCGCCCGTCGAGATGCAGCCCGACCGCGCGCGACAATACGCGGCGTTCGATATCGCGGCCCTTGCGCACCAGATCCTCGGGCGTGTCGGCATGGCTGATCCGCTCGACATCCTGTTCGATGATCGGCCCCTCGTCGAGATCGCTGGTGACGTAGTGCGCCGTCGCGCCGATCACCTTAACGCCGCGCGCATGCGCCTGATGATAGGGTTTCGCGCCTTTGAAACCGGGCAGGAAGCTGTGGTGGATGTTGATGCACCGCCCCGACAGCGCCGCCGCCAGTTCGTCCGACAGGATCTGCATATAGCGTGCGAGGATCACCAGATCGGCATCGCTCTCCTCGACCAGCGCGAGGATGCGCTGCTCCTGGTCGCGCTTCGTCTCGCGCGTGACGGGAAGGTGGTGGAACGGGATGTCGCCGAAATCGGGCTGGCCGAGCGCCTCGCGCGAATGGTTCGAAACCAGCCCGACCACGTCCATGTCGAGCTCGCCGATCCGCTGGCGATACAGCAGATCGACCAGGCAATGGTCGAATTTCGATACCAGGATCAGCACGCGCTGCCGGGTGCCGCAGGGCCGCAGCGTGATATCCATCGCATAGTCGGCGCCCAGAACGTCGAAGCCCGCGCGCAGATCGTCCGCGCGCGCATCGTCGGCCAGCACGAAGGCGGTGCGCAGGAAGAAGCGGTCGCTGTCGGGGTCGTTATACTGGCTCGATTCCGAGATATTGCCGCCGCACGCGAAGATATGCGCCGATACCGCGGCGACGACGCCGGGCCGGTCCGGGCAGGACAGGATCAGGATGTAATGCGGCACGGTGTCTCGATTCCTATTGAATTGCCGGGGCGCTGCTGGCCTGGCGGACGCGATCGTCGTCCGGGCCGTAGGTCCGCACGCTGGTGAGATAATGATAGGCGGCCCAGAATCCGGTCAGCGACAGGCCCATCAGCGCATAGCGTAGCGATTCGGTATTGTTGCCGAGCCGGATCGCCAGCATGTCGCTGGCCCAGCCGACGGCGGTCGGTGCGACGATCAGGTTCGCGACGTTGGCGGTCAGCAGGCTGATCGCCATGCCCTGCGCCCGCATCGTCGGCGGCAGGAAGTTGAGCAGCAGCGCCATGGTAGGGCCGACATACAGATACACCGCCGGCACCACGATCCACAGCATCGCGGTCGCGACGGACAGCGAATGCGTATGGAAGATTATGAAGGACGGTATCGTCGATGCGATCACGATGACGCCCAGGAAACGCGCGATGCGCTTGGCGTCCTGCATCTGCGGCAAGGCGAGCACGGCACCGGTCGCGATCGTCGCCGCCGTCCCGGCCCAGAAATAGATCGTGCCCAACCGCGCGCCGGCGTCTGCGGTCGACAGGCCGTAGGCGCGCTCCAGGAACGTCTGGGTCCAGAACAGCATGCCCCATCCCCACAGGCAGATGATCGTGCCGGCGGCATTGATGTGCCAGGCCGATCGCTGCGTCCACAGGAAGCGGCAGGTTTCGGTGAAGGTGGCGGGGCGGGCGACATTTTCGGTCACCATTTCGAACCTTCCCCGGACGGGTTCGCGCACCGTCAAAAGGATGATGAGGCCGAAGATCACCCCCGGCACGCCGAGCGCGATGAACGCCGCGCGCCAGCTGTGGAAATGTTCGACGATCGCACCGGCCACGCTCGACCCCAGCCATGCGCCGAGCGGCAGGCCGAGCGCGTAGATGGTCAGCGCAAAGGCGCGGCGACCGCGCGGGAAATTGTCGGCGATGATCGAGGTGGAGGGCGGCGTGCCGCCCGCTTCGCCGATGCCGACGCCGATCCGCGCCAGCAGGAATTGCCAATAGTTTTGCGTGAAGCCGAGCAGGGCGGTCATCGCCGACCACAGGATCATCGCCCCGGCGACGATGTTGCGCCGGTTGGAGCGATCCGCGATGCGCGCGATCGGCAGGCCCATGGTGATGTAGAAGAACGCGAGGGATACGCCGGTCAGCCACCCCACGCCCGAATCCGACAGGTTGAATTCGATGCGGATCGGTTCGAGGACGGTGGAGACGACGTAGCGGTCGGCGATGTTGACCGCGTACACCAGCCCCAGGATGAACACGACGTACCAACGCGCCGATGACAGCTTTGGCGAACCTTCGATCATCCCGTCATCCCCCCGAAACCGCCCCCAGCCAAAGCTCTTCCAACGTAGCGGCATAGCTCGCCGCGTAGAATAGCCGGCACGTTTCCTCTGCGATCACCGCGATGCGCACCGGAACATGGTGGATCACCGTGCTCGTGACGCTGCCGACGGCCAGAGCGGGCGCGTCCGTGTCGATCAAACTGCTGATCGACAATAACGTGCGCCAGTCGCCGGTGATCGTCGCACTTACGAACCCGCCGCCGAACGCCGTCAGCGCACCGCGATCACCTATTTGCGCGGCGATCGTGGACAAAGCCGCGCCGGAATCGACCAGCCACCAGCGGCGCGGTTCGACTTGCAGCGCGCGCACATTGGCGAGATCGGGCAGGTCGCCCTCCCACAGATCGAGCGACACGAGATCGCCGGCCGGCGCGAAGGTGATCCGGGCGTCAATCACGGTAACGCGTGCCTTCCGCATCGTAGAACATTGGCGCGGTGACGATCACCCTCGCGTCCTGCCCGCGCGTCGGCGATGTGGCGATGAGCGTCTCGCCCAGCCGCGCCGTGCCGCCTGCGAGCAAGGCCAAAGCGACCGATCCCGCTTCGAGGACGCGCGGCCCTGCGGACGTCACATGCCCCTCGACCGCAGCGCCCGCGTGCGCGACGAGCATCGCGCCCTCGGGGATCGCATCGTCGGACACCAGCCCGACGAGTTGGCAGCGATCCGGCATGGCTAGAGCCGGGCGCGCAAGCCCCTGCGCCCCGACGAACCCGCCCGCCTTGCGCACCATCTTCGCCATGCCCAGATCGTGCGGCGTGGTGCGTCCATCCGCCTCGGCACCGATCACGACATGGCCTTTTTCGATGCGCAGGAATTCCAGCGCTTCCAGCCCGTAAGGGCAGCCGCCCGCGGCCCGCACCGCGTCTTCCAGCGCCGCCCATACCGGACCGGCATCGTGCCCGCGCGCATAGACTTCGAACGCGCGTTCCCCGCTATAGCTGGCGGCCAGCACCAACACCGCGACCCCCGCGATCGTCGCCTGCACCAGCCCCATATGCGCCGGCGTTTCGATCCCGGTGAGCGCCCCCAATATCTCCCGCGCGGAAGGTCCGGCCAGGGCGATTCCGGCAAAATGCTCCTGCTGCCCGACGATCGAGACCCTGAGGTGCGGCGCGAGCACTCGGTGGCAATAGGACAGATGCGCTTCCATCCGTTCCGCGCCGCCGGTCGAACTGGTCAGCAGATAGTCGGTTTCGTCCAGCCGCCAGACCGTGCCGTCGTCCATCACCATGCCGTCTTCGCGCAACATGAAGGTGTAGCGCCCGCGCCCGACCGCCAGCTTGGCGATGCCCGTGGCGCAGACGATCTCGAGCAGGGCGGCGGCGTCCGGCCCCTTCACCGCGAACTTGCCCAATGTCGAGACATCGACGATCCCGGCAGTGGTGCGCACCGCCCGCGCCTCGCGCATGGCCGCCTGATGCAATGTTTCCTGCCCGATCGGATAGGCGCGGGGCCGGTGCCACAGGCCGAGCGGCTGCCACAGGGGGGCGAGCCGCTGATGCCGGTCGTACAGTGCGAGCCGCCGGTTCGGCGCGGCATGCCCGCCGCCATCCGCCCCGGCCAGCGTGCCCAGCGTCAGCGGCGTGTAGGGCGGGCGGAACGTCGTCAGCCCGGCCTGGGGAATCGTCACCCCCGCCGCCCCGGCCAGCCGCGACAGGGCCGCCATGTTGCTGGTCTTGCCCTGGTCGGTCGCCATACCGAGCGTGGTGTAGCGCTTGAGATGCTCGACCGAGCGATAGCCCTCGGTCCAGGCGAGATCGACGTCGGACGCCGTCACGTCGTTCTGGAAATCGATGAAACTGTGCTTGGGATCGGGCAGGTCGGCTTGCGTCGGCGCGATCGCCGCGACATCGCCCGCCGCCGCGCCGACACTGGCGATCCAGTCCGGTCCGGCACCGGGCACGAACGCCTGGATATCCGCGCGCCAGTCGAGCTTGCCGCCGGCCTGGCTGTGCAGGTGGATGGTCGGGGTGAATCCGCCCGACATGGCGAGCAGATCGGCATCGTAACTGAATTTTTCCGTCCAGATATCCGCTTCGACGCTCGTCAGGCCCTTGGCGCCGCCTTTGGCTTCCAGTGGAAAAGCATTGGTGAAGACCGCAAACCGCGTTTTCGCTGCGACGGCGCTCAGTTCAGGCCGCGAATCCAGAATCGCGACGACATCGCCACCCGCTTCGGCGACGGCATCGGCGGTGCGATAAGCGTCGTCATTGTTGGTCGCGATCACCACGCGGCGACCCGGCAGCACGTCGTGCCGCCGAATATAGTCCCGCACCGCGCCGGCCAGCATCACGCCGGGGCGATCGTTACCCGCAAAGGTCAATGGCCGCTCGATCGCGCCGGTCGCCAGGATGATCCGGTCGGCCCGCACATGCCACAGCCGCTGGGCCGGTAGGCCGGGGGCTGGGGGCTGGCCCGGTTCGGCGATGCGCTCGGCCAGGGTGACGAAGCCGTGATCCCATACGCCCGAGGCCGTCGTGCGCAGCAACACGCGCACTCCCGCGTCGGCCAGCGCGGCGCGCTCGATGGCGACGCCATCCTGCCAAGCGCTGCCCCCCAGGATCGCATCCTGCTCGACCAATATCACCCGGCCACCATTCCGCGCAGCGTCGAGCGCCGCCGAAATGCCCGCCATTCCTCCACCCACCACGAGCGTTTCGCAGAAGGCGCTGCGATGTTCGAATCGATCGGGGTCGGCCTCTGTCGGTGCCTTGCCCAGCCCGGCCGCGCGGCGGATGACCTTCTCGTACAGCATCCAGCGCGAGGGCGGGCCGAAGAAGGTCTTGTAATAGAAGCCGGCTGGCAGGAAGCGCGAGACCAGCCCGTTCACCGCGCCGATATCGAAGGCCAGCGACGGCCACGCATTCTGGCTGCGGGCGACCAGTCCGTCATAGACGAAGACATCGGTTGCGCGCGTGTTGGGCTCGGTGCGGCCGCCTTCGCCCACCGTGACCAGGGCGTTGGGTTCCTCGATCCCTGCGCTCATGATGCCGCGCGGGCGGTGGTATTTGAAACTGCGGGCGACCAGCGACACGCCGTTGGCGAGCAAGGCGGCGGCCAGCGTATCGCCCTCGCGCGCCAGCATCGTCTGCCCGTCGAAGGTGAAGCGCAACTGGCCTCGATCGCCACCGATCCGGGAAGGCCCGCTCATGGAACATAGTCCGCGACCGAGACGATCTCGTGCGTCTGGCGATGCCGGCGCAGCACGATCCATTGCCGGCAACCATAGGAATGCCGCCACAATTCGTCGTCCAGCCCCCGCGGATTGGCCCGCGCGTACAGCCGCCCCATCGCCTCCTCCGCTGGCATGCCGAGCGTCACGATCGAATCGAGCGTGCGCTCGTAGGTGAATTCGGCCTGCGCGCGCGCGCCGCAATATGGGCAATCGATCCGCATCATCAGCGCAGCTGCGGCATGAAGCCGACCCCCGCTTCGTCGATCGTCGCGCCGCGCGCGAAACGGTCGAAGGCGAATGGCGCGGCGAGCGGATGGCTCTGCCCGCTCGCCAGCAATTGCGCATAAGCCCAGCCCGAGGCCGGGGTCGCCTTGAACCCGCCATAACACCAGCCGCCGTTGAGGAAGAGGCCGTCCACCGGCAGCGCGGAGATGATCGGCGATCCGTCGAAGCTCATATCGGTCGTGCCCGACCAGCAGCGCACCATGCGGAGCCGCGACAGCGCCGGAACAAGGGCGATCGCCTCGGCCGCCGCCTTCTCGATCCGCACCGGCAGGCCGCGTTGCGCATAGCTCGGAAACTGGTCGGGGTCGCCGCCCAGCACGATGCCGCCCTTGTCCGACTGGCTGATATAGCAATGCAGCGATTGCGACATGATGACCGTGTCGATCATCGGCTTGACCGGTTCGGTGACGAACGCCTGCAGCGTCTGCGCTTCGATCGGCAATTTGATCCCCGCCATCGCGGCCACGGGTCCGCTATTGCCCGCGACGCAGATGCCGACACGGCCCGCGCCGATATCGCCGCGCGTGGTCCGCACCCCGGTGACGCGCCCTCCGGCCATCGTGAATCCGGTGACTTCGCAATTCTGGATAACATCGACGCCCAGCGCATCGGCGGCGCGGGCATAGCCCCAGGCTACCGCATCGTGCCGCGCGGTGCCGCCACGCTTCTGGATCAGCCCACCGTGAATCGGAAAGCGTGCGTTCTCCGACATGTCGAGCAGCGGTACGAGCCTGCGCACCGCCGCCTTGTCCAGCAGATCGGCATCGATGCCCGAACAGCGCAGCGCATCGCCACGCTGGGCAAGCTGCGTCATGTCGCTGTCCGAATGGCCGAGAAACAGCGCGCCACGCGGCGAGAACATCACATTGTAGTTCAGTTCGTCGCTCATCCCCTCCCACAGTTTCAGCGAGAATTCGAACAGATCGTGCAGCGGTTTCTGGCGGTAGTTGGAGCGCACGATGGTGGTGTTGCGACCGGTATTTCCCCCGCCGATCCAGCCCTTTTCCAGCACCGCGACGTTGCGGATGCCGTGGACCTTGGCGAGGTAATAGGCCGTGGACAGGCCGTGCCCGCCGCCGCCGATGACGATGACGTCGTATTGCGATTTCGGCGCAGGGTCGCGCCACGCCCGATCCCAGCCGCGCTGTCCGTTGAGCCCGGCCTTGAGCAGCGCCAGCGCCGAATAGCGCTTCATGCCGCATGCTCCGCAGCCCAGCCGCGCCGTTCGCGCCAGTCGGGTTCGAGGCCGGCGAAGCGCGCCAGGCCGAGCTTGGAGATTTCGGCGAAGGAACAGGTGCCGTCGATCACCAGATCGCGGATCGCATGGCCACTGGCCGGCGACAGGCCGAAGCCGACGCCCGACATCGTCGCCACGGTGACGTTGCCGGGGTCGGCGGGACGATCGAGGATCGGGCGGCCATCCGGTGTGTTCTCGATCACCCCGGCCCAGGAGCGGATGACGTTCAACCCCGCCGCTTTCGGAAACATCTCCGCCACGCGCCGCGCCAGGTTGCGCACCAGCGGGGAGGTCGGGCGGCCCGGCGGGCCTTCCGCCGCGGTTGTGATCCATTCGTGCGGGCCGCCGCCGAAGGCGAGGTTGCCGCGCAGCGTCTGGCGGCCGTACAGCCCGTTGCCGTCCACGCCGCCGATCGGCATCAGCGGTGCGGGTTCGGTGACGATCATCTCCGCGCGCGCCGCCGCCAGCGGGAAATCGATACCGAGCGGCGCGACCAAAGCCTGGGTCTGCGGACCCGCCGCGACGACCAGCGCATCGCACGCGATGCGCCCGCGCGGCGTGACGACCGCGCTGGCGCGACCGCCCTCGGTCTCGATTTCAATAACCGGGCAATGTTGCAGCACCCGCCCGCCCAGATCCTGCAAGGCCCAGGCATAGGCCTGCACCGTGCGCTGCGGATTGGCGTGCCCGCCGAAGCGCAGATGGATGCCGCCGAGGCAGGTCTCGTCGGTCAGCGGCACCATCTCCTGCGCCTGTTTCGAATCGAGATCGTCGACGCGGTAGCCCATCGCGGTGCACATCCGCCCGACCGCGCGGTAATGATCGAGCAAAGCGGGATCGCGCTGTACGATGATCCGCTCCCGGGCGTATTCGGTCGGATAGCCGAGCAGCTCGTCCATCTGCGGCCACATCCGCTGTTCCTCGGCGAACAGCGGGCTCTGGTAATGCGAGGCGCCGCCGCCGTTGCGGCCCGACGCTTCCCAGCCGACGATCCCCTTGTCGATCACCACGACGTCGATGCCGGATCGCGCCAGCCACCACGCCGCGCTCAGCCCGGTGACGCCCGCGCCGATCACCACGACCTGTGCACCCTTGGGCAGGCCCGCCTCAGACATGCATGTTGCCGCCCAGGCCGGCGACGATCTCCGCCTCTTCCGGCGTGCCGATCACGGCATAGGGCGTCCACTGCGTCGGGATGCCGAACCACACGTCCCAGCCGGCGGCCATATCCGCCCGTTCCTGCCAGTCGGCGAGGATGCCGAGCGGCACCGGCCGAACCGGAGCGCGAAAGCTGGCGACCGGCACGCGATCGACCGGCACGCCATCGGCCTCGGCCAGCAGGCAACGGACCTGTTCGCGGCACCGGCGGCCCTGGCATTGCCCCATGCCGGCGCGGGTGAGGCGCTTGATCTGGTCGGGATGGGCCGGGCCGTCGTTCCGCAACGAGGCGAGCGATCGTGCGGTCATCCGTGCGGGGCGGTGGAGATAATGGGGCGGCTGAACCCCGAGCAGGTCGGCGCGGGTCACGTCCTCGCATTGGCAGACGATCGTGTCCGCCGGCGCGTGCGCGCCGAGCGCAATTGCCCAGGACTGCAAGCGATCCGGCGCAGGGGGCGTGTGGTCGGCACAATCGCCGACCAGCGTGATGAGGTCGCCCGGCGCGGCATCCGCCGCGAGCAGCAATTCGGTCGCCGGGATCGTGCCGATGGCGAGGACGACCGTGTCGCACGCCAACGTGAACGCTTCGCCACCCGCCAGTGGTGAGAGAATCGCGCGCTCGACGCCGTCGATCCCGCCCTCGGCCCGCGCGATCGTCGCGCCGAGATGTATCGCGATGCCCGCCGCCGCGACCGCATCGGCAAGGTCCGCCGGCCCCTGCACCATGTCGGCAATTTCAACGATTCCCGCCACTTCGATGCCATGCCGAACCGCCAGCAGCGCGGTTTCCAGACCGATCCGGTCGCTGCCCACGATCACCACCCGGCGGCTCGCCAAGGCATCGTAGCGCGTCAGCAATGCCGCAAAGCCCTGCGCGCCCATCACGCCGGGCTGGTCCCAGCCGGCAAAGCCCAGCACCACGTCGCGAGCGCCCGTCGCCAGTACGAGACGGTCGAAGCCGATCATCGCCGCGCTTTCGCCATCGGCAATGCCGAGCAGAGGTTCGGGCAGGGCGCGCATTGCCGGGCCGTTCACGTACAGGCCCCAGGCAATCGTTCCCAGCCGCACATCAACGCCAGCCTCGAACGCCTGTTCGAGCGCCGGATTGGCGGCGAAGACCTGTTCCAGCATACGCGCCGGCTGCTGCACCGCCGCCGTCGCACGCCCGCCGAAATGATAGGGCACGTCGGTGCCGATCAGCGCACCGGGCACCGGATGCTCATCGATCAGCAGGACGCTGGCCCCGCCGTGCGCGGCGGCGATTGCTGCCGCCGTGCCGGCCGGTCCTGCGCCCACGACCACCACGTCGAAGCGGCTTTCCGGCCCGGGAATCTTCCCGTCGAGCGCGTGAACGTCCGTGACCATCAGATCGCGTCCAGCGCCTGCGCCAAGTCCGCGATCAGATCGTCGGCATGTTCGATGCCGACCGACAGGCGCAGCGTCGCATCGGTGATGCCGCCTGCTGCGCGTTCCTGCGCCGCAATGGCATAATGCGTCGTCGTCGCCGGGTGCGTGATCAGCGTCTCCGATCCACCCAGGCTGACCGCGAAGCGCAGCAGCTTTAGCGCATCGAGAAAGCGGAACGCCTCCGGCTCGCCACCTATCACGGCAAAGGAAAAGGTCGATCCCGCCGCCTTGCACTGCCGGTCGTAGACCGCGCGCTCCGGCCTTCCTTCGGCCAGGAAGCCGAGATAGGTGATGCCCGCCACCTTGGGGGACGCGCGCAGGAATTCGGCGACCCGGCGGGCATTGTCCATCGCGCGTTCGACCCGCAGGTGCAGCGTTTCCATCGATCGCAGCACCAGCCAGCTCGTATAGGGATCGAGATGGCTGCCCAGCGTCGTGCGCAACAGCCGCAGGGGCATCACCAGCGCCTCGCTGCCCGAAACGCCACCGGCCAGCAGGTCGCTATGCCCGCCGCAATATTTCGTCAGGCTGGTCATGCACAGGTCCGCGCCGAGTTCGATCGGGCGCTGCATCATCGGCCCCAGCAGGGTGTTGTCGACCACCACTAGCGGGCGCAGCCCGGTGCGCGCGCCGACCGCATCGGCGATCGCCACGATCATCGCGATATCGACGATCGCGGCGGTGGGATTGGCCGGGCTTTCGATCACGATCAGCTTCAGCGGCCCGGCGGCCAGCGCCGTATCCACCGCCGCCTCGACATTCGCACGGTCGCATCCGTCGGCGAACTCGGCGTGATGCACGCCGAAGCCCGGCATGAAATTGGTGTAGAGGCCGTTGGTGCCGCCATAGATCGGCCGGCTGAACACCATGCTGTCGCCCGGCCGCAGATGGGCGAGCGCGATCGCGCAGTGCGTTGCCATGCCGCTGTTGAACACCGCCGCGCCTTCCGCGCCGTCGAGCGCGGCAAGCCGCTGTTCCACCATGTCGAGATTGGGATGGCCGAGCCGCGAATAGATGTGCCCCGGCCGGCCGACTTCCGGACCGGTACCGTCGAAATAGGCCTCGTGGATATCCTTCGCCTGCCGCGCCGAGGCATAAGCGAAAGTCGAGGTCATGTAGATCGGCGGCTTGGCCGCGTTCGATGCACTGGCGGGATCGTAGCCGGCGCGTACCGCGAGCGTCTCGGGATGCCAGCCGGTCATGTCGTCCTTCTTCATGCGGCAGTGCGATCGATATAATCGCCTGCCCGCGCACAATACCAATCGACGAACCGGAGCGTGAGCGATTCCGCGGTCGGGTTGTACGGCCCGGGCCGATAGCCCGGCGAATTCACGCCGATCTGGTTGTTCTCAGCGAAATCCTTGTCCTGGGCATTGGTCTGCGTCCACAGATGCGTCAGCGTCTCGACGTCGTAATCCACGCCCTCCACCGCATCCTCATGCACCAGCCAGGTCGAGACGACGTGCGTCTCGGTCGGCGATACCGGCATCGCGTTGAAGGCGAAGGTGTATTCCGATGTCGAATGGCAGAAATTGTTCGGCTCGATCGCCCAGCGCAGCGATCCCGTATCGCCCCCGCCGACATCGCACATCAGTTTGTCGACCGCGAACTCCCCGCTGGTCGTCATCGCGACCGTGCCGGGGTTCAGTGCGAAGCGTACCGCCTGCCACCAATCCTCGCCCACCGGCCCGCTCGGAAGGCCGAGATCGCTCATGCGCGCCTCGAAGACCTTGGCGCTTTCCGCCTCCAGATCGAAATATTCCGACGCGCCGATCGGGAAGGTGTGGGACAATTCGGGATGGCCGCTGGCGCAATGGTAGCATTCCCGCCCATTCTCCATCACCAGCTTCCAGTTCGCCTGTTCGACCAACACCGCCTTGTGCGCCACCTTGGCGCGGAGCAGATCGTGCGGCGCCAGCAACGGCGTGAGTTCGGCGCGCAGAGTCGCGATGTCGGGCGGCGTTTCGGCGAGGCAGATGAAGATCGCGCCGGCAATCGTCTCCAGATGCACCTGCCCCAGCGGATAGGCTTCCTTGTCGAAGCCGTCCGGCATCTTTCCCGCCGCGAGCAGGCGACCGTCCAGCCCGTACGTCCAGCGGTGATAAGGGCAGGTGAGGCGCGGGGAATTGCCGCTGCCGGGCGCGCACAGGATCGATCCGCGATGACGGCAACTATTGTGAAAACCCCGCAGCGCGCCGTCGCGGCCGCGCACCACCAGCACCGGCCAACGCCCGATCATGAACGACAGATAATCCCCGGGCCGGCGCACCTCCACCTCGAACCCGGCGAGCAGCCAATGCTGGCCGAAAATCGCCGCCAGATCGAAATCGAACGTCGCGGCGTCGTTATACAGGCCTTGAGGCAGCGAATGGCCGATCGGACGATCGCGCAGCAGCGCCGATATTCTGCCCAGATCCAGAGTTTGTTCCAAACTGTTCATCGGACCGGGTGTGCATGATGACATCGCATGCGGAAAATCGCATTTGCGCATGACGGCATGTGAAAATCTGCAAGTCCGACAAGGCGTTCGACAAACGGTTGCGTCAGATAGAAAAACGCGGTTGGTATCGTAAATAGTCATGGGGTGGGAGATTGACGATAACACGCGGTAAGGCCGTCAATCGCCGTTGGCTTCCCCTGAACGCCTTGCGTGCGTTCGATGCGGTCGGACAAAGGCTGAGCTTCACGGCAGGTGCGCAGGCGCTGAACGTGTCGCAGAGCGCGGTCAGCCGGCATATCATCAGCCTGGAAGAATTGCTGGGGCAGAAGCTGTTCGATCGCTCCGGCCAGAAGCTCGCACTCACCGCGGCGGGCCTGTCGCTGCTGCCGGAGGTGCGCCGTTCGTTCGACCGGCTCGAACAGACGATGAATGCCATCAGCACCAATCCCGATGCGAGCCGGCCGATCCGCATCCATATTCCGCCATCGCTGCTCCAGCATGTCGTGATGCCGATGCTGCGCGCGTTCCACACCGAATATCCCGATATCAGGATCGACATATCGAGTTCCTCGGTCACCGGGCTGCCGAGCAACGAGACCGACATGGCGATCGTGTTCGACAGGCCCAATATCGACGATCGCGTTACCGATCTGCTGTGGATGGTCCGCGTCGCGCCGATGTGCTCGCCCGAGGTGGCCCGCGCGAATACCGGAAAGTCGCTGGAGGATTTTCTCGTCGACAACGATCTGCTGCACGTCACACTGGCGGGCGAACCGCGCGGGTTGTTGTGGAGCACGTTCGCGCGGCAATCGCGCATCGATCTGGATGCCAGCCGCGGGCTGGCGTTCGACACGGCCTCGCTCGCGGTGGGATATGCGATGCATGCGGATGGCGTGGCACTGGCCGATGTCGATATGTTTTCGTCCGAAATCGCCGCCGGCAAGCTGGTCGTGCCGTATGATGCGGCGATCGAGGACGGCTATGGCTATTATCTGAAGCTTCGGCCCGAGGATCTGTCCGATCCGTCGATCGCGCTGTTCCGCAGCTGGCTGATCGCGCAGTTCGTCGCGCGGCGGGCGACGATCGTCGGCGATGACCTGACGTAAGTCGCTTATGCCGAAATTGATTTCGCTTGGGATTGGCGAAGTTCTATCCATGCCGGATGGACATGATGAAATCTTCCCCGAAATCGGATGCAGACCCGGCCCTGGTGGCGATTCTGGAAGCGATCGAGACGCGGCTGCGCTGGCTGTCGTCCTGGACGATCCATAATGCCAACCATCTGCGCGAGAGTCGGGACGGGCTGAAGGTCGGTGGCCATCAGGCGAGCTGCGCCTCGATCACCGCGATCATGACCGCGCTATATTTCGGCGCGCTTCGGCCCGGCGACAAGGTTGCGGTCAAGCCGCATGCCGGGCCGGTGCTGCATGCGATCCATTATCTGCTCGGCCAGCAGAGTTTGGACGCGTTGCAACGCTATCGCAGCCTTGGCGGCGCGCAAAGCTATCCCAGCCGCACGAAGGACAGCATTCCGGTCGATTTCTCGACCGGCTCGGTCGGCCTCGGCGTCGCGATCACCGCCTTTGCCAGCCTGATCCAGGATTACCTCATCGCGCATGGCGATCTGTCCGAGGCCGATGCCGGCCGCATGATCGCGCTGATGGGCGATGCCGAACTGGACGAGGGCAATATCTACGAATGCCTGATCGAGGCGTACAAGCACGATATCCGCAATTGCTGGTGGATCGTGGATTACAACCGCCAGTCGCTCGACAGCACTACGGCCGATCGCATGTTTCGCCGCTTCGACGACATCTTCGAAACCTGCGGCTGGCGGGTCGAGACGCTGAAGCATGGCCGGCGGCAGCAAGCGGCGTTCGCCCTGCCGGGCGGCAAGGCGCTGGAGACGTGGATCGACGAATGCCCGAATGCCGAATTCGCCGCGCTGACCTATCAGGGCGGGACGGCATGGCGCGAGCGACTGACGGCGGACCTTGGCGGATCGCCCGAAACGCTGAACCTGATCGCAGAGCTGGACGACGAGGCGCTGGCATCGCTGATGACCAATCTCGGCGGGCATTGCATCGAGACTTTGCTCGATGCCTTCGCCCGCGCCGATGACGACCGGCCGACGCTGTTCATCGCCTATACCGTCAAGGGCTACGGCCTGCCGTTCGCCGGCCATAAGGACAATCATTCCGGCCTGATGAACCCGGGCCAGATCGAGGGGCTGCGCGATCGCCTCGGCATCGCTGCCGGTGACGAATGGCTGCCTTATGGCGGCATGGGCGCGAATGTCGCGGCGCAAGCCAGGGCGCTGATCGAGGCGAGCGCGCTGGCCTCGCCGCCGGTCAAGCCGCCCGTCATGGCCGTGCCGGTGCCAGATCTGTTGCCGGTGCCCGATGGCGACGAACTGTCCACGCAGGCCGCGTTCGGGCGCATCCTGCTCGATCTCGCCAAATCCGGCCATCCGCTCGCCGACCGGATCGTGACCACGTCGCCGGACGTCACGGTCTCGACCAATCTCGGCGCGTTCGTGAACCAGCGCGGGCTGTTCCGCCGGCAGGAAATGGCCGACGTCTTTTCCAAGGCGCGGATCCCCACCGCGCAGAAATGGGCCGGGCATGGCGCCGGACAGCATATCGAACTCGGCATTGCGGAGAACAATCTGTTCCTGATGCTGGCCGCGCTCGGCCTCGCCGCGCCGTTGTTCGGCACGCGGCTGATGCCGATCGGCACGGTCTACGATCCCTTCATCGCGCGCGGGCTCGATGCGCTGAATTATGCCTGTTATCAGGATGCGCGGTTTCTGCTCGTCGCCACGCCGGCGGGGTTGACGTTGGGGCCGGAGGGCGGCGCGCACCAGTCGATCAACTCGCCGCTGATCGGCATCGGGCAACCCGGCCTGACCTATTTCGAACCGGCCTTTGCCGACGAACTCGCGCTGATCATGCGCTGGGCTTTCGCGCACATGCAGGACGATGCTGGCGGATCGGTCTATCTCCGCCTCACGACCCGAACGATCCCCCAGATCGCGCGGACCGACGACGCCTGGCAAGCGGACATGCTGAAGGGAGGCTATTGGCTGCAACGCCCGAGCGGGGCGTGCGATGCCGCGATCGTCTTCACCGGTGCCATCACGCCCGAAGTCCTGGCGGCGCGGGACGAACTGGCGGAGGATCTGCCCGGCCTCGGCCTGCTGATGGTGACGTCGCCCGATCTGCTCCACCGCGACTGGTCGGCCCGGCAGGCGCGGCGCTGGACCGGTGGCGCGCCTGGACCAAGCCATGTCGAAACGCTGTTGGAGGCGCTGGCGCCCGGTGCGGGGCTGGTGACGATCATCGACGGCGCGCCGTCGACATTGTCCTGGCTCGGCGGCGTGCGCGGCATGCGGGTCAGCCCACTCGGCACCGACCGCTTCGGCCAGACCGGCGACCTGCCCGATTTGTATCGCCGCTATCGCCTCGACACCGACGCAATCATCGACGCGGTCGCCGAACTGTTTCTTTGATTAGCCGAGTTGCGGATTACGACTGATTACCGAATGACACGAATGGAGCGGTGACACGAAATAACGTGCCATCGATCCATGGAGTCAGTTGCTCTTGTCAGAATGTATGTCCGCGAGCAGTGTTTCGATCGCGAAACCTGGAGCCGGGAGTAAGCGCGCGCGGCCGTGATGCGCGGTAGCGATTGCCTGCACCAGCGCCAGACCAAGTCCATGCCCATCTGTCGAACGGCTGCGTTCCGAACGGCTGAAGCGCTGAAAGAGCCGCGCCGCATCGTCTTCATCGACACCCGGCCCGTCATCGGCGACGATCAGAATGACTTTCCCCTGATCTGAGCGGAGCGTTACCGTGATCGTGGTGCCGCGCGGGGTGTGCTGCAGGGCATTGTCGAGGAGGTTACTGGCGAGCTGCTGCAGCAGACGACGGTCGCCGTTCAGGACGACATCGCGATCAAGCGCATCGATCAACGTATGGCCACCCGCCTCGGCATCCGGGCGATAGGTGTCCAGCAAATCGCTCAGCACATCGCCCAGACGCACCTGTTTGAAATGGCGTCGCACCCCCATCGCCTCGACTTCGGAGATGCGCAGCAGCGCGGCGAAAATCTCGAGCAGTTCCTCGGCTTGCGTGGCCGCAGCGGCAATCGCCGTTTCGCGCGCGCTGCCTTCGCCTGCGGCGATTGCGTCGTCGAGCCGGTGGCTGAGCCGGGTCAGCGGCGTCCGCAGGTCGTGCGCCACATCGCTCGACACCTGGCGCAGATTGTCCATCAATGCGCCGATCCGGTCGAGCATGCGGTTGAGCGTGGCGGAGACGCGGTCGAACTCGCTGCCCGATCCGTCGACCGGCATGCGCCGTTGCAGGTCGCCGCCGATGATCGCCAGTGCGGCCCGGTCGATGCGGTTGAGCCGCGACGCGGTAACCGCGCCAACCGTCCACGCCCCGCCGGCGCCGAGCAACAGCATCGCGCCAAACGCGACCGCGAACAGCATCAGCAGGTCGCGGTCGGTATCGCCCAGCGCGGCGCGGTCGGCGGCGACCACCAGCCGCCCGCCGCCCGGCACTGCGCTGGTTAGCGACTGCGCGATCCGACCGTTGGTTTTGTGCAGGAATTCCTCGTAGCCGAGCGTGGCCGGTGCTTCTGCGTCGAGCGTACCGGCGATGCGCCGACCGTCGCGATCCACCAGGATGTAACCGAGATGGTCGATCTGCGCGCCCGCCTCGCGCCGCCGGATCGCGGTGGCGAGCGCGGCGAGCCGATCCGACCCGGGTTCGGCCATCAAGGCGCGCGTCTCGGTCGCGGCGCGGTGATCGAGCTGTTCCTCCAGCGCCTCGTGCGTAAGCCTGTAGGCAGCGCCACCGATCGCCAGCGTGGCGAGCGCGAGTAAAACGCTGACGATCGCCGCCAGCCCGAACGTGGAGCGCCATAAGCGTGTCATGCGCGCGGTCACGTCAGCCGCCCCGGATCATATAGCCCGCGCCTCGGATCGTCTCGATCGCGTCCTCGTCAAAATGCGCATTGAGCTTCGAGCGCAACCGGCTGAGATGCGTCTCGACGATATTCGTCTTGGGATCGAAATCGAAATCCCAGACACGCTCGAGCAGCATGGTGCGGGTCATCACGCGCTGCGGATTGCGCATCAATTCGGCAAGCAAGGCGAATTCGCGCGGCTGCAGCGCGATGCGGCGGCCGGCGCGCTTCACGGTGCGGCGTTCGAATTCCAACTCTATATCGCCGACGTTCAACCGGTTGGGCTCGGCCTGCGGCGCGGGACGGCGGCCGAGCGCGTTGATCCGCGCTGCGAGTTCGGAAAAGGCGAACGGCTTGACGAGATAATCGTCCGCGCCGCCCTCCAGGCCTTCGACCCGGTCTTCGATGCTGCCCATCGCGGTGAGCAGCAGCATCGGCGTGGTATCCCCACCCGCGCGCAGCATGCGCACCAGCGCGAGACCATCGATCCCCGGCAACATGCGATCGACGACGATCGCATCGAACGCACCGTCTGTGGCGAGGAACAGCCCCTCCCGCCCGTCGATGGCACCGACGACATGGTGCCCGGCCTCGGTCAAGCCGCGCATCACGAAGTCACGGGTTGCGGCATCGTCCTCGACGATCAGAATTCTCATGGGGTCGATCGTAGCGTATTCGGTGGCTGCTGCCACCCGCCACCAAGCGCGCGGAACAAAGCGACCTGGCCCTGTGCGCGTAACAGATCGGATTGCGCCCGCTGCAGCTGCGCCGAGGCAAAAGCGCGCTCGGCATCGATGCGCAGTAACGGCACGGCATCGCCGAGCCGGACGCGCGACGCTGCGCGTCTTGCATAGGCCTCGGCCTGCAGTTCGGCTTCGACCAGCGCGCGATTGCGCCGCGCTTCGGCATCCTGGGCGATCAGCGCGGACTCCACCTCGCGCAGCGCCCGCAGCACGGCGACGTCCCAGCTGGCCAGAGCCGTACGTTCGGTGGCGCGCGCCTGTTCAAGCCGCGCGCGCGCCGGGGCCTGGTTGGGGAACGCCCAGGACACGAGCGGAGAGGCGGTCGCGACCAGCCCTCCGGTCAGCAGGCCGACTGCGCCGCCGAGATTGAGCCGCGGATATAGATCGGCCCGCGCCACGCCGATCCGCGCGGCGGCGGCGGCAAGGCGGCGCTCGGCCTCGCGGATGTCGGGGCGACGCAACAGCAATGCCGCTCCATCGCCGACGGGTAACCGGCCAGACAGGACCGGCACCTGCGCGCAATCGATCCGCCAGTCCCGCGCGGTGGCTGGAGCGAGGCCCTGCAGCGTCGCCAGCCGGTACAGCGCATTGGCGCGCGCCGCCTCGAACGGTGGCAGGGTCGCCTGCGCCGACGACAATAAGGTCGCCGCCTGCGACACTTCGAGCGGCGAGACTTCGCCGGCGCCAAGCTGGTCGCGTACCAACTCGACCGCGTGCGCCTGCGCTGCGATGATGCTGCGCGAGACCGCTGCGGCCTGCGTCGCGCCGCACAGATCGACATAAGCGAGCACGGTGTCGGCCGCGACCGCGACGCGGACACCATCGAGCGCGGCTGCGCTGGCGTCGGCATCAGCGCGCGCGGCGAGCGCCCCCGACCTCAGACGTCCGAACAGGTCGGCATCCCAGCTTCCCGTGATCGCGAGGTCGTAATCGGTGGTCGGCACGTTGGACGATGCGCTGGGCTGGCTGGCGGTGCCATCGACGGTCAGCCCGCTCTCGATCGTCGTCTGCGGCAGGCGAAGGGCGCGGGCCTGCGACAGGGCCGCCCGCGCCCCGTCGAGATTGGCGAAAGCAACGCGCAGGTCGGCATTCGCGGCGAGGCTCGCCTTTACCAACCGGTCGAGCACCGGATCGTCGTACAGCCTCCACCAATCGTCCGGCACCGGCGCGATCGAGGCCGTTTGCAGGCCGGCGAACGGTCCCATCGTCGCTGGGGGAGCGATCGTCGGCGGCGGGGCGGGGGCGGTCATGCAGGCACTCGCCAGCAAGGCGGCGAGCGGCATCAGGCGGCGGATCATGCAATCGCTCCTGCAAGCGGCGAATCAGGTGCGGGACGTTCCTTGCCGAAGCGCGCATACAGCGCCGGCATCAGGAACAGATTGAGCACGGTCGACGACACGAGCCCGCCCAGGATGACGATCGCCATCGGATGCTCGATCTCATGCCCAGGTGCGTTCCCGGCAACGATCAGCGGCAGCAGCGCGAGGCCCGCGCAGGCGGCGGTCATCAGGATCGGCACCAGCCGCTCCTCCGCCCCGCGCAGGATCAGCGCCGGGCCGAACGCCTCGCCCTCGACGCGGCGCAGGTGATCGTAATGCGAGAGCAGCATGATCCCGTTGCGCGCCGAAATGCCGATCACCGTGACGAACCCGACCAGCGAGCCAAGTGACAGCACGCTGCCGGTCAGCGCCACGCCGGCCACCCCGCCGACCAGCGCGAAGGGCAGGCTGAGCCCGACCAGTGCGGTGATCCGGCCCGAGCGGAATTCGAGCCAGACGAGGAACAGCACGCCGATCAGGCAGAGCAACCCGGTACTCCACAGCCGCTGGCGCGACTCCTTCAGCGCGGCATATTCGCCGAGCACCTTCGGATGATAGCCTTGCGCAAAGGTCATGCCCGCGACTGTCGCCTCGACGCCGCGCGCGACCGATCCCAGGTCGGCGCCCTTCACGTTCATCGTCACGTCGATGCGCCGTTGCCCGTTCTCGCGCTTGATCTCGTTCGGAGCGGGGACGATGCGGACGTCGGCGACATCGCGCAGCCTGACCGGTGCACCGCTCGGTGCCTGGATCATCAGGTCGGCGAGCGCATGGCGATCGCTACGTACCGCTGGTTCACCCCACAAGGCGACGTCGAACGCCTTCTGGTCGTGGTAGATCTCACCGACCTTCTGGCTCGCGATCAGCGTCTGTGCCTGGCGGCGGACTTCGCCCGGGGTCAGGCCGAACGTCGCAAGATCGGCGGCGCGCGGGCGAATCTGGATCTGCGGCACCAGCACCTGCTGCTCCACCTTGAGATCGGTGACGCCTGCAATGCCCGAGACCTGCGCCTTGACCCGTTCGGCCGAGGCGCGCAGCTCGACCTGATCGGGGCCGAAGATGCGCACGACCACGCTCGCGCCCGCACCGGTCAGAACCTCTTTGATACGCTCGCGCAGGTACGTCAGCACATCGCGGAACAGCCCGGGATAGCCGTCTATGACCTCCTTGATCTTTGCGACGCTGCCATCGTAATCCGCTTTGTCGTCGAGGCTGATCCAGAGTTCGGTGAAGTTCGGTCCGACCACCTCGTCCGCCGCTTCGGCACGGCCGATATGCGCGCCGAAATTGCGCACGCCCGGGATCGCGCGGAGTTCCTTCGACACCTTGATCGTGATGCGGTCCATCGCCTCGATGCTGGTGCCGGGCTTCTCGACCCAATGCATCAGGAAATCGGTCTCGCGGAAATCGGGTAGGAACTGATCCTTGAACGTGGCGTAGCCGATTCCCGCCGAGATCAGGCCCGCCGCGACGATGGCCATGGCGATGCCGGGACGCTGTACCAGGCGCGGCAGCACGTAGGCATAGTGCCGCTTCAGCGCAGCCACGACTCGCGTGTCGCGCTCGTCCTTTATCGGTGCGCCCGGCAGCAGGAACAGGCACATTGCCGGCGTCACGACGAGGGCCACGAGCAGCGACATTCCGATCGCGAGCACGTATGCAATCGCGAGCGGCTGGAAGAAGGTGCCAGCCACGCCGCCCAGGAAGAAGATCGGCAGGAATACCAGCATCACGATCAGCGATGCGAACACCACCGCCGAGCGCACCTCGATCGACGCCGACAGCACCACGTCGAACGCCGAGCGCGGATTGCCCGCCTCACGGTTCAGCCTGAGCCGCCGGGCGATGTTTTCGACGTCGATGATCGCGTCGTCGACCACTTCGCCCAGAGCGATGACCAGCCCGGCGATGACCATCGTGTTGATCGTCGCGCCGCTCCACAGCAGCACGAGCCCGGCCCCCAACAGCGACAGCGGGATCGCCACCAGGCTGATCGTCGCCTGCCGCCAGTCGCGGGTGAAGACGAACAATATGATCGCGACCAGCAGACAGCCGATCATCAAGGCGCGGGTGAGGTTGTCGATCGACTTCTCGATGAACGTGGCGGGGCGGAAGATCGTCGTGTCGATCTTGACGTGCTTGAGGCCGGGGCGGAGTTCGTCGATCGCCGCCTCGACGTCGCGCGTCAGCTGTAGCGTGTTGCCGGTCGGCTGCTTCTCGACGATCAGCATGATGCCGGGACCGTCGTCGATGATCGCGTTGCCGATCGGTGCGGCATAGCCATCGACCACGCGCGCGACGTCGCCGATCCGTACTGTGGCATCGCCCGCCACCTTGACGACCGTGCGCGCAAGATCGTCCGAGTTCTGGACTGCACCGGCCTGTTGCACGGCCAGCCGCTGATTGGGCGTATCGACGAACCCGCCGCCGCCAACCAGCACCGCATCGCCCGCCGCGGTGCGCAGTTCGTTGAGCGTCACGCCGGCGGCGCGCAGGCGATCCGGATCGGCCAGCACCTGGAGTTGACGGTCGCGCTGGCCCCACACCGCGATATTGGCGACGCCGGGCACCGCCATCAGTCGCGGGCGGATCGTCCAACGCACCAGTTCGGACAATTGCATCTGGTCGAGCTTGGCCGACGAGATACCGATCTTCATCGCCCGGCTGGTCGACGACAAGGGCGGCAGCATCACCGGCGGCCGTGCCGCTGCCGGCAGGCGGCCTTGCACTTGCGTCACGCGTTCCTGCACCAGCTGGCGTGCGCGGATCACGTCGGTACCGCGATCGAACAGGATCGTCACCGATGACAGGCCGAGCACCGATTTCGAGCGCAAGGTGGCAAGATCGGGTACGCCGTTGACCGCGACCTCGATCGGGACGGTGATCAGGCTCTCGACCTCTTCGGTCGACAGGCCCGGCGCCTCGGTCTGGATCTCGACGATCGGTGGCGCGAATTCGGGGAATACGTCGAGCGGTACGTCGGTCGAGGTGCGGATGCCGAGCACGACGAGCAGCCCCGCCATCGCGAGGACGAGGAAGCGTTGGGTCAGCGCGGCACGGACCAGCCAGGTCAGCATATCAGTGCGCCACGCCGAATTCGGTGCCGAACAGTTCGGGCGCGGCGACGGTCACGATCTCGTCACCGCGCGTCAGGCCTCGCGACAGGATCGCGCGCCCGTTCGCGGTCGAGGCGATTTCGATCCGCCGGCGGACGAAGCTGTCTGGAGCGGTGCGCTGGTAAACCCAGTCGCCGCCATAGATGTCGGTGACGATCGCCGAAATCGGTACGGCGAGTCCGCTTTGGGCACGGCCGGCGAGCGGCAGCGCGATCGCGACCCGCTGGCCCACGCGATAGGCACCGTCGCGATTGTCGAGCGCATAATAGAGGTCGACCGTTCCGGCGAGGGCGTTTGCCGAGGGCGGTGCCTGAACCGGGCGCGCGGCGCGCGGTGGTCCATCTCCGCCGAGCGGCCGCACCTCTACCGCTCGACTCCGCTCGACCGATCCCATGTCGGTGCCGAACACCGGCACGCGGACCCAGACGCTCGCCATATTTGCCATCGCCCCGACCGCAGGGCCCAGCAGCCGGCGCTGCGCGAGCGCCGCGTCCACCGCCGCCTGCGCGGTGGCGAGCGCCGCCGCCGCCTCGTCTCGCGCGCGGACGCTGCCGGCTTCCTCGCGCACCAGGGCCTCGGCCCGGCCCAACGCGACGCGCGCCAGCCGGGCCTGCGCGCGGGCGCGGGCGATTTCGCCTTCGGCGGCGACTTGGGCTGCGCCGATTTGCGCAACGTTGCTGAGCGATCCCGTGGGCACGCCGCCGGCTCCTGCTGGAACGACGATTTCGCCGCTTGTCTCACGCCGTGCCGCAGCACTGTCGGCGCCGACGCGCACCGTCGCGATGCCCAGGCGCTGCTGCGCTTGTGGCGTGAGCGTCAGGCGCAGCAATTCTGTTTCGCGCCCGACCGTCTCGGTATGCACTGGCGCGACGGCGGGCTTGGCCCCCTGCTGGCCGCAGGCGCACAGCATCTCGATCACGCCGCTGAACAATAGGATCGATCGCATCGGTGTCGCCTGCTGGAATGAAGGCGCCCTGGTAGCGTGCCGATCGTGGAGCGACGCTTCCCGATACTATACGATTTGTCCATGTTCGCCGACCAACAGGTCCGCGGATCGCGTGCAAAGATACGCCTTCAATGCGAGCGGTGGCGGAAGCGCTAAGTCGTAGCGCGCAGGGGTGATATGCCGCTAGCCGAGCAGCGCTTGCAACTCGATCAGCATAAACTCTTAAATCGCCCAGATCGTACCAAGATGAGGCTACGGGCGCGTCAATCCTATTCGCACGGCGATCGCCGCCCTGCGGCTCAAGACGCTAAATATATCTGGAAATTTCCACATCAACGTTCACAATCACTTCAACCTCAAGAATTATCTCGTCGATTGCCAGATCTCAAAGGAACGCCGGTCAACCACGCTGGTCGAGTCGCGCAAGAACATACGAATTGTTTTGCAGTGAAAGTTACGGGGCAAGATCACACAAAATTTTCGGTCTCATAGACAGGCATCGGATTTTGCCTTGCAAGACGGCGCGGAAGCTTCTCAATTATTGGCCGATATTCTTTCGATATGGATGTCGCTCGTTTTTCTGGGCGCGTTGAGGGTGAATTGCAGCATCTGCCCGGGCATGTCCGTCTGTGCGGTTAGGCGTTTGCCATTGACCATGACATTGCTCGGGTCTTCCCAACCATGAACTGTTACAGCGATCTGAGTCCACCACGGCTTGAAGCTACCTGCTCGCGGGCCGAAGGATATCGTCATTCCCTTCGTGGTAACGGCGCAACGGACAGTTTGGCGGAAAAAGGCGTCGCGGGTGTAAGCCAAAGTCGTGCCGTCATCCTCATACAGCGTGCCGACGCACTCGCCGCCCGGATAGACGTCCAGCATCAGCGGACCCGAGGGCGTCTGCGCCGTGCTCTGCACCAGCGGCTGGCGCGGCAGGATCGTGCCGGCGCGGACGAACACCGGCAGGCGATCGAGCCGCGGCACTTCGATCACGCGGTCGCCCTTGGCATATTCCGTCGGCACGGCCTGCGTCGCCGACTGGATCGGCCCGGCGGTGGTCGGCTCGGGCGTGCCGGCGCGCAGGCCGGTCCAGTAATCGAACCAGCCGCCGGCGGGTAGGCACACGTCATAGCTCTGCGGCGATTCCGGGCTTGGCGGGGGCGCGATCAGCAGCGCCTTGCCGAGCGTGAACGCCATCGACTGGTTGCAGCCCATCTTTGCCGCATCGGGATAATCGTAGAATACCGGACGCATGATCGGATCGCCCAGCCGGCTGTTCTGATCTGCCAGTGCATAGAAATACGGCATCAGGCGATAGCGTTCCTCGACGAAGCGGCGACGGATCGCGAGATGGTCCGGGCCATCGACCCATGGCTCGACGCGCGGCGTGCCGGTGGCGGAATGATCGCGGAAGACCGGCATGAACGCGCCGATCTCGAACCAGCGCGTCAGCAGGTCTGCGCTCGGGCCGCCGGCGAAACCACTGACATCGGCGGCGCTATAGGCGAAACCGGACAGGCCGAGATTGATGATCTGATGCACCGAGAGTTTCAGATGATCCCAGGTCGCGCTGTTGTCCCCGGTCCAGGTCACGGCATAACGCTGGCCGCCGGCATAGCTCGCGCGCGTCATCACGAACGGGCGTTCGTTCGGGCGCAGTTTGAGCAGGCCGTCATAGGTCGCGCGGGTATTCTGCATGCCGTAGACGTTGTGGATCTCGCGGTGATCGGCCGTTCTGGGGGCGAAATCGTCGCTGGCGATACGGTGGCGCGTGTCGAGCGGCATCGTCTTGGTCGGCGTCTCGAAAATCGCGGGCTCGTTCATGTCGTTCCAGAATCCGGCGATTCCGGCGTCCAAAAAGCCCTTGAACAGCCCGCCCCACCAGGTGCGCGACTTGGTTTGCGTGAAATCCGGGAACACCGAAGGGCCGGGCCAGACCGGAGCGACATAATCGCTGCCGTCCGGGTTCTTGACGAACTCGTCGCCCTTTTTGCCGCGGGCGTAGGGCGCATAGCCGGAATCGACCTTGGCGATGTGCAGATCGGTGATCGCGATCAGCTTGATCCCTTCCGCATTCATATCGCTGGCCAGCTTGGGCAGATCGGGAAAGGTCATGGGATTGGTGGTGAAGGGCCGGTTGCGATCCTGATAATCGATGTCCAGCCAGATCACGTCGGTCGGCACCCGATCCGCGCGCAGGCGCTGCGCGATGCCGCGCACCTCGTCCGCCGACATGTAGGAATAACGCGACTGCTGATAGCCGAGCGCCCATTTCGGCGCGAGCGGCGGACGACCGGTGAGGCCGGCATAGCGGCGCGTGACATCGGCCATCGTCGGCCCGGCGATGAAGTAGTAATCGATCGGGCCATCGGGTCCGCCGAAGCTCAGCGTATCGGCGTCGCGGTGGCCGAAATCGAACCAGGTGCGATAGGTATTGTCGAGCAACACGCCGTAACTGCCGCCCGGAGCACCGGTCGAGATGAAGAACGGGATCGACTTGTAGATCGGATCGTCCGAACTGCTGAACCCGAACGCGTCTGTGTTCCAGTCGACGAAGCTATGTCCGCGCCGGTCCAGCCCCTCGGTCTTGTCGCCCAGACCAAAGAAATGTTCGCCGATCGGCAGCGTCTTGGCGATGGTGAAGGCCGGGCCGTCGAGTTTCGCCGGGGCGACATCGGCGGACAGGATCTTGCCATCCAATGTCTCGAACGTCACCCCGCCGCCGGTACCGATGCGGACGCGCAGCGAGGCGGTGGTGAAGCCGTCGGGCGTCGCGGCCACTTTGACGCGCGCCTTGCGCAGTTCGGGCAGGACGGCCCAGCTGGCATCCTCCGCATAGGTGCCGTCTCGGGCGATGCGCACGCGGATCAGATCGTCGGTGAGCGCGATCAGGCGCATCTTCGTCGCGCCGATGGCGATCTCCACGCCATCCTTTTGCGGGCTGAGCGTTGCGGCGATTGCTGCACTTTGCTGCGCATATGCTGCGGGGACGAACGATGGTGTCGCAGCGGTCGCGAGCAACAAAGCGAGGCGTTTCATATAGGCTCTCTTTACCGGGGGAGGCGGGTGAGGTGCGGTTGGAAGTTCAGCGCGCAGCGGTTCAGGAAATCGTCGATCACGGCCACGTCGATCGGCGCGATATCTCCGCCCGCCGGCACCAGTCGGGCGTCGTCGGGGAAGGTGCCGTATCCTGCCATCAGGCAATGCCAACTGATCGCGCTGTAATAGCGGCCAATGCCGGCGGGATCGATCATCGCCGCCATGTCCGCGCCGGTAAACCAGGCGGACATCAGGCCCTTCAGCGTGCCCGAAAGATCGGAGACGGCGCGGGCTTCCGCCCAATAGCCGGTCGGATCGTCGTGGCGTTGATTGAGCCGATAATGCGCGACGATATAGTCGCGCACGCCGTCATAGCGTTCGGCTATCCTGATGTTGAACGGATCGCGTGCGGCGGGGGTGAAGCCGTCCTTATCGACCGCGTCGAGAAACGCTTCGACCGTGGCGATCACGATATGGAGCGCGGTCGCTTCGAGCGGTTCTATGAAGCCCTGCGCCAACCCGACCGCCAGCGCATTGTGCGACCAGCTTTCCGCCACGCGGCCGACGCGCATCTTCAGGTGGCGCGCGTCGCCGGTATCGCCGACGCCCAGATGCGACCGCAGTTCCGCCTCGGCGTGTTCGGAGGAAAGGTGGCGGCTGGAATAGACATAGCCGTTGCCGGTGCGGCTGGTCAGCGGGATGTCCCACACCCATCCTGCGCTGAGCGCGGTGGCGCGCGTCTGGCTGGCGAGCGCGCCGTCGGGCACGCGCGGCGTGGGCATGACGACGGCGGAATCGTTGAACAACGAGTCCGCGAATTTCACGAACGGGACGCTTAGGGTCTGTTCGAATAGCATCGAGCGGAAGCCGCTGCTGTCGATGAAGAAATCGCCAGCGATCCGCTCGCCTTCGTCACAGATCAGCGCCGCGATATCGCCGTCAGCGCTGCGCTCTACGCTGGCGACGCGGCGTTGCAGATGCAGGACACCGAGCGTCTCCGTCGCGTGGGCCGACAGGAATGCGCCGACCTTGTGCGCATCGAAATGATAGCCGTAGCTCACCTCGAACGGGAAATTCTCGTTCGGTTGCGGCGCGCGCGATGCGGCGGCGAGGCGGGCGGGGAGTAAGAAGCGATCGGGGTGAGCCTCTACGTTTCGCCCGGTGCGGAGGGCGCGCGTCTGATAGAAGAATTGCTGCGCGGTATGTCCGTCGAGCGCGGTGGGGAAGGGGTGGAAGTATGCCTCGTAGCCGGTACGATCCGACCAGCCGTGAAAGCCGATGCCGAGCTTGTAGGTGGCGTCGCAGGCCGGCATCCATTCGGCTTCGGTGATGCCGAGCGTGTCGAAAAAGGCCTTGAGTTGCGGCGTCGATCCTTCGCCTACGCCGACAATGCCGATCTCCGGGCTTTCGACCAAGGTCACGCGCGCTTGCGGCCACGCTTTGGCGATCATGCAGGCCGTCATCCAGCCCGCTGTGCCGCCGCCGAGGATGACGATGTCCAGGTCCCCGGGCGCGGGAGTCACGACCGCAGCACCACGCCGGAAAAGGCCGGGAGCAGACCGGGTTCTGCCCGGTTGGCGCTGAGCAGGGCTATGCCATCCCGTGCGACTGTCGCCGGCCATTCGCGTGCGATTTCGCCGAGGTTGAACACGCACAGAAGCCGCTCGCCGTCCGCCTCTCGTTCGAAGGCAAGCAGGGCGTCGTCGCTGTGCACGACGCGGATGTCGCCGTAGCGCAGCGCCGGGTGCGCATTGCGCGTTGCGATCAGGTGTCGGGTGAAGTGCAGCAAAGACTCCGCATCCGCTTCCTGCCGGTCCACCGCCAGCGCGCCGTGATCGCCGCCGAAGGGGAGCCAGGGCGCGGTCGACCCGAAGCCATGATCGGGCGCGGTGGCGATCCACGGCATCGGCGTGCGCGCACCGTCGCGCGACAGCGTCATCGGCCAGTTGGCGATCGCCTCGGGATCGAGCAGATCCTCGAACGCGATATCGACCTGCGTCAGGCCCAGCTCCTCGCCCTGATAGAGGAAGATGTTACCGCGCAGGCAGACGAGCAGCAGCATCTTCATCCGCGCGAAGGACTGCGCATTGTCTGGCGTGGTCCAGCGCGAGATCGCGCGGGGCGCATCGTGATTTTCGAACGCCCAGCTTGGCCAGCCCATGCCGGCCACATCCGGCCAGCGCCCGACCGCATCGGCGACGAGATCGGGCGTCAGCGCATCGGCATAAAGGAAGTCGAAGCTGTAAGCGCTATTGAGGCGGGCCTCGCCGGCGGTGAAGAGCTTCATCTCGCGGTCGCTATCCTCGCCGCCGATCTCGGCCACGGTGAAGCCCGCGCCATATTCGTCCATCAGCGCGCGGATGCGTTCGAGGAAGCCGGGGATGTCGGCATGGCCCTGATTGTGCAGCTTGAGCTGGAAATCGAACGGCCGGGTGCGCGCGCGATTGGTGGCAGGCGCGGGCGGGTTATCGGTCAGCGCCGGATCGTGCATCGCGAAGTTGATCGCATCGAGGCGGAAACCGTCCACGCCGCGATCGAGCCAGAAGCGCGCTGTGTCGATCAACTCCTGCTGCACGGCCGGATTGTGGACGTTCAGCTGCGGCTGTTCCTTCAGGAAATTGTGCAGATAATATTGCTGGCGGCGCGCGTCCCAGGTCCAGGCCGGGCCGCCGAACACCGATTGCCAGTTGCTCGGCGGGCTGCCGTCGGGCTTGGCATCGGCCCAGACGTACCAGTCGGCGTGGGCCCCCGATCGGCTGGCGCGGCTGGACTGAAACCAGGCGTGATCGTTCGAGGTGTGCGAATAGACCTGATCGATGATCACGCGTAGGCCGAGCGCATGAGCGCGTGCGATCAGCGCGTCGAGATCGGCAAGCGTGCCGAAGATTGCATCGACGTCGCGATAATCCGCTACGTCATAGCCGAAATCCTTCATCGGCGAGGTGAAAAAGGGCGACAACCACACCGCATCGACGCCGAGCGACGCCACGTAATCAAGATGCGCGGTGACCCCGGCGAGATCTCCGATACCATCGCCGTTCGAATCCGCGAAGCTGCGTGGATAGATCTGATAGATTGCGGCACCCTTCCACCACGGCGTTCGGGGTGCGGCATCCGGGGTCGGCTGTACGGCGCAGGTCATGGAACTCATTTGTCTGGGGAGGCGGCGCAGATCGCGTAGCCGAGCGGGGGGAGGGTGAGCGAGAGGCTGCCGGGCGCGGTCGCCTGTGCCGGGCAGGCACCGGCGAGTGTGGTGAAGCGGGCGGAGTTCGCGCCGATTTCGACATTGGCCGACAAGGGCGTGCTGGAGGTGTTGAGCGCGATCAGGATTTCATGCCCGTCATCGTCGCCGCGCGTGAAGGCGAGCAGGCCGGGCCTGTCCTGCGCATAGCGGACGATCGTGCGGCCGTGGCGCAGTTGCGTATGATCGCGGCGGATCTTCGCGAGCGTGGCGATCGTCCGGAAGATCGGATTGTCCTGTCCGAAATGCGCCGTTGCAGTGGTCGTGGTCGTGCCGATCAGGCGGTTGTCATTATAGCTGGCGACCTGACTCGCAAACATGTCCTCGCGCGCATCCTGATCGCCGCCATGGCCGGTAAAGCCTTGTTCGTCGCCGGAGTAGATCGTCGGCACGCCGCGCGCGGACAGCAACAGGACGTGCGCGAGCGTCAGGCGTTGAAGCCGTTCGGCATCTGTGGCTTTGGGCCAGGCTAGATCGAGCATATGCCCCATCCGCCCCATGTCGTGATTGCCGAGAAAGGTTGGCAGGCGCTGCGCCGCCGCATCGCCGCCCTCGTACAGTATGTCGCCATCGATCAGTCTGGCGAAGACGTCGGTGCCCGCCTTGCCCGATAGGAGCGCGCGGGCGGCAGCCTGGAAAGAGAAATCGAGCACTGCCGGTAACTTGTCGCGGCGCGTATATTGCGCGGTATAACCGGGATCGACGGCTTCCGAATACACCTCGCCGAAGATGTGGAAATTGGCGATGCCGCGGGCGGCCGCACGGGCCTGCATCGCGGGGACGAAGGCCTGCCAGAATTCAGGGTTCACATGGCGCGCGGTATCGATGCGGAAGCCGTCCACGCCGAAGCGATCGATCCAACTGCCGAAGATCGACACGAAGCCGGAGACGACGCGCGGATCCTCGGTCATCAGATCGTCGAGGCCGGAGAAATCGCCGTAGCGCGCGGATTCACCGGCGAAGGTGGAGTCGCCGCGATTGTGATAGTAATGCGGATCGTTCAGCCATTCCGGCACCTTCACATGCGCCTCGGCCGGCGGCACGAACGGGGTGTAGGCGAAGGCCGGATCGGTCAGCTTCGCGAAATTCTCCGGCGTCTGCACCGCGTCGCCCGCGAAGTCGGGATTAATCGGCTTGCCGGCGATCCCGCCGCGCCGCTGATACGGATAGTCAGCCTTGCCGCGATACGGGCAGGGTTTGCCGATACATTCGCGGTACTGGATCACGTCGGCGGTGTGGTTGGCGATGATGTCCATATAGACCTTCATGCCGCGCGCGTGCGCCGCGTCTACGAAGGCGGCAAAATCGGCATCGGTGCCGAAATGCGGATCTACCGTGGTGAAATCGGTCACCCAATAGCCGTGATAGCCGGCACTTTCCTGGCCCGACGCGCCCTGAACGGCCTTGTTCTTGAAGATCGGTGCGAGCCAGATCGCGGTGGTGCCGAGCGACTGGATGTAATCGAGCCGTCGCATCAGGCCCTTGAGGTCGCCGCCGTGATAGAAGCCCTTCGATGTCGGATCATAGCCGGTGGTCAGGCGATCGCCGGACAGGCCACCGCGATCGTTGGCCGGGTCGCCGTTATCGAACCGGTCGGGCAGGACGAAATAGATGATCTCGTCCTCGGGCGGCCGGGCGCGCAGGGCCTCGACGGGCGTCGCGGCCTGACCGACGAGCGCGAGCAAAAAAGCAGCGGCGATGCTCATGCTGCGGCCATATGCGGCGCAGCACAGTGCCGCGCGATGAAGTCGACGTGGGACGGCATCTGCGCGACCTCGCGGGCGTTCAACTTGTCGATCGTGTCCATGAATTCGGCGAGATCGTGCTGCGGGATCGCATCGGCCAGCGGGTGATGGCCTCGCGGCATGATGCCCTGTCCGGCGAGGACTTGCAGCCAGCCGACCTCGGTGAACAATTCCTCATGCTCGCGCGTGATATGGCCGTTGCCGCGCCACAGATCGATCTTGGCGGCGAGCGTTTCCGGCAGCTCCATGTCGCGGCAAGATTGCCAGAACGGTTCGGTGCGTGCGTTCGCCTTGTAATGCAGGATGATGAAGTCGCGGATCCGTTCGTATTCGAAATCGCTCTGGCGGTTGAATTCGGTGCGGTCGGCCTCGGCGATCGTGCGGCCGGGCAGGAGCTTCATCAGGCGCGAGATCGCCGACTGGATCAGGTGGATGCTGGTCGATTCCAGCGGCTCCATAAAGCCGCCGGCCAGGCCAATCGCGACGACGTTGCGGTTCCACATCTTGCGGCGCTTGCCGGTGCGGAAGGGGATTGCGCGCGGTTCGGCCAGAGCTTCGCCGTCGAGTCCCGCCAGCAGGATCGCCGTCGCCTCGTCCTCGCTCAGATGTGTGCTGGAATAGACGATACCGTTGCCGGTGCGATGCTGGAGCGGGATGCGCCATTGCCAGCCGGCCGATTTGGCGGTCGATCGGGTATAGGGCGTGAATGCGGCGCTGCGCTGCGACGGCACGGCGATGGCGCGGTCGGCGGGCAGCCAGCGCGTCCAATCCTCATACCCGGTCTTCAGCGTCTGTTCGATGAGCAGGCCGCGAAAGCCGGTGCAGTCGATGTAGAGATCGGCGGCGACCTGCGTGCCATCCTCCAGCACGATCGCGGAGACATCGCCTGTCGCGTCCTGTTCGACCCGCACGATCTTGCCCTCGATCCGGTTGACGCCGCGTGTCTCCGAATAGCGGCGGAGATGGCGCGCATAGAGTCCGGCGTCGAAATGGAAGGCATAGGGCATGTCGGGCAACACGCGGGCGGTACGCGCCGGCCCGCGCTGCATCCTGTCCGCCAGCGCCGCTTGATTGTTGAGCGAATAGGCCGCGAGATCACCCGCCAGTCCGAGCGACTTCGCGCGAAGCCAATATTGGTGGAACGGCAGCAGCCCGACGTCGCGCCCGATATCGCCGAAGGCGTGCATGTAGCGGTGGGAGGGGTTGAGCCAGTCGACGAATTCGATGCCGAGCTTGTACGTGCCCTGCGTCGCCTTGAGGAACGCGTCCTCGTCGAGCCCGAGTGCGTCGTTGAACAGGCGGATCTGCGGGATCGTCGCCTCGCCCACGCCGACCGTGCCGATCTCCTCGGATTCGATCAGGTCGATCTCGAACCCGACCTCCAGGAAGCGCGCGAAGGTCGCCGCCGCCATCCACCCGGCGGTACCGCCGCCGGCGATGACGATCCTGATCGGCTGTGTCTCGGCCATCGTCCGCGTCCCCGCTTCTCGTCTCTCAGGCACCGAACGAGGCGGACGGCGGATCGCTCCGCCGCCCGCCCGCAATCGCATCAGAACTTGTAGGTGATGCCCAGATAATAATCACGCCCGTAACGCTGGTAATCGATCACCTGACGCGGATCGTCGTTCTGATAGGTGACGAACGGACGATCGGTCAGGTTCTTGGCCTGCGCCAGAATGCCCAGGCCCTTCAGGAAGCCGTCCTGGAATTCATAGCCGATCTGCGCATCGAGAATGCCTTCCGACCGGGCGGTGCGATAGGTCGGGTTGGCGGACAGGCCGGCAACTTCCGCCAGGAACGACGAGCGGTAGCGATAGTTCACGCGCGCCTGGAAGCCGTGCTTCTCGAAATACACCGTGCCGCTGCCGGTCCATTTCGACAGGCCGGGCAGGGTGATCGGCTGGGTCGGGTTGCTGATGAACTTGATCGTCGATTGGGTGTAATTGCCCGATACGAACATGCCGAAACCGTCGAGGGCCGATGTCACCGCCTTGAACGGCAGCGAGATCGTGCCCTCCAGGCCCATCACTTCGCCGCGCCCGGTATTGGCCGGCGCGCTGACATTGCCGATCGCCAGGCGATTGGCGACGACGATCGCCTGCTGCGCCGGGGTCAACGCGCCGAGCAGCGAGGAGAAGTCGTATGCGTAGCTGTTGTTGGGATCGACGAAGTCGGTCAGGTGCTTGAAGTATCCCGACAGCGCGACATAGCCGCCACCGGTGAAATACTTCTCTAGGCTGATGTCGATATTGGTCGACTGATAGGGCCTGAGCGCCACGTTGCCGCCGTTCGAGGTGAACACCGGGTTCAGCGACGGATTGGTGTTGTTGACCTGAATGTTGGCGGTGTTGATGCTCACATCCTGCGTCACGCGTTCCTGATCGAGGCGCGGCCGCACCATCGTCTGCGAGGCACCGATCTTCACGTAACCCTGCGGCACCAGTTCGAGCGACAGCGTCGCGGAGGGCAGGAAGTTGGTATAGACGACCTTCTGCTTGGCCGGCGCGATCGTGACGACACCGGCAACGACGCTGGCGATCTGGCCGGTCGAGCTTTGTTCGGTACGGATCACCTGCGTGCCGATCGATCCCTTCAGCGTCTTGCCGCCGAGTTCGCCGTCGATCCTGATCTTGGCATAGCCGGTATAGACGTTCTCGGTGACGACGTTGTCGCGCACCAGCGAGCTCGGGCGGTTGTCGTAGAAGCTGTTGTAGCTATTGTTGTACAGATACAGAGGGTCGAGCGCGAGCACCGCGGGCACGCCGAGATAATCGAGCGGGATCTTGCCCAGGATCGCCTGGGACGGGATCGGTGCCGAGGTCGGCGTGTTGCTGGCAACCGTGCAGTTCGTGCCGCCGCCCTTGGGGCAGAGGAAGAACGACTGGTAGGCGCTGGTCTTCTCGCGCCGGCTGAAATTGCCGCCGACTTCCCAGCCGCGCACGATGCCGCCGTCGAATTCGCCGTTCAGGCTGGCGCGCAGCGACTTCAGATCGTCCTTGAAGCTCGGACGATTGAGGAAGCCGGCCTGCACCACCGCCTGCGTGCCGTTATAGCCCCAGCCCTGCGGATCGGTCAGCTTGAACACGTTGGTGTTGGTGTAATCCAGCGTCGGCACGATCTTGTAGGTGCCATTGGCCTGCTGCGTCACCTTCACCGTGTCGTCCGGGCCGGTGCCGCCGTAACCGACGCCGGTATAGGTTTCGAGCAGGAAGTCGGTGCGCGTGGCGTGGCTCCAGCTGGCATCGACGTTCAGGTGGATATGGTCGCTCAGCTTCAGATCGTTGTTCCAGCCGAGCGAGAAATTCTCCGCCTTGCGCTGATTGTAATCGTTGCGCTGGATCGCGTGGACGCCGCTGAACGTCGTCGCGGTGGCGAAGCCGTTGTTCACCGTGATGCCGCTCTGCGTCGGGCTGGAGAAACCGAGCGGGAATTCGATGCCGCGGAGATGCTGCGTTTCCTCGAAGTGCGAATAGAGCGCATCGAAGGTCGAGTGGAAATTGTCCGACGGCTGCCACTCGATCGTCGCGACGCCGCCATAACGCTTCAGCTCGTTCGACTGGACGTAGGGCTTGGCCCCGCCGAGCACGAACGGGCTGGCCGCCGTGCCGGCACCGGCATAGCCCCAGGCATTGTAGCGCTCGTCCTGCGACGGCGTCATCGTCGCCGACGCACCGATCGCGATGCCCAGTGTGTCGCCGGCGAACTTGTCGACATAGGTTGCCGAGGCGCGATAGCCGTAGCGCGAGCTGTCCGGGTTGAGGTTCTTGATGCCGTTCATCTGGCCGCGAGCGCTGACCGCCAAAATGCGCTGCGACTGATCGAGCGGACGCAACATGCGCAGATCGACAGTGCCGGAAACGCCGGCGGCGATCAGCGAGGCGTCGGCGGATTTGTAGACGTTGACGTTCTTGAAGAATTCCGACGGATATTGATCATATTCCACGCCGCGATTGTCACCGACCGTCACCTGTTCGCGGCCGTTGAGCAAGGTGGTCGAGAAATCCGGGCCGAGACCGCGGATCGACAGGCGCTGGTCGCGCCCCTCCAGACGCTGCGCGGTCACACCGGGCAGGCGGGCGAGCGAATCCGCGATCGACACGTCGGGCAGCTTGCCTACGTCTTCGGCCGAAACGGAATCGACGATCAGCGTAGCCTCGCGCTTGATCCGCGCGGACGAGGCGAGCGAGGCGCGGATGCCGGTGACGACGATCGCGCCTTCCTCGGTGGGGGCGTCGGCGACCGGATCGGCCGGCGCAGGCGCGGTCGGCTGCGGCGAGGGATCGGCCTGGCTGGTGGTCGCGGTCGTCTGGGCCGGCGCGGTGCTGTTCGCGTTCGGCACGGCGGGTGCGACCTGCGCGAAGCCCTGTGCCGGGAGCAACAGGGCAATGGCCATCATGCTGCTGCCCGCGCCGAGCGCGATGCGGCGCGCGGACATGCGCTGGGTGGAATCGAACGACCGCGAAATGCGGCCCATCGGCGATACGGTCATGCTGTTCCCCTTCGGCGGGTTCGATCCCGCGCATCCTCTACAACTACGTCGTCAAATTGAGTCGGCGTCATTGACGCGCGCCGATTTGCCCGTGGGCCGCCTATATTTGCGGCAGGGTCGTTGCAAAAGCTGCGGGCATACGTATTCACAGTGGTTATGTCGGGCGGGACCTTCGCCCGACCCGGAAAATCAGGATCATGGCGCGCCGCCCCACCTCCTTCGATATCGCGCAATTGGCCGGCGTGTCGCAGCCGACCGTGTCGCGTGCGCTGCGCGGCGTGAAATCGGTCAACGCGCAAACGCGGGCGCGGATCGAGGGCATCGCCAAGAGCCTGCATTACGCGGTCGACAAGCACGCCTCGTCGCTGCGCAGCCAGGCCGCGAACACGCTGGCCTTGCTGTTCTTCGAGGAGACGGCGGCGGAGGATGCGGCGATCAACCCGTTCTTCCTGTCGATGCTGGGATCGATCACGCGGGCCTGCGCGCGCGCCGGATACGATCTGCTGATCTCGTTCCAGCAATTGTCGGGCGACTGGCATGTCGATTATCAGGACAGCCACAAGGCCGACGGGATCATCCTGCTCGGCTATGGCGATTACGAGGCGTATCGCGCGCGGCTGGATCACTTGGCCGAACAGGGCACGCATGTCGTGCGCTGGGGTGCGGTCGGCACCGGGCCGGCGGGGATCACGGTCGGCTCCGACAATCGCGGCGGTGGCGAACAGGCGACCGCCCATCTGATCGCGCAGGGCCGTACGCGGATCGCTTTCCTCGGGTCCGCCGACAGCCGCTATCCGGAACTGGAGGAGCGCTATCGCGGCTATCTCGGGGCGCTGGCGGCGGCCGGGCTGGTGGCCGATCCGGCGCTGCGCGTCGATGCGATCACCAGCGAGGAGGCCGGGCAGGACGCGATCGCGGAATTGGCGCGACGCGGTGCGACCTATGACGCGATCTTCGCCGCCAGCGACAGTATCGCGATCGGCGCGATGCGTGCGCTGGCCGCCGCCGGGCGAAGCGTGCCGGGCGACGTGGCGATCGTCGGATTCGACGACATCCCCTCCGCCTCGCTGACCAGTCCGCCGCTTTCCACCGTCACGCAGGATACGCGGCGGGCGGGCGAGGTTCTGGTCGAGACGTTGCTGGGGCAATTGCGTGGCGAGATGGCGGTGCCGGAACCGTTGCCGACGCGGCTGGTGGTGCGGGCGAGTAGTGGGGTTGTTTGAACTTAGCCCCTCCCCTTTAGGGGAGGGGTTGGGGTGGGGCAGTCCCGTCTCGAAGAGACCAGCTCTTGTTTTTTGCGGCACGGCCCCACCCCAACCCCTCCCCTGAAGGGGAGGGGCTTTTTAGGCCATTGCTCAGTCGTCGAACAGGAACAGGTTCAGCGTCAGCCGTCCCGCTAGCGGATCGCCGCTCAGAACCACCTCCGGCGGCAGGTGCGCGCAATGCAGCGTATTCCCGGCATAGACCAAAGCCCGGTTGAACGCCCCCGGCTGCACCGCGATCCGTTCGTATAGCGGCGTATCACCGGAAATGTAGGATGGCTCCGGCATGCCGTGCAGGCGCACATCATCTTTCAGCGCGCTTTCGAAATCCGCCAGTCGTGCGGGGTCGACACTCTCGAACCCGGTTGCGCGCTGGCGGTAGAAGGCGGTGCCGCCCTGATCGCCATGGCCGAGGAATAGCAGCAGCGCGATCCGGCTCGGCTGCACGCCATCGAAATGCGGCAGGCGCTGGATCGGGGCGAGATCGGCGGGCGGGGTGGTGACGAGCGAGTAATAGGCCTCCGACACGGCGGGGGCCGGATCGAGCCCGAAATGCTCGGCCAGCAGCGGCGCGATCCTGCGGCGCATCGTTTCCGCCAGGCGCGGCGGCACGTCGGCGCGGATGCCGGGATAATGCGGGCCGATCTGGCCCATGCGCAGCGCGGCGGCATCCTCGCGCAGCATGTCGGGATCGGGCCAGAAATCGTCGATGACGATCAACGGACGCTGTTCGTTTCCCTGGCGGTGGAGGGTCGTGGTCGGCATGGGTCGTGTCATGGCGCTGCGGGCGGGATGTTCGCAAGCCCCTCCTATGCCGTCACCCCGGACGTGTTCGATGCTTTGCCCAAACGTATGCTTCCCCGGCGGAGGCCGGGGCCCAGTCGCGAAGGTCGATGTTACTGCGCGCAACGCCCGATCACTTCTTTTTCCCGACTGGGCCCCGGCCTTCGCCGGGGAAGGGCTATTGGGCGTGTTGGAAAGGGACGCGCGCCAAGCAAGTCCGCAAGACGGTCGTGGCGGGCTATCCTTTAGGTATTCGTATGCAGCCTTGTGCCCCAACCGCCTTCCCGGCACTCAGGCGCGAATGGTCCACGGTCGAGCGACAAGCGCCGGGGCAGGGGAGGCGAATGTCTTGAACGAAAAACCGGTGCAGGGCTTTGGCGGCCTGTGGAACATCAGCTTCGGCTTTTTCGGCATCCAGATCGGTTTCGCGTTGCAGAATGCGAATATGAGCCGGATCTTCCAGACTTTGGGCGGGTCGCTCGACGATCTGTCGTATCTGTGGGTCGCGGCGCCGCTGACCGGGCTGCTCGTGCAGCCGATCATCGGGCATTACAGCGATCGGACGTGGAACCGCTTCGGCCGCAGGCGACCGTATTTTTTCGCCGGGGCGTTGCTCGCGGCGTTCGCCTTGTTCGTGATGCCCGAGGCGAAGATCCTGTGGCTCGCCGCGCTCACCTTGTGGGTGCTGGACGCGTCGATCAACGTGTCGATGGAGCCGTTCCGCGCATTTGTCGGCGATATGTTGCGCAAGGATCAGCACACTGCGGGCTACGCCTTGCAGACGGCGTTCATCGGCGCGGGCGCGGTGGTGGGATCGATCTTCCCGTTCGCGCTGGCGCATCTCGGCGTGTCGGGGGTTTCGCTGGGCGGGGTGCCGGATACGGTGCGCTACAGCTTCTGGTTCGGCGGCGCGGCTTTGCTGCTGGCGGTGCTGTGGACGGTCGGCAACGTGCGCGAATACAGCCCCGAGCAGATGGCGTCGTTCGGTGACCATGACGCCGACGAAGGCGTGGCGCAGCCGGTGCGGGCGCTCGCAGCGCGCGGGTTCGGCAGCAGCATCGCCTGGATCGTCGGTGGCGCGGCGATCGTGCTCGCGGTGCCGGAACTGGGCTTGCAGAAGGAAGTGTATCTGCTGGGCGCGCTGCTGATCGCCTACGGTCTGGCCAGCATCGTCGCGATCCGGCTGGCGCGGGGCGGCAATGCCAACAATGCGCTGAGCATGATCGTCGGCGATTTCTCCGGCATGCCCGATGTGATGAAGCGCCTTGCCCTCGTGCAGTTCTTCAGCTGGTCGGCGCTGTTCATCATGTGGATCTTCACCACGCCGGTGGTCGCGCAATATATGTTCGGATCGCGTGATGCGACGAGTGCGGCGTACAACGCGGGCGGCGATTGGGTCGGCGTGCTGTTCGCGGTCTATAACGGGGTCGCGGCACTGGCGGCGTTGCTGGTGCTGCCGAAACTGGCGGCGCGGATCGGCAAGGTGAAGACGCATATCGCCTGCCTGCTATGCGGTGCGCTGGCCTATGCCAGCTTCCTCGTCATCCGCGATCCGAACCTGCTGATCTTCAGCGAAATCGGCGTCGGCATCGCCTGGGCGTCGATCCTCGCGATGCCCTATGCGATCCTCGCCTCCAGCCTGCCGCAGGCGAAGCTCGGCATCTATATGGGGCTGTTCAACGTCTTCATCGTCGTGCCGCAATTGCTCGTCGCCACCGTGATGGGATCGGTGCTGAAGGCGTTCTTTCCCACCGACCCCATTTGGACGATGGCCTTCGCGGCCGTGGTCATGACCCTCGCCGCGCTGGCCATGCTGCGCGTGCCCGAAACCGGAGACGCCTGATGCGTGCCCTGATTGCTGCTGCCCTTGCCCTGATGTCCACCACCACGCTGGCGCAGACACGCCCGCCGATCGACCAGCGCACCGAGGCGGATTATGCGCCGCGCCCCTATACGACCGTGCAGAATGCGCCGTGGATGAAGGATGCGGTGATCTATCAGCTGAACACGCGCCAGTTCAGCAAGGAAGGCACGTTCCGCGCCGCGCAGACGCAATTGCCGCGCCTGAAGAAGCTCGGCGTTGATGTGATCTGGCTGATGCCGATCCACCCGATCGGGGCGAAGAACCGCAAGGGTACGCTCGGCAGCCCATATTCGGTGCGCGATTATATGGCGGTGAACCCGGAATTCGGCACCAAGGCCGATCTCAAGGCGTTCGTCGATGCCGCGCACGCGCAAGGGTTGCACGTGATCCTCGACTGGGTCGCCAACCACACGGCGTGGGACAATGCCTGGGTCACGCAGCATCCGGATTGGTATAAGCGCGACTGGGCCGGCAATTTCCACCCTACGCCGTGGTGGGACTGGTCCGACATCATCGACCTGGATTATTCCAAGCCCGGTTTGCGCAAGGCGATGACCGAGGCGATGGCCTATTGGGTGCGCGATTTCGGCATCGACGGTTATCGCGCCGATGTCGCGGGCTATGTCCCGCTCGATTTCTGGGAAGGCGTGCGCGCCGACCTGCAGGCGATCCGCCCGGTGTTCATGCTGGCGGAATGGAAGACGCCGGACCTGCTGATGCGTGCGTTCGACGCGACGTACAGCTGGCAATGGTACGAGACGATGGAGGGCCTGTACGAGGGCAAGGCCAACGCGACGTCGCTCTACGGCTATTATAGCGAGAACGAGAAGGGCTGGCCCAAGGCCGGCATGCGCCTGTTGTGGATCGAGAATCACGACATCAATTCGTGGCACAAGACCGAGTTCGAGGCGTTCGGCGACATGCTGCCCGCCGCGATCACGCTGGAGATGATCAGCGAAGGCCTGCCGATGATCTATAATGGGCAGGAGGCGTGCAACCCGAAGCGCCTGGAGTTCTTCGAGAAGGACGCGATCGACTGGTCGAAGCCGTGCGCGCTGAACGACCTGTATCGCGACCTGATCGCGTTCCGCAAAAGCCATCCTGCGCTGGGCAACGGCAAATGGGGCGCGACGATGGTCAAGGTGGAGAACGACAAGCCGGCCCAGGTGTTCAGCTTCGTACGCGCCGCCGGCAAGGACAAGGTGTTCGCCGCATTCAACTTCTCCAAGGCACCGGTGACCGTGACCTTTCCGACCACGTTGCAGGCGGGCAGCTACCGCGAATTCCGCACCGGCGCACGTACGGTAGTGAAGGCGGGGACGACGATGGTTCTGCCGGCATGGGGAAGCACAGTATTGGCGACGCAATAAGGAGATGCCCGATCGGGTTGAATCGGGTGAAGACGGGTTCGCATAAGATTGACCGCACCTGTCAGCGTGGTCATCAACCGTCGTCCTTGCAGCGAGCGGACCCAAGCCGCACAGCGGATGCGTGACCGCCACGACTGCCCTCCGCACAAAGACGACGCGAATGGTACTTTTCGCCTCGGGTGATTTTGCCTGCAATCTCTATTGGCAGAGCGTCACGCTGTTCCTGTTCTTCTATTATACCGACGTGCTTCACCTGCCGCCCGCGATGGCGGGTGCGATCGCTACGGCCGGGGCGTTGTGGGATGGCGTGGCGAACATTCTGGTCGGCGCGATAGCCCAGCGTAGCGGGGCGTACCGGCGCTTCCTTTTGGTCGGATCGGTGCCATTGGGGCTGGCGTTCGTGCTGGTCTATGCGCTGCCCGCGCAGATCTGGATGCTGGTCTTCGCGCAGATGCTGTTTCGGACAGCCTATGCGGTGGTCAACGTGCCTTATGCGGCGCTGAGCGCGAGGATCAGCCTGGACAGTCGCGATCGCACCCTGATCGCTGGTTTACGGATGCTGTTCGGCACGCTGGCGGCGGTCGCGGTCACAATGGGGACACCTTGGATCGCGTTGCGCCTGACGGGCGATGCGCTTAGTCCGCAAGGCTTCCTGATCGCGGCGACCGTCTTTGCGGTGATCGCCACGCCGCTACTGGCGATCGTGGCGACGAGCATGCGCGACACGCAGGCCCCGCAGCCCGACGCGACCGATCCGTCGATCGCCACCTGCATCGCAGCGCTGGTGCGCAACCGCGCGTTCGTGACGCTCAATCTGGCCAGTGCGGCGATCGTCGTTGCCATAATCTTCGTCGGCCAATCCGTTCTGTATTATTTCAAGCATGTCGCGCACGCTGGCGAGCTTGGGCCGAATGTCCTAGCGATGATGAGTGTCGCAGGGGCGGTCGCGGTGCCGCTGTGGATGATGGTGACGGCCAGAATCGGCGTGCGTGCGGCCTGGATCGGAGCGACCGGGATCGGATGGATCGCGCTTGCCGGCTTCGCAGTTTCAGGGGGCACGGGCGAAGCGCAATTGCTGTTCGTGGTGATCCAGGCGGTCTTCGTCGCGTTCAACCTCGGCCTGTGGGCGATGTTGCCGGATACGGTGGAATATGGCGAACTGCAGTCCGGGGTGCGGGTGGAGGCGATGGCGTTCGGCGTTTCGGCGCTGATCCAGCGGATCGCGCTGGGGTTCGCAATATGGTCGATGGGCATGTCGTATGAGTGGATCGGCTACCGAGCCTACGGTGTGCTTGCGCCGCACACCGTCGCCGCGATCACGGCGCTGTTGATTTATGTTCCGGCGATCGCGTTGGGCGTCGGCCTTATCGCGATGTTCGCCAACCCGTTGCGCAGAGGCGCGCACGCGCGGCTCGTCGCCGAACTGGAGCGCCGCCGTGCGAGTGCCGGGCCTATCCCGCCATCAGGTTGAACGTCGTCGAAACCCCCTCGTCCTGCGCGGACGGGGCGACCCAGAGACGGAACCGGCCCGGCTCCACCGTCCGCGCCAGATTGATGCCGACGAACAACAGGTCCTCGCGCCGCAGTGTAAACACCAATTCCTGCTTCGTCCCCGCCGCCAGCCCGATCTTGCGGAACGCCTTCAGTTCGCGCACCGGGCGGGTGATGCTGGCGGCAACGTCCTGAATGTAGAGCTGCACGACCTCCTCGGCGTCCTTCGTGCCCGTATTGGCGATCGTCGCGCGGATCGTCAGCACCCCGTTCCAGCCGAGATCGGGCGTGTCGAGTTTCAGGTCGCTATAAGCGATCCGGCCATAGGTCAGGCCGTGTCCGAAGGCGAAGCGCGCCGCGTTGGGTGCCTCGCGGTAATGCGCCTTGTATTCCTGCGGCGCGCCCGGCGGGTTGGGCCGCCCGGTCGATTTATGCGCATAATATAGCGGCTGTTGCCCGGTCGCGAACGGGAAGCTGACCGGAAGCCGCGCGGATGGCCCTTCCATGCCGAACAGGATGTCGGCGATCGCCGGACCGGATTGCGAGCCCAGGAACCAGGTGACGAGAATGGCCGGCGCGGCGAGCACCGCGCCGCCCAGCGCCAGCGCACGACCGTTGCGCAGCAGCACGATCACCGGCTTTCCGGTCGCCGCCACCGCCTCTGCCAATGCCTGTTGTGGCGCGGGCATGACGATGTCGTCGCGCGATTGCGCCTCGCCGGACATACGCTGGCTTTCGCCGATCGCGAGGATGACGATATCGGCCGCGCGTGCCGCCGCCACGGCGGCCTCGATCCCGCCGGGGATCGCCGCCTCCGCTTCGGACCCCGGCGTGAACGTCACGCCCGAAGGATCACGCACCGCCGCGCGCACCGCCGTGGCGAGATCGACCGCATCGGCATCGGTGCCATAGACGTTCCACGGCCCGATCAGATCGCGTTGACCGGCGGCGAAGGGACCGATCAGGGCGATGCGCTGGCCGCTGCGGGGCAGGGGCAGCAGATCGCCGTCGTTCTTCAGCATCACGATCGAGCGCCGCCCGGATTCCCGCGCCAGTTTGAGATTGGCGGGCGTGCGCACACGCGTCTTTTCACGGAGCGGCGCGATGCGGCGGAAGGGGTTGTCGAACAGGCCGAGGCGCGATTTGACGAGCAGCACGCGTCGCACCGCCTGATCCAGCCGCGCCATCGGCACCTCTCCGGCGGCGACCAAGGCGGGCAGGTGGCGGAGGTAGAAGCCGCTCTGCATGCTCATGTCCACGCCCGCCAGGAAGGCGAGCCTGGTCGCCTCGCGCGCATCGGCGGCGAAGCCGTGCGCGATCAGTTCCTCGTCGCCGGTATAATCCGAGACGACCAGGCCGCCGAAGCCCCATTCGCGGCGCAGCACCTGATCGAGGAGCCAGGGATTGGCCGTCGCGGGGACGCCCGAAATTTCGTTGAAAGACGCCATGGTCGATAGCGCACCGGCATCGAAAGCAGCCTGGAAGGGGGGGAAGTAGACCTCCCGCAACGTGCGCTCCGATATGTCGACCGTGTTGTAATCCAGTCCGGCCTCCGCCGCGCCATAAGCGGCGAAGTGCTTGGCGCAGGCCATCACGGCATCATCGGCCGTGAGCCCTTTGCTGCCCTGAAACCCGCGTACGCGCGCGGCCGCCATCAGGCATCCGAGCAGCACGTCTTCGCCCGCACCCTCCACACCGCGCCCCCAGCGCTGGTCGCGGGCGATGTCCACCATCGGCGCGAACGTCCAGTCGATTCCCGCCGCCGCCGCCTCGGTCGCGGCGGCGCGCGCGGTGCGTTCGGCCAGCGCCGGTTCGAAGCTGGCGGCCTCGCCCAGCGGCACCGGGAAGACGGTGCGGAAGCCGTGAATGACATCGGCGGCGAACAGCAGCGGCACCTTCAGGCGCGATTCGCGCATCGCAGCGGTCTGCATCTGCCGGGCCATTTCCGCGCCGTTGCCGTTGAACACGCCGGTCAGCCGTCCGGCACGCACCTCGGCCATCTGCGCTTCGAAGCTGGACGCCGCGCCCGCCGGGTTGAGCGCATTCGCCGCGCCGCCAGCCCAGGCCGCCGCCATCAGGGTCAGCTGGCCGGCCTTTTCCTCGACCGTCATGCGACGCAGCACATCCTCCAGCGACGCGGGCAGCGCACCGTCGGTCTGTGCCATCAACGCGCGGGCGGGGCTGGCCAACCAGGCCGACACGGTGGCGGCACCCATCATCAGCGCCCGCCGCGAAATATCCTGCCGTGCCATTACGTCTCTCCTGGTTCGCATCGTACGCTTCCGTGCTGCGTAGCAGCCGCGAGCGTTCGATACATGATCTTGTAACCGCTTTCTCGTTGATGTAACCGGTTACATCAAGAGCACGATCGCGCCGGTCAAGGGGCGACTCGATTGGGGACGCCATGGTGGCGTTCGGCAAGGGAAGGATGCGGGAAGGATATGGCGCATGCCACGATCCGCGACGTTGCGCGCGAAGCGGCGGTTTCCGTCGCCTCCGTGTCGCGTGTGCTGAACGGGCATAGCAACGTCCGGCCGTCGTTGCGGGTGCGCGTCGAGGCCGCTGCCGCCAGCCTTGGTTACGTGCCCCATGCCGGTGCCCGCAGCCTGAGTCTCGCACGGGCAAACGCGATCGGCGTCGTGCTGCCGGATCTGCACGGCGAATTCTTTTCGGAAGTGCTGCGCGGGATGGATCGCGCGGCATCGGAGCTTGGCCTGCAATTGCTGCTGTCGAACATGCACGATGCCTCACGCCAGGCGATCGACATGCTCCACACGATGCGCGGCCGGGTCGACGGGATGATCGTGATGGCCCCGCATGTCGAATCGGCGCGGCTGTTCGCGCAATTGCCGCCGAGCATGCCGGCCGTGCTGGTCAATTGCGGCGCACCGAGCGAGCCGCATCCCAAGATCCATGTCGACAACGTCGCCGGGGCGACCGCGATGGTGCGCCATCTGATCGCAGGCGGGCGGCGCAGGATCGTGCATCTGGCAGGACCGATCGGCAATGCCGAGGCGCGCGATCGTATCCGCGGCTATGAGATCGCGCTTGGCGAGTGCGCCGGACTGGTGCCGCGCATCATCCCTGGTGATTTTACCGAAGAGGCCGGCACCCTGGCCGCTGCCGAACTGCTGCGCGATCCGGACGCGGTCGATGCGGTTTTCGCCGCCAACGACATGATGGCGATCGGGCTGATGACTGCGTTGCGGCAGGCCGGAATAGCCGTGCCGGACCGCATCGCGGTCGGTGGGTTCGACGATATTCCGCTCGCCCGCTTCGTCTCGCCCGCCTTGACCACCATGCGGATCGATATCGCCGGCATCGGTGCGCGGGCGATCGGCCGGCTGGCCGACGCGATCAACGGCTCGAACTATTGCGACACCGAACTCCACACGCCCGAACTCATCGTGCGCGAAACGAGCAGCCTAACACCACCACAAGCCCGAAAAACGGGCGCAAAAGGGGAACTTACCGATGACTAGAACCAAGATATTGCACCTCCTGTTCGCCAGCACCGCGGCGATCGGTTCCACCACGATCGTCGCCGTGCCGGCGATGGCGCAGACGTCCATCGCGAGCATCCGCGGACAGGTGAGCGATTCCGCCGGCGCACCCGTCGCCGGCGCGACCGTCGTGGCGGTCAGCGCCGCGACCAACCAGACGCTGCGCACCACCGCCAATGCGGCGGGCGGTTATACGCTGACCGGCCTGCGCCCCGGATCCTACACCGTCACCATCACGGCGACCTCGGGCGAAACGTTCAAGCAGGTGGTCGTGGTCGGGATCGGCGAAGCGGCGTCGCTGGACGCGACGCTCGGCACGGCAACCGCCGCGGCCGAGCCTTCGGACGGGGCGGAAATCGTCGTGACGGGCAGTCGCCTGCGCGAGACGAAGACCAGCGAAGTCGCCACCAACGTCAGCCAGCAGCAGATCCGGTCGCTGCCGCAGACCGATCGCAACTTCCTTAGCTTCGCGGCGCTGGCACCGGGCGTGCGTTACAACGATAGCGAGACGGACAAGGGCTTCCAGTCGGGCGCATCCACCGCCAGCCAGGTCAACGTGTTCATCGACGGCGTCTCGCTGAAGAACCAGTCGCGCGAAGGCGGCGTCGCCGGGCAGCAGAACAGCCGCGGCAATCCGTTCGGCCAATCCGCCGTGCAGGAATTCCGCGTGCTGACTCAGAACTACAAGGCGGAATACGAGCAGGCCGGCGCCGCGATCATCACCGCGATCACCAAATCGGGCAGCAACGAATTCCACGGCGAGGTCTTCGGCCAGTACACCGACAAGGGCCTGTCTGAGAAAGCGTATCTCGACAAGTTGAACAACCGCCCCGAACCCGCCTTCAAGCGCAAGCAATACGGCGTTTCGCTCGGCGGGCCGATCATCAAGGACAAATTGTTCTTCTTCGGAGCGTTCGAAGGCAATGATCAGGACCGTGCGTTCAACGTCGCCGCGCGGGGAACGCCGGCGGTTCGTGCCGCCGTCGAAGCCTCGTCCGGCCGCAAGCTGTCCGATCTGGAGGGGGCGTTCGTCAGCCCGTTCCGCGGCAAATTCTATTTCGGCAAGCTGACCTTCACGCCGGATGAGCATCAGGTGTTCGACGTATCGGCGAGCCGCCGTCAGGAATCCGACATCCAGGGCTTCGGTGATACGACATCGTTCGAAACCGCCGAGAACAAGCGCAATACGGTCGACACCTATCTGTTCAAATGGACCTATACCGGCGACGGGTTCGTCAACGAATTCAACACCAATTATCTGAATTACACGTTCAATCCCACGGCGTTGAACCCGAGCCTGCCGACGCGGGAATATGACGGCGTCATCACCTTCGGCGGCAAGAATTCGACCCGCAAGGAAATCCAGACGAACTACACGATCCGTGACGACCTGACCTATACTGGCTTCGACGGCCACACCTTCAAGGTAGGCGGTCGCGTCGATGTCGCGGACTTCAAGTTCGACAACCGGTCCTACATCCAGCCCGATTATGTGTATCGCCTGAGCACGACCGACAATACCGACTATAGTTTCCCGGCCGAGGCGCGGCTGGGGCTTGGGCAGGCGGTGATCCGGTCGTCGGACACGCAGATCGGCTTCTATGCGCAGGACGATTGGCAGGTCACGCGCAAGCTGACGTTGAACCTCGGCGTTCGCTGGGATTACGAGACCAACGGCTTCAACAACGACTACGTCACGCCGCCGGCGGCTGCGGCGGCGTTGCGGGCCTTGCCGAAGACCTTCTATTTCGACCCGGAAAACTACATTTCGACCGGCAAGAACCGTAAGCCGTTCGCCGGGGCCTTCGCGCCGCGCTTCGGCTTCTCGTACGATATCGGCGGGGATCAGCGCACGGTGATCTTCGGTGGCGTGGGTCGCTATTACGATCGCAACAATTTCAACAACACGATCGACGAACTGTCGCGCACGATCAATCCGATCGGCGTGTTCCGCTTCTCGCGCGATGGTCAGCCGCGTTCCGGCCTGCCGACGACGATGTGGAATCCGTCCTACGGCACGCGCGAGGGATTGCTGGCCTTGATCGCTAGCTCGCGAGTGGAGGGCCTGCCCGAACTATTCGCGGTGAAAAACGATGCCAAGCCGCCGGTCAACGATCAGGCGAGCCTGGGCATCCGGCAGAAGCTCGGTGCGTGGCAGGTTTCGGTCACCGGATCGTACATCAAGGGGCGTAACGGCTATACCAATCTGTTCGCGACGCGCACGAACAACGGGCTGGGCAATTGCTGCAACACCGCGCCCGTGATCCCGTTCGGCTATGCCAACGCGCTGATCGGCTATGATGGGCTGAAGACGCGGTACAAGGCGCTCTATGTCACGATCGACAAGAACTATACGAAGTCGTCGGGTTACGGGCTCAACATCGCCTACACGCTGTCGAAGGGCGAGCAGAACGGCAACGATCTGTTCAGTCTGGATGGTACCGTGCCGGATTCATACGGCTTCCGTCCGCGCACCGGTGACGAGCGGCATCGGCTGGTCGTTTCCGGGATCGTCGATTTGCCCTTCGGCGTCCAGTTCTCGACGCTCAGCACGTTCGGCAGCGGCCAAGCCTATCAGGTCACCGACGCCACGGGTGGGTTCGACAATGGCCAGTTGAAGATCACCTCGGCCTATCCGGAGAAGAATTGCATCAAGGGCCTGTTTGCGTTTTGCGAGGTGAATCTGAGCCTGGAGAAGCACCTCGATTTCCACGGTCTCGGCAACGACCAGGTCAGCATCGCGGTCGATCTGTTGAATGCGTTCAACAACAAGAACTTCAAGGATTTCGACGGCTTCATCAATCGCTCGAATACGCCGCCGGACACCTTGGATCCGACCAATGTGGGCAACAATACGCTAACCCTGGCGCGCCGTATCCAGTTCCGTCTGGGCTATCGCTTCTAACCTCCCCCTTGGGCGGGCGACCCTTTCGGGTCGCCCGCTTTTTTGTTTTTCGCAACGCGCTATCAGGATGCAGCATGATCGACCGCCGCCAGCTCATCGGCACGGGCAGTTTGGCACTGGCCGCAACGGCCGGAAGTGCCGCACTCGGCGCGGGCCGCGCCGCCGCCGGCGATCTGTTCCGCGATATCCAGCAGCGCAGTTTCCGCTACTTCTGGGACACGACCGATCCGCGCACCGGGCTGGCCCCGGATCGCTGGCCGACACCGTCCTTCTGCAGCATTGCCGCGGTCGGATTTGCGCTGACCGCTTATCCGGTCGGTGTCGCCAACGGCTGGATCAGCCGCGCGCAAGCTCGCCAGCGTACGGTGGATACACTGCAATTCTTCGCCGATGCCCCGCAAGGCCCGGCGGCAAGCGGAACCGCCGGGCACAAGGGCTTTTTCTACCACTTCCTCGACATGAAGACGGGGACGCGGTTTGCGCGGTGCGAGCTGTCGACGATCGATACGACCCTGCTGCTCGCCGGCGCGCTGTGCGCGCAGAGCTGGTATGACGGCGATCATCCCGATGAGGTGCGCATCCGTGCGCTGGCCGATCGGCTGTATCGTGCCGTCGACTGGGCGTGGATCACGCCGCGCTCGCCGTTCGTCGCGATGGGCTGGCATCCCGAAAGCGGGTTCATCGCGCATGATTGGGACCAATATAACGAGGGCATGCTGCTCTATCTGCTGGCTCTGGCGTCGCCGACGCATCCGATCGCCGCCGATGCCTGGGCGCACTGGAGCGCGCGGGCGGGGCAGGCGTGGAGCGATCGCTGGGGCGATCCGCACCTCGCCTTCCCGCCGCTGTTCGGCCACCAATACAGCCATGTCTGGGTCGATTTCCGGGGCATCCGCGATCCGCTGATGACCGCCAAGGGCATCGATTATTTCGAGAACAGCCGCCGCGCGACCTATGCGCAGCGCGCATATGCCATCGCCAATCCCGGCGGCTTCGCGGGCTATGGTGCCGATTGCTGGGGCCTGACGGCGTGCGATGGCCCCGGCGATTTCGCGATCGAGCTTTCTGGGCGACGGCGTGAATTCTTCTCCTATTCGGCGCGCGGCCCCGGCGATCGCGACGACGGGACGATCGCACCCACGGCGGCACTGGGATCGATCGCTTTTGCGCCCGAGATCGTGGAACCGGCGGTGCGCGCGATGCATCGGCGCTACGGTGCCGCGATCTATCAGCGTTACGGCTTAATGGATTCGTTCAACCCGACGCTGACCGCCGCCGCCGGGCCGTTACAGCATGGACGGATCGCGCCGGGCATCGGCTGGGTCGATGGCGATTATCTCGGGATCGATCAGGGGCCGATCGTGACAATGATCGAGAACCGGCGGACGGGACTGATCTGGCGGACGATGCGCCGCAACGCGCATCTGCGGCGGGGATTGGCGCTGGCCGGGTTCCGCGGCGGCTGGCTCGCATGATCCTGGCGGCGATGGCGCTTGCGCTGCAGGCAATGCCGCTCGACGGTTTCGAGACCGTGAAGCCGTGGAGCGGGACCGGCTCCGACGGTGTCGCCGCGCGGATCGATCGGGTGCCAGATGACGGCGCCTTGCGGCTGAGTTACGATTTCGGCGCGGTCTCCGGCTATGCGGTCGCCCGGCGCACGCTGCCGATCGTGTTCCCGCCCGATTTCGATATCACGCTGAAAGTACGGGGCACCGGTGGCGTCAACGATCTGCAGATCAAGTTCGTCGATGCAAGCGGCACGAACGTCTGGTGGTATCGCCGCGCCAATTTCCGCGCGTCCACCGCATGGCAGACGATCCATATCCGCGCGCGTGACGTGGAATTCGCCTGGGGCCCGACGACCGACAAAAGCCTGAAACAAACGCAGACGGTCGAGATCGTCGTGGCGCGCGGCCGCGATGGCGGCAAGGGTACGCTGGAGATTGCCGATCTCGCGCTCGCCCCGCTGGATCCGCCGAAGCCGCTGCCGCCGATCCGCGCGAGCGATGCAGCGGCGATCGACGGCAACAGGGCGACGGCGTGGAACGCCAGCGGCGGCAAGGCGCTGACGCTGGACTTCGGCGGTCGCAAAGCGCTTGGCGGTCTCGTGCTGAACTGGTCGTCGCCGGCGTCGCGTTATGCGATCGAGGGATCCGATGACGGCAAGACGTGGCGGTCGCTGCGCACAGTGACCGACAGTGATGGCGGGGACGACCCGATCGCGTTGCCCGGCACCGAGACGCGCTATATCCGCATCGCTTTGCCGCGTGGGGCACCTGCCGCCCGGCTCGCCGAAATCGACGTCAAGCCGTTGGAATGGGCTGCGACGCCAAACGCTTTCGTCGCAGCGCTGGCCAAGGCGGCACCGCGCGGCACCTTCCCGCGCGGCTTCTCGGGCGAGCAGCCGTATTGGACGCTCGTCGGCACCGATGGCGGCCATCATTCCGGGCTGATCGGCGAGGATGGCGCGATCGAGGTTGCCAAGGGCGGTTTTTCGATCGAGCCTTTCGTCGTAGCGGACGGGCAACGTACCGGCTGGGCCGACGTGACGGCGAGCCAGACGCTGGAGCACGGATATCTCCCTATCCCGCATGTCGGCTGGACCGCGCGGGACTGGACGCTCGATACCTCGTTGTTCGCTGATGTCACCGCGCCGCGCCTGATGGCGACATGGCGGCTGACCAATACCGCCAGCGTTGAGCGGCGCTTCAGGCTTGTGCTCGCGGTCCGGCCGTTTCAGGTCAATCCGCCCGCGCAATTCCTCGGTGCGGCCGGCGGGGTCAGTGCCATTTCTCAGATCGTCTGGGACCGGCGGATGCTCACCGTCACGTCGCCCCCGGCGATCGAGGGCGACGCGCCAACAACGCGTATGCTCCAGCCGCTCGCCCCGCCGACCCGGGTCGCGACCGCCGCTTTCGACCATGGTGCGCTTGGCCATCCGACCGAACTGGCGGGCGGCCCCAGGCTCGACGATGCGACCGGGCTGGGTTCCGCCGCGCTGAGCTACGATCTCACGATCCCGGCCGGCCGCAGCGTGGATGTGCGGATGGCGATCCCGTTTGGCTCGCCAGCGGCCGTGCCCGATTCCGCTCAGTTCGATCAGGCTCATGCCGCGACAGTGCAATTCTGGCATGACGCCCTTGGGGCCGTGTCGATCACTGCCCCCTCGACCAAGCAGGCGGTGGTCGACACCGTCAGGACGGCGCTGGCGCACATCCTGATGAGCCGCGACGGCGTCGCGCTGAAGCCCGGCACGCGATCCTATGATCGCAGCTGGATCCGCGACGGCGCGATGATGTCGGATTCGCTCCTCCGGCTTGGGGCGGTCGCACCGGCGCGTGCCTTTGCCGACTGGTACGGCGGCAAACTGTTCGCCAACGGCAAGGTGCCGTGCTGCGTCGATGCACGCGGTGCCGATCCGGTGCCCGAGAACGATGCGCCGGGGGAATATATCCACCTCGTTACGCAACTCTATCGCTTCACCGGGGATCGCGCGGCGCTCGCCGCTGATTGGCCACGGCTCGATGCCGCGCGGACTTATATGGAAACGCTGCGCCAGTCCGAACGCACTGCCGCCAACCTCACGCCGGATCGGCGGATGCTGTACGGCTTGATGCCGCCGTCGATCAGCCACGAAGGCTATTCGGCGCAGGCGCAATATAGTCTGTGGGACGATTTCTGGGCACTCACCGGCTATAAGGATGCCGCAGACGCCGCGCGCATTCTCGGGCGGCCGGAAGTTGGCGAGATTGCCGCTGCGCGCGATGAATTCGCCCGCGATCTGCATGCCGCCATCGCGGCTTCGGTGGCGCATTGGGGGATCGACTATATTCCCGGCGCGACCAGTCTCGGCGATTTCGATGCCACTTCGACGACAATCGCGCTCGATCCCGCCGGCGAGCAGGCGGCACTCGATCGCCGCTTACTCGAGGCGACGTTCGAAAAGCAATGGGCGCGGGTTAGCGCGCGTGGCGCGGCCGGGGCCGACTGGGCGGATTACACGCCGTACGAACTGCGTAACGTGTCGGCCTTCCTGCGCCTCGGCTGGCGTGAGCGCGCCAATCGTTTGCTCGACATCTATATGGCGGATCGACGTCCGGCGGCGTGGAATGGCTGGGCCGAAGTGGTCGGCCGCAAGCCGCGCGAGATACGCTTCATCGGCGACATGCCGCACGCCTGGGTAGCCTCCGATTTCATCCGCGCGGCGCTGGATATGTTCGCGTATGAGCGCAGCGAGGATCAGGCGATCGTGCTGGCTGCCGGGCTGGACGAAAGCTGGTTGCAGGGCGAGGGCGCATCGATCGCCAATTTGCGCACTGCGTTCGGCGGCCTTTCGCTGCGCGCGAGGATCGTGGGCGATGCAGTAACCGTCGATATCTCGGGCTCGGCGATGCCGCCGGGCGGATTTTTGCTGCCCTGGCCGTTGGAGCGACGCCAAGGCGTTCCGCATATCGAGGGCACGCGGGGGACAATCATGAAGGATGGTCTGCATCTGGCGGCAACGGGCAAGCCGATGCGAATAATATGGCATTTTGTCGGAGGGCTCTGCCACGCCAAATGCGTCGGTGTTGGGGAAGGCGCCAGCAATAAGAAGGCGTTGAACCGGGATGTCCGATAGGCGTCGAAGAGCAGCCCTCGACGTCGTTTAGCCGACGGTGATGGAATATCTCAAACGGCTCTTTTTGCGCATCGTGCCGGAATCAACTGCGGCTCTTGAAGCGCCCGCTGCGTTGCCCGTCTCGACGATATGGCAGTGGAGAGATATGCGATCGAGTAGCGCGGTGGTTATCTTGTGATCGCCGAACGCGTTGGGCAGCATCATCTCCGCTAGGCGTTCGTATCACCATGAGGCCACCGCCCGATATCCTGTCAAACAGCGGCGAATATGACAGAACTCAGTTCGGTGGGTGCTCACGGCATTAAGCTTGTCCGACTCCCACAGATCAAAATACGTTCAGATATTATGCGTGATTGCGCCGAAAGCTACGTCGTATTTGCGGCGGCGATATCGTAATGTTGCGCCGAGCATGCCGAAGCCGAGGAGCATCATGCCCCAGCTCGCCGGCTCCGGAACGGCCCCCGCCGCAGCGGCGGTGGTGAAGCGGAAGTTCGCGTCGCAATATGCGTTGTTCGTGCAGGCCTGATCGAGCGTGTTGTTCTTGATCAGGAAGCCGGGAAGATAGGCATCCGCGGTCTGGCCGGAATTCGGCCCGAACAGCAGGCTCAGATTGCTGGACGCGCCGGTCAGCAGCGCCGTGTAGGTCTGCCCCGTAACCAGGCCGACGCTGCCGGTGAAGACATCGAAGAAGGTGGTCCCGGTACGAAAGGTGAGCCCGGACACCGACACTGTCTGCGTCGCCAGGGTTGTGCCGGTCGTGCCCGCACCGGACAGCAGCGAGAACGTCACCGTGCCAGTGGTCGTGCCGCTGACGCTGCTGGCGAACTGGAAGCCGAAATTGGTCAGCAGCGCATCCGTCGCCACGAACGTCTGCGCGACGGGGCCGTTGCTCGCGATGGTCACTCCGCGCGTGCCCGATACGACGGAAATGGTCTCCGCAGCGTGCGCGTGGCTCACCGAAAACGCTGCCGTGACAAGCGCTGCTGCGATAGCAAAACGGTTCATCGATACCCCTTTTTGATTCCCTGGCCGCCCTCGGCGTGCAGCGTCCGATATGATGTGAATGTTGCAGCCGCGCGACAATGCAGGTTGCGCAATTGTGTCATATCGGGACTTTATGCCGATGAATCCCGGTATCCAGACCCGCAAGCAGCCATGCCGTTTCACCATAAACGCAATTAATTTAGATGCTTAGTGATTTGCGCTGCGATTAAAATCGCGTTCATGTTTTTTTCACCATTTTGTCATGTCGCGACTCTAACGTAGCAATCAGGAAACATTAACCATCGCCTTGGCGGCCGATTCTGGCGGCACGAGGAGGGGACGAAAGGGCACATTCGGGGTGAGCACGAATTACTGGAATCTGGCGAACAGCAATTTCAGCCAGGATTGGTCCGACAAGAGCCTGATCGACGCCAATGACGACTGGTCGCGCGTGCCCTCCATCGTCGGCTACCGCGGCGATGGCCTGACCACGGGCACGGGAACGGACCCGCGCACGATCACGACGAGCGGCACCCCGGTGGTCGATGTCAACGCCAACCAGACCAACCCGAACACCTATACCACGGGTGGCGTCACGGAATTCGACATCGCCAATCCGGTCGTCGCGCTTCAGGGTTCGGGCACGGCGGCGGCACCGTATCTGGCACTGTATCTGAACGCCACTGGCCGTCAGAATATCACGCTGTCGTTCAACCTGCGCGATATCGACGGCAGCACGGACAATGCCGTGCAGCCGATCGCCGTCCAATACCGCCTGAACGACACGTCGCCTTGGGTGAACGTGCCCGGCGGATACGTTGCCGATGCGACCTCCGGCCCCAGCCTTGCGACGCTCGTGACGGCCGTGTCGGTGACGCTGCCGGACGACGCCAACAACGCCGCGACGTTGCAGGTGCGCATCATGACGACCAATGCGGTCGGCAATGACGAATGGGTCGGCATCGACGACATCGTCGTGACGACGACCGGCGGATCGGGCAATGTCCCCGGCGTGCTGAGCATCGCCGATGCCTCGACCGTCGAGGGCAATGACGGCAGCCACAATATCGATTTCACCGTATCGCGGATCGGTGGCGCGGACGGTGCGGTCGACGTCACCTACACCGTCACGTTGCCGGGCGGCTTCGGCGGCGCGAGCGCGAGCGATTTCGGGCCGTTCACGCTGACCGGCACGGTGCATTTCGACAGCGGCCAAGCGACCGCCAAGCTCTCGCTGCCGGTGCTCGGCGATCGCGTGCCCGAACCGAACGAGACGTTCAGCGTCACATTGTCCGCCCCGACCGGCGGCGCGACGATCGACCGGGCGACCGCGACCGGCACGATCCTGAACGACGACGTACTTCCGCTGATGATCGGCCAGATCCAGGGCGAGGGCCACACATCGGCATTCGTCGGCCAGACGGTTGTGACCCAGGGGATCGTGACCGCGGTCGACAGCAACGGTTTCTACATTCAGGATCTGGGCGACGGCAACAGCCGCACCTCGGACGGCATCTTCATCTTCACCAGCACCGCGCCGGGATATTTCGTCGGTGACGCGGTAACGGTTCAGGGCACGGTCGCCGAATTCCGCGCCGGCACCGGCGGGCTGACCGTGACCGAGATCGTCTCGCCCAGCATCACGCTGGAAAGCTGGGACAACCAATTGCCTGACGCAGTGCTGATCGGGGCCGGTGGCCTGCAGCCACCCACGCAGGTGATCGATGACGATCGCCTGACCAGCTACGATCCGACAACCGACGGCATCGATTTCTGGGAATCGCTGGAGGGGATGCGCGTCACGATCGACAAGCCGTTGGTCGTTTCGAACACCACGACGGATGCCTTTGCGGAGACCGATGTCGTCGCTTCGCTGGGCGTGGGCGCAACCGGGGTGAACGATCGCGGCGGCATCACGATCTCGAAGGGCGATTTCAACCCGGAGAAGATCCAGATCCAGGGCGACCGCGCGATCTTCAGCGGCTTCACGGCGAATTATTCGATCGGCGACCAGCTGAGCAGCGTTACCGGCATCGTGAACTACGCCGCCGCCAGGTACGAAGTGCTGGTGACCGAAGCGGTCAGCGTGACGAAGAACGTGACGCTGACCAAGGAGGTGACGCAGCTGATCGGCGATACGACGCACCTGACGCTGGCAACCTACAACGTCGAGAATCTCGACGCGTCCGACAACAAATACGATATTCTCGCGTCCAACATCGTCACCAATCTGCGCACGCCGGATATCATCGCGTTGCAGGAAATCCAGGACGCCGATGGCGCGGGCAATGGCGGGAACCTGTCGGGCGCGCAGACCGCGCAGGGGCTGATCGACGCGATCGGCCGGATCAGCGGCGCGCATTACGCCTATATCGAAATTGCGCCGACGGTCGCCAATTCGACGGGCGGAGAGCCGAACGGCAATATCCGCAACGGCTTCCTCTACAACATGGACCGCGTCAGCTACGTTCAGGGCAGCGCGGAACTGATCACCGGCACAGCGTACAACAATTCGCGCAAGCCGCTGGTGGCCGATTTCATGTTCGGCAGCGAGAAGATCACCGCCATCAACGTCCACTTCACTTCACGCGGCGGCAGCGATCCGTTGTGGGGTGCGACGCAGCCGCCGGCCGATGCCGGAGACGCGGCGCGCACCGCGCAGGCGGCGGGCGTCAAGGCCTATGTGCAAAGCCATCTGGCCGACAATCCCAACCTCCACTTCGCCGTGCTGGGCGACTGGAACGGCTTTGCGTGGGAAGATGCGCAGACCCAGCTGACCGATCCGGCCAAGGGCGGCGTGTTCACCGACCTGAACACCCTGCTCAGCCAGAACGAACGCTACAGCTATCTGTTCGAGGGCAATGCGCAGCAGTTGGATCACATTCTGGTGACGGGCGGGTTGCTGAGCGGCGCGCAATATGACGCGGTTCATCTCAACTCGCAGTTCGGTGGCGATCGTCCGACGGATCACGACCCGCAACTGGCGCTGTTCGATTTCGGGCGCGCGACCAATGTCGCGCTGGCCGAAACGCAGACCGATGTGCTGTACGATTCCACCATGCATAATTTCGTCGATGGTTTCGACTTCGATGCGCTCGGCAAGGTCTCGACCGCCGCCGTCGCAGATGGAACGGATTGGGTAGCGGATCTCGGGGCGCGGTCCATGGCCCTGGTGTCCCGCTCGGTCTATGTGGAAAGCACCTATTTGGATGGGGCCGACACGCTGGCCGCGTTCGACCAGATCCATCACCATCAGGCCGTGATGGCCGATAACTTCCACTTGGTATGATTGCCGCGTTCCCGGGCATGCCGATATGCCCGGGAACGCCAGAAGGCTAGTAATGACAGAGACCTCGTCCGACGGCTTTTATGGCCCGCAACCAGCGAGCGGGCCGCCGTCGACTGCGCTGCCGATCGGCCTGCGCGGGCCGATGCGGACGGCGCTGGACCAGTGCCGCCGCCATATCCTCGCCGCCGCCGGGTTCAGCGCGCTGGTCAACCTGCTCTATATCGCGCCGACCCTGTATATGCTGCAGGTCTACGACCGGGTCGTGCCGACACAGGGTTTGCAGACGCTCCTGTTCCTGACGCTGGTGCTGTTGTTCGCTCTGGTCAGCCTTTCCTTGCTCGATCGGATACGTAGCCGGTTGCTGGTTCGGGCGGGCGTGGTGCTGGATGCGGCGGTCGCACCGGCCCTGCTGGATGCGACGCTCGGGCGGCCCGGATCGGCGATCTCGCGGCAGGCGCTGCGCGAATTCGATATCATGCGCAATGCGATCAGCGGCCCCGGTATATTGGCGCTGTTCGATGCGCCATGGGCGCCGATCTACATTCTGGTCTGTTTCCTCGTGCATCCCTGGATCGGCGCGCTCGCTCTGGTCGGCGGCGTGATCCTGCCGGTGATCGCATGGCGCAACGAGCGCGCGACGCGCGGCGCGATGACGCGCGCGCAAGAGATCGCCACGCGCACCTATGCCGCGCAGGATGCCGCGCTTTCCAGCGCGGACAGCATCCGCGCGCTGGGCATGCGCCGGGCGATGGTGTCGCGCCAGGTTCGCCTGCGCCAGACCATGCTCGCGCGGCAGACCGAGGCGGGCTTCCGGGCGAGCAATTATCTCACCGCCACGAAGTTCGTGCGGCTGGCGCTGCAATCGATGGCCCTGGGGCTGGGCGCGCTGTTGGCGGTGGACAATATGATCTCGGCCGGCGCGATCTTCGCGTCGTCGTTCCTGATCGCACGGTCGCTGGCGCCGATCGAACTGCTGATCGGCAACTGGAAATCGATCGCTCAGGCCCGATCAGGCTATGATACGATCGACAAATTGCTCTCCGACGAGATTCCGCAGGCACCGGTCACCCGCCTGCCCGCCCCAATCGGCGCGCTCAGGGTGGAGGCGATCACCGTCCTGAACGCCGCGCGCGACGATGCCGTGCTGAACGCAGTGTCGTTCGACGTCGCGCCGGGCGAGGTTCTGGCGATCGTCGGTCCTTCGGGATCGGGCAAATCGACGCTGATGCGCGCGATCGTCGGCGCGCTGACGGTCGATCGCGGCAGCGTACGGATCGACGGTGCGGAGCTGGGCGATTGGGATCCGGAACGGCTGGCACGCCATATCGGATATCTGCCGCAGGATGCCGCCCTGTTCGAAGGCACGGTGAAGGAAAACATCTGTCGTTTCGCGACCGAGACCGGTGCCGACCCGGCGGCGGTCGATGCCGAGGTGGTCGCCGCGGCGGCGGCGGTGAGTGCGCAGGATCTGATCCTGCGTCTCGCCGGCGGTTTCGACTATCGCCTTCAGCTCGACGGGCGCGGACTATCGGCCGGGCAGGCGCAACGCGTCGCCCTGGCGCGCGCCGTCTATGGCCGCCCGGCGCTGTATGTGCTGGACGAACCCAATGCGCATCTCGATGCGGAGGGCGATGCCGCGCTGAACGCCGCGATCGTCGATCTCAAAAGCCAGGGGCACACGATCCTCGTCGTGTCGCACAAGCTTGGCGTACTGCCGGTCGTCGACAAGATGCTGGTGCTGCGCGCCGGCCGGGTTGAATTGTTCGGCGCGCGCGATGAAGTGCTGGCCAAGATCGCGCCACCCAATGTCCGGCGGATCGTGCCGCCGGCAGCCCAGGGAGCGGCATCGTGAGCGGCGAATTGACCTTGTCGTCGCACGAGCGCGAGGCATCGTCCGTCGTTACCATGGGCGATCCGTCCCGCGATATCCGCGCGGGCACTATTCTGGCGGTATTATTCTTCGTTATCTTCCTCGGTTGGGCGGCCTTTGCCAGGCTCGACGCGGCGGCGTTCGCGCCGGGCGCGCTCGAAGTTTCGGGCCAGCGCCAGTCGGTGCAACATCGCGACGGCGGCGTCGTGGCGGCGATCTTCGTGCGCGAAGGGCAGCGCGTCGTTCGCGGGCAATTGCTCATGCGGCTCGCCGCCGCCGATGTGCGGGCGCAGGAGCGCGCGCTTTCGGCGCAGGCGATCCGGCTGCTGTCCCAGCGCGCGCGCCTGCAGGCGGAGGAATCGGGCGTTGCGCGGCTGGCGACGCCGCCGGAATTCGCCACACTGCCGGCCGAGGATCGCGATGACGCCGCTCTGGCGCTGCGCCTGCAACAGGGCGAACTGATCGCGCGGCGCGCGACCCTGTCCGCCCAGCGCGGCGCGTTCGACCAACGATCGCTCCAATCCGTGTCGCAGGGGCGAGGCTATGGCACCCAAGTGGTATCGGCCGAGGAACAATTGCGCCTGATCGACCAGCAGCTCGCGGCGTTGCAGCCGCTGGCCGATCGCGGGTTCGTATCGCAAACCCGGTTGCGCGAACTCGAACGATTGCGCGCGGAACTGATGGGCCAGCGCGGCCAATATTCCGCCAGCGTCGCGCAGACGCGCGGCGCGGCGCAGGAAAGCCAGATCAACCGGATCGAGGCCGAACGCACGTTCCGCGAACGCACGGCGCTGGATATGCGCGAAGTCGATACGCGGTTGAGCGACGTGATCCCCCGGCTTGCCGCCGCGAAGGATCAGCTCGCCCGCACCGAAATCCGCGCCACGGCGACCGGCGCGGTGATTTCCCTGACCGCCTTCACCCCGGGCGGAGTGATCGCGCCCGGGCAGAAGCTGATGGATATCGTGCCTGAGAACGCACCGCTGCGCATTCAGGCGCGGGTCGCGCTGGACGATGCGGACGATCTGGTGGTGGGCCAGCGCACGCTGGTGAAGTTCCCGAGCCTGCACGAACGCGACCTGCCGAACCTGACCGGCCGGCTGACGCGGCTGTCGGCGGATGCGGTGTCCGACGAGAAGACCGGGGCGAGTTATTTCACGGCTGAGGTGCTGGTCCCGCGCGATCAGATCCGTTTGCTGAAGGATGCCCGCGGCCAATCCTTCGAACTGCGCGCCGGCATGCCCGTTCAGGTGCTGGTGCCGCTGCGCGCCCGGACGGCGCTCAGCTATGCGTTCGAACCGCTGGTCGGCTCGTTCTGGGCATCGTTTCGCGAGCATTGAGGTGTAACAGGATTAACCGGGAAACGAGCGCCATCGGTTGTGCCTGCGGCATTGCCGTGTGTCGACGGGGTCGCGATCTGTCGGCTACCGACCTGTAGAACCGACATGGTGTCGAGGCGTACCTTCACCACGTCATTTCCGCTCAGCCCTATCATCGACGGCATATTAGAAAAGCGCCCGGCCGTTAAGCCGGGGCGCTTGGGGTCCTGAACGGTGTCAGCAATATTGGCAAAATAGTCCTTGCCCGGCAGCCGTATGGCGTGTCGCGGGCGACGATGACGACCGGGCGCCTAGAATTTATACCCCAGTTCCAGACCATAAAGCCGGCGCGCACCCGGCGAGATGAAGGAGCCGCCGAACTCGATCGCGGGGATCACCTCGTTGACGTATTTCTTGTCGAAGGCGTTGTTCGCGAACAATGTCGCCTTCCACTTCTCTCCTTCGAGGCCGAAGCGCAGATCGAGTACGCCGAACGCATTGCGCCGGGCGATGCCGTAGTTCGCGTTGCCCACCGCCGCCGGCAGCGCCAATGCCGAGATCGGCAACAACGCGCTGAAGATGGTCGCCTTGGTCTGGTTCTGCACGGTATGGAACCAGGTCGGGCCGGTGATGCGATAATCGGCGCGTAGCATCAGCTTCAACCCGTCGCTCACCGGCACTTCCTGCAAGCTGCTCAGGTTGATCGTGTAATCCGGCGTGTATGGTGATTTGTTGCCGACGGTGTCGGGTCGCGACCGGTTCTGCTTGATCTCCGAATCGGTGTAATTGAACGCGCCGGAGAGGGTCCAGCCTTTCACGATCCGGGCATCGACGTTGATCTCGCCGCCCTTCAGGTCAACCCGGTCGATATTCGAGACGACACGCAGCAGGCCGAAGCCCCCGACGAAGAATTCGAAGAACTGCATGTCGCGGACCTGAGTGTAATAGCCTGCCAGGCTATAGCTGATCGGCCCGGCCCGGCCCTTGATACCCGCCTCATAAGCGCTGGAGCGTTCCTTGCGGAAATCGTCGTTGATGATGACGCCGGCATTGATCGGCGCGACGTTGAAATTCTGCGCCACGATCGCCGCGGACCCCTGATTGTTGAAGCCGCCGGATTTGAACCCGACGCCCCAATTGGCAAATACATTGGTGTGCGGCGCGATTTCGTACCGTGCGCTGATCTTGGGTTCGAGCTGCTTAAACGTCTTGCTCTTGGACGGAATGGCCCCGCCCGTCTGCCCCGGGTTGATCGGCCCGCCGGTGAATGGATCGATCGCCAGCGGCACTTGATTTTCGACGTGACGGCGTTCGATGTCGTAGCGCAAGGCAACGGTCAGATCGAAACTGTCGTTGGGTTTCCAGTCGACCGATCCGAAGCCTGCATAGACGTTCGTCTTGAATTTATCGATGTACAGCTGCGACGTCGGGTTGGTCGAATTCGGCGCGTTGTACAATTGCGGGATCACACCGTTGCCGGTGTCCGCGCCCAGGCTCACGCCGGTCAGGCGATCGATATGCAGCAGGTATCCGCCGAGTTGCCAGCTGATCGGTCCGTCCCCGCTCGACGCAAGGCGGACCTCGCCGCTGAAGTCCTTCTGATTGCGCACCTGATATTGCGTGCCATCGCAGGTGGTCGGCGAATATGGGCCGAACGTCGATCCGGTGGCCGGCGCGAAGATGAACGGCACCGGGGTCGAACCGATGAAGGTGGGCGGGTTCATCTTGAAACCGGTCAGTGCCGCGGTGGAGGCGAAGCATGCGTTGACCGCCGACTGCGCGGCAGGGTTGACCGCCGAGAGATAGCGCGCGAAATCCGCCGACGTGCCATCGGCCGTCAGATCGTTCTTAACGTTGCTGTACAGGCCCCATGCCGTCAGCTTCACGCCGCCGAAATCGTGATCGAGTTTGACCGATCCTTCCAGCGTTGTCTGGTTGTTGGTCGGCTTGATGTTGCTGTAATAGTTGAACGGATGGTTGTTCACGTCCTCGTTGAACGCGCCGCCGAAGCCGGGCAGATGGAATGCGGCGTTGAAGTTGATCGAGGCACCATGGAATTCGCCGTAGCGGACCTTGGCGTCGATCTCGGTCGCGTCGCCGAATTCGGCCACGACGCGGCCGTTGACGTTCCATTCCGTCCGATTGTCGACCACCTTCGCCTTGAGCAGGGTGTTGGTGTAGAAACCGTCGGTATGATTATAATCGCCCGACAGGACGAAACCGATGCCAGGCGCTAGCGGCCCGGCGAGATAGCCATTGGCCATTGCGGTGTTGACGTTGCCATAGCTGACCGTCGCCCCGCCTTCGAAATGGTCGCCCGGCTTCAGCGTCTGCATGACGATCGCGCCGGCGGCGGCGTTGCGGCCGTAGAGCGCGCCTTGCGGCCCCTTCAGCACTTCGATCTGGCGGAGTGCCGCCTGCGGCTGGTTGAGCACCGCCGTGTTGGTCTTCAGGATTCCGTCCACGACCAAGGCGACCGAGCTTTCGGCGTCGCGCGCGCTGTTGATGCCGCGGATGTTGATCTGATTGTCGCCGGCTTCGGTCGTGCTGGCGACGATCGCCACGCCGGGGGTGAATTTGGCGAAATCCTGCGCGCGCTGAATGTTCGACTGCGCGATCGCCTCTGCGCCGAATGCGGTGATCGAGGCCGGCACCTGGCTCAGCGTTTCGTTGACGCGGCGGGCGGTAACGACGATCTCGCCCGGCGCAGCATCGGCTTCGGGGGGCGCCGCGTCCGGCGCGGTGGTCTGCACGGGATCGGCGGTCTGCGCGACAGCCGGGGCGCTCGAAAGCGCCCATGCCGATGCGCCGGTGAGCAATAGAGTCATTCCCTTGGCAAGCATCGTATAGTCCCCCTTTTTGTTTGATCAGACGAGCACGTTGGCTCCGCTCATGTAGACATGGACGTCCTGGAAACGGCCGTCGCGGATGCGCCAGAAATTGGTGTTGGACAGGCTGGTCACGCGGCCGTCGGCGTCGGTCAGCACCGCTTCGAACGACGCCGCGATCCGGCCGTTCAACTCATCGACGGTGATCGTGAAATCTTTGTGGACCAGCGTTTCCCACGCCCCGAACAGATCCACGAACATGCGTTCGATCGCGGGCTTCCCGGCATGCGTGGTGAACGACGTCTGCACCGTCAGCGAAGCTTCGTCGTTGAAGCAATCGAGCACGGCGGCCATGTTCTTGGCATCGACATTGGCGAAATAGCGTTTGATCGCGAGATCGACGAGCGCATCGCGGCTGAGGGTCGGAATATATTGCATCAGTCGATCCCCTCACGCAGCAGATTGTCGCCGCTCATGTAGACGAACACGCGCGAGAACTTGTCGCCATCCAGATAGAAGCGGTTGCAGTTTTCGTAGCGCAGCAGATCGCCGCCATTGGGCGTGATCAGCACGGTGAATTGCGAGCAGATCGCATTCGTCGTCGGATCCGCGACATGGACGAAATTGCCGTGCCACAATTGTTCGAAATCGGTGAACAGCCGACGGAACATCGCGGCGATGCCGTCGTCGCGGCCGGTATGTACGGTGTTCGACGTCACCTCCGTCAGCACTGCATCGGGGTGGAAGCAATCAAGCACCCGATCGAGTTGCTTGTTGTCGACGGCATCGAAATATCGCTTCGTCACGATATCGATCAAAAAGGGATAGCGTTCTATCGTACTGCTCATGCCTATCCTTTCCGGATATCAGCGTCTTTGCCCACCTCGGGCGAAGGGAAAGCGCGCTTGCTGTGCGAAAGGCCCAGCGTCACCAACGTCTCGGCCAGCTTCCACGCCACCACGCCAGGATTGATCACCGGCACGGGCAGCACCCTGGCCAGATATTCCGCCGATTGATGCATCGTGGTGGATCCCAGCACGATCACGTCGGCGCCATCGTCTTCGATCGCGCGGCGCGCCTCGGCGGCCAGCTTGTCGAAGATGACTTCCTCCTTACCCGCCAGCAATTCGGTAACGTCGGGACGCGTGTTGATCGACCGCAGCGACGCGAGCCGGTCGGACAGGCCATATTCGCCGATCGTCTTCTCATAGAGTGGGAACCATTCCGGCCACATCGTCAGGATTGTGAATTTCTTGCCGAGCGTCATCGCCATGTGGAACGCGGCCTCGCCCGGACCGATCACCGGGATCGACAGGCGCGAACGCAGCGCCCGCACGCCGCTGTCGCTGACCGTATCGACGACCACGGCGGCATAGCCTTCGTCCTCGGCCGAGATGCCGGTCTGGAACACCGTCCAATCCATCAGCAACATATCGTGATAGCTGTCGCCCAGCGCCGCGCCCCAGGGCACCGCCGCAAATTCAGGCACGAAGCCCGGTGCGATCAGGGCGTCGGATAGCTGCGACCGCCGGTTGGCAACGCCGGCCTCATCCATCGGGATCGGTACGATAACCTTGATTCGAGCCGCCATTGTCACCTCCGCTGGCACAACGGATATTGTATACAGATATTGACGTCAAGGTCATTGTCTATACGATATGATCATATGGGAAGGACGGTTTCGTTGGCTAAGTGCGCCAGATAAAACGTAAATCCCATATCGACCCTGCTGTGGGTGCGGTAAGGTGTATACATAAAGGCGTAAATTGGTTGGTTGAGGGACGCGATCTGCTGCGCACGACGCTTCGCGGGGCGAGGGCCGCCCCGACGTGTCGTTTCAGTGCGTCGTTGAACCTGCGGTCCGCCGCCGGATTACCCGGCGGGGTAGCGCTGTCAGGCAGGGTTCTCGCTGCGATAGACGTGAAAGGCGCGCCGGATGTGCGAGGTCATGACCGCGCGTGCCCAGTCGGAATCGTGCGCTTCCAGCGCGGCGACGATCTCGACATGTTCGGCCAGACTGCGGCGCAACTGGTCCGCGTCATACCTAAGGGCGGTGCGATGCACGATCGGCTGCAGCACCAGCCGGTTGATCATGTGCGCCAGTCGATCCGAAGCCGCGGCCTGGATGATCAGCGCGTGAAATTCCGCATTCATCGCAAGAAAGGCGTCTACATCGGGCAGGGGGCGATCGATCGCCGCATCGATCGCGGCGACGTTGCGATGCAGTTTCTCAAGCATCTCCGCCGTGACGCGTTCGGCGGCCTGCGCGGCCGCATGCCCCTCAAGCATGGTGCGCAGCGTGAAGAGTTCCTCGATGTCGTCGATCGACCAGTTGCTGACGAACGACCGCTGGCTGTCGCTGCGCTGGATGAACATTTCGGCCTCGAGCCGGTGCATCGCATCGCGCACGGGGGTGCGGGATACGCCGCACACCTCGGCCAGTTCCTCTTCCTTCAATTGCGCGCCGGGCGCGAGGGTTCCGTTGAGGATCTGCGCCTTGATTTCATCGTAGGCGCGGTCGCTGGCTCTCGACATAGATGTGCTTCCGATCGTCGGTTGGCCCTGATGAGCCGCCGCCGACCTGCAGGCAAGGGCCGGCGGCGCAGGCGCATCGGGATATTTCCATCGCGATATAGAACATCGCTTGAAAAATGTATACAATATTGTAATCCGAGTTCTGAGGTTGGCTTTTGCCGGCCGGGCGGGGAAGCACGAGCTATGCGCAGCATCGAGATGGTCGAGGTCGGGCCTCGCGACGGTCTCCAGAACGAATCGGAGATCGTCACCACCTCGAACAAGGTCGCGTTGATCGCCAATCTGGTGAAAGCAGGCGCCCGACGCATCGAGGTGGCAAGCTTCGTCAATCCCGCCCGTGTGCCGCAGATGGCGGATGCGGAAGACGTCCTTGCCGCGTTACCGGATGGCGATGCTGTATACATTGGTTTGGTGCTGAATCGTCGTGGCGCGGTCCGTGCGCTTGCCACCAAAGTACACGAACTGGGCGCGGTGTGCGTCGCGACCGATACCTTCGCGATGCGCAACCAAGGCCAGACCAGCGCGGAATCGCTCGATATCGCGTGCGAGATCGTGGACGTCGCCCTGGCCGCCGGGCGACGTGCGCAGATCACGATCGGCGCGGCGTTCGGCTGCCCGTTTGAGGGCGAGGTGTCGCAGGATCGCGTCGTGGACATGGCGCGCCGGGCGGCGGCGAGCGGCGCGATCGAAGTCGCGCTGGCCGATACGATCGGTGTCGCGGTGCCGGCCGATGTCGCTGCGCTGGTCGCCCGCGTCCGCGCCGAGATCGCGCCGTTGCCGGTGCGGGTCCATCTGCACAATACGCGCAACACCGGGCTCGCCAACGTCTGGGCGGCGGTCGAGGCGGGGGCGGCGACGATCGATGCAGCCCTTGGCGGCTTGGGCGGCTGCCCCTTCGCGCCGGGCGCTGCGGGCAACGTGCCGACCGAGGACGTCGTCTATCTGCTCGAACGATCGGGCGTGACCACGGGTCTCGACCTCGATGCGCTGATCGACGCGGCCGGTTGGTTCACGCAGATCATGGGGCGTCCGTTGCCCGGCATGGTTTCCAAGGCCGGGCGCTTCCCGCCCGTACCTACACATCTTCTCGAAAAGGCAGGAAAAGCATGAGCTATCGTCTCGGCGTCGATGTCGGCGGCACCTTTACCGATTTGTTGTTGCTGGAAGAGGGGACGGGGCAATTCTGGCGGCACAAGACGCCGTCCACGCCGGCCGACAGTTCGGTCGGGATCCTCGACGGTGTCGAGGCGGTGTGCGCCAAGGCGGGGGTTACGCCGGCCGAGGTTGAGGTGTTCCTGCACGGCACGACGGTGGCGACCAATGCCGTGCTGGAGGGCAAGGGCGCGCGGGTCGGGCTGATCGTGACCGAGGGGTACCGCCAGATCATGCAGATCGCGCGCAGCTATGTGCCGGGCGGTCTGGCGGGGTGGATCATCTGGCCCAAGCCGGAACCGCTCGCCGCGTTGATCGACACGCTGGAAGTCGCCGGGCGGATGGATGCGCACGGCCATGAACTGCGCCCCATCGACGACGACGGCATCCGCGCCGCGCTGACCAAGCTGCGCGACCAGGGCGTCGAGGCGATCACTGTCAGCCTGGTCAACGCCTATCTCAACGGCGCGCACGAGGCGCGGGTCGGCGAACTCGCGGCGGAAATCTGCCCTGACCTGCCGATCTCGCTTAGTCACGAAGTGCTGCCCGAGATGCAGGAATACGAACGCACGCTGACCACCGTCGCCAACGCGGCGGTACGGCCGATCGTCGGCAATTACGTGCGCAACCTGCGCACCAAATTGCGCGGCGCGGGGATGGCGGGGAAGCTCGCCTTGCTGCGCTCCGATGGCGGGCTGATGTCCTCCGAAAAGGCCGAGGGGCATCCAGTGTCGCTGCTGATGTCCGGACCGGCGGGGGGCGTGACCGGCGCCTTGTGGGTCGGCAAGAATAGCGGCCTGAAGAACATCCTGACGCTCGACGTCGGTGGCACCTCCACCGACGTCGCGCTGATCGAGAATCTCGAACCCCGCCGCGCTCGGACGACCGAAGTGGGCCACCTGTCGGTCCGTGCCTCGTCGCTCGATGTGAAGACGGTTGGTGCTGGCGGCGGTTCGATCGCCTATGTGCCGGAACTGACCAAGGCATTGCGCGTCGGCCCGCAATCGGCAGGCGCGGTGCCCGGGCCGGTCGCCTATGGCAAGGGGGGCGTACAGCCGACCGTGACAGACGCGAACGTGGTGCTTGGGTATCTGCCGGAATCTCTGCTCGGCGGCACGTTCAAGCTCGACCGCGAGGGCGCCAAGGTGGCTGTGCAGACGATTGCCGATGCGCTGGGCATCGGCCTGATGGAGGCGGCGCGCGGCATCATCGACATCGTCAACGAGAACATGTTCGGCGCATTGCGCATGATCTCGGTCCAGCAAGGCTACGACCCGCGTGACTTCGCGCTGATGGGGTTCGGCGGCGCGGGGCCGCTGCACGTCAACGCCGTCGCGCGGCTGATGGGCAGCTGGCCCGCCGTATCGCCGGTCTCCCCCGGCGTGCTGTGCGCGCTGGGCGATGCGACGACGCGGATGCGCACCGAAACCGCACGCAGCTTCTCGCGCCGCTTCGGCGATACCGATGAAGCCGAGGTGATGGCGATCCTCGACGAGATGGCGGCGCAAACCCGCGACGAGTTGAAGGCCGACGGGATCGCCGATGCCGACATCACCAGCCTGTTCGAGATAGACGTGCGGTACGAAGGCCAAGCGTTCGAAGTGCCGCTGGCGATCGATGCCGAGACGTTGCGCCGCGATGGTCTGGCCGGGATCATGGACCGGTTCGATACCGAGCATAAGCGGCTGTTCACCTTCAACATGACCAGCCCGCACGAACTGGTGAACCTGCGCGCCGTGGCACTGGGCGTCGCGCTCGATCTGCCGGCGGCCACCTTACCGCAAGGGGACGGTGATCCGGCCCAGGCGAAACTGCGCGATCACGAATTGTGGATGGACGGCGGCGCCCACGCCGCGGTGATCTACGACCGCGCCTTGCTCGAACAGGGCGACGTCATCCCTGGCCCGGCGATCGTGATCGAGATGGATTCGACTACGCTGATCGAACTCGGCTGCGTCGGCACCGTCGATGCCGTCGGCAACATCCTCATCACGCTCGCCTGAAGGGACCTACAATGCCCGCAACGATCATCGAAACCAACGCCACCCCCTTCGCCCGCGTCGCCATCGATCCCGTCACGCTGGAAGTGATCGAGAATGCGCTACGCAACGCCCGCGTCGAGATGGACGCGACTTTGGTCCGCACCGCCATGTCGCCTGGCATCCGCGAACAGGGCGATGCCTTTCCGCTGATCGCCGACCACAAGGGCCGGATGATCGTCGGCCAGTTCGGCTCGTTCATCGGCGGCTTCCTGGATGGCTATGACGGCACGCTGGAAGATGGCGACATGATCTTCCTGTCCGATCCCTATTCGGTCGGCGGCGCGATCAGTCATTCGAACGACTGGCTGGTCCTGCTGCCGGTGTTCAAGGACGGACGCATCGTCGCCTATACCGCGATGTTCGGCCATCAGAGCGACATCGGCGGCAAGGTCGCCGGATCGATGCCGATCGACGCGCATTCGATCTTCGAGGAAGGCGTGCGCATCCCGCCGGTCAAGATCTGGCGCAAGGGCGAGTATAACGAGGACCTGATTAAGCTGGTGATGCACCAGACGCGCAAGCCCGACTGGTGCGCGGCGGATTTGAACGCGCTGATCGCGTCGTGCCGGGTCGCCTCGCGCCGTGTGATCGAGATGTGCGAACGCTTCGGCGACGACGTCTATATCTCGGCGACCGAGGAATTGCTGGCGCGCAATTACCGCGCGATGAAGCAATTGATCGAAACCTCGATCGGCGAAGAGAAGGTCGATTTCGAGGATTATCTCTGCGACGACGGCATGGGCTTCGGCCCCTACAAGATCAAATGCACGATGTGGCGCGAGGACGGTCGCGTGATCCTCGATTTCAACGGCACCGATCCGCAGAGTCCGGCGTCGATCAACTTCTTCCTCAACGAAAACATGTTCAAGATGTTCTTCGGCATCTACATGATCATGGTCTTCGATCCGCAGATCCTGTTCAACGACGGGTTCTACGATCTGATCGACGTGCGCATTCCCAAGGGTTCGTTGCTCAAGCCCGAATTCCCGGCGGCACTCTCGGGCCGCACGCACGCGCTGGGCCGCATCTTCGATATCCTCGGCGGCCTGCTCGGGCAGCGGACCCCGGAATTCCTCTGTGCGGCGGGCTTCTCGTCCAGTCCCCATTTGTTCTATTCGGGCACCGATCGGAACGGTCAGTATTTCCAGCTATTCCAGATCGGCTTCGGCGGCATTCCGGGCCGGCCGATGGGCGACGGGCCGGATGGGCATTCGTTGTGGCCGGGCTTCACCAACGTGCCGAACGAGTTTCTCGAACGCTATTTCCCGTTGGTCATCGAACGCTACGAGACCGCGCCGGATTCGGGCGGGGCGGGCCTGCACCGCGGCGGGAACGGCATCCACATGACCTATCGCTTCCTCGAACCCGGAATCGTCGCGATCCATGACGATCGCTGGTTCATCAAGCCGTGGGGCGTGAACGGCGGCGAACCGGGGGAGCGCGCGCGCAAGATACTCGAGAAAGCCGACGGGACGCAGACGATCGTCGCGAACAAGCTCGAGCAGCTGATCGTGGAGGGCGGCGACCAGCTGCACTTCATCACCTGGGGCGGCGGCGGCTGGGGCGATCCGCTGGAGCGCGATCCGGCGCTGGTGGCGAAGGAAGTCGAACAGGGCCTCGTCACGGTCGAGGGGGCGAAGCGTTATGGCGTGGTCGTCGGAGACGATGCCGCGACCGATGCGTTGCGCACCGAAATGCGGGCACGCCGCACCGGGCCGCTACCATTGTTCGACCGTGGCGGCGAGATCGAGGCACTCCGCGCGTCGTGCCTGGAGGAAACCGGGCTGCCCGCGCCCCGTCAACCCGTCTGGGCGCATGCCGCGCTGGCGGCGGAGTGAAGATGATGACCGAGAATACAGGGGCGTTGCAGGGCATCAGGGTGATCGAGCTGGGGCAGCTGATCGCCGGGCCGTTCTGCGGACAATTGCTCGGCGACATGGGCGCCGACGTCATCAAGGTCGAGGCGCCGGGCGCGGGCGATCCGATGCGCGCCTGGGGCCGGGGCGAGCATAAATTGTGGTGGGAAGTGGTCGCGCGCAACAAGCGCTCGGTGTCCGCCAATCTGCGCATCCCCGCGGGCCAAGACCTGGTCCGCAAGCTGGTCGCCGAGGCCGATATCCTGATCGAGAATTTCAAGCCCGGCACGCTGGAGAAATGGAATCTGGGCCCCGATGCGCTGCACGACATCAACCCGCGCCTCATCATCGTGCGTGTCTCCGGGTACGGACAGACCGGGCCTTACGCGTCGCGCGCCGGGTTCGGTGGAATCGGCGAGGCGATGGGCGGATGGCGCTACATCGTCGGCGATGCCGATCGCGCACCGAGCCGGATGGGCCTGTCGATCGGCGATACGCTGGCGGCGACCTATGGCTGCATGGGGGCGCTCGCCGCGCTCCATGCGCGCGAGCGCACCGGCAAGGGGCAGGTGGTGGATAGTGCGTTGTATGAGGCGGTGTTGCAGGTGACGGAAAGTTTGATTCCGGAGTATGTCGCCTCGGGTTATATCCGCGAGCGGTCGGGGTCGGCGCTGCCGGGGATCGCGCCGTCCAATGTTTACAAGACGTTGGACGGGGAATTCCTGATCGGCGCGAACCAGGATGCGGTGTTCGCGCGGCTGTGCACCGCGATGGGGCGGCCCGAACTGGCGACCGACCCGCGTTACGTCGATCACGTCGCGCGCGGCGCGCATCAGGAGGAACTGGACGGCATCGTCGAGGCGTGGACCAAGACGCTGCCGACCGCTGAGGTCGAACGGCTGATGATCGAACACAGCGTACCCTCCGGCACGATCTACCGCGCGCCGGAAATGCTGGAGGACCCGCATTTCGCCGCGCGCGACGCGATCGTGACGCTCGATCATCCGCGCTGGGGCGAACTGAAGATGCAGAACAGCTTCCCCAAGATGTCGGGCACGCCGGGATCGATCCGCAGCATCGCGCCACAGAGCGTCGGCGAGCATAACGAGGAGGTGTACGGCGCGCTCGGCCTGTCGGCGGACGACCTTGCCGGGCTGAAGGCGGAGGGCGCGATCTGATGGCCGCCAGCAATTATGCCGGGGTGTTCGACGGGCGGCTGCCGTTCGGAGAACGGCCCGCGCTGATCGTGATCGACGTGGTGATGGCCTATCTGACGCCGGGATCGCCGCTCTACGATGCGGCGTTCGAAACCGCATTGGCGGCGAACGAGCGGCTGGTCGCGGCGGCACGGGCGACGGGCGTACCGGTGATCTTCACCAATGTGGTGTATCAGCCGGGCGGTGCCGATGGCGGCCTGTTCTATCGCAAGATACCGGCATTGAAGGCGTTCGACCGTGGCAGCCCGGCGGGCGATTTCCCGCCGTCGCTCCAGCCGCTGGCGGGCGAGACGATCGTGTCCAAGCAATATGCCTCGGCGTTCTTCGGCACGTCGCTCGCCGCGACGCTGAACGCGGCGCGGATCGACACGGTGATCCTGACCGGCTTCTCCACCTCGGGCTGCGTCCGTGCCAGCACGCTCGACGCGCTCCAGCACGGTTTCGTCCCGTTTGTCGTTCGCGAAGCTTGTGGCGATCGCGATCCCGCACCGCACGAGGCGAACCTGTTCGACCTGCAGGCGAAATATGCCGAGGTGGTGAGCGAAGCCCAGATGACAGAGATGATCGCGGCGCGATAAGACGGCGTAGGCGGCTGTTTGGCAGAGTCCATGAGCGGCCATGATTTCGACGCCTCTTGTGGCCCGTCTGGTGATGTCGAGGCCGGCGTAGCCGGCGGCGGCGGCGAATATCTGGTAGCGACCGGTTTCGGCTGGACCAATGACGTGATCCTGAAGATGCTTTGAGCCCAAATGCTCCTGCCACAGGGGCATGATGACAAATGCGACGTGCGGCGGTACCGATATCACGATGCCCAAATCACCAGCACCACCGCCGACCGAGGAAAAGCGGACTGCCCGCGTCTATTCCGCACCCGCGCTGGAAAAGGCGATCGATATCATCGAACTGCTCAGCACCGAGCCGGGCGGATTGACGATTACCGAGGTCGCGACGCGGCTGTCGCGATCGATCAGCGAATTGTTCCGGATCATGGTGGTGCTCGACCGGCGCGGCTGGCTGCGCAAGGATCCGGCGAACGACCGATATCGCGCCACCTACAAGCTGCTGGAGACCGCGCATCGTGCCACGCCGGCGCAGGAACTGACGCACATCGCTGCGCCGCTGATGCACCGGCTGAGCGAGGTCGCGATGCAATCGTGTCATCTCGTTGTGGTCACCGGCGATCGCGGCCTGATCCTGCTGCGGCAGGAAAGTCCGGGTCCGGCGGGCTTCGCGGTGCGGGTCGGCACCGGGATCGGATTGCTCGAATCCTGCTCCGGGCATGTGCTGCTGGCGTTCATGGCGGAACGCAATCGTTCGGCGCTGCTCGATCAGCTGGCGCCGTCCAAGGCGCGGCCCGCGATCGATACGGTGCTGGCGAAGGTGCGAACGGACGGCTTCCACCGCGTGGCCAGTACGCGGATGGCCGGGGTGACGGATATCAGCTGGCCCATCTTCGGCTATGACGGCCAGATCGTCGCCGCCCTGACCATCCCGTTCCTCGAAGCGCTGGGTCGGATGCCGCATCTGTCCGAGACCGAGGCGATCGAGGCGTTGAGGAAGACGGCGGGGCGGATCTCCGACGGTCTGGGATGGTCCGATCGCGGCGGAGCCGGCCAGCCCTGATCGGCGACTAGAACGCGACGATTTCAATAGACCGTTCGTGCCGAGACTGTCGCAGCAGGTGTTCGACAATTTCCGGCTGCGCGTGGAACACGTCCTTCGACAAGCTCAGGACGAACGGAAGGGCGATGGTTCGACCTTAGGCCATCAGACCCTAATGTCCGACCGCGCCAGTCGCCGTCCTGGGAACCACATCGCGGGATCGGAGCGCGAACGCGACGACCATGAGGAAGCACGCTGCCGGCACCAGCATCGCGGTATCGATCGCGCCGCGATCGGACACCCAGCCCATCAGCCCGGTCAGCACCGCGCCGCCGATGATCGCCATCACGATCAGCGAAGCGCCGGCGCGACGCAGCGGCCCGAGCCCCTCCATCCCGAGCGCGAAGATCGTCGGGAACTGGATCGACATGAAGAAGCTGCCCGCGACGAGCGCATAAAGCCCGATCGGTCCGCCGACGAGCGCGGCGACGGCGGCGAGGCCCGCGCTGATCGTCGCGAATAAGGCGAGCAATCGCGCCGGAGCGACCCGGCCCATCAATGCGGCGCCCGCGAACCGGCCGATTCCGAACAGGACGAGGCTGACGAAGAGATAATCGGCGGCGGCATGTTCGGCGAGGCCAGGCATGGCGGCCTGGGCATAGCGGATCGTATAGCTCCACACCCCGACCTGCGCGCCGACATAGAAGAATTGTGCGATGGTCGCGAAGAGCAAACGGGGGTGGCGGAAGACCTGGGCGAAGCGCGTATCGCCCGTATTCGTCTCGTCGTCGGAGTCCTTGTGATCGGGAAAGGGGATCAAAGCGGCGGCGAGTGCGAAGCCCAGCACGACCAAACCGATGATGAGGTACGGCGTCTGCACCGCAACGACTTCGCCGCGATACAGCGCTTCGCGGGCCGCCGGGGGCATTGCCGCGATCGCGGCATCGTCATGGACGATCTGCGACAGGATGAAATATTTTCCGATCAACACGCCGGCAATGGTGCCGACCGGATTGGCGGCCTGCGCCCAGTTCAGCCGCTTCGCCGCAGCCGCGGGGTCGCCCAATTCGGTCATCAGCGGATTGGCCGCGGTTTCCAGAAAGGCGAGCCCGCACGCGATCACGAACAAGGCCGCGAGGAAGTAGCGATATTCCCCGAAATGCGCAGCCGGATAGAATAAAAGCGCGCCCGCGGCGTACAGCACCAGCCCGGTGACGATCGCGGCCTTGTACCCCCGAGCGCGGGTCAACATCGCGGCGGGCACGGCAAGCAGGAAGTATCCGATGTAGAAGGCCTGCTGGACGAAACTGGTTTCGAAATCCGACAGCGTGAACGCCTTCTTGAACTGGGCGATCAATATGTCATTGAGATTGTTCGCCATTCCCCACAGGAAGAACAGGCATACCGTCAGCAGGATCGCGGGCAGATATCGTCTTTCGACCGTTCGTCCCGCCATTTCCCGCTCCTCGTTTTTTGGTCTTTGCCGTCGCTTCGATCGGTCGAAAGGTTGGCTCGGAATAGATGTATTTTTATTGGTCAAAAGTGTTTTCAGATCAAGCGGGATGTGGGACGAAGGCGGCTGGCAGCGGTTCATGGGGTGCAATGAGGTGATGGTGACCAAGCTTGCGCTCGGCCCGCCGTCGCGCAATCAATAGGCCTCCGACACGCTCCTGTCCTGCGCCGCTTGCGCTTTCGAAAGGATCCCGACGACATGCCTGATAAAAGATCGACAGGGCAGGGTGAAACGATGCCATCCCGGCGCGCGATGCTGATCGGCGGCGCGGTGGCAAGCGTGGCTGCGGCACCGGTCGCCGCGGCTGCAGGCAAGAGCGGCGGGTCGGTCATCGCATCGACCTGGGATTTCGGTGCTGCCGCCAACGCCGCGGCGTTCGCCCGGCTGCAGGCGGGCGGTTCCCTGCTCGATGCGATCGAGGCCGGCGCGCGCGTGCCGGAGGCCGATCCGACCAACCATTCGGTCGGCTATGGCGGCTATCCCGATCGCGACGGGCGGGTGACGCTCGATGCAGTCATCATGGACGATGCCGGCCATGTCGGTGCGGTCGCCGCGCTGGAGGATGTGGTGCACGCGGTGTCGGTCGCGCGGGCGGTGATGGAAAAGACCCCGCACACCTTTCTGGTCGGCGAAGGTGCGACCCGTTTCGCCCTGGCCAACGGTTTCCCGAAGCGCGACCTACTGACCCCGGAGGCGGAGAAAGCGTGGCGCGACTGGTTGAAGACCGCGAAGTACCAGCCGGTCGCCAATATCGAAAACCGGACGCGCGGCGGTGCGCTCGATCACGATACGATCGGCATCATCGGACGCCTGGGCAGCGGCACGCTGGCCGGTGCCTGCACGACATCCGGCATGGCGTTCAAGATGCATGGCCGGGTGGGCGATTCGCCGCAGGTCGGCAGCGGACTGTTCGTGGAGGCGGGGGTCGGTGCCGCGACGGCGACCGGCGTTGGTGAGGAAGTGACCCGTATCGCAGGCTCGGCCCGCGTCGTGGCATCGATGCGCGCGGGCGCATCGCCCGGTGCCGCCTGTCGCGAGGCAGTCGAGCATATCGCGCGATTGCGCGGCGATGCCGTGCGCGGCGCGCAGGTCGGCTTCCTTGCGATCGGTCGCGATGGCAGCGTCGGCGCGTTCGCGCTGATGCCGGGTTTCACCTATGCGGTCACCGATGGCGACGGGCAGACTCGGGTGCTGCCAGCCCCCAGCCTGCAGGCCTGATCGCCGATGCCGCGTATCGTCACCGTCCTCGATCTCGTCGACGACGCCGCGCTGATCGCGAGCTATCGTGCGCGGCATGCGCCGGGCGCGGTCTGGCCCGAGGTGCTGCGCGACATCCGCGATCGCGGATGTCGCGAAATGGAAATCTGGCAGGTCGCCGATCGTCTGGTGATGATCGCCGAGGTCGACGAGGACTTTCCCCGCGCCGGCGATCCGGCACTCGCGCCCGTCGTTTCGGCGTGGGAGGCGGAGATGGATGCCTATCAGTCGGCGGTGGTCCCGGGCGGCGCGAAATGGACGCCGATGGAGCGGATATTCTCGCTGGAGGACTGAAGCGTTCGCCCCGGCTGGTCGACGGCCTGCGTCATCTGGGATCGGGCTCCCCGCGATACCGGCTCTGGGCGCCGAGCCGGATCGGTGCGTTGGCGGCCCCGTAACCGGCATAGGCACCGCGCCGTTCGATGATCTCGAAGAAGAAGCGCTTGTCGAAGGCGCGGGTGTAGATCTGCCAATATTCGTGACCGGCTTCGTCGCGGTCGAACAGGATGCTGTGCGCCGCCATTTCCGCGACCTGTTCCGGGTCGAGTCCGAACCGCGCGATCAGGTCGTCGTAATAATTGCCGGGGATCGACAGCATCGCGACGCCATTTGAGGCCAGCTTGCGCGCGGTGGCAAAGATGTCGGTGGTGGTGAAGGCGATGTGCTGGAATCCGGCGCCGAAGACGTTGCCGATGAAGCGCGACGACAAGGTGCCGCGCCCGCCGGACGCATTCATCGTCACGCGAAACGCGCCATCCGATCCCTCGATCGCGCGGCTCTGCACGAGACCGGCGGGATCGGGGATGTCGAGTTCGACCTGTTTGGCCACATCGAACAAGGCGGTCCAATAAAGCTGCCAGGACAGGAATTCATCGATGTCGACCGAGGCGGCGACATGGTCGATTCCGCCCAGTCCGGCATCGCCGTCGCCGCCCGGCAAGGCGCGGAACTCGTCGGTCCAGATCCGGTCTGTCGCGTCCTCGCGTAGCAGATAGATCAGGCTGCCGCCGACCCCGCGCAGCGCCGGCATTCCGGCGCTTTCGCGCGGCGTGCCGTCGTCATAGCGCTGTATGCCGAGCGCGCGGGCGCGGCGCAATGTCGCATCCGGGTTCGGCACCGTGAGGCCGAGCGCGCAGATCGAGGCACCGTGAACGACCTCGTAGGAATGCGCGAAGCCGCGCTGTTCGCGATTTACGACGAGGTTGATCGCGCCCTGCCGCCAGCGATCGACTTGTTTGGAGCGATGCTGCCCGATCTTGGCGAAGCCGAGGCCGGTGAACAGCGGCTCCAGTCGCGCGGCTTCTTCGTCGGAGGCGGCGAATTCGATGAACTCCACGCCGCCGATCGGGGCTGGCGGCGGTAGCGGAGAGCGTGTGCCGATCAGGCGTTGGGCCTGATCGTGGACGGCGACCAGCGAGCGCAGTCCGTCCTGCGCGACCGGGGCGGTCGATCCGGCGCGAAAGCGGTCGTTGAAAATCTCCAGCGACAGTGGGCCGTTATAGCCCAGTTTGAGCAGTTCGGCGACGAAGCCGGCGACGGGCAGGTCGCCCTGGCCCGGCATGCAGCGGAAATGGCGGCTCCAGAACAGCAGGTCCATCGACAGCAAGGGCGCATCGGCGAGCTGAACGAAGACGATCTTGGCCGGATCGATCTCGGCCAAACTTTCGTTCGGGATGTTGCGCGAGAGCGAGTGGAAACTGTCGAGCAGGATGCCGATGGAAGGATGATCGACCGCCTTGACGATATCCCAGACCTGGCGGTGATCGTAGACGTGCCGTCCCCAGGCCAGCGCTTCATAGCCGACAAGCACGCCACGCGCGGCGGCGCGTTCGCCCAAAGCGCGGAAATCATCGACGATGCGGTCTTGTTCGCCGAGCGACTGGGGCGAGCAGTTGGAGCAGAATAGGATGCGGTCGGTGCCGAGTTCCGCCATCACGTCGAACTTGCGTTCGGCCCGGTCGAACGCGCGTTGGCGCAGCGTGCCCGGCATGCCTTCGAAATCGCGAAACGGCTGGTAGAGCGCGCAGGTCAGGCCGAGATCGTCCAACTGGCGGGCGATCTCGCGGGGCGACGCAGCGCAGGACAGGAGGTCGGTTTCGAAGATCTCGACCGCATCGTAGCCGGCGGCGGCGATCGCGGTGAGTTTCTGTTCGAGGGTGCCGCTGACCGAGACGGTGGCGATGGAGGTGCGCAACGGAAGGTTCCTCAGGCGAGACGGAAGACGTTGACGATGACCGAGGGTGGCCCACCGGTGACGCTTTGGAGGGAGCCTACGAAGATGGAGTGGTTGAGCCAGTTGTGCGGGCCGTCTGGCGCTTCGAATTCGGGGATGGTGTGCAGGTAGCGGGCCTTGGCGCCGGCGACGCGGGTGTTGGTGAGGCCGCGGTTGCGGACGTGGATTTGCGTGCCGTCTTCGGCCTGGATCATATAATCGGCCTCGATCAGCGTATAATCGTCGGCGCGCTGCAATTGCCAGTCGGCACCGCCCGGCAGCACGACCCCGCGAATGCGTGGCCCCTCGAACGTGCCGCCGATGATCGGGATGCGGCGGCGGATGCCGTAGGGGGTGCGGCCGATCTCGCGCGTAGGCTCCAGCAGGACGCGCGCGGCGAAGGCGAATTCGACTTTCGGCGTCGCGTCGTCCGGTGGCAGGGGCGCGGCCAAAGCCTCGGCCGGCAGGATCGAGGGCAGAGCCGCCACGGCCATCGTGCCGAAAAATGCGCGCCGCGTCGTCTGGCCGTCCATGCTTGCCATCCCCTATCACCGGTCCGTCGCTTGACGATCACGAACCATTTCGTACACATTGTGCGCTCCGGGGCTGAAATCGGCAAGAGGTTCGTTGCGCCCGGTCAGGAGGATCAATGAAAGCGCATGTGAGGATGCTCATGGCATCCGCCCTTCTGGCCGTTTCTGCCGCCACCGCGATGGCGAACGACACCCCGAACCATACCCTGGCGGACCCGATTCGCGGGGAGGCGATGAAGCCGATCGCGTCGGACCCGGTGCGGACGCAATCGGGTGCGATCGCCGGTACGCAGATCGCGGACGGCGTGCGGGCGTATCTCGGCATCCCCTATGCCGCGCCGCCGGTCGGCGAGCGGCGCTGGGCGGCACCGCGCGAAATCGCCTGGAGCGGCGTGCGCAATGCCGATCGCACCGGGCCGGAATGCATTCAGGTGCTGCGACCGCACGGCATCAATCATTATTTCGGCGAGGAGGCGACGTCGGAGGACTGCCTCTACATGAACATCTGGACACCCGCCGCCAAACCGGCCGCGAAACTGCCGGTCGTGGTGTTCATCTATGGCGGCGGCTTCACGATCGGATCGGCCGGCATGCCGAATTACGGTGGCGCGGACGTGGCGCGACGCGGGGCGGTGTTCGTCAATTTCAATTACCGCGTGGGCGCGTTCGGGTTCCTGGCGCACCCCGATCTCAGCCGCGAGCAAGGCGGGCATTCGGGCAATTACGCGCTGATGGACCAGATCGCGGCGCTCCGCTGGGTGCGCGCGAACATCGCCGCGTTCGGGGGCGATCCCGACCAGGTGACGATCGTCGGGCAATCGGCGGGCGCACTGTCGGTCGCGGCGATGATCTTTTCGCCCGAAGCCAAGGGCCTGTTCCGCAGCGCCGCGATGACGAGCTGGTGCAATTACCGCGACGTGATGCCGACGCTGTCCGAGGCCGAGGCGGTGGGCGTCGCGGTGCAGCAGCGGCTGAAGGCGGAGTCGCTGACGGCGATGCGTGCCATTCCCGCCGACCGGATCCTGGCGATCCAGAGCGAAAGCCAGTTGGGTGCGAACGTCGCCGGGGTTCGCATCGGCGGGCCGATCGTGGACGGGCTGGTGCTGCCGGAGCAGAAGGCGGCCTTGCTGGCGGTGGGGCGGATCAACCGCGTGCCGATCATCGCCAGTTCGAACACCGACGATATCGATATCCTGATGAGCCCGTTCGGCCATGTCGCGACGCTGATGGAATATCGAGAGGCGGCGCGGGCGGCGTTCGGCGGCGATGCCGATGCGTTCCTGAAACGCTTTCCGGCGAAGGCCGATGTCGAGGTGAAGGCGATGGGGCACATGGTCGCGCATCTCGGCGGCTTTGCGCTGGCCTCGCGGCAATGCGCGCGCGATCAGGCGGCGATCGGCCAGCCGGCCTATCTCGACGAATTCTCGCGCAAGCACCCCTATACGCCGGGCGTGACCTTCGCCGACCAGAATCCGGCGACGGTGGGCGCGTATCATACCGGCGATATTCCGTACTGGCTGGGTTCGCTGGACGTCTACAACCGCGCGCGCCGGACGCGGGACTGGACGGCGTACGATCGCACGCTGTCCGACACGATGATGGATCACCTGATCGCGTTCGCGCGCGATGGGCGGCCCGGCGCGGACTGGCCCGCGTGGACGCCACGGCGGCAGCGCGAGATGGCGTTCGGGGATAATATCGCCGTGCGCGACATCGATACCGCGCGGCTCGACTGGCTGGAGGCGCATCCGATCGCGCGCACGCCGGTGCCGTCGCGGCCCGCCGGCCCGCGCGATTGAACGCCGCAGGTTGATCGCGGCCAAGCTTGGCCGTACGCGGTATGGCGGCAGATCGGGTAGGGACCATTGACCATCGCGACGACAGCAGAGCCGCGCGGCACGAGGGCCGCGGATTCGGAGGCGACGAAGGCTAACATCCTGGAGGTCGCCCGGCAGGAATTCTCCGACAAGGGGCTGAGCGGCGCGCGCATCGACGAGATCGCCGAGCGCACCAACACGAGCAAGCGGATGATCTATTATCATTTCGCGAGCAAGGAGGGGCTGTATCGCGCCGTGCTGGAGGAGGCCTATACCCGCATTCGCGAGACCGAGACGGCGATGCCGATCGAGACGATGGGCGCGGAAGAAGCGCTGAAGGCCAATATCCGGCTGACCTTCGATTATCACCACGGCCATCCAGAATTCGTCCGGCTGGTGATGAACGAGAACATGCACCACGGCGAGTTCATCAAGCATGTCGTGGGCATCAAGCGACGCAACGAGAGCGTGATCCGCGTGCTGGGCGAGATCATCGCCAAGGGCCGCGACGAAGGCGTGTTCCGCGCCGATCTTGATCCGATCGAACTGCACATGACGATCAGCGCCCTGTGCTTCTACAACGTTTCGAACCGCTATACCTTTTCCGAAATCTTCCGCCGCGACATGGTGTCGCCCGAGGCGGTGGAACGGCGGCGGGAACAGGTCGTCGGGGTGGTGCTGGCGTCCTGCCGCCCGGTGTGATCGTGCGCTAGAGCGTGATGATATGAGGTCAAACCAAATTGTCCGTCATTCCCGCGAAGGCGGAAATCCATAATCACTGCACGTCATGAGACCCACTCAGTTCAGCCAGTATGGATTCCCGCCTTCGCGGGAATGACGGTGTAGGGAAACCGCGATTCAAACCAAAATCATCTTGCTCTAGCGGCCGGGCAGGGTGCGATAGGCCAGGCGATCGGCCTGGTACGATCCCAGCCATAAGGTGTCGCCGCCGATCGCCGCCGCCGAGACGCCGTTGAACGCCTCTTCCGGCGCGCCGTAGGCGAGGGTTGATACCGTGCCCGAGACGGGATCGATCGCCGCGACGACATAGCCGCGATGGCAGAGCATCTTGTCGGCCTCGCCACTCAAGACCTTGCGCAGGCCGCCACAAGCGGGTTCGTCGAGGCGCATCCCGGCGGCGACGAGACGATTGTCCGTCCAGTGCACATTGTCGGGCATGAAGCCGGGCATCTCGATCGTCCGCACGGGCTTTTTCGGGTGTCGCCGATCATAAACCAAGACGGCGTGCCAGCCGAAGGCGACGACGTAGAAATGGCGCTCGTCGGGATCGGTTTCGAGCCCGTTATTGCCGGGCAGTTGCGTGCCGGGAAGCTCGGTGAAGGCGCTGGCACCGGGGGCCCATTGCCACACCGCGCCGGTGCGTTTCCCGAGCACGAAATCGGCGATCGTGGTGCCGGGGCGCGTCAGGACGGTCACGAGCATCGTGCCGTCGGCGAAGGTCGCGACGGCGTTGCCGACCTGTCCGGGCGGCATCAGGCGGCAGCCGCGCCAGCGCAGGGCGGGGCGGTCGCCGCTCAGCGTCACGTCGAAGATCTCGATCGATTCGCGCCCGCCGTGATTGACGACGTGGAGAGTGTAGCGGCCGTCGCCAATCTTGCGCAGGCTGAGGCCGCGCGCGTTGAACAAAGCGGGATCGACCGGGACGGGGCAGCCGGGATAGGTGGTGCGGTCGGGATCAATCTGCGCCGCGCTGCCGTCATACCAGAGCGTCGCTTGCCGATTTGTCGTGTCGACCAGTTTCAGGCCGGCACCTTGCGCGAAGCCGCTGGCGATCATCCAGCGCGTGCCGGGGATGGCGACGATATCCTCGGGGTGCGCCGTGCCGCAGACATAAGAGAGCGCGGTGCCGTTCGGACACGGCGCGGCGGGGGCCGCCAGCGCCAGCAATGCCGCCAGCAGCATCACAATTCGATACGCTTCACGTCGCCGAGTACGAAAATGTAGGCGAGCGCCCCGACGATCGCGAGACCGCCGACATAGGCGAGCGCATAGAAGAACGACCCCGTCGCCGCGACGATCGCGCCGATCACCAGAGGCGTGATGATCCCGGCGAGATTGGCGGCGAGATTGAAGATGCCGCCGGTCAGCCCGAGCATGCCGCGCGGTGCGATGTCCGACACCAATGTCCAGCCCAAGGCGGCCATGCCCTGCGCGAAGAAAGCGAGCGACAGGATCGCGATCACTGCATTGTTCGAATCGACGAAGTTGGCCGCGATGATCGTGGAGGCGAGTAGCAGGCCGGTGATGATCGGCACCTTGCGCGCGATGTTGGCGGACATCCCCCGGCGCAGCATCGTATCCGACCACCACCCGCCGAACAGCACGCCGACCGATGCCGCGATGAACGGCAGCACCGCGTAGAAACCGATCTTGAGGAAGGCCATGTGGCGCTCGGTCGCGAGATAGGTCGGGAACCAGGTGAGGAAGAAGACCAGAGTCGAATTGCCGGCGAACTGGCCGATGCAGATGCCCCACATCTGGCGGAAGCGCAGCAGCTTGCCGGCCTTGCTCCAGTCGATCTTGCCGCCCTTGGCACCACCGCCGACCAGCCCGCCGCCCTCCGCGATGAGATCGAGTTCGGCGGCGTTGACGTTTCTATGGTCGCCGGGTTCGCGGTACCGTGCGAGCCAGACAAGCACGAATGCGAAGCCGACCAGCCCGCAGACGATGAACAGAGAGCGCCAGCCATGGTTCGCCAGCAGCCAGAACAATAACGGGCTGAGAAAAGCGAGGCCGATATATTCGCCGACCGTGTAGACGCCGGTGGCGAAGGCGCGCTCCGATTGCGGGAACCAGGTGGCGACGACGCGGCTGTTGGCGGGAAAGCACGGAGCCTCGGCGATGCCGAGCGCGAGCCGCAGCCCGAGCAAAGATGCGAGGCCGCCGACCAGAGCGTGGAGCAGGGTGAACAGCGACCAGAAGCCGACCGACAGGGCGTAGGTGAGGCGTGTGCCGAAGCGATCGAGGAACAGGCCGCCGGGGATTTGCGACGCGGCATAGCTCCAGGAGAAAGCGGAGAAGACGAGGCCCATCACCGCGGAATTGATCGCCAGTTCCTTGGTCAGCGCGGGCGCGGCGATGCCCAGCACGGTGCGGTCGAGATAATTGACCAGCGTTCCCGTCGCGATCAGGCCGAGCATGGCGAAGCGCGCGCGGGTAGGGCGTTGGCCTGCCGGGGCGGTTCGGCGCGCGGTCATGTCCTGCATCTCTCATCCTCTCTTGCGGTGGGCGTTCTGATCGACGCCCTTGCCGCGCTTCTCGTCTGTAGCGGGGAAATCAGAAACCGGCCGCCATGCGCTGGCGATCGGCGGCGTGGCCGGTGAACAGGTCGAAGGCGCGTGCCGCCTGGAACACCGCCATGTCGCCGCCATGCGCGGTGCGGCATCCGGCGGCGCGGGCGGCGCGCAGCAATTCGGTCTCGAGTGGGAAATAGACGACGTCGGCGACCCACATCTCGGCGCGCAGCAATGCGGGATCGATCGGCATGCCGGGATGCCCCTGCATGCCGATCGGCGTGGCGTTGATGATGCCGTCCGCCCCGGCCAGTTCGTCGGCGATATCGCGCGTGGCGGCGCGGGCGACGCCGCCAGGCAGGCGGCCGACGAGATCGGCGGCACGGTTCGCCTGCGGATCGACGATCACCAGATCGCGGCAGCCCAGCTTGACCATCGCCATCGCCGTCGCGGCCCCCGCGCCGCCGGCGCCGACCTGCACGACGCGGTTCAGCGCGACGCCGCCCAATTGCCGCTCGAACCCCTCGCCGAAGCCATAGGAATCGGTGTTGTGCCCGGTGCTGCGTCCATTCTGAAAGACGACGGTGTTCACCGCGCCGATCGCGCGCGCCTCATCGCTGAGCTCGTCGAGCAGGGCGATGATGCGTTGCTTGAACGGATGGGTGACGTTGACGCCGGCAAAGCCCGAGCGCTTCGCCGTATCGAGCGTGGCGGCGAGATCGTCGGCGGTGTGGGGCGGAACGGCGAGATCGAGCAGGCGATAGTGGAGCGCGATGCCCTGCGCCGCCGCCTCGCGCTCATGCATTTCGGGCGAGCGCGATCCCTGGATGTCCATGCCGATCAGGCCCGTCAGGATCGGTGACGTGGCGGCGTCGGCGCCTGCGGACTCCTCCGCCCCTGCTGTGTCCGTCACGGCTGCAACCTCCCCTGTGCGGCGTATACGACCATCGTCCGGGTCGTTTGCCAATCGATTTGAAATCGGAATTGACTCGGTACGAACCATTTCGTACATCAAATGTCAACGGGCGGCGATCATCGGATCGGCAAACGCCCGGACGGACGCCGCAGAGCGTCGGATTGAAGGGGATGGGGATGGGCCTGCGACTCGCGATTGCCACCACAGCATTGCTGCTGACGCCGCTGGCCGGACCGGCACTGGCGCAAAGCAGCGGCAAAGAGATCGCCGATGCGGCGGTGATCGGTGCGAGCGTGCAGGCGGTCGGCGCGGATTCCTTCGCGACGACGAAGGTGCAGTTCACCGATGGCGTGGCCGGCTATCCCGACATCACCTATCAGACATTGCCGGGCTATCGTCCGCTGAAACTCGATCTGTTCCTGCCGCCGGCCAGCTTCGCCTCGGCCGGCCCGCGCCCGCTGATCGTCTATGTGCATGGCGGCGGATGGATGGCGGGCGGGCCGCGTCGCAGCGCCGCCTATGTCGACTGGCCCAAGGTGCTCGCGAGCCTTGCTGCCAGGGGTTATGTCGTCGCCAGCGTGTCGTATCGCTTCTCGCGCGAGGCACCGTTTCCGGCCGCGATCCAGGACGTGAAGGCCGGCATCCGCTGGCTGCGCGCCCGTGCCGCGACCTATAATATCGATCCGAAGCGGGCGGCGATCTGGGGTCAGTCGGCCGGCGGGCATCTCGCGGCGCTGGCCGGGGTGAGCTGCAACGTCGCCGCGCTGGAACCCGGCGCGCGGATCGTGCCGAAGACCGCGAATGTCGAGACCGTGGCATCGACCGCGGCGGGCAGCGACCAGGCGTCGGACTGCGTGCAGGCGGTGGTCGGCTGGTTCGGCATCTACGATTTCGCCATGATGCCGAAACGCACCAGCCCGCCCCCCGGCATGCCGCCGGGCCCGAGCGCGGACAATCTGTTCCTCGGCTGCCCCGCCGGAGATTGCACGCCCGAACAGCGCGCCTTCGCCTCGCCGGTGACCTATGTCGATCGCAGCGACCCGCCGTTCCTGCTGATGCACGGCAGCGACGACCAGACGGTGCCCGAGGCGCAGACCGAGACGTTCGACGCGGCCTTGCGCGCCAAGGGTGTGTCGGTGCGCAAGATCGTCATTCCCGGCGTTGACCATAGCTGGATCGGCAAGACGCCCGAGGCGACGCGCGATGCGAGCAAGCTGGCGCTGCGCACCGCCGTGGATTTCATCGACGCACAGATCGGCGACCGGAAGCGCTGAAAGAGATCACGACGCGACGCCGGAGCGAACCGGCGGGCGAACATCAGAGGGAGGATAATCCATGACGAGCATGACAACGCGCCGGATCCTGGCGCAATCCGCATCGCGCCGCGCGCTGGCGGTCGGCGTCGCCGCGCTGGCGATCGGCCTGGCCGCCACGCCGGCCGCCGCGCAGGATATCGGCACGCAGGGACCGAAGACGACCACCGACCAAGTGACGACGCCCGGCGAAGCGACCACCGCCGCCGCGCAGACCGACGCCGCCCGTGCCGCTGTTGCACAACCGGCCGCTGCCGACACCAGCAGCGAATCCGACATCGTCGTCACCGGATCGCTGATCCAGCGCCCGAACAACACCTCGGTCAGCCCGATCATCAGCGTGGGCGATGCCGCGATCAAGGAAGCCGGCGTCGCTACGCTGCAGGATGCGCTGAACCAGTTCCCGAGCTTCACGACGGGCGGCAATGCCGGCACCGGCGGGCAGGGCACCGGCGGTCGCGCCTCGATCAACCTTCATGGCCTCGGCACCAACCGCAACCTCGTGCTGCTCGACGGGCGGCGGCTGCCGGCGTCGGACATCAACGGTAACGTCGACATCAACATCCTGCCCGAGGCGATCATCGACGGGATCGACGTGATCACCGGCGGCGCGTCGGCGGTCTACGGATCGGACGCGATGTCCGGCGTGGTCAACTTCAAGACCGTGCGCAAGCTGGACGGCTTCAAGATCGACCTGCTGAACACGATCAGCGAGCGCGGCGACGGCTATCGCTTCAACGGATCGCTCGCGTTCGGATCGACCTTCGCGGAGGATCGCGGCCATGTGACGGCCGCGTTCAGCTATGCCAAGCAGAACCCGATCAACGGCAGCGCGCGCAGCTTCTTCTACGACAAGACGCCGTCGTCCTTTATCGGCACCGGCACCTTCGTCCCCAGCGCGACCAACGCCCCCAACGCCGCCGTCGTGCAGGGCGTGTTCGCGCGCTACGGCGTGACCAGCACGATCAATCCGCTGCTCAATCTGGGCTTCAACGACGATCGTTCGCTGTTCGTGCAGACCGGCGCGGTCAATTATCGAGGACCGACGAACGGACAGGGCTATCTGCTCGTCAACAACAATGTGCGCATGCCGGTGGGGCAGCAGATCGACTTCTATAACGGCCTGAACCGCAAGACGGCGTTCCTTAAAGCGGATTACGAGCTGGCACCGGGCATCACCGCGTATGGCCAGTTCATGTATGTCGATCTGAGCGTTCATACGGCGAGCGGCGGCAGCCTGACGCAGTTCGGTGCGCTGACCAGCATCCCCGTCACCAACCCGTTCATCCCGACCGACCTGCGCACGATCCTGGCGTCGCGGCCCAACGCCGCCGCCAACTTCACCTGGAACGGCCGCTATGTCGGCGTGCCGTACAAGAATTTCGAGGAGCAGTATAACGTCCAGCAATATCTGGCCGGTGTGCGTGGCGAGATCGCGAGCGGCTGGACGTTCGACGCCTACGGATCGTACGACGAATCCGTCCACAACCAGACGATCCATTCGGCCATCGTGAAAAGCCGGGTGCAGAATTTGTTGAGCGCGACCGACGGCGGCAATGCGCTGTGCGCGGGCGGCTTCAACCCGTTCGGCGATGCCAATGCGCGCAGCCTGTCGCAAGCGTGCGTCAACTACATCACCAAGGATGCCTTCTCGCGCGAAAAGGTGTCGCAGACGCAGGTGCAGGCGCAGATCAACGGCAAGCTGTTCGATCTGGGGGCCGGCCCGGCCCAGATCGCCTTCGTCGCCGATTATCGCCGCAACAGCTACAGCTACGTCCCCGACAGCGATCTGGCGGCGCAGAATCTCGAATCGATCATCGCCTCGCAGGGTGCGCGCGGCGCGATCTCGCTGAAGGAAGCGGCGGCGCAGCTCGATATCCCGTTGATCTCGGGCAAGCCGTTCTTCGAGGAACTCGGCATCGGCGGCGCGGTGCGCGTATCGGACTATTCGACCACCGGCACCGTGACCAGCTTCGAGGGCGATGCGCGCTGGCGGCCGGTCGAACCGCTCCTGTTCCGTGGTAGCTATCAGCGCGCGGTGCGTGCGCCGAACATCGGCGAACTGTTCGCCCCGGCATCGGGCACGCAGTTGGTGATCGGCACGCCGCCGGCCTCGCTCGGCGATCCGTGCGATATCCGCTCGACCGCCCGCACCGGGGCGAATGGCGCGCAGGTCAGCACCTTGTGCGTGGCGCAGGGCGTGCCCGCCGCCGCGATCGGCAGCTATACCTTCCCGACCACGGCGACCGGCCAGACGATCACCGGCAATACCGGGCTGACCCCGGAAAAGGCCAACACCTACAATTTCGGGCTGGTGCTCAATTCGCCGATCAAGTCCGGCTTCTTCCGCGATTTCTCGCTGTCGGTCGATTATTACAACATCAACATCAAGAACGTGATCTCGTCCGTGCCGGGCCTGACCGTGCTGTCGAAATGCTTCAACCTCGACGGTTCCAACCCGACCTACGCCAACAGCAATCCGTATTGCCAATTGATCCAGCGCGATGCGACGGGCCAGATCGTCACGGTGTCGACGCCGTATCTCAACCTCGGCGGACTGAAGACCGACGGCGTCGAGATTCAGGCGCATCTCGGCCTGCCGGTGGCGGTCGGCGGTTCGACGGGCAAGGTCTATGCCGATACGTCGATCGGCTGGACGCGCAGCTACAAGGTGCAATTGCTGCCGAATACGGCATTCCTGGATTATACCGGGGTCAGCAACGGTGGTGCCGGAACCGGGGCCGTGCCGCCGCGCGCGACGCCACGGTGGAAGGCGCTGACGACGATCGGCTATCGTTCGGATGGGTTCGGGCTCGGCCTGCGCTGGCGCTATCAGGGTCCGTTGTCCGATGTCAGCTCGGTGCTGACGCCCGCCACCGCGCAGGCCGGCGTGCCTGCTTATTCGCTGTTCGATCTCTTCCTGTCGACCAAGGTGAACAAGCGCTTCGAGATCCGTGGCGGCGTCAACAATTTGCTCGACAAGGGCCTGCCGATCGTCGCGAGTTCGCAGAACGGCACCGATGTCGCCCTATACGATCCGATCGGCCGCTCCTTCTACGTGGGCGTCAAGTTCGGCTTCTGAGCTAAACGGCGCGGCCCCGGTTTTCGACCGGAGGCCGCGCCATCGTTTTCCTACAACAGGTTCGCCTTGGCCCGCATGCCGAGATAGCGCGCGCTGGGCTTGAGCGTGCGGCGGAAGGTCTTGCGATCGACCGCGACCAGGCCGAATTTCTTGGCGTATCCCGAGGTCCATTCGAAATTGTCGAGCAGCGACCAATAGAGATAGCCCTTCACCGCGATCCCTTCGTCGATGCATTTGCGCACCTCGGCTAGCGTATCGGCGATGAACCTTACGCGGATCGCATCATCCTCGGCGGCGATGCCGGTTTCGGTGAGGTAGATCGGGCGATCTATATGCTTGGCGGCGTAACGGATCGTGGCACCGATCGCGTGCGGATAATTCTCATAGCCCATGTCGGTGAGCGGAACGCCGGGTTCGGATTTCATCAAACCCCGGGCGTCGATGCGTAGCCGCGAATAGGTCTGCACGCCGACGAAATCGGATGCGTTCGCCGCCTCGATCCAGCCGCCGTACATCGTCCGCTCGGCCTGTGCGGCGAGATTGTCCGGGCCGACGCCCTGGATTTCCTGCATCGATAGCGTCACGCCGACGGGCAAGTCGGCTCGCACGGCCTTGATCGCGGCGTAGCCCTTGGCATGCGCGTCGAGCATCACCGTGCTGATCCTGTCGGGATCGCCGAACAGCATCGACGAGAAAGCGGGCGAGGCGGTGCGCCGCGCCGCCGCCGCGATCATCGCCCGAGCATTCGCCGCCGCCGCATCGCTGGCGAAGCGCGGCAGGACCTTGCGCAAGAGGACGATATTGGCCTCGTTGAAGGTCGAGGCCATGCCGATCAGATGCCCGAGATGCTCCGTCGCTCGCCCGCAGAAACGGGCGAACAGATCGGCCCCGTCCGCCACCTCGAACCCGCCGTGCATCGCGAACCACAGGGGCACGGTGAAGTGGTTGTAGGTTACGATCGGCAACAGCTTGCGCGCGTGGCACGCCTCCAGCACGCGGACGTAATGGTCGAGCGCGGCTTGCGAGAACATGCCCTCCGCCGGCTCGATCCGCGCCCATTCGATCCCGAACCGATAGCAATTGAGCCCCAGCCGCCCGGCGATGTCGAGATCTTCCGCGTAACGATGATAGCTGTCGCAGGCGTCGCCGGACGGATCCTCGAACGCGGTGGGCGTGCCCGTTTCCAGCAGCCAGCTGTCCGAATTGGTGTTGCCGCCCTCGCTCTGGTGCGCGGAGATCGCCGTGCCCCACAGGAAATCCTTCGGCGCGGGTCGCCCGGCTGCAGCGGCGGCCAACGGGATCGCTCCCACGGCGAGCAGGCCGGTCGCGCCGGCGACGATGTGCCGCCGGCTGGGCTGGTCGTTCGATGCCATCACGAACCTTCCTTCGATCGCCAGCGTCAGGGCCGGGGCATCGCCGCCCATTTCCTGACCGAGTCCGCCATCGTCGCTGCCTTGGCCTGTTCCTGGATCGGTTGCAGGCGCGCCGCCTTGGTGTCGGCTCCGACGGACAGATACGCGGTCGGCTGCGTCGTCACGGCGGGCCAGCGTGGCGCACCGCTGCCGTTGGGATCGCCGGTGCGGGCGAAGCGCACCCAATAATCGCCCATCATCTGCGATACCTTGGCATCCTCGGCGTCCCAGCGATGCGCCGCCGCCTTGGTGCCGAAGACATATTCCAGTTCGCCGCCATGATCGGTTCCGGCCGATCCGGCGCGCTGATCCACCGGCACCTGATCGAAATAATAGACGAACGCCTTGGCTCCGGCGGCCGCATGCTTGTCCGCCAGCGCGAAGGACGGCAGCACGAACCCGGCATCCTCGGCGAGATCGATCGCGGCGGCGGCCGGTGCCTTGCCGGTGTACGAGACATAGCCGGCGAGCAGATCCGGAAAGGCCGGGCCGAGCAGGATCCTGGCATTGGCCTCGGTCATGCCGCCGAGACTCGATTCGTTGGAATTCCCGCCGATGATGAGCGGGATGCGCATCTCCTTGCCCTGATAGAACGGCTCGCCCGGGCTGCGCACGACGACCTTGCCGTCGATGAAGGGGAAGGCTCGGCCGTTCTTCACCACATCCGCCAAGGGAATGGCGCGCAGTTGTTCGGGCGTGGCATCCTTGAGGCCGAGGCCGCCCGCCCATAGCTCGCCCAGTTTCTCGGCGCTGATCGCACCGCCGCGGATCGGGAACAGCGCGCTGCCGCCCGCGCCGGATTCCGAAATCGCCTTGTGGAACAGACCGGCCGATAGCGGCGAGCCCATCAGGATCTGCACCGATCCCGCGCCGGCGGATTCGCCGAACAAGGTGACGTTCGCGGGATCGCCGGCGAAGTTCGCGATGTTGCGCTTGACCCATTTGAGCGCCGCGATCTGGTCCATGATCGCGTAATTTCCGAGTTGTCCCGTCGGGTCCTCGCGGGTCAGCGCGGGATGGGCGAAGAAGCCCAGCCGGCCGAGGCGATAATTCACGGTCACGATCACCACGCCGCGCGCCGCCAGGGCCGCGCCGTCGTACAGCGGCACGCCGGCCGCGCCATAGGTGAAGCCGCCGCCGTGGAGGAACACCATCACCGGATATCTGCCCGCGCGCTTCGGCCGCCAGACGTTGAGGAACAGGCAATCCTCGCTCATCGGGCCGACCTGCGCCCAAGCCTCCTTATGCTCCGGCCCCTGCGGGCAGGCCGCGCCGAAGCTGCGCGCCTCGCGGATGCCGGTCCAAGGCAAAGCAGGCCGCGGTGCCTTCCAGCGGAGTGGCCCCTGCGGCGGCGCGGCGAACGGGATGCCACGGAAGACGGCAAGCGGGCCTTCGGTGGTGCCCGATACGGTGCCCGTATCGATCTTCGCTTGCGGCGATTGCGTTTGGGCGTTTGCAGGGGTGGCGATCACAGCGGCGGGCAGCGCGGCAGACAGCGCGATCGTGGACAGCAGGCGCAACAGCATCGGGTTCCTCTCCATCGGCGCGGTTCGTCGAGCGATACTCGCGATCCGTCGATGGCGATTAGGATCTTAATTCATGAATTAGTCAATGTGTTTTGCGAAATAGGGGTCGATCATCGCACGCACATCGACGCGGGCCTTCAGCCGGGTCGCAAGCAGAGCGGTGCCGCTGATCTTGCGCTGGATGAACAGGATCTCGGCCGGCGGGATGTGCCAGGCCGACTGGTCGGCGGCGACGTCCATGCCCTCATCGCGCAACACGCCGACGAACGCCCGGTCGCCGAAGTCGAACGCGCCGGGCTTGCGCAGTTCCGCGATGACGATGTCGATCATCCGGTCGATCCGCGCACGATGATTTGCGATCGCGCCCGGGCCGACAAAACCGGCCGCGACCGCCGCCTCGCGCGCGTCGTCGCGGCGTCCATCGATCATCGCGCGGAGCAGCGCCAGATATCCGGCCGCGATTGCCTTTTCGACAGGCCGCGACGCCCCGAAATCGAGCAACACCAGCCGGCCGGTTTCGGGCTGGTAGCGATAATTGGCGAAATTGGGGTCGGTCTGCATCACGCCGAATTCGAACAGTTCGCGCAGCAGCAGCGCGATCAGCGAGGCCATCGCCGTATCGCGCGTTTCCTGTGGCGCATCAACCAGGCTCTCGATCGGCCGGCCTTCGACGAAACTCATCGCGAGGACGCGGTCGGTGGTGAATTCCGTGTCGAGCTTCGGCACGACATAATCCGGCGAATCGGCGAGCAGCGTGCCGAACAGCGTCATCTGCCCGCCCTCCCGGATGTAATCGGCCTCTTCGTGCAACTGGGCCTTGGCCGCGAGCAACAAAGGCGCGACATCGAGTTCGCGCGGCAACAGGCCGGACACGCGCAAGAGAGTCGCGACATTGTCGACATCGGCGTCGATGCTCTCGCGCACACCGGGATATTGCACCTTGATCGCGAGATCGCGACCGTCGCGCGTCTGCGCGCGGTGGACCTGCCCGATCGAGGCGGCGGCGATCGGCGTGGCGTCGAAGCGCGCGAAGCGCGTTCGCCAATCCTTGCCCCAATGCGTCGCAAGGATCTGCTGGAGTTGTTGCGGCGGCATGCGGTGCGCGTTCTGTCGCAGCCGCGCCATGATCTCCGCCAGTTCGGGCGGCAGCATGTCGCCTGCGTCCATCGAAATCATCTGGCCGAGCTTCATCGCCGCGCCGCGCAGATGCGACAGGCGATCGGCGATGCGCCCGACATTCCCCGGCGTCAGCAGCATGTCGCGCATGCGGGGGCGTTCGCCGTCGGCCAGCCGGCGCGCGCCCTCGGCCAGCATACCACCGGCGACGCCACCCGCCAGCCACCCGAAATGGCCGAAGCGCGACAGGCGCCCACTCGGCACCGCGCGGCCCTTGGTGTCCGGATCTTCGTCGCTCATGAAATCACCAGCCCCGGCTTCCCGGGACGCCCTTGAACGGGCCGGCCAACGCCCCGGTAATCCAGCCGCCATAGAAATCGCCGGGCTGCGGCACCACCGTCTCGCCATCGACGCTGCAGCGATCGAACGGGCCGGCATAGAAAGCGACGTGATCCCGCAGGATCGCGAAGGCCGGACTGGGATTGGCATAGCTCCAGCCGACGCGCGGCAGCACCACATCGCCGATCACGACATCCCAATAGCTCGCGGCACCCTTCCATTCGCAGAACGAACTGCCCGCCGCCCGGCGCAGCACCCCCGGCGCGATGTCGGAGGGCGGAATGTAATAGCTTGGCGGATGGCTGGTCTCGAGCGTGCGGATGCAGGCGCGGGAGGAGGCGACGACGATGCCATGATGCTCGATCTTGATGCGCGAGGCGCTCGGCTCGGCAATGGCTGGTCGCGGGAAGGACCAGACGCTTTCCTGGCCCGGACCCGCGGGATCGGGGCGCGGCCTCATGTCGCGGACCTTTGGCCGGCGAGGCGTTGCAGTCGGGGGCGAATGCGGAGAAATCGGAGATAGGCGCGTTCGAGCAACGCCAGCACCCATGGTCGTCGTGCCGCGAGCCCGAGCGGACGCAGCAGCGGGATCGCCCGCCACATCGCCGCAAAGGCTGCGGCCCCCGACAGCATCACGCCGTTCTCGCGGGCATGGAACCGCGCGAGCAGGTCGGCGCGGTCGATCGGGCACAGGCTATCGCCATCCGCCGCATCGACGAACCGGATGGCACCGGCCCGGTCGAGCCGTCGCATCAGGGCGATCTCACGGCGGCACAACGGGCATGCGCCGTCGTGCCAGACGGTCAGTTGGTTCATGCCTTGGATGTAGGGAGTTCGTGGTCGATCCGCACCGCAGGCGATGGAAATATTCGAAGGGCTTCCCATTTAGGACGGGATAGGAGATCCGCCCATGACCAAGTACAGCAAGACCGCCGAAGCGATCACCGCGCTTTCGCCCGAACAGTTCCATGTGACGCAGCAGAGTGGCACCGAGCGGCCGGGCACCGGCAAGTATCTCGATAACAAGCAGCCCGGCATCTATGTCGATATCGTCTCGGGCGAGCCGCTGTTTGCATCGGCCGACAAGTTCGATTCGCATTGCGGCTGGCCGAGCTTCACCAAGCCGATCGAGCCGGCTTATGTCGAAGAGATCCGCGACGTTTCGCACGGCATGGTGCGTACCGAGGTGCGCTCGCAGCACGGCGACAGCCATTTGGGCCATGTGTTCGACGATGGCCCGCGCGATCGCGGCGGGCTGCGCTATTGCATCAACTCGGCCTCGCTGCGCTTCGTGCATCGCGACGACATGGCGGCCGAGGGATATGGCGACTATCTGCCGCAGGTCGAGGACGTCGCCTGACCGTCTAGCGCGCTAGCTCCAGCCGCCCCCTAGCGAGCGGAACAGATCGACTTGCGCCCCGGCAATGCGCGCATCGGCGGCGGCGAGATCGGCATCGGCGTCGGCGAAGGTGCGTTCGGCATCTAGCACGTCCAGAAAGTCGATCTGTCCTTCACGCTGGCGGGCGCGGGTGATGCGTGCGGCTTTTTCGGCACCGTTTCGTGCCGACTGAAGCGCGGTGCGGCGATCGAGTTCGCGGGCATAGGTCGACATCGCGGTTTCGGTTTCCTGCAATGCCTGCAGCACCGTGCCGTCGAAGGTCGCGAGCGCGCCGCGGCTGTCGGCCTCGGCTCCGGCAATGCGGGCGCGGGCGGCGCTGGTATTGGGGAACGACCAGTTGATCAGCGATCCGACCAGCCAACGTAGCGGCCCTGCGCCGAAGATGTCGCCGAAACCGGTGCCGGTCGATCCGACCGATCCGCCCAGCGAAATACGCGGATAGAGGTCTGCCGTGGCAACTCCGATCCGCGCAGTGGAGGCGGCCAGCCGGCGTTCGGCCGCCCGCACGTCCGGACGGCGCGCGAGTAAGGCGGCACCGTCGCCGACCGGGATCGGCTGGGTGAGGCGCGGCGTGGTGGTGCGTTCGCTGGCGATGGCGGGCAGATCCTGCGGCGTGCGGCCGGTGAGCGTTGCAAGGCGGAACAGGGCCGCCTGCCGATCGGCCTGAAGCGCAGGCACCAAGGCCGCGCGCTGATCGCGCAGCGTGGTGATGCGGATCGTATCGAGCGGCGCGGCGCGGCCGGCCGCCACGCGCTTGCCGGTCAGCGTCGCGCTCCGGTCGAGCAGGGCGACGACGCGCTCCGCCACCGCCAGCCGCTCGGCCGAAGCGGCGGCATCGACATAGGCGCGCGTGGTGGCGGCGACGATCGCGACGCGCACCGCATCGGCGTCGGCCTCCGCCGCGCCGACATCACCGCGCGACGCCTCGATATTGCGGCTCACCCGGCCGAACAGATCGGCCTCGTACGCGACGCTCAGCCCGACATCGACGTTGCTATTTTCGACGGCAAGGCCGGGCAGGCGCTGCACCGCCGACGAGCGGCCGTAATTGTAACCGGCACCGATACTGGTCTGCGGCAAACGGTCCGTCCGGGCGCCACGCAAGGATGCGCGGGCGGCATCCAGCCGGGCGACCGCGACGCGGATGTCGGTATTGGCCTTCAGCGCATCGGCGACGAGGCCGTCGAGCACCGCATCGTCGTACAGCCGCCACCAATGATCGTCGGCGGCGGTCGCCGCGACGCTCGGGCTGGCCGTGCCGATGAACGACGCGGTCGCCTTGGGAGCCGGGATCGGCGCGACATAGTTGGGGCCGACGGCGCAGGCGGCGAGCGTCAGCGCGGAGAGGGAGGAGAGCAAAGCGCGTTTCATGGGATCTGGCCTTTATTCGGCAGGCTGGAGGACGGGCATCGCGCCACCGGACGGGCGGCGGGCGAACCGGGCCGCCAGCGCGCGGCACACGACGTAGAAGGTGGGGGTGAAGAGCAGGCCGAAGCCGGTGACGCCGATCATCCCGAAGAACACCGCCGTGCCCAGCGCCTGGCGCAGTTCCGACCCCGCGCCGGTCGCGATCACCAGCGGCACGGTGCCAAGGATGAAGGCGAAGCTGGTCATCAGGATCGGGCGCAACCGGTCCTGCGCCGCACGCACCGCGGCCTCTATCGGGGACAGGCCGTCCTGTTCCTCGGCCTGCCGTGCGAACTCGACCACGAGGATCGCGTTCTTGGCGGCAAGCGCGATCAGCACGACGAGGCCGATCTGCGTCAGCACGTTATTGTCCATGCCGCGCAAATTCACGCCGGTCATCGCCGCGAGCAGGCACATCGGCACGATCAGGATGATCGCCAGCGGCAAAGTGACGCTCTCATATTGCGCCGCCAGCACCAGGAAGACGAACACCACCGCCATTCCGAACACGAGCGCCGCCGTACTGCCGGCCAGCTTCTGCTGGAAGGCGATGCCGGTCCATTCGTGCGTGTATCCGCTGGGCAATGCGGTGTCGGCGAGCTTTTCCATCGCGACCAAAGACTGGCCGGAGGAGAAGCCCGGCGCGGTATCGCCATCCACCTCTACCGCGGGGGCGAGGTTGTAGCGGACCACGCGGTAAGGCCCGGTCTTGTCCTGGAACGTCGCGACCGACCCCACCGGGACCATCTGCCCGGAATTGGAGCGCGTCTTCAGGTTCGCGATGTCGGCGGTGGTGTTGCGGAACGGTGCGTCGGCCTGTGCGGTGACGCGGTAGGTGCGCCCCAACAGGTTGAAGTCGTTGACGAAGGCCGAACCGAGATAGACCTGCAACGCCTCGAACACGCGTTCCGGGGGCACGCCGAGCATGTTGGCCTTGGCGCGATCGACATCGGCGAAGATGCGCGGCGTCGATGTTTCGAAGAAGCTGTAGATCTGCGCCAGCCCCTTGGTCTGGTTGGCCTTGCCGATCAGGTCGGTCGAGACCTTGTTGAGCTCGCCGTAACCGCGCCCCTCCTGATCCTGCACCATCAGGCGATAGCCGCCGGCCGAACCGATGCCCTGGATCAACGGTGGTGGCACGATCAGCAAGCGGGCCTCGTCGATATCGGCGGTGGCCTTCTGCGCCTCGCCCATGATGGAGGCGAGCGTGACGCCGAGCTTCTCGCGCTCTTCGAACGATTTGAGCGGGATATAGGCTGCGGCGGCATTGGGGGCGAGCGTCTGCGACGGGCCGTCGAACCCGGCAAGCATCACCGCGCCCTTTACTCCGGCCAGCGGCAGGATGCGTTTGGCGACCTTCTGCATCACCGCATCGGTGCGCTCGACCGAGGAGCCGGGCGGGAGCTGGATGACGGTGAGGAAGTAGCCCTGATCCTGTGCCGGCACGAAGCCGGTCGGCGTCCAGGCGAACACGGCGACGGTCAGCGCGATCAGGCCGCAATAGACCATCATCATACTTTTGGGGGCCATCACGAGCCGGCGGGTGAGGCCGGCATAAGCGAGGCTCATGCGTTCGAACGCGCGGTTGAAGGCATCACCGGCACGCCGGATCACGCGCTGCACCCGGTTGTCGCTCGCCGGATCGGCATGCGGGCGCAGCAGCAGGGCAGCGAGCGCGGGGGAGAGCGTTAGCGAGAGGATGAGCGAGATGATCGTGGCGGTCGAGATCGTCACCGCGAACTGGCGGTAGAACGCGCCCGACAGGCCGGTGAGGAACAACGTGGGGATGAACACCGCGCACAGCACCAGCACGATCGCGACCAACGCGCCCGACACCTCGTCCATCGACGTGCGCGCGGCCTCCAGCGGCGACAGGCCGCCTTCGAGGTTGCGTTCGACATTCTCGACCACGACGATCGCGTCGTCGACGACGATGCCGATCGCCAGCACCAGCCCGAACAAGGACAGGTTGTTGAGCGAATAGCCGACCGCCGCAAGCACTGCGAACGTGCCGATCAGCGAGACGGGAATGGCGACGATCGGGATGATCGCGGCACGCCATTTCTGCAGGAAGACGAGGATGACGAGCACGACGAGGATCATCGCCTCGATCAGGGTATGCTTCACCGCGTCGATCGATTGCGAGATGAACTCCGTCGGGTTGTAGATCACGCGGTAGCCGAGGCCCTTGGGGAAGCGCTTCGACATCGCCTCCATCTCGGAGCTGACCTTCTGCGCGGCGGCGAGGGCGTTCGAGCCGGGGCGCTGGAACACCGCGAGGATTACGGTGGGCTTGCCGCTGAGATAGGTGTTCGCGCCGTAATCCTGCGCGCCGAGTTCGACGCGGGCGACATCCGACACGCGCACCTGGCGACCATCCTTGTCGGTGCGGATCACGACATCGGCGAACTGCTTGGGATCGGTGAGGCGGCCCTGCGTCTCGACGTTCAGCTGGAAGGCGTTGCCTTGGGCGTATGGCGGCTGGCCGAGCGTACCGGCGGCGACCTGCACGTTCTGGGCGCGCAGCGCGGCGACGATCTCGCCCGCCGTCAGATCGAGCGCGGCGGCGCGGCCGGGATCGATCCAGACGCGCATCGAATAATCGCGCGCGCCGAACAATTGCACGTCGCCGACGCCATCGATGCGCGACAGGCGATCGCGCACCTGCGTCAGCGCGTAATTGGAGATGTAGCCGCGATCGAGCGAATCGTCGGGCGAGACCATGTTGACGACCATCAGGAAGTCGGGCGAGGTCTTGCGCGTGACGACGCCCAGGCGCTGCACGTCCTCCGGCAGGCGCGGCACGGCGACCGCGACGCGGTTCTGCACCAGCACCTGCGCGGCATCCAGATCAGTGCCGATCTTGAACGTCACGGTAATCGTCAGCTTGCCGTCGCCGGTCGATTGCGACGACTGGTACAGCATGTTGTCGACGCCGTTGATCTCCTGCTCGATCGGGGCGGCGACCGTTTCGGCCACCGTCTCCGCGCTCGCGCCGGGATAGGCCGCGCTGACCGTGACGGTCGGCGGGACGATGTCGGGATATTGCGACACCGGCAGGCTCATATAGGCGATCGCGCCGACCAGAGTGATGACGACCGCGATCACCGCGGCGAAGATCGGCCGCGTGATGAAGAAGCGCGAAAAGCGCATGGGGAATGTCCTGCTTTAAAGAGGGTCAGCGCGCCGCGAGCGTGGCGTCTCCGGCGAGCGGTTGCGCGGTGGCCGGGGCGGCGGATGCCTGCGCCGCGATCTTGCCCGGCCTGGGTGCGACCTGCGCGCCGGGCATCGCCATCTGCGTACCGGTGAGGATCACGCGATCGGTGGGGGCAAGGCCGGAGCGGATGATGCGCAGACCATCGACCACCGGGCCGAGCGTGACCGGCTTGGCGACGACGGCGTTCTTGGCGTCCACCGTCAGCACCAGCTTGCGTGCCTGATCGGTCTGTACCGCCGAATCCGGCACGAGCAGCGCCTTGACCGTGCCGCCGCTCGACAGGCGCATGTTGCCGAACATGCCGGGGGTGAGGAAATAGCCCGGATTGGCGAGCACCGCGCGGCCCCGGATCGTACCGGAGCGCTGATCGAGGCCGTTGTCGGTGAAATCGAGCTGGCCTTTCCAGCGATGCTCGGTTTCGTCCTGCAACTGGATCTCGACGGCGGCGGGGGCGGCGCCCGGCTGGCGCGCGCGCTGCGTCTTCAGGAACAGCGCCTCCGATCCGTCGAAGGTAAAGTAGATCGGGTCGAGCGCGTTGATCGTCGTCAGCACGCTTCCGCCGGTGCCTTCGCCGCCGGCGACCTGATTGCCGGCATCGACGCGGCGATCCGAGATGCGCCCGGCGATCGGCGCGCGGACCTGGGTGAACTCGACATCCAGCGCACGGGCGCGGACGCGGGCGGCGGCGGCGGCGAGTGCGGCTTCCGAGGCCTGTACCTTGGCGCGCAGGGCATCGACTTCGCCGGCCGAGACCGCCTCGTCATCGACCAGACGTGTCGCGCGGCCGAGATCGGCGCGGGCTAGCGCAAGCGCGCTGGCGGCGCTGGCGACGTTGGCGCGCGCTTCCGACAGCGCCGCATTGAACGGGCGTGCGTCGATCGTGAAGAGCAACTGGCCCTTGCGCACGATCTCGCCGTCGCGGAAATGGATGCCGGTGACTTCGCCCGACACGCGCGGGCGGATTTCGACCGCGCGGCTGGGGGCGAAGCGGCCGATATAATCGTCCCACTCGTTGACGTCTCGCACCAACGGCGTGGCGACGGTGACGGCGGCGGGCGGGGCGACGGCTGCGGTTGCCGGGGATTGGTCGATCAGCTTCGCCCCCACGCCGCCGACGATGGCGAGCGGCACGAGCAGCAACGCGCCGCGCTGCCAGCCGGACAGGCGTTTGCGGGCGGCGGGCGCGTCGTCCCTGGCGGCCTCGATCGTGGTGATCATGTTCATGCCGCGACCTTCCAGGCGAGTTGGCCGACCGATCCGCCGGTGATGCTGGCGACCAGCACTTCGGCCTGCGCCATACTGAAGCCGGCGCGCAGGAAGGCGGAGACCTCGGAGGCCGGCAAAGCGTAACCGCGCCGCCACGCATAGACGGCGACGCGGCGGAGCATTTCGAGGCGCGGTTCGGCGAGGCGGGAATTGACGCCGCGACCGAAGACCGTGCCGAGCGCGCGGGACATGCGGCCTGGTGCCTTCAGGCTGCCGATCGAATCCTTCTTGGCCAGTGCGATTACGCTCCATTCGAGCGCGGTGAAACCGGTGCTGACGGGTGCGGCCTTCAGGTCCGTCGATGGACCCGAATACATCTCTTCGATACCCAGATAAGCCATGTTGTGTCCCCTTGTGGCTTGGGCGCGGCAGGGCGATCACCGAGACGCGGATCGTCGTCGGTGTGCGGCCCGCAAGGCGCGGAAAATCGGATCCGGAACCGCGAAACGAGCGGGCCGGCGGCGTGGTTGGTGGTGGAAGTTGGCGAAGGTTGCGCGCAGCGCGTCCCTCGAAGGATCAGGTGGTGGCGGTGGTCATGGCTGGAATTCCTTCGCCGGCTGTCGGGTCCGAATCAGGATCCAACTTCGATACCAAGCGGTATATAATCCCATGCTGCGTTGCGTCAACGGCTTTCTGTACCGCTAGGTATATTTATTTCAGCGCGTGGGCCAGACCATCATCGTCGTATCGACGAGCTGCCGCAGTTCGACGCAGCTAGCGCCCGAACTCGACTGCACCGACATGCCCTGGAGCATTGCGTACAGGAAGCGCGTCAGCGCGGCGGGCGTCAGGCCCTCGGGCAGTTCGCCCTCAGCCTGCGCACGTTCGAACCGCGCGATCAGCGCCGCTTCGGACGAAGCACGGCGGACGGTGAGATCGGCCTTGATCGACTCGGCCTCGGCGCCGCAGGTCACGGTGGAGATCACGCCCATGCAGCCCTTGGGGTCGCCGGTGTTCATGTGGATCGCCAGCGCGCCGAGCAGGAAATGTTCCGCCACGCCGCGCGCGGTCGGCGCTTCGAGCGCGGCGACGGTATAGGCCAGCTTCTCGCGCTCGTAGAGGTCCAACGCCTTGTGAAACAAGGCTTCCTTGTTGCCGAACGCGGCATAGAGACTGGGCTTGGTGATGCCCATCTCGGCGGTCAGTTCCGCCATCGACGCGCTCTCGTAGCCGTTGCGCCAGAACACGCGCAATGCTGCCGTCAGCGCCTCGTCGAGATCGAACTCCCGTGGGCGGCCCTTGGTGGGCGATGGGGCGAAGCATTGTTTCATACCGATCGGTATATAGGGGGCCGGGTTAAAAAGGTCCAGTATCTCCGACACCTGACTCCATCCCGGCGGAATGGCCGCCCCGTACGATCGCTTTGCGTGCACGGAAATCGTGATAGGGTGCCGGATCAAGGGGTTGAACGAGGTGCGCATGTCGGCAGGTTCAATGGGGCTCTGGGAAGTGATCGGGCAATCCGATCAGGCGCCGATCTGCGCGTTCGATCACGATTTTCGGATGATCGCCTTCAACCGTGCGCATAGCGACGAATTCTTCCGCATCTACAATCATCGCGTGCAGATCGGTGACGTGTTCCCGGATCTGTTCCTGCCCGAACAGGCCCCGATCATTCGGGGCTTCATGGCGCGCGCGCTGGCCGGCGAAGTGTTCAACGTCACCGAGGAATTCGGCGATCCCAATCTCAACAAACCCTATTGGGACATCTCCTACGCGCCGCTGCGCGATGAGAGCGGCACGATCATCGGCGCGTTCCACCACGCCAAGGACATCAGCGCACGATTGCGTGCCGAGGCCGCTTTGTATGCCGCGGAGGATGCGTTGCGGCAGTCGCAAAAAATGGAGGCCGTCGGGCAACTGACCGGAGGCGTGGCGCACGATTTCAACAATCTGCTGACGATCGTGCAATCGGCGGTCGAGATGCTGAAGCTGCCCGACCAGAAGGAAGAACGCCGCGCGCGCTATGTCGGGGCGATCGGCGAGGCGGTGGGGCGGGCGTCGAAGTTGACGCAGCAATTGCTCGCCTTCGCCAGGCGTCAGGCGCTGAAGCCGACGGTGTTCGACGTCGGCGACAATATCCACGCGATCGGCACGATGATGAAGACGCTGGTCGGATCGCGCGTCACGATCGAGGTCGACGTGCCCGACGCTTCCTTCGCGATCAATGCGGACACGAGCCAGTTCGATACGGCGCTGGTGAACATGACGGTCAACGCGCGCGACGCGATGAACGGCGAGGGACGCCTGATCGTTTCCGCACGGGCGGTGCAGCAAATTCCGGCGCTGCGCGAACGCGCCGCCGTGCCGGGCGATTATGTCGCGGTGACGATCACCGACACCGGTGGGGGCATCGCGGCGGACCAGCGCGCGCGGATCTTCGAACCGTTTTTCACCACCAAGCCGGTCGGGTCCGGCACCGGGCTGGGCCTGTCTCAGGTGTTCGGCTTCGCGCGGCAATCGGGCGGCGACATCCAGGTCGAGAGCGAAGTCGGCGCGGGAAGCAGCTTCACCCTATATTTGCCGCAGGTCGAAGGGATCGCGCGGGCCGAGGCGGTGCCGGTCGCGCCGGAGGTTGAGGCGAATATGACGGCGGTACCGTGCGTGCTGGTGGTCGAGGACAATGCCGAGGTCGCGGCCAGCACAGTCGATGCGCTCGACCAGCTCGGGTTCACGACGGTGCTGGCGACCAACGGCGTCGAGGGGCTGGCCGAGGTGACGGCGGATTCCGCGCGCTTCGACGTGGTGTTCTCGGACGTGGTGATGCCGGGGATGACGGGCATGGAGATGGGCCGCGCGATCCGCGAGATGAATCTGGGGCTGCCGGTGGTGCTGGCCAGCGGATACAGCCACATCCTGGCGGCGAACGGCACGGACGGGTTCGAGCTGATCCAGAAACCGTATTCTATCGACCACGTCTCGCGCGTGCTGCGCCGCGCGGCGGGGGAACGGATTCGGGAGGCGGCTTGAGGCTTGGCGGATTTTAGGTAGCAACCATTCCGTCATCCCCGCGAAGGCGGGGATCCCGCTGCCTTGCCCCGCACTCAGTAGAAGAAGCGGGATCCCCGCCTTCGCGGGGATGACGGGGGTGGTGAGGCGTCATCAGGACCTTGAGCCCGCGCGCCGTTCAGGGCTTATCAGTGAAGAGTTTCACCTTGACCGGTAGGTCCTTGCCCTTGGTGCGGCGCGAGGGGATTTGGACCGGGTTCTTCTTCTTCCACTGTGCCCAGGTCATGGGGCCGTCGGGCGTGTCGATCATCTGGTCGTCGATGGACATGTTGGTCTTCCGGCTGAGGTCGTCGGTGAAGTGCCGCGATTAAACGTGTACCGCAAGCATGCGTTGCATCAGCTGGATAGGGGGAGGGTCAGCGTGACGGCCAGCCCCCAGCCCGCGCGGGCCGAGCGGGCGAGGGCGAGCGTGCCGCCGTTGAGTTCGGCGAGTTCCTGCACGATCGACAGGCCGAAACCGTAACCCTCGCCGGCCTCGTCGAGGCGCTGGCCGGGGACGAGCGCGTCGCGCATCGCGGCATCCGTGAGGCCGGGGCCGTCATCCTCGATGCGGATCGTCGCCATCGAGCCTTGGCTGGCGGCAGTGACGGCGAGGGCGGTTCGGGCGTGGCGGCGGGCATTGTCGAGCAGGTTGCCGAGCATCTCGTCCAGATCTTGCGGATCGACCGCGAGCGAGAGATCGGCGGGGATATGCATGTCGGTCGTGACGGGGCGGTCGGCGTGCAGGCGATCGAGCACGGCGGCGAGATCGGCGACGGCGGGGGCGAGCGGGGTTCGGGTGCGGCTGCGGCCGGCGGGGGTGGCGGCGCGGGCGCGGCCGAGATGGTGGCGGACGCGGGAATCGACCTCGGCGACCATCGCCGACAGGCTGCCGTCCGGATCGCGCCCGTCTTCGCCGAGTTTGAGCGCCAAGGCGGCGAGCGGGGTCTTCATGCCGTGCGCGAGGTTCGAGACGTGGCGGCGCGCGGCGGCGAGGCCGGCCTCGTTCTGGTCGATCAGCGCGTTGAGTTCGCTTACCACGCCGGCGAGTTCCTCGGGCTGATCGGCGGGGACGTGGCGCAGGCGGCCGGCGCGCACGTCGGCGAGCGCAATGCGCAGGCGCCCGAGCGGCCGCAGCCCGAAGCGCAACTGGACGAGGGTGGCGAGCGCGAGGCCGAACCCAAGGATCCCGAGCGAGGCGAGCAGCGGCAGCATCGCCTCCCGCAGGGGCGCGGCGACGACGCGGCGCGGGCCGGACGCGGCGATGGTGACCGACCCGGCGGGCGTGGCGACGACCAATTGGCGCGAGTGGAGGCGCTCGCCGGCCGGGCCTTCGATCTCGCCGGGGCGGATGTCGTCGCGGGGGTGGAGCTTGTCGCGACGGTTCCTGTCGTGGCGCGCGGCTTCGTCGCGATCGGGATGTGGGGGTTCGACCCGCGGCAAATCCGGCGCGCCCGCCGCGCTGGTGCGGGAACCGGCGGGGCCATCGACGCGCCATGCCCAACCCGACCCGACGACCCCGAAGTTCGGCAGGTCGATCGCGCGGGCGGAATCGAGCGTGCCGTCAGGGCGCACGGCGCGGGCCAGCACCATGATCTGCGCATCCAGCCGGTCGTCGAGGCTGCGCATCACGACGCGTTCGAGGACATGACCGATCGCGAAACCGGCGAACAGCAAGGCCGCGAGGGTGGAGGCAAAGGCGATCAGCAGGAGGCGACCGCGTAGGGAAGTGAGCCAGCGCTTCATGCGCCCGCCGCGCCCGCCGTCAGCCGATAGCCGCGCCCGCGCACCGTCTCGATCATCTCCGCGCCGATCTTGCGGCGCAGGCGGCCGATGATGACCTCGATCGAGTTGGAATCGACATCCGCATCGCCTTCATAGACCCGCTCGATCAGGTCGGCGCGTTCGATCACCACCTCGCGGCGGAGCATGAGTTGCGACAGGACGCGCCATTCGAACGCGGTGAGTTTCAGCGGCAGGCCGTCCAGTTCGAACGTGCCGAGTTGCGCGTCGAAGGCGAGCGGGCCGCAGGCGACGCGCGCCGAGGCATGGCCGGCGGCGCGGCGGACGAGCGCACGCAGGCGCATCACGACCTCCTCGATGCGGAACGGCTTGGTGAGATAATCGTCGGCCCCGGCCTTGAAGCCCTCGACCTTTTCCGACCAGCCGTCACGCGCGGTGAGGATCAGCACCGGCAGATCGCGCCCGGCGGCGCGCCAGTCGCGCAGCACGGACAGGCCGTCGCGTTTGGGCAGGCCGAGATCGAGGATCGCGACGTCGTACAATTCGGTCGCGCCGAGATGGCCGCCGTCTTCACCGTTGGTGGCGACATCGACGGCGAAGTTCTCCGCGCGGAGGGCACGGGCGATGCCTTCGGCGAGATTGGTGTCGTCCTCGACCAGCAATACGCGCATTTGGGACTCCTGCTGGTGGGTTCGGTGTCTTTACGCCGTTCGATCGAACACCGTCATCTATCTTCTCCCCTCCCTGGAAGGGAGGGGGCGGGGGTGGGTCGGCCTGGGGCAGTTGCTGCATTCCCACAAGAGCGACCCACCCCCAACCCCTCCCTTCCAGGGAGGGGAGCAGGAGGACCTACCCACCCCACCCAAACGGAAACTGAACGGCGCGGTTCAGTGTGGGTGGGGTGGGCGGGTCTAGAGAGGGTGCAGTCGAAACCCCAAGAGGAGTGAATGCCATGACCGAAGATACAAACCAGCGCCCGTCGCGGCGCAAGATCGGCCTGATCGCCGCCGGCCTGCTCGCCATCGGCGGCGCGGGCGGGGCGATCACCGTCGCGGCGACGCGGCCGAGCGCGACGATGGCCCCGGCGGTGCCGGTGGCGATCGCCTCGCTGAAATCCGGCGACAATATCGTGACGATCAAGGGCCGGGTCGACCAGATCTACGGCAACAAGGTGGTGCTGGCCGATGGATCGGGCCGGGCGCTGGTCGATCTCGGGCGCGAGGGCGATGATGGCGCGCTGGTCGCGGCCGGGCAGGCGGTGACGGTGCAGGGTCGCTTCGACCATGGCTTCGTGCGGGCCGGTTTTCTGGTCGGTGCGGACGGCAAGGTGACGGCGCTCGGGCCGATGCACGGGCCGGGTGGTCCGGGCGGGCATGATCGCAAGGGGCCGCGTCGCGGTCCTGAGGGTCGGGGGCCGGACGATCGCGGGCCGGACGGCGGGCCGGATCGGGATGACGATCGTGCGCCCCCGCCGCCGCCGGTTGCTGCGGCGGCTCCGGCAACCGCTGCGGTTGCCCCTGCGACCGCGCCTGCCGCGACGAAGTAAAGACTTCTTGTTCCCCGGCGGAGGCCGGGGTCCAGTCGCGCAACGGTCGATACGGACGTGGCGTCCGGTTTACATCGACCTTCGCGACTGGGCCCCGGCCTTCGCCGGGGAACGGAAGGGTCAGCCGTAGCGGCGTTTCGCGACGCGCGCGCGGCCGATCAGGCGCGAGAGGACGAGTTCCTCCATGCCCTGATACCCCATGCCGAGATGGTCCGGCCGGGCCGAGACGATGTCGGCCAGCGTCAACGTGCCGTTGCGCAGCGCGATGCGGCCGGCGCGGCCCCAGCGGCGGGCGGTTTCCCAGCGGATCATCTTCAGGCTTTCCGTATCCACGTCGTGCGTGGCGAGGAAATCGGATTGTAATGTGGTGAGGACTTCGCCCAGGGCGACCAACGTCGCGCGATCCGGGATCGGCGTGTGCGCCATCATGTGGCGGACGATCAGCCAGGCGGCTTCCTCCGATCTGTCGCCGAAGACCGGCGCGTAGGAGTCGGCGAGCACGCGGGCGGCGTTGGCGGTCATCGTTTCGGTGTAACGCTGCGATGCGCCGCCGGCGTGGCGACGATAGATCACCAGTTCCTCGTCCAGCCGGGCGATGCGGCCGACGCGGCTCATGCGCTGGTAGAGATCGAAATCCTCGGCATAGAGGCGCACCGGATCGGTGAACGGGTCGCTGGCGGCGCTGGCGCGGACCATGACCGAGGACCAGACGAGCGGATTTTCGATCCGCAGCAGCCATTCGATCAGTGCGGGGGTGGAGACTGCGGTGCGCGGGGCGGAGGTGACGATCCCGTCGTCCAGCCACGCCGCGCCGGTGCCGATCAGCACCGTGTCCGGGTTCGCGTCGAGATAAGCGACCTGCTTGGCGAAGCGTTCGGGCAGGCACAGATCGTCCTGGTCGAGGCCGGCGAGATAGCGGCCGCGGGCGTGGGTGACGGCGGTGTTGCGGGTGCGGACGGGGCCCTGGTTCACCTCCGCCTCGATGATGCGGAAGCGCGGGTCCTCGATATCGCGCAGCACGTCGCGCGTATTGTCGGTCGAGCAATCGTCGACGATGATGACCTCGAAATCGGTCAGCGTCTGCGCCTGCAGGCTGGCGACGGTTTCGGGGATCATGGCCGCGCCGTTATACGCGGCCATGATGACGCTGACGGTGGGATCGCTCATGCGACGGCGCGCCGTGGTGCGGTGTCTTCGACCACCAGTTCGCCGAGCACCTGATCGACGATCATCTGGCCGACATCGTTCTGCCATTGCCACAGGCCGTTGGCTTGGCCCGAGAAGCTCGCCTCGCCGCCCAATCTGCCCCACGGCACGAAGCCGGCGGCGAGGCCGATGCCGAACAGGCCGGGAATCGGGGCACCGGTGACATCGACGACGCGGCAATGCCGGTCGACCATCGCGCGATTGTGCGCGGCGGCGAGATCGATCGGCGTGCCATCCGTATCGAAGACGGGCAGCGCGTGCGGGCGATAGCCGAGTGCTGCGATGACGATGTCGGCCTCGGCCAATGCAGTGCGGGCGACGTCGTCGTCGGGGCCGGCGATGCGATGGCCCCGGATGCGCGGATCGGCGACGCGGCCATCGACGCCGAGCATGCGCAGCACCAGTTCGCGCGCCTCGAGCCGGAAGCCGGCGAGGCGATAGACGAAGCCGCTGACCGGGCAGATGTCGTCCTTGGTGAAATCGGTGAAGCCCTCCGCCTCCGCTGCCGCGATCGAGGGGTAGAAGGGGCGCAGGGGTCGGCGGTGGAGCAGGGTGATGCCGTTCTCGCCGAAGGGAATGGCGGGCGCGGTCTTCAGGATCAGGAAGATCGTGGCGAGCGCGCTGGTCGATCCGCCGATCACGACGATCTTCGGCGCGCGCTTGCCCGACAGGAGATCGGCGACCTTGGCCATGCCGCCCAAAGCCAGCACCTCGTCCGACTGGAGCAGGCGATCGCCCGCTTGCGCGACGAGCGATGCGCCCGCGATCTGCTGCGCGGCGAGGCGATCGAGCGGCTGGTGGCCGCCGGTGGCGATAACGACGTTGTGCGAGAGCTGCTCGAATTCGGTGCCGTCGGCGCGGCGGCGCAGGCGGGTGGACCACAGGCCGCCCTCCACCCGGCGCGTGCCGAGCGCTTCGTGGCCGTTCAGCACTTCGCCGCCGTTTGCGCCGACGATATCGCCGAGCCGGTCGCCGGTGGCGCGGATCAGCGGGCCGGCCTCGACCAAAGGCACGCCGATCGCATCGGTGTAACGCGCGACGGCCTTGCCCGCCGGGTGATCAAGGATCGCGGCAATTTCTGGGTACGGATTGTCCTTCACCGCCGTCAGGAAGGTGGTGGCGGTGCTGTCCGAGGTGATCGCGTAGCGGCCGAGGCGACCGCCGCCGATCGTGGCATCGCGTTCGACCACGACCAGGCCCTTTGCGAAATCGCCCAATTGGCCGCGCTTGGTGGCGGAGGTGAGCAGAGCGGTGCCGGCGGGGCCGCCGCCGACGATCAGGGTGCGTGCGATCGGGCGGGTGCGTAAGGTGGCGGGCACGGTCGCGCTGGCCTCGGCGCAGATGCGGGTGAAGATGGCGGCGACGGCGCTGGCGTCGGCGGCGGTCATCGCATCGGTGATCGGCAGCGAGATCATGCGCCCGCCGACATCGTCGGAGACGGGCGTGGGATCGATGATCGCCTCCGCCTTGAACAGGGGCTGTTCGGCGAGGTGCGGGCTGAAATAGCGGCCGGTGCCGACGCCGGCTTCGTCCATCGCGGCGGTGATCGCGTCGCGTTTGGCGGCAAGCGCCCGGGGCAGCAGGACGGGCATGAACTGCATCGCGCGGCGGCGGCCCTGCACCTTCTGAAGCTGGAAACCGGACAGGCCGGCGCGGTAGGCGATCTCGAGTTCGGTGCGGGCATCGCACACCGCCTCGATCTCTTCGAGCTTGGCCTGCGCCAGTACCGCGACGACCTCGGGCAGCTTGGCGTTGATACCGGGCAGGGTGGCGCTTCGGCTGCCCTCGAACCCGAAATTGGTCATCGCGCGCAGCTGGTCGATCAGCGCCGCGTCGCCGCTATGGATCAGCCCGCCCTCGGCCACCGCGAAGGTCTTGGTGGCGTGCATCGAATAGACGATCGCGAACGGCGCATCATGGCCGAAGCCGTTGCCCGAATCATCGACCGTGCCGAGCGAGGAGGCGGCATCGATCACCACGCCGACCCGATATTTCTGCTGCAACCAGGCGTAGCGATCGAGGTCGATCGCGTTGCCGAAGGTGGCGTAGGGCAGCAGGACGGCGATCTTGTCGCCGTGCGTTTCGAGCAGCCGTTCCTCGGCATGCGCGCAGGTGCTCCAGTCGTCGGGATCGACATCGCAGATCAACGGCGTGAGGCCGGACCACAAAGCGGCCTGGCCGGTCGCGGCGAAGGTCAGGCTGGGCATCAGTGCGAAGCCATCCGGGCGCCCGGCCTGCATTGCGGCCTGCTTGATCGCGATCATCAGCCCGAGCGTCGCGTTGCCGACGGCGAGGCTGGCGCCGTGCCCGCCGAACAGGCGATCGGTAACGTCGCGCTCGAACCCGCGCACCTCCGCCCCGTTGTTGCTGAACACACCGGAGGCCTCGATCCGGCGGAGCGCCTCGCCATGTTCGCTGAGGCGGGGCGGGTTGGGGGCGATGAGCGGGTAGCGTTTCATGTGCGCGCTTATGCGGCGGGAGTTTCTAAAAACCCGTTACGAGGGCGTTCCGCCAAACTTGTGCGTTCCCGATCCGCATGCCTAGCATGGCGCAACAGGAGAGAATGCATGGGCATCAACGACTTCGAGTCGATCGCGCTGACGGTCGAGGACGGAATCGCCACGATCACGCTCGACCGGCCGGACAGGCTCAACGCGTTCAACGGCGCGATGATGCGTGATCTGGTCGCGGCGTTCGATGCGACCGATGCCGACGATGCGGTGCGCGCGGTGATCGTGACGGGCGCGGGGCGGGGGTTCTGCGCGGGTGCCGACTTGTCGGGTGGCGCGGCGACGTTCGATTACGACACCAGCGGCGGGTGGAACGGCGCGGAATCGCCGGTGCGCGCCGATGGCAGCGTGGATTATGCGCATCCGGCGGTGCGTGACGGCGGCGGGATCGTGGCGCTGCGCATCTTCGCCTCCAGGAAACCGGTGATCGGCGCGATCAACGGCCCGGCGGTGGGGATCGGCGCGACGATGACGTTGCCGATGGACTTCCGCCTGGCGAGCGAGGCGGCGCGGTTCGGCTTCGTCTTCTCGCGCCGGGGCATCGCGCCCGAGGCGACATCGACCTGGTTCCTGCCGCGACTGGTCGGCATCGGTCAGGCGCTGGACTGGTGCTATTCGGGCCGGGTGTTCGATGCCGCCGAGGCGCTGGCCGGCGGGCTGGTGAAAGGCGTACATGCGCCGGACGACCTGCTGCCGGCGGCGCGGGCGTTGGCGATCTCGTTGACGACCGAGACGTCGGCGGTGTCGGTCTCGCTGTTGCGGCGGATGATGTATGCCGGAATGGGCGCGGGGCATCCGATGGAGGCGCACCGGCTGGAAAGCCGCGCGATCTGGGCACGCGGCGCGAGCGACGATGCGCGCGAGGGCGTGTCGAGCTTCCTGGAGAAACGCGCGGCGGTGTTTCCCGACCGGGTGTCGGAGGCGTGGGACGAGTTCGCGCCGTGGTTCGATGCGCCGGAGTATCGCTGATCGATTAGTATCCAGCGTCGATGCAAGAGATGCTCCGGAATGAACTCATCTCAAGTAGCCAAGTCCCTACCTGATGCATCACATTGCCCGACCAACTAAGCAATTCGGGAATTTTGTAATGGCGTGGTATGTTGATACGAGTTCTGTTCTTAAGGTAGGCGGCACTGAGCCCATCTGGACGACTGACTATAATCCCGGCGCTACGGTGCCGAAATCTGGCATCTACAAATGTCGCGCTTGCAATCGCGAGGTGACGAGCAACGCCAATGATCCTTTTCCGCCGCAAAATCATCATTCCCACCCTCAGTCGCAGCCGATCAAATGGCGCTTGCTGGTTTGGACGAATACGGGAGGGTCTTGACGCTCAACGAGCGATGGGGTCGTCGGTTTGCATCTTCAGCGGGATCGACCGGCGCTTCGACCGGCTCGGCACAAACGGATAGGGGTGGGCCATTACCCTATCATGGCCAACCAACCCGTTCGTCCTGAGTAGGGGCTGAGCTTGTCGAAGACCCGTATCGAAGGACCTGCCCCAAGCCCTGTCCTTCGATACACCACTTCGACAAGAGCTCAGTGGTTACTCAGGACGAACGGCTCCTTTAGATCAATTCGATAATAGATATTGTACCTCACCCGGTCCGTGCTTCGACAGGCTCAGCACGAACGGATGGGTGAGGGCATCTACCTTTACTAGAACTTCGCCCCTGCGCGGATGCCGATCGTGCGGGGGGTGGCGACGACGGTGTAGTTGCGCTGGTTGCACACGCTGCACGCCTGATAGCGCGAGAGTTCGGCGCGTTCGTCGGTGATGTTCTGCGCGAACAGTTCGAAGCTGTAGCGCGAATTCTCCGCGCCGATCGACAAATTGCCGGTGGTGTAGGCCGACAGGCGACCGAGCACGGCGGCGGCCGCCGTGCGAATGTCGGTCGAGGCCGAACCCTGATACGCGACCAGCCCCTGCACATAGGCCTTGAAGTCCGTGCCGACCGGCACCGAATAGCGTGCCGTCGCATTGGCCTTGAACTTGGGCGTGATCGGCAGGCGCGTGCCCTTGGGCGCGAGGATGGAGTTGGTGCCCCCCGTCGGCGTGGTGACGCAGGCGAAGGTCGGGTCGGCCGCGCTACAGATGTTCTGGCGCGTCTTCGCATCGGTGTAGGCACCGCTGGCGGTGAACGAGAAGGACGGGTCCGGCGTCCAGTTCAGATCCGCCTCGACGCCCTTGATGCGCGCGTTCGAGCCATTCTGGATCTGCGTCAGGCTGTTGAGGCCGAGGAAGGAGAATTGGAACGCCTTCCAATCCTGCATGTAGACCGCGCCGTTGAAGCGCAGATGATCGATCGGCGTGGTCTTGAAGCCGATTTCGTAATTGGTCAGGTAATCGGGATCGTAGGGCGGCAGCGTACCCTGGCGGTTGATGCCGCCGGGACGGAAGCCGCGCGACCAGGTGGCGTAGGCGAGCAGGCCGTCCTTCGGTTTCCACGTTAGGTTAAGCTTGTGCGTGAAGCCTTGACCGTCGGCCTGTTTGGGATCGACCGAGCCGCCGTTGAACACGCCGAGATTGGTGCAGGGCCCGCCCGCGACGGCAGGCGGCAGCAATGTGCCGCCGGGATTGTTGCGCACTGTCGCCCCGGTGGTGGTGAAGCAGGCGGCGACGCCGGTGCCGCTGCTGCCGACTCCGTTATAGGGCGGGCCGGCCGGATTGCGGCCGAAGCCGTAGAATCCGATCAGCGTGTTGTCGTAGATGAACGCACGTCCGCCGGCGGTGAAGGTGAGGTTCGGCAGGATGTCGTAGCTCGCCTCGCCGAACACGGCGTAATCCTTGTCCACGCGGTGCTGCTGGGTCAGCCACAAGGTGCCGGCGAAACCGTTGACGGACAGAGCGGGTGCCAAGTTGGCGACCTGATAATCCTGATGGATCAGATTGCTCTGGCGTTGATAGAAGACACCCGCGACGATGCGGAAGCGATCGCTCCGCGGCGAGGCAACGCGGAATTCCTGGCTCATCTTCTTGAAGTGATCCGAGGCGACGACATACTGGCGCTGATCGATCGTCTGGCCGGCCGCGTTCTGGAAATACAGATAGCCCGCCACGCCGCCGACCGACGAATAGAGCGCATCATAGGCCTCGGCATAATCGGTGTAATCGGTGCCCGAATGCGTCGTGCGATCGAGATAGGCGCCAGCATAGGTCGCGTCCCAATTGCCGATCTTGCCCTCGATCGTCAGCGCGGCCTGCACGAAGCGTTCGCGGCGGTAATCGGGGGCGAAGCGCTGCACCTTCAGGTCGCCGACGCGCTTGTCGTAGCCGAAGATGCCCTTGGTCTTCTGCTCCTGATAGATCACGCCGGGCGTGACCGTCCAATTATCGTCGAGATCGATCTTCAGCGCGGCGCGGCCGCCGAAGGTTTCGGTGGTGTTGAAATCCTTCTTCACGAACGGCGCGTTGGTGACGGTGCCGGTATAGCCCGGTGCCAGCGGCGTTGCGGGCGCGGAGACGATGAAGCTGCGCGTGCCCGCGACATTGTCGATATAGCCGGCGTCGCGCTGATAGAAGCCGACCACCCGCAGCGCCGCCATGTCGGCGATCGGCACGTTGAGATAGCCCTCCAGCTTGCCGCCCTGTCCACCATGCGCGACGGTGTTGACCTCGGCATCGACGCGGCCGGAGAAATTGTGCAGCTCGGGCTTGTTGGTGATGATGCGGATCGTGCCGGCCTGGCTCGACGCGCCGTAGAGCGTGCCCTGCGGCCCGGCGAGGCTTTCGATGCGGGCGATATCGTAAACGTGCACGTCGAGCGTGCCGCCGATCGTCGTCACGGGCTGTTCGTCCAGATACACGCCGACCGAGGGGAGCGAGCCGGAATGGTTGCCGTCGCCGCCGCTCGCCACGCCGCGCATATAGACGGTGGTGACGCCGGGCTGCTGGCTCTGGAACGCGACCGATGGCAGCAATTGCGAGAATTGCGCGAAGTTCGAGATGTTGAGCTGATCGAGCTTGCGCGTGCTGATCGCCTGGATGCTGACCGGCACGTCCTGTAGGTTCTCTTCACGCTTCTGCGCGGTGACGACGATGTCGCCGCTATCTTCGGCGGCGGCCGCCGGCGTGGCGGGCACGTCCTGCGCGAACGCCGGGGTGGAGAGTGCGGCGGAGGCGAGCAGCGCGGCAATAGCGGCGCGGCGTGCGTTTCGAAGCATGAGATCCCTTTTGACGACTTTTCGTTGCGCGAAGGGTGTTCGCGAGTGCAACATTCGTCAACGGGGCGCGTGCGATCGGCGAAATTCGATACGGTAACGTGACAGATTTACAACGCTTGCGTGACGACGTCTTGCTCAAGCGAAGTCGGGAGCATCCGGATAGTCGGTCAGTACTTGGCCAAGAGCGGCCTTGAGCCGATCGAGATAGGGTTCGAAGGGCTTCCACGCATCGGTGCCGTCGCGGAAAATCGGCTGGCGGACCTGTTCCGAACTGGCGGTGCGCACGGCGCGGTCGGTCTTGTGGAAATCGAGGCAGGCGGGCTCGAAATCGAGTCCGCAGGCGGCGAGCAGCGCGCGCACTTCGCTTTCCGTATCCTCGACCATCCGTTCGTAGATCACGCGGTGGACCCGGCCGGGCAGGACCGCGTCGATGTGCGCGAGCAGGCGGACGTAATCGCGGTAATATCCGCCCATATCGGCGAGATCGTAGCTGAACGCCTGGCCGCGCGCGAAATGCTGTTTGAAGTTGGAGAAGCAGCACCCGAGCGGATGGCGGCGCGCATCGATGATCCTGGCGTTCGGCAGTATCAGGTGGATGAACGGCAGATGCGCCCAGTTGTTGGGCAGTTTGTCGATGAAGAACGGGCGATCGGTGCGGCGCTGTATGCGGGTGCGATCGATATACTCCTCGCCGAGCGCGTGGAGTTTTTCGGGCGGGAGAGTGGCGAGGCTCTCGGGATAGTCGGTCCAGCGGCGGGCGAGGGTGGGGATGTCGGGGAGTTCGGATGTGCCTTCGACCAGCGAGTGGCTGGAGAGGATCTGTTCGACTAGGGTGGACCCGGCGCGGGGCATGCCGAGGATAAAGATCGGATCGGGCACGAAGCTGCCCGCGCCGGTGCGGGCGGCGAAGAAATCGGGCGTGCAGAGCGCGATGCTCTTGTCGACGAAGGCGGTGGTTTCCTGCGCATCGTAGACGATCTTCGTGCGGCGCAGGGCGTTGCCGGCGTCGTAATGGGCGAAGGCTTCGGCCGCTTGCTTGCGATCCTCAAGCGCCTTGCCGATCGCGAAATCCAGGTGGAAGCGGTCTTCGTCAGAGATGTCGGTGCGCGCCAGTTGCGCCTGCATCGCGGCGATATCGACGGCGTCGAACTTCACGGTCTTCAGGTTGGCGAGGCTCCACCACGCTTCGCCGAGTTCGGGGGCGAGTTCGATCGATCGGCGATAGGCCGCGATGCCGTCCGCCTGTCGGCCGACGGTCTTCAGCATGTGGCCGAAGCTCATCCACACCTTGGGCTGGCGGGGGGCATCTTTGAGCACCTGTTCGTAGAGGTCGATCGCCTCGTCGAAACCACCGATCCGGCCGAGCGCCGCCGCCTTCAGATTGGCGTGGCCGGGATTGTCGGGGTCCTCTTCCAGCACGCGATCGAGTTCGGCGATCGCCTCGGGTGCGCGGTTCTGGCGGTAGAGGACGATGGCGAGGTTGGCCCGCGCGGCGGTGAATTCGGGCGAGAGCTCGATTGCGCGGCGCAGGAGGTTCTCGGCATCCCTGTAGCGCCCGATGCGGCCGGCGAGTTCGGCGAGCATGCGGATCGCGCGGACGTCGAACGGATCCGCCTTGAGATGTCCCTTCAACAGCGGCTCGGCGTCCGACAGGCGATTGTCGTGTAACGCGAGTGCGGCGTCGATCAGCGTCTGCGGGTAATCGCGTAGGGGAAGGGTGACGGTATTCATGCGCGAATAGTCTTAGCGTCGAAAGACGAACCGTGCCTAGACTGCGTGTTGGGGCCGACAGTCGGGGGGCCAGCACATGACGACCGAGACACGACCGTTCGGATTCTGGACCGCGACCGCCCTGATCGTCGGCGGGATGATCGGATCGGGCATCTTCCTGCTCCCCGTCGCCATCGCGCCCTATGGCTGGATCGGGGTCGTGGCGTGGATCGTCAGCATTCTGGGCGTGCTGGCGATCGGCTATGTCATCGCCGCCATGGCGCGGCTGATGCCGGCGGAAACCGGATCGATCGCGATCGCCGGCGAAGTGTTGGGGCCGCTGGTCGGCGTGCTGGTCGGCTGGAGCTACTGGATTTCGTGCTGGACGGCGATCGCGGCGATCGCCGGGGCGGCGATCAGTTATCTCAGCGTGTTCGCACCCGGGCTGGGGGCGACGCCGCTGAACGGCGCGATCGCCACGGTGGCGCTGATCTGGCTGCTGACGCTGACCAATCTGGCCGGCACCAAGCTGGCCGGGCAGGTGCAGGTGGCGACGACGCTGCTGAAGCTGGTGCCGCTGATCGTCGTGGTCGGGATCGTGATCTGGCTATGGGGTTCGGGCCAGGGTAGCGCGCCGCCATGGCCGGGAACCGGGCCGGGCTATGCCGGGCTGACCGCGGCGATCACGCTGACCCTGTTTCCGCTGGTCGGATTCGAGACGGCGGGCTGCGTGGCGGAGCGGGTGCAGGATCCGGCGCGCAATATCATGCGCGCGACCATGCTGGGCATCGCGCTGACCGGCCTGCTCTACATTCTGGTCAGCTCGGGCATGGCCTTCGCGCTGCCGGCCGATCAGGTCGCGGCGTCGCCCGCGCCGTTCGCTTTGTTTGCGGAGACGTTTGTCGGACACGGTGCCGGGCTGTTCGTCGCGGCCTTTGCGGCGATTGCGGCGATGGGCTGTCTCAACGGCTGGGTGCTCGTTCAGGGCGAGGTGCCGCTCGGCATGGCGCGGGCCGGGCTGCTGCCGAAATGGTTCGCGGTGGTGAGCGCGCGTGACGTTTCGGTGCGGATGCAATTGGTGTCGAGCGGCCTTGCGAGCCTGCTCGTCGTCTCCACCGCCAGCCGGTCGCTGAGCGGCGCATTTCAATTCGCCGCGTTGCTGACGACCTGCGTGGCGCTGTGGCTCTATGCCGCGATCTGCCTGGCGGCATTGGTGCGGCGGGTGGCGGTGATGCCCGCGACGCTCGGGCTCGGTTTCAGCGGCTGGGCGATGTGGGGCGCGGGCGTGGAGGCGAGCGCATGGGGGTTCGTGCTGATGCTGACCGGCTGGCCGCTATATTGGTGGGCGAAACGCGCATCGCCCGTTGATACCGTTTCAGCCGAACACCCGCCCCAACAGGCTACGATCCCGTAAAATCTCGTGCGCCGCGTTATGCCCCGGCGCGCCGGTGACGCCGCCGCCGGGATGCGTGCCCGCGCCGCACATATACAGGCCCTTGATCGGGCTGCGATAATCGCCGTGGCCCAGCACCGGGCGCGCGGCCCAGAGTTGGTCGAGGCTCATATGGCCGTGCATGATATCGCCGCCGATCAGGCCGAACTTGCGTTCCAGATCGAGCGGCGAGTGGATCTGCGTGGCGATGATCGACTTGCGGAAATTGGGCGCGTGGCGCGTCACCGTGTCGATGATCGTTTCCGCCGCCGCCTCGCGTTCGTCGTCCCACGAACGGCCGTCGGGGAGTTCGGGTGCGAATTGCTGGCAGAACAGGCTGGCGATGTGCTGGCCGGGTGGGGCAAGGCTGTCGTCCACCGATGTCGGCAGCTTCATCTCGACGATCGGCGTTTTGGACCAGCCGAACGCCTTAGCGTCGATGAAGGCCCGATCCATGTAATCGAGCGTGGGCGAAATGATGATCCCGGCGGTGTGATGTTCGGCCTTCACGGAGCCGGGCAGAACGCTGAAATCGGGCAGTTCGCTGAGCGCGACGTTCATGCGGAACGTGCCGGAACCGGCCTTGAAATTGTCCATCCGGCGGGCGAATTCGGGTGTCATGTCGGCGCGGTTGACGAGTTGGCGGAACAGCAAGGCCGGGCCGACATTGGCGGCGACGATCTTCGCGGCGATCTCCTCGCCGGACTCCAGTACTACGCCAGCGGCCTTGTTGCCATCCACCAGCACGCGGGCGACCGGCGCTTCGAGGCTGATCTCGACGCCCGCTTCGACACACGCCTCGGCCATATAATCGCTGATCGCGCCCATGCCGCCGACGCTGTGCCCCCAGGCGCCGAGCTTGCCGTTCACCTCGCCGAAGACGTGGTGGAGCAGGACATAGGCGCTGCCCGGCGTATCGGGGCTGGCATAGTTTCCGACCACCGCGTCGAAGCCGAAGGCGGCCTTGATGAACGGATTCTCGTACCAGCTATCGAGGAAGCCGCGTGCCGATTTGACGAACAGGTCCATCACGTCGCGCTGCGCCTCGATGCTCATGCCCGCGAGGCGTTTGCCTTGCGCGGCGGCGGCGATCAGCGCGCGCAGGCCACCGCCGGCATTGGGCGGAGTCTTCAGCGCCATGTCGCGCAGCACGGCGGCGACCTGTTCGAGCGCCTGTTCGTATTTCGGGAAGGTCTCGGCGTCCCTGGGGGAGAAGCGGGCGAATTCGGCCTGGGTGCGCGCCTGCCCGCCGCCGAGCTTCAGATAGCCGTCGTCATGCGGGAAGAAGTTGCTGATCGTGCGCTCGATGATGCGCCAGCCGCGTTCGTGCAGGCGCATGTCCCGGATCACCTTGGGGCGCAGCAGACTGACGGTGTAGCTGGCGGTCGAATTTCGGAAGCCGGGGTGGAATTCCTCGGTGACCGCCGCGCCGCCGACGATGTGGCGGCGTTCGAGCACGCGCACTTTGAGGCCGGCGCGGGCGAGGTAGAAAGCGCAGACCAGGCCGTTGTGGCCGCCGCCGATGATGAGTGCGTCGTATTGTTTGGTCATTCTTAAAGCCCTCTCCCTTTGGGAGAGGGTTGGGTGAGGGCGACCCAAATACGAGCCGCCGCGCCATCCATCACCCTCACCCTCCCACCGCTGCGCGGCGGGCCCCTCCCTCTCCCGATGGGAGAGGGGTTATTCCAATGCCCTCGGCCGCTTGCTCCACCCCGCCGGAGGCGCACGGTGCAGCCTCGCCTCCGGGGTCCGCTCCCTGATCTTCCGCGCGAAGCTGCGCAGGCACACTTCGCTGCGGCCGATTGGGCCGACATCGTAGGATTGCGACGCCATACCCTGTTGCACGCGCTCGATCAGCCAGGTGTCCTCGGCATTGACGGTGCGGTTGATGCGCCAGTTGGCGTAGCGCACGACCTTCATTTCCCGCCTGTCGTCGGGCAGCGCGAAGGTCATCTCGCGCAGCAGCGAAATGGTCGGCGTCAGCGGCAGCCACTGCATGAAATCGACCTGATCGGGATAGATGTCGAACGCCATGTTCGGCCACAATTTGTAATAGAGCCACAGCTTCTGGTGGCTCTCGGGCAGATGCTCCGCGCGGGGCAGGTGCGTCTGGTATATCCGCTCCCATGGATCGGCGGAGGGGCGATCGGCGAGATAGCCGGACATCTTGTCGACAAACGGTTCCGCTTCGATCGCATAGCTCTTGCCGAACAGTCGCGTCAGGCCGGCATGGGCGACCGGGATGTGGAGATTGTCGGAATAATTGTCGCCGACATTCTTCCAGTTCACCGCACGGGTGCGCGTGCGGACCGGGGCGATCGCGCGCAGATCCTCGAACCGGTACGGTGCGATTTCGGGGGTGTAGGGGGCCATCATCTCGGTCACCGAGGGGCCGCCGTCATCCTCGAGGCGGACGAACACGAAGCCGTTCCAGATTTCCACGCCGACGGGTACGAGGCCCATCTTGCCCATGTCGAGCGCAGGGTAATCCTTGCGCATCGGCACACCGGTCAGACGGCCGTCGAGTTCGTACGCCCAGGCGTGATAGGGGCAGACCAGCTTCTTCGCGCCGCCCGCCGGACCTTCCACCAGCCGCATCGCGCGGTGGCGGCAGACATTTGCGAAGGCGCGGACCTCATTGTCTTCGCCACGCACGGCGATCACGCTTTCGCCGATATAATCGAGCGTATGGTAATCGCCGACGTTCGGAATATCGCTGACATGGCAGACGATTTGCCATGACGGGCGCAGGACGCGCGCCACCTCGACCTCGAAATATTCCGCGTCGGTGTAGAGCCAGCCGGGCAGGCTCCAATCGGCGTCGGGATCGGCCGGCGGATCGGTTTGGGGCAGATCGGCGAAGCGGCGCGCCATGTTATTTCGACAGCGTCCGGAACAGCGATAGGTAATAAGTGATCGCGGGGGCGATGTTGTTCACCGGCGTGCGCTCGTTCAGGCCGTGGCTGAAATCGTCCGATCCCTTGATGAACACCGGGCTCGCGCCATAGCTCGGCACCTTGTGATAGCGGAACCACATGCTGTCGCTCGCGCCGGATGCCATGCTGGGGAATACCGGCACGCCGGGATAGATCTTGCTCATCGCGGTCTGCACCGCCGCGACGAAATCGGCGCGCATCGGCGAGGCGTCGTTGGGCACTGCGCCTTCGGTGACGTTCTTGAATGTCACCGCCGGGTCGGCGGCGACCTTAGCCAGTTCGGCCATGATCGCGTCGGGCTGATGCCCGGGGAAGATGCGGCAGTTGATGTTGGCGCTGGCGCGTTGCGGCAGGGCGTTCAGCGCATGGCCGCCATTCACCATCGTCGCGACGCAGGTCGTGCCGATCTTGCCGATGAAACCGGGATCGGCGGTTAGCGTGGCGATCGCGGCCTTGTCCTCCGGATCGGCGGCGAAGGCCTTCATCGCGGCGGCGATGGCCGGCTGTTCGTATTTCGCGGCGGTGGCGAAATAGGCGCGGGTCAGGTCGCTGACCTCGGGCTTGAACTGATACGCGCCGATCTTGTCCAGCGCGCGCGACAACTGGACGATGGCATTGTCCTTGCGCGGGGCGGAGGAATGGCCGCCGGCATTGGTGACGGTCAGCTCGAAATCGGCATAGGTCTTTTCCGCGCCGTTCCACGTCCAGTACAGCGGCTTGCCGGTCTTCTCGTCCAGCGCGCCGCCGCCGCCATCGATGTTGAGGACGATATCGGCGTCCTTCAATTTCTCGGCGATCAGCGCCGACGTCTTCATCGCGGTTTCCTCGTCACCCGAAAATTCGAGCACGATGTCGCGGCGTGGTTTGTAGCCGTCCTTCTTGAGTTGCAGCAGAGCGGCCATGGCGAGCGCGGCGTCGAGCTTCATGTCGGTCGCGCCGCGGCCGTAGAGATAGCCGTTCTCGACCACCGGGGTGAAGGGATCGCGCTGCCAGTCGGCCGGCTTCGCCTCGACCACGTCGATATGGCCAGAGATGACCAGCGGCTTGGACTTGGCATCGCTGCCGCGCCAGCGCGCGATCAGATAGGCGGTGTCGTCCACCGGCGTGATGCTGATATCGGCATCGGCGAATCCGCCGGCAACCAGCACCGATTTGAGATAGGCGGCGAGCTGCGGCGTCTGGTTGCCGGGGCCGGTGACCGAACGGAAGGCGATGGCGCGCTTTGCGATCTCCAGCGCCTGGGCCTGCGCGGCGGGGCTGGCGGTATCGGCGGCGTGTGCACTGCCGGTAATCGCAGCGAGGATCGCCGTCGCCAAAGCCAGTCGCCGCATGTGCCGTCACCTTCCCGAAAGATCAGCGCGCAGGCTAGAGCGCGGCGCGCACCTTGTCTCGGGTGAAATGGATCTCGGGGGAAATGGCGTGTGCTTGCCCAAGAGGCGTAGAACAGAAGGCGACGTCCGCGTGGACGTGGTGGTAAAGGACGCGCATAAGCCCGGCATAATAGTTGGAGCAGGATCATGCCGTTTTCACTCTACGATGCCGTCGTGCCGTCCAACCTGCAGATTCTGGGGGCGGTCGATGCGCTGCTCGACAAGGCGCAGGCGTTTTGCGTCGAACAGGGTCGGGCGGAAGCGGATCTGATCGATGCCCGGCTGGCGCCGGACATGCTGCCGTTCGGCTATCAGGTGAAATCCTGCGCGGCGCATTCGGTCGGCGGGATCGACGGCGTGAAGGCGGGCAGCTTTTCTCCGGACCGGTCGGCATGGCCGACCGACTTTGCCGGGCTCCACGACGTGCTGCAGGGGGCGATCGCCAGTCTGAAGGGGCTGGATCGCGAAAGCATCGACGCATTGGCGGACAGCGATACGCAATTCGCGTTCGGCGAAACGATATTGCCGTTCACCGGCGCGAATTTCCTGCTCTCCTTCTCGCAGCCGAACTTCTATTTTCATGCGACCACCGCTTACGCGATTCTGCGGGCGCAGGGGGTGAAGCTGGGCAAGCAGGACTTCATGGGCCGGCCGCGGATCAAGCGCTAGGCGTTCCGCAGATTATTCCGGCGCCCCGCGCGTCAATATTGAGGACGATCTATCATGATGGCTGCCACGATCCTGTGTCTCGTCGCCGGTGTGCCGGATGGCACTACGCTCGTCTGCAGCGACAAGACCAGCATCCGCATCGCCGGGCTGGAAACAGGCGCGCTCGTGCCGAAAAAGGCGCGTGGCATCCTGGCCGGGCTGACGATGGGCCAGAAGGTGTCCTGCCTGCCCGCCGGCAATGAGGGGCCGTTCATCGTCGCGAAGTGCACGCTGCCGGATCAGCGCGATCTGGCCTGCACGCTGATCAAGGCAAAAGCGGGGGTGCGATCCGATGCTGCGTGGAAGCGTTATGGTTTGAAGGACTGCGCGAAGTAGTTTTCAGCACTCAGGGCGCGGTGTTGGACCTGTGCCGATAGCCGCCGAACCGGCTGGATTCGAACGACACTACTGCGCCCGCGTTTTCACCGAGCGGAATCTCTGCCACGCCATAGATGCCGCGCGTTCCGTTCGATCCGACCATGACGCCCATCTCGCCATGGATGCCGAGTTTGGCGAGGCCCGACTTGCCCGCTTCGCCACGTGCAACGGCCGCGCTTTCGACGGTGTTGCTGTCCAGAATCGCGTTGCGTTCCGCGTCGCTCAGGCGAATCGCGTCGCTGGCGAGGGACGGTACGACCTGCGACGTCGTCGGCGCTGGTATATCCTGTGCCTGGGCAGAGGCGTGGCCCGACCAGCCCAAGATCAGGGCGATGCCCAGCGGAAGACCGAGACGATGAGATGGCTTTGAACGGATCATGCGCCCATCTTACCCCGGATACGCCGAACCGCAAAGACGATGTCCGCGCGGTTCATGACGCGATCAGATTGCCACCGGACAGGTCGTCGTCCGAGACGTCATCGTTCGCGAAGCCTGCGGCGATCGCGATCCCGCACCGCACGAGGCGAACCTGTTCGACCTGCAGGCGAAATATGCCGAGGTGGTGAGCGAAGCCGAAATGACAGAGATGATCGCGGCGCAATAAGACGGCGCATCCACCTGTCGCTCCACCGATAAAATATCGCTTTCTGAGCCGATTACGCTAGCGTCGGCGGCATTGTTCGATCTGCACGATCACAAGAATGTCGAGGATGCTGAAGATGATTTCAGGAGCGGCGGATGCACCGATGCCCGCATCACGCAGGATAGGCTCGGTCGTCATTTTGGGTGGTGGAACGGCAGGCTGGATGACGGCCACCGCGCTGGCGCGATCGTTCGGACCGGCAGTGCGCATCACGCTGCTGGAATCCGAGGAGATCGGCACGGTCGGCGTCGGGGAGGCGACGATCCCGACGATCCACTGGTTCAACGAATTGATCGGTCTCGACGAGGCCGAATTCCTCCGCGCGACGAAGGCGAGCTTCAAGCTGGGGATCGAGTTCGTCGATTGGCTGCACCCGGGGCACCGTTACTTTCACCCGTTCGGCGAGTTCGGCGCACGACTGCCCGGCGTCGCGTTTCATCATCGCTGGTTCAAGGCGCGGGCGGCGGGGTTGGACCTACCGCTATCGGCCTTTTCGCTTGCGGGCCGGCTTGCGGCGGACAACCGGTTCGCCAAGCCGACGGGCGATGCGCGCTCGATCCTTTCGACGCTGGGCTACGCCTATCATTTCGACGCCAGCCTTTATGCTAAGCACCTGAGCGGCATCGCCGAGGCGGCCGGCGTGGTGCGGGTCGAGGGCAAGCTGGGCAAGGTCGATCGCGATGTGCAGACCGGCTTCGTCTCCGCGCTGACGACCGAGCGCGGCGAGCGTCTGGATGGCGATCTGTTCATCGATTGCTCGGGCTTTCGCGCGCTGTTGATCGACGGCGCGATGGAGGGCACGTTCGAGGATTGGTCGCACTGGCTACCCTGCGATCGCGCGGTGGCGGTGCCGTGCGCGCGCGTCGCCGAGACCACGCCCTATACCCGATCGACCGCGCGCTCGGCCGGCTGGCAATGGCGCATCCCGTTGCAGCACCGCACCGGCAACGGCTACGTCTATGCGAGCCGGTTCATCAGCGATGACGAGGCGGCGGCGACATTGCTCGCCAATCTCGACGGAGAGGCTTTGGCCGAGCCACGGATGCTGCGTTTCAAGGCGGGCACGCGGCGGCAGGCATGGATCGGCAACGTCGTCGCGATAGGCCTGTCCTCGGGTTTCCTCGAGCCACTGGAATCGACCAGCATCCACCTGATCCAGAGCGGCATCGCCAAGCTGCTGACCCTATTCCCCGACCGCGATTGCGACCCGGCGCTGGCCGATCAGTTCAACGCGCTGTTGAATGCCGATATGGACGGGATCAAGGATTTCCTGATCCTGCATTATCATGCGCAGCATCGCACCGAACCCATGTGGGTCGAGCGGCGGGAGATGCGATTGCCCGAGAGCCTGATCGCGCGCGAGGCGCAGTATCGCCGATCGGGACGGCTGATGCTGGGCAGCGACGAATTGTTCCGCGATGCGAGCTGGCTGGCGGTGCTGGCCGGACAGGGGATCACGGCGGAGAACTACAATCCGCTCGCCGATATACTCGATCCGGCAACCAACATGGCGCAGGTGCGCCAGATCGCCGACGTGATCGCGCGCGCCGCGCCCACGCTGCCGCGCCACGACGATGCGTTGGCGAAGGCGATGGCCGGGGCAGCGGCCGGGGCGGCGGCCGGGGCGATGGCTGGCGCGGGGGCCGGATGATCCGCCCCGAGATCGTCGCGCGGCGGATCGGCACCGAGCAACAGCCGATCGTCATCGTCGACGGCTTCCATCCCGATCCGGATGCCTTGCGCCAGTTCGCGCAGAAGACCCCGTTCGCAGCGGCGCAGCGTAATTATCCGGGCATTCGCGCGCGCCTCCCGGCGGACTATTTCGCCCGGGTGCGCCCGGTGCTGACGACGATCCTGTCCGGGGTGTTCGGCCATGCCGGGGCGATCGACCTGATCGATGCGAGCTTCTCGATCGTCACCACGCCGCCGTCCGATCTCACCGTCGCGCAGCGCTTGCCGCATGTCGATGCGGTGCAGCCGGGCCGGATCGCTTTGGTCCATTACCTTGCACCGGAAAGCGACGACGGCACCGCATTCTTCCGGCACCGCGCCAGCGGCTTCGAGACGATCGATGCCGCGCGATCGACCGATTATCTGGCGCGGTTGAATGGCGAATTACGCGAGAGCGGCGAGCCGTCTCCGGCGTATCCAGGCGGCAGCACGCCTTTGTTCGAGCGCATCGCCGACGTGGAGGCGCGCTACAATCGTGCCGTGATCTATCGCAGCGCGCTGCTGCACAGCGGGGCGATTTCCCCGCATGCGCCGCTCAGCGCCGACCCTGTGACGGGCCGGCTGACCGTCACCGCTTTCCTGTCCGCCGGCTAGGCGCACGCGGCGGCTGCACCGCGAGATACACCGTGCTCCACAATTGCGCGGCGTTCGATTCGTCCACGTCCTGCTTGCCAGCACCGAACGGCACGACGCGGTAGCGCCCGCCTTCATAGGCCCAGGACCACAGTTCGGAACTCTGCGTCGCGCGCGTCGCCTGGATCGCGCGCCACAATCGGCTCTGCGCATCGAGCAGGATCGATCGCGTCGTGGCGGGCAGATCGCGCCGTGCCAACTGCCGTTCGAGGCCGGCGGCGAACAGCGCCTGCTGCCACGACCACACCACCGCGCCGTGATAGGCGGCCGGGGCGAAGCGATCCTGCACCACCGGGGTTGCGATTGCGGGATTGGCGACGAGCAGACCGATATCGGTCATCAAGCCAGCCGGGAAGGGGCGGGCGAGTGCGCCGACATAGGTGTTGAGATCGGCGGGTGACGGATGGCCGAACAACAGCATGAAACCATCGTCGGAATTGATGATCGGCACCGCCGCGCCCTGCGCATCGAGCGAGATGGCATGGAACGTCAGCGGCTTGCCCATCAGCGCGGCGAGCGCCGGCGCGGCGGGCACGCCGACGCGCGCGGCATAAAGCTTCACCTGTTCGGCGGCTTCGCGGGGCGCGACATCGACGCGGAACAGGTGCGGTGCCTGATCGCGCCAGACCCGTGCCATCGCGTCGGCGCGTCCGAACGACATGCGGTCGGCGGGCGTAAGATACGGATCGAGCAAACCGGCCCGCAGCAGCTTCGCGCCGGCCTCCAATGCGGCGGGGACGAACACGGCGTTGACGTCATAGGGATAGCGGCCCCGGCCGATCCCCTCCTCGCTGTCGCGCCACTGTCCGGTCAGCCGGCCTTCGTGGATCGCGATCAGGCGCCGCCGATCCGGCCTGGCGGCGAACGGTTCGGCGGCGGCCAGCACGAAGCGCAGGTTGCGGACGAGCAAGGCACCCGCCGTCGCGCTGCTGCCCGGCTGCCCCGCACTCGGCACCGCGCGCGCCAAGAAGGCGAGCGCATCGCGGCGGGGGGCGTGATCGAGCAGATAATCGCCCGCGACCGGTGCCAGCATGTAATCGTCGTCGATCATGCCGTAATCGAGCGTCGGCGTATCGCCGCCGGGCTGCTTGTTCTGTCGATGATCGATGATCGCGAATTCGGACAGGCCCTCTTCGTGCGCGACTTCACCCGCAGGATTCAGGCGGGCGAGCACCGCGCCCAATCCGGCCTCGATTGCGGGTCCGCGCAGCGCCGGCATCAGCAGCCGCACCGACATCAGCGTGTCGCGCCCGAAATAGGTGTCGAACCGCCACGATCCGGCGAGGAATTTCTCGCGGTAGCTGAGAAAGGCCAGCGCATCGCGCGCGGCGGGATCGCGCGCCGCGTTTGCGTTGAGCAGTTCGGCCTTGGTCAGGCCGGTCAGCGGCGTATCGCCGCTCGCGGCGACGATCCGCAGGGTGATGCGTCCGCTTGCGCCCGCGAGGATCGCGCCATCGGCGATCCGCCCCTCCAGCACCGCGACCTCGAGCCGATAACCCGGCGCGCCATCGACTCGGTCACGCTGATACAACAGCCGCGATCCCTCGATCCGCAGCGGGGTTGCGACCGCGTCGGGGAACCGGCCGACCGCCTGATAGTCGCGCAGGAACCGTACGTTCGACAGCACGGCCCGCTTGATCGCCAGTCGCGGCGTCGCCAGCGAGGCGGTGGTGGCGATGCCGTACAATGGCCGGCCCTTGGCATCGGCCAGCGTCACCGGCGCGGGGGCCTGATCGAGCCGCCACGTCGCGGGCGCGGCGAGCGGCGCGAACCACAGGCCGACGCCGCTATTGCCGGCGGGGAAGGCGATAAGGATGCGTGGATCGGTACCGTTGCGCAGGAGCAGGTGCGCGGCGACCTTGCCGTCGCGCACGAAGGCGTTGAGATTCTGTCCCTCGACCAGATTGTAGGCGAGTTCCGGCTTTGCCGCGGCCTGCCCGTTCGCCGCCATGTTCTGGCTGCCCGCCAGCACCAGAGCGCCGGCCGCGATACCCTGCACATAACGCCGCATAACCGTCTCCTTCGCGTTCCAGAATGACGAAGGCGCGGTCGGCCTGCCAGCCGCCGCGCGCCCGATCTCGTCTTGCCGGCCGATCAGAACTTGAACGTGATCGAACCGCCGTAAGTCGCGCCGACGATGCCGCGAGCGTAGAAATACCCGTCGGTGATCGCCTGGGTCTGGCCCTGGCGCGGATTGCCTTCCGTCAGGCCGACGACGTTGAAGATGTTGTCGGCATTGAAGTTCGCCTGCAGCTTCTCGCTGATGTTGAACGTGACGCCGACGCTGGTCACGCCGTAGCTCGGCAAGGCCACGCCGTTGCCGGCATCGGCGAAGATCTTGCCGACATATTTGTAGCGGCCATACACTTCGCCCAGGCCGTTCGGCAGTTTCACGGTCGGGGTGATCGTGAACAGACGGGCCGGGGTGCGTTCCGGCCGGTTGCCTTCGAACCCGGCCTGATTTGCGCCGTTGATCGCCAGATTGACGAGCTTGGGGTCCTGGAACACGCCTTGCAGATCAAGCGAGAACCACTCGATCGGCCGGACGTTCAGATCGAGTTCGACGCCCTTGGTGCGCAGATCGGCCCTGATGTTGCTCTGGATCGTCGGGTTGATCGGATCGGCGAAATTATAGCTCTGATCCTTGAAATCGGTGCGGAACACCGTCGCGGAGCCGGTGAAAATTCGGCCATATTGATACCGGATGCCAGCCTCATACAACCGTATCGTCGTAACCGGATCGATGTTGTTGGTCTGGAAACCATCGGCGAAGCGCGCATAGATCGCCAGGTTCGGCGTGAACTGATAGTTCGCGCCCACCGTATACGACGCTTTCGACCGGGTGATCTTGCCGTCCGGGCCGGTTATCATTGAATTGGCCGGAGCATAGACGCCATTGAACGTCGAACCGACCGTGCGGACCACGCCGACAACGCCCGGCTGGACCGACTGGTTGATGGCGGCGGTCTGCCCGTCGAACGCGGTGGCGGTGTCGCTTTCCCAACGGATGCCGGCATCGAGGTGCAGATCGCCGATCGACAATTCGTCGTTGGCGTAGAGCGAGAAGGTCGAATCCTTGCGCTCGCGAATGCCTGCCCCCCAATCGCCGTAGGAGACCAGGCCATTGTCGCTCAGCGTGCCGATGACGTTGTTGTTCGCGTCCAGCGCGACGATGTCGTAGATGTCGCTGTTGGTGCGGACGTCGTTGACGACGCTGGCGGTCGCGGACTGATCCTGGACGCGCTTCACGTTGTAGTACATCGCGCCGACGGTCAGCGAGTTCTTCAGGCCGCCCGATTCATACTGCCAGGTGCCGCCGGCATTGATGCCGAGATCGCGTCCGTCGATGGAATCATGGTTGAGCGTCGTGCGCTGCAGGAAGCCGTTGCCGTTCAGCGCGTTGAGCGCCGCCGTTTGGTTCGCGCCGAGCAGGACGCCGGTGCGCAGGTTCTTGATGCCGAAGCGCGCGGTGTTCGGGAAGGCCGCGATGCCCAGGCCCAGCACGTCGTTGATCGGCGACACGGCGGTGCCGGTCGGGCGATAGGTGAGGTAATTCACCGCGCTGGTGAGACCGGCATTGCCGGTGCCCGAGCCGGGGAACAGGCCGTTGAAGTCGTACGAATATTTCAGGTAGCGGCCATGGCCGAACAGGGTGATCGATTCGCCCAGCGGTTTTTCGAAATCGAGCCGGCCCTGCGCGGTCTTGGCCTTCACGCCGTCGCTGTAGCGGAATTCGCGGAAACCGCTGGAATGGGCGAAGGTCGAAACCGGCACCGCGATGTTGCCGAAGGCGTCGCCGCCGACATTGCCAAACTGCGTGTCGAGGCTGGGGATGCTGCCCGGCTTGCCGTTGGTGAAGCGATACGGTTGATCGGCATAATAAGCGTTCTCGACATTGCCGCCCTTGGCCGAGATGCGGATGTAGCCGCCGTCGTCGAAGCGATATTCCAGCGCGCCCTTGATACGGTAGCCGGCATAATCGAACGTGTTGTCACGCACGCCGGGGCTAGGCTCAGGACTCGTTGATCAGAGCCAGAAGATGACGGTTGCGGCGAGCGCGATGGCTGAGAAGAAGACGGTTGGGCATCGATCATAGCGTGTGGCGACACGGCGCCAGTCCTTC
>NZ_JAXOJL010000009.1:0-219633 GCF_036663755.1 Parasphingomonas caseinilytica
ATCGTCTCGACCCGCAACTCGTCCGCCAACTGGCGTAACTGGCCAATTTCGAGGCGGCGAAGATCGGCGGGCATCGATACGGTATCGAGAAGCGGCGTGGGGCTGACGTCAGACATCAATCCCGTCTAGACCACACCAAATGGCGTGTCGATTGCCCTGCATCAACTGGCACCGAAGCGCACCCATTCTTGACGTATCCTGCACCAGTCGTGGACAGATCAGCCATGAGCTTCACACACCGTATTGCCGCGTCCGCCGACATCCCCGCCATCGCTGCGTTGATGGCGCGCGCGATCGAGTCGCTACAGACGTCGTTTCTCACCCCGGAACAGGTCGCAGCAAGCCGGCTCAGCATGGGGCTCGACACACAGCTCGTAACCGACGGCACGTATTTTCTGGTCGAGCAGGACGGCGCCCTGGCCGGATGCGGTGGATGGAGTCGCCGCGCGACGCTCTATGGCGGCAACCATAGCGCTGCACTGCGCGACGATCGCCTGCTCGACCCCGCCACCGAACCGGCACGTATCCGGGCGATGTATACCGATCCGGCCTTCACCCGGCGCGGTGTTGGCCGTTTGATCCTGTCCCTGGCCGAAGGCGCGGCGCGTGCAGCTAGGTTCCGGCGGGCGGAGATGATGGCGACGCTGGCCGGCGAACCCCTGTACCTGGCCTGCGGCTACACCCCGATCGAACGGGTGATGAAGATGGCTGCGGACGGACCGGCGGTGCCCGGCGTGCGCATGGGCAAGGCGCTGGTCTAACTCCTCTAACCCGGCGCGTCGCACTCCGCGCAGGTGCCGCGCACTTCGATCACCGGACGGATCGGTGAAAAGCCGGTCGCTTCGGCCGCGGATCGCACGCCACGCGTGATGACGTCGTCGTCCAGATGCACCGTGTTGCCGCACGAATCGCACACCAGGAAGATGCAGTCGTGCAGGCAATCCGGATGCGCGTTGGCGACATAGGCGTTGGCGCTCTCCACCTTGCGGGCGAGGTTCGAGGCCACGAACAAATCGAGGATGCGGTACACGCTGTTGGCGGCGACGCGGCGCCCCTCCGCTTTCGACACCGCCTCGGCGATGTCATAGGCCGAGGCGGGCTTGTCGAACGCGGCCAGCGCCTTGAAGATCTGTGCGCGCATCGCGGTCCATTGCTCACCGGATTTCTCCAGCGTCGCCTGTGCTGCGGTGGCCAGATCCTGGCCCTGCGGTTCGTGATGGTGATGATGCGCGGCCATGACGGGAACGTAAGCCTTCGGATCGCGTGCGGCAAGTTGCCAGAGGGTCAGTTCACCGCGCGACGGTTGAGATCATGGCCCAGAGCGAGCAGGCCGACACCGACCAAAGTCCAGATCGTCTCATTGCCCGAACTGTCATGCGGCAGGCTCATCGCACCGGCCATGATGCCCAGGCCCAGCGCGCCGACCGCCGCCGGCATCATATAACCGTGCTGCACGATCCCGCGGCCGAGCGCGAGAATGCCGAACCCGATCGCGATCGTCAGCCCAACCTCGTGGACCAGAGGATTGAGCAGCCCACCCGCCGTGGACAGCAAGGCGAGCAACACAGCACTGGTTAGGCAATGCACCATGCACAGCCCGGACAGCCCGATCGCCAGGCGATCGGCATGCGACTCGATCCACTCGAGATAACGGGGGTGTGCATGGGACGACATCGTGCGGCGGATATGGCACGGGATTGCGCAAGTTACAATATATCATGCGACGGATTTTATCCGTGCGCACCACATGTCCGTTAGAAGGGTTTCAACCACCGAAGTTCACACAAAGTCACGCGAAACGCCCGTTGCGATCGCGTCGCGCAACCCTCCAACGCCGTTCCAACATTTCAAGCGCCAAATGCCGATCGACGATCATAGACGGGTTCACCACGCTCAAGTATGCGGCGTCATGCTTAAGGCTTCCACCGACTCCTCCGCCCGCCCGCGCGCACTCTCCAACTGGCTGTTCATCGTCGCGGCACTGATCGTGCTGATCGTCGTCGTCGGCGGGATCACTCGGCTGACCGAATCCGGCCTGTCGATCACCGACTGGAAACCGATCACCGGCATCGTGCCGCCGCTCACCGATGCGCAGTGGCAGGCCGAATTCGCCAATTACCGCAAGATCCCGCAATATACCCAGCTGAATGCCGGGATGGAGCTGGCCGGGTTCAAGGCGATCTTCTTCTGGGAATATCTCCACCGCTTCCTCGGGCGGTTCATCGGCATGGCTTTCCTGTTGCCGCTGATCTGGTTCGCGGTGCGGCGACAGATCCCGCGCGGTTATGCCTTGCGATTGGTGGCCCTGTTTTCGCTGATCCTGCTGCAAGGGACGCTCGGCTGGCTGATGGTCCGTTCAGGACTGACCGATCGCACAGCGGTCGCGCCCGGCTGGCTCGCCACGCATCTGTTGACCGCTTTGTTCACGCTGGCCGGGATGGTGTGGACCGCGCTCGACCTGCGCGCGCTGGCGCGGCGGCGGGAGGTGCGGACGACGCGGCTGACGGCGCTCACCGTCACGGTCGGTATCGTGCTGTTCGTGCAGATCCTCTACGGCGCGCTGATGGCCGGATTGCGGGCCGGGCTGGTGGCGCACGATTGGCCGCTGATGAACGGCGCGATCTTTCCCGGTGCCAACAACAGCGGCGAATCGATCGTGACGATGCTGTTCGGCGATCCCGCGATCGTCCATTTCATCCATCGCTGGTGGGCGTGGGTCGCCTTCGCCGCCCTCGTCGTTCTGGCCCGCACGGTGAAGCGGGCGGGACAGCGCCAGGCGGCGATCGCCATCCATGCCGCACTCGGCGTGCAGATCCTGCTCGGTATCGCTACCGTGATGAGCGACGTGAACATCACGCTGGCCGCGTTGCACCAGCTGGTCGGCGCGCTGCTGCTGGTGGCTGCGGTGTGGGGCGCACATGCAATCGGGCAGCTGCGCCGCGCCTGATCGCAACACATGGTATCATAATACCCGTCAGGAAACCGGCGCAAAGCTTGACTTCACGGCCCTCCCCCATCATTAGGCCTGCATTCGCGCTGTTCGGAAACGGGCGGCGCGTTCTGTTTAACCTGGAAGGTCTGCCATGAAGGCGCTGATGAAGACCACCAAGTCGGTCAAGCCGTACGAGGTGGAGAAGAAATGGCATATTATCGATGCCGATGGTCTGGTAGTCGGCCGCATGGCGTCGATCGTCGCCAACGTCCTGCGCGGCAAGCACAAGCCGAGCTTCACCCCGCACGTCGATTGCGGTGACAATGTCATCATCATCAACGCCGACAAGGTGAAGTTCACGGGCAACAAGCTCAAGGACAAGATCTATTACCGCCACACCGGCTATGCCGGCGGCATCAAGGGCGTTCCGGCCGGCAAGATCCTCGAGGGTCGCTTCCCGGAGCGGATCATCGAAAAGGCGATCGAGCGCATGATCCCGCGCGGTCCGCTCGGCCGTGAGCAGATGCGCAACCTGCGCGTCTTCGCCGGCAGCGAACATCCCCATGCCGCTCAGGACCCGCAGGTCCTCGACATCGGCAGCATGAACCGCAAGAACAAGGTGGGCGCATAATGACCGACAACCGCCAGTCGCTTTCCGATCTCGCCGGCCTGACCGGCCAGGCTCCGGCCACCTCGAACAACGGCCAGGGCAGCACGCCCGTCCTCGCCGGTGACGAATACGCACCCGCCGCTCCGGTGATCGAGCGCGAGCCGATGCCGCTGCGCGAGCAGATCATCGACAAGCAGGGCCGCGCCTATGCTACCGGTCGCCGCAAGGATGCGGTCGCCCGCGTGTGGATCAAGCCCGGCACCGGCAAGATCACGATCAACGGCCGCGACCAGGAAGTGTATTTCGCACGTCCGACGCTGCGTCTCGTGATCAACCAGGTGTTCGGTGTGACCGAGCGCGAAGGTGCCTACGACGTCAACTGCACCGTCAAGGGCGGTGGTCTTTCGGGCCAGGCCGGCGCGGTCAAGCACGGCATCAGCCAGGCGATCACCAAGTACGAGCCGATCCTGCGCGCTCCGGTGAAGGCAGCAGGCTTCCTGACCCGCGACAGCCGCACGGTCGAGCGTAAGAAGTACGGCAAGGCGAAGGCGCGCAAGAGCTTCCAGTTCTCGAAGCGCTAAGCTTTTTCGGTTCACCCAGTCGCGAAGGGGCGGTCCAGAAATGGGCCGCCCTTTTTCGTTATCGCTGTCGATCGTCCCGCATCAATCGCTGCGATCGCTGCGATCTCGCCGCCAGGTCTGCGAGCGGCAGAGCATGAGCACGCAGCCGCGTACGTCCAGCGTGCGGCCGTCCGCCGTCGCGATGAACGAACGATAGGTCCGGCCGCTGCGCGGATCATAGACCTGCCCGCGCCAGCGTGCGCCATCCGCCACGAAACCGCTGAGGATGACCACGCTGTCGGCGCGACGATGGCGCAGGCGCGGATCGGGGTTGTTGACGTCGGTTTCCGGGGCACCGGGATCGCGGCGGAGGATCCGCGCGATACGCCCGCACAAGCCGCCCCCACACGGGCCGATCGCGATTATCGCCGTATTATCCTGCGTGATCCAGCGTCCGACCGGCGACGGCGCGGCCGGCACCGCCATCGCCGTGCCTGCGCCCATGATCGTGACCGCCGCCGCTACGCCTGCGCGCGCCAGTCGATCGCGCATCGCGGTCAAGACGTCGCACCGCACGTCAGGGTCGCGCCGCGCAATTCGTAACCGGCGATCAGCGCGTTCCAGCCGATATCGGGTGCCCGCACCAGCCGCAGGTTCGGCACGCGCAACAGCCGGTCGAGGAAGATCGCGCTTTCCTGCAACGCGACCTGCGCGCCCGGGCAACGATGCTCGCCATCGCCGAACGCCATGCCCGCGCCGCCAGCTTTGCCGATGATCGCACGATCGGGGTCGATCGCATGGGGGCAGCGCCCGACGACGGCCTCGTCCGCATTGCTCGCGCGGACGTCGATCCCGATCACATCGCCCTTCCCGCCGCCGGCCTCGTCGCCACCGACGCGCCGGTACAGCATGCCGACGACCGGCTCGAGCCGCAGGATCTCCTCAAGCAGCGCGATCTGGCCTGGTTCATCGGCATCGAGAAAGCGCTGCCGCAGATCGTCGCGCTCCAGCAGATGCCAGCCGGCCATGGTAATGAATTCGCGCGTGGTGATCATGCCCGCGGCGCCGTAGGTCAGGCATTCGGTCAGGATCTGGCGGTCGTTATAGCCCTCCGCGAGCAGATGCGAGATGACGTCCTCACGCGGCGCGCGGCGGCGGGCGCGGATCGCCGGCTTCACGTCGCGGTAGAAGAAGTTCATCGCCCGGGCCTGACCGCGCAGATAGCCCAGCAACCGGTCGCGCCAAGTCGCCTGCTCCTGCATGCCGCTCGCCAGCACCTCAAGTCGCGTCGCCATGCCGGCGGGGTCGCTGTTGGTCAGCCCGACGATTTCCGCCGCCACCGTCACCGCCAGTTCCAGCGACAGCGTATCGAGATCGGCGCGTTCTTCGCGCACCAGCCGGTCCACCAGCAGGCCGGTGGTCTGCTCCATCAGCACGCGATAGTCCGCCGTGACGACGCGCGGCGCGAAGAACCGCGCGGTGGCGCTGCGCTGCCGGCGATGCGCGGCACCGCTGAGATACAGGACCGGCGCCCGCATCGTGCCGAAGCGGGTGACGAGATCGGCCAGGAACCCCGCCTGCCGCGCCGAAGGATCACGCAGGACGCGGCGCGCCGCCGCGAAATCCGCCCCGATCATGCGCGCCTGCACCATGCCGCCGCGCATCGCGATCCCCGCCGATTTGCGGTCGTCGGTATCGGCAAGGTGTGGGCAGGATTGGACCGATCGCTGTGGTTGCGCCATGATAGCCTCCAGTTATGATATACAGTGGATCATAAATGCGCATTGCGGCGAAAAGTTCAAGGGAAGATGCGCGGATCGGCAAAACGCGAGAGGCGCTGCAAACCGCGCTGATCAGCCTGATCGGGACCGAGCCGTTCGAGACGCTGACCGTGACGGCGATCACGCAGCGCGCGAATATCGGCTATGCGACGTTCTTCCGGCACTATCCGGACACGCAGGCGCTGTTGGCGGAGATTGCGGACGGGTTGATGGACGAGGTGATCGTGGCGATCGCGCCCAGGGTGCTGGCGCAGGACAGCCGGGGCATGGCGCAGGTGCTGACGGAGTTCGTCGCCACCCGCCGGCCGTTATGTCATGCGCTGCTGATCGGTGCGGGCGACGCGATGCGGCGAGAGATCACCGCCCGCGCGCTGGCGGCGGCTCGGATGACCGAGACGGCGATGCCCGCCGGGCTGCCGCGCGATCTGGCGCTGATCCACGGCGTCGGCGCGACGCTGACGATCCTGGCGTGGTGGCTCGGCCAAGAGGAGGTCGAACCCGGGGCCGAACCCGATATGGTGGCGATATTGGAACGTCTGGTGTTCGAACCGCTCAGCCAGACGGTGCGCTGAGCGGCCTTACTTGCCGTCCAGCCCGGCCACCGTGCCCGTCGCCGGCGGTTCGCCCTTCATCGCCGTTGCGACTCGCTCCGCGCCTTCCATCACGCGCAGCACGTTGCCGCCGGCCAGCTTGGCGAGATCCGCGTCGCTCCAGCCGCGCCGGACCAGTTCGGCGAACAGGGCGGGATAGGTCTCGACCCCGCTCAGGCCCTGCGGCACTTCGGGCACGCCGTCATAATCCGATCCGATCCCGACATTGTCGTGCCCAGCGACCTTGGCGACATGATCGATGTGATCGGCGACCTGCGCCAGGGTGACGACCGGCTTGGGATGCGCCTTCTCCCACTCGGCCAGCGCGGCCTTGGCGCGATCGGGCTGGCCGATATAGAGACCACCGAAGGGCGGCGCGTTGTAGCTGGCGATCTCGCCGTTGCGCGCGGCCTCCCAGCGGCGGCGCGCATCGGACACGTAGCTCGGCGCGTAATCGACCATCACCACGCCCTTGTTCACCGCGACCAGCTTCAGCACGGCGTCCGACACGTTGCGCGGATGATCGTTCACAGCGCGTGCGCCGGAATGCGAGAAGATCACCGGTGCCTTGGTCACGCGCAGCGCGTCGAGCATCGTGCCCTCGCTGACATGGCTGAGATCGACCAGCATGCCGAGCCGGTTGAGTTCGCGCACCACCGCCTCGCCGAACTTGGTCAGGCCGCCATGTTGCGGATCGTCGGTCGCCGAATCCGCCCAGGAGATCGTGCGCGAATGGGTCAGCGTCAGGTACGACGCGCCGAGCCGGCGATAGGCGCGCAGCACGTCGAACCGCCCGTCGATCTGCCCCCCGCCCTCGACGCCGAGCATCGAGGCGATCCTGCCCTGCGCCTGGATACGCCGCACGTCAGCCGCCGTCGTCGCCGCCTCGAACACATTCGGGTAACGGCGGAAGATATCGTGCATCAGCCCGATCTGCTCGATCGTCTGTTCGACCTGTTCCGGCCCCGGCAATTTGGCATCGACCCAGACCGACCAGAATTGCCCACCGACATGCCCGGCGCGCAGCCGCGCGATATCGGTGTGGTATTTCGCCGGGTCCAGCTTAGTCAGGTCCATCGACCAGCGTGCATCGCCCGCCCGACCGACCAACGTCTCCGCCCAGTCGTTATGCCCGTCGATCACCGGACTGGCCTTCAGCACACGCTCGACGCGCGCCTTGATCGTGGCATCCCCCGCCTTCGAATTGTCTTCGGGCGCGGCGGCGAGGAGCAGCGGCGCGAGGGCGAGCAGGAGGGCTGGCTTCATGCGCTCCAGCATAGCCGCGTCGCAATCGCCTACAAGGCCTCGACATGCTCCTTGGGCAGGATCACGTCCGGCTCCGGACTGAACGTACGCAGCTTCACGTCGAAGCCTTCATCGGCGATGCGGATTTCGTTGAAACATGGCGGCATCGCGCGCGTGCGTTCGGACAGCGTGCCCGCGCCGATCATCCTGAGCGGACGCCCGCCGACCTCGTGCACGATGTCGAACGGATCGTGGACGTGACCGGTCAACACCGCCACCGCGCCGGCCCTGGCAAGCGCCTCGAACGCCTGTGCGCCACGCCGCGTGTCGGACGTCGCCTGCGTTTCCCCCTCGATCAGCGGATGATGGCAGGCGACGAATACCTGCGCCTCGGGCGGCGCGGCCGCGATCAGCGCCAGGGTCTTTCGCAACTGATAACCGGAGACATAGCCCTTGGACCAGTTGCGGAACTGGAACCGCACCGTCGTGACCAGCGGCACGATCGCGACGCCGGGCAGATCGAGCGGTCGTTCGATCATGCGCTCGATCTTGTGATACCGGTGATACGGTCGAAGGAAGCGGCGGAACAGGTTCCATAGCGGCAGATCGTGATTGCCCACCTCGACCGTCACCGGCACGTCGAGCCGTTGCAGCCAGGCCAGCCCCGCATCGAACTCGGCCGAGCGTGCGCGCATCGTGAGATCGCCAGTCATCACCACCGCATCGGGCCGTTCGGCCTTCACCAACGCCTCGAACCACGCCACCGCCGCGCGATCCTCGCGGCCGAAATGGACATCGCTGACGTGGAATAGGCGGATCATGCGAGGTCGAACGCGCGAAGCGGGGGAAAGTCCCGGTCGATATGCTGCGCCGTCAGGTCAAAATGCGGTGCCGTCACCGATGCCGTGGTTGGTGCGGCGATCATAATCCACATCGCGGGCGCTGATCCGCTTGACCGCTGCCAGCGCCGCAGCGTTCGCCGTGGCACATGTCGCGCCGGCGATTGCCGTCAGTATTTCCGCTCGTCCGGAATAACCGTTGCCCACATGCCATGACTCATGTCGCTCCAGCGTCGCGACATAGGCATCCCAGCTCGCCAGCACGTTGGCCGGCACGACCGTTCGATCGGCGAGACGCGGCATCCGCACTTTCGCACTAAACGACAAGGTCGCGCCGGTCAGATCGCATCCACGAGCCGTGCCCCGCCAGGACCAGCGCCAGAACCAGCTGCTCAGCGCATCGACCCGCTGTCCGTCGTTCGGATCGGTCGGCCGCACCTTGAGCATCGCCGCACGGATCGTGCCGAGCGTACGTCCGGGCAGGTCGTAATAATCGAAGGCGACATCGGGTGCACCGGCGAAGTCCGCATGCGTCTGCGCCACCGCCGGCATCGCGATCAGCGACGTGGCGAAAAAGAGGACGTAAAGCTTCACACGTCCGCCCAACGGCGCAGGAGATTGTGATACACGCCGGTCAACTGCACCACCGCCGCATCGCCCTGCCCCTGCGCCGCCGCGACCGATTGCACGGCGGAATCGAGATCGAACAGGATGCGTCGCGCGCCATCGTCGCGCACCATCGACTGAATCCAGAAGAAGCTGGCGGTACGCGTGCCTCGCGTCACCGGTTCGACGCGGTGCAGGCTGGAGGCGGGATAGAGCAGCATATGCCCGGCAGGCAGCTTGACCGATTGCACGCCGAACTGATCCTCAATCACCAGTTCGCCGCCGTCATAATCCTCCGGTGGTTCGAGGAAGAGCGTTGCTGACAGGTCGCTGCGGATGCGGAAGTCACTGCCGCGCCGGATGCGGATCGCATTGTCGACATGCATGCCGAACGCCTGCCCGCCGGCATAGCGATTGAACAAGGGCGGGAAGACCTTGAGCGGCAAGGCGGCGGCGACGAACAGCGGTGAGGCGGACAGCGCATCGAGCACCAGATTGCCCGCGCGCTTCGCCGCGTCCGAATCCTCCGGCAATTGCTCGTTGCGCTTGGCGAGCGCGCTTTGCGCACCGGAGGTGGCGTTACCATCGATCCAGTCGGCGGCATCGATCAGCGTGCGGATATCGGCGACGCCATCGGCATCCAGCACGTCCGGGATGGAAATCATCATCGCACACCGCCCCTGAGTGCCGCGACGCCGTCCGTGGCGAAGCGGGAGATTGGGGAGGCCGCGAGCCACGTCGCGGCCTTTTCGACGAAGGCCGGCGTCGCCGTCTCGCCGACGCGGCCGAGCCAGATCAGCGCATCGTCGATCCGCCCGGCTTCACCGAGCATCCGGGCGTGGTTGAACTGGCCGCGAAAGTCGCCGCCTTCCGCCGCCCGCGCATAGCAATCGGCGGCGACCGTCATGTCGCGCGCCACGACCCAGCCATCCTCGTGGAAGCTGCCGACGAAATTGATCGCTTTCGCATTCCCCAAATTCGCAGCTTTCCGGAGCCAGTCGAGTGCCGCCGCCTTGTCCTCGGCGACGCCGTCGCCGAGCGCCAGCAACGTCGCGTAATTGTACATCGCCCAATCCAGCCCCTGCCCCGCCGCGATGCGGTAGCATTCCGCCGCGCGGCGCTTGTCCGGCGCGGTGCCCCAGCCGAGATCGTAGCAGCGCCCGACCATGTTGAGCGCCATCACATGATGCTGCGCCGCCGCTTTGGTGAACCAGCCGAACGCGGCGCGCGGATCTGCGGCCACGCCCGCGCCGTCGAGCAGCATCTGGCCATAGACCGCCTGCGCTTCGGCCAGGCCGGCCTCCGCCCCCACACGCACCAACGCCGCCCGCTCCTCCGGGGAACCGGAGAGGCTGGCGGCGATGGCATCGGGACTGAGCGTATCGAGATCGATCGTCATCCGGTCCTTCAGAACTTCACGTTTACCGTGCCGAACACGGTACGGGCCGGCGCGATCGTCGCATAGTGGTTCGCATAGGCCTGCGAGAAATACACCTTGTTGGTCAGGTTCTGCGCATTGACGCTGAGCGAGACATTGTCGGTGACCCGATAGCTGGCCCGAGCATCGAAGCGCCAGTAGCTCGGGATTTCGCGGCTCAGCAGCTTGGTGGCGGCGTTGATCGTCACCACGCCCGCCGCATTCTGCGTCGCGCTGCGATTGTCGGAATAGCCGCCGAACTGCTTATCCATGTAGATCGCGGTGCCGCCGACCTGCAGGCGCGGCGTGACATCGACATTGCTCGTCAGCGTGAAGCTGTTCTTCGCGGTCTGCGGAGTCTGCTTGCCGTTGTTGACCGACGGTACGTACACGATCTGCGCGGCGCGATCGGTGATCACGACACCGCCCACCGTCCGCGTCAGTGCGGGTGCGGTCAACGCGCTGTTGCCGGCATCGATAATCTTCGGGTCGAGATGCGTGTAGCCGCCGAACACCGTCCAGCCGGGCAGGATCGTGCCGCTGACGTTCAGTTCCACGCCGCGAATGCGCGTGTTGCCGAGGAAGGCGACGGTATTGGCATCCACCTGCGTGCGGGCATTGGTGATGTCCGTCTGGAACACCGCCGCGCCCAGTTGCAAACGCTCGCCGAACAGGCTGGCCTTGGCCCCGACCTCATAGCTCTTGGTCTTCTGCACCTTCAGCTGATCGAGCAGGTTCTGCGTGGTCGTCGTGGTGGGCAGCGCATTGCCTTCCTGCCCTTCGCCGAGCAGCGCGTTGGGCGGCGTCGCGGCGGTAGCGTAGCTGGCGTAGAGGCTGGTGTCCTTGGTCGGCTTGAACACCGCACCCGCCTGCCAGTTGAACAGTTCGTCGACCCGCGACACGGGCGGCAAGCCGTTGGCGATCGGCACCGTCAGCTTCGACTGGAAGCGATCGTAGCGCGCGCCGAGGTTCACGATCAGCGCAGGCACGATCGTGATCGAATCGAACGCATAGACCGCGCGGGTGTTGGCATCGTTCTGCGTCTCGCCGGCGGTGCCGATCTTGGTGATCGGCGTCTGCACATTGGACGTATCGCTGACGTAATTGACCCAGGGATCGCTCGGATTGGGATTGAACAGATCGGTGCAATTGTAGCGCGACACGGTCGAGGTGTTGCAGCGCGGAGCCGCGGTCGCGCCGGTCGCCAGCACGAAGGTGCCGCGCCGCGTCTTTTCCCAGGCGAATTCGGTGCCGACCGAGAAGCTGTGCTCGATGCTGCCGGTGTTGACCTTGCCGAACAGATCGGTCTGGTTGATCAGGCTCTCGCTATAGCCGTAGCGCGTGTTGGCGCGGCGCCACACGTAGCCACCTGTGAGCAGATCGCCACGCGTCCCGGCTGCCCCGGTTGTTGGGTTGGTGGCCGCAGTGCCATAGACGTTGCCCTGCGTGTCGTCGGGCTGGGTGAAGATATAGGCCTGATAATTGTGGTTGTAGCGCGCGGTGTTGCGCAGCGTGACGCCACCGAAATCATGTTCGGCCCGCACCGTCACCTGATGCGTCCTCGTGTCGCGGAAATCGCGATCCGTGAGGCCGTAGAAGGTGTTGCGCGACACGGTGCCGGTGCGACCGCCGGCCGTGGTGATCTGGCCGATGGCCGGGCGCGACGCGATGTTGCCGGTGCCCGGCGCATTGCCGATCGAATAGAGATACGGAATGCCGCTGTCGGGCAGTTCGTGGCTTTCGAGATAATAATAGCCGACCGTCAGGCGGGTCGGCGTGCCGAGGCCGAGCGTGACCGAGGGTGCCACGCCCCAGCGGCGCGAATAGAGCGCATCGCGCCCGGCGACGTCCTGATCGTGCCACACGCCCGAGATGCGGAAGGCGGCCATATCGGAAAGCTTCAGGTTCAGATCGCCGGTGACGCGCTTGAAATCGGCCTCGCCGTAGCTGCCGCTGACCGAGCCGAACGTGCCGAGCTGAGGCTGCTTCGACAGGATGTTGATCGTGCCGCCGGCGCTGCCGCGCCCGCCCAGCGTCGAATCCGAACCGCGCACGACCTGCACGGATTCGATCGCGAAGACTTCGCGGCTCTGCGAACCGATGTCGCGGACGCTGTCGACATAGATGCTGCCCTGGCTGTCGAAACCTCGGATGAACGGACGGTCACCGATCGGGTTGCCGCCCTCCGCCGCGCCGAAGGTGATGCCGGGCACGGTGCGCAGCGCATCCTGCAGATTGACCGAACCTGTCTGTTCGATGATCTCCTTGGGCAGCAGGATCACCGAGCGCGGGGTGTTGACGATCGGCGCGACATCCTTGGCCTGGCGCTGTTCCTTCAGCCGCTGGCCGTTGACCAGGATTTCCTGATCCTTCGAATCGCCAGCGTCGGCGGAGGCATTGGTGTCGGCCGGCTCGTTCGCCCAGGCGGCGCTGCTGGCGAAGGCGCCGACGCACGACATGGCGAGGAACGCCGGCTTGATGAAGGACGGCCGGCGGTGGGAGGTATTCACGTCAGATCCCCTTTTTTGGTGTTGGGGGCCGGCTATTGCGAGTCACTCTCATTGTCAACGCTATTGAGAGTGAATCGCGCTTTTGCCGCGCATCGCGGCGGTGGCTACGACCGAGGGTTGCGCGCAGCCACCAACCGCGGCACCGCTGGCGGATGGACTTGGACGCTCTCCTCAATCATTATTTCGACACCACCGAGCTCGACACGCTCGAAGAAGCCGCGTTCGAACGCGGCGTGGAACGGCTCGGCACCGCATTCGGCATGGAAAAGGAACCCGGCCGCCGCTTCGCGCTCTGGTCGCTGCTCCATACGCTCGGCGACGCGCCCGATCCGGCGGTCGCGTTCGAGGATCCACAGGAACGCCGCGCGGCGGAGGCCTATGCCCGCGCCACCAGCCGGGCGACCGAGACCTGATCGAGACGCTCCCCCTGCCCCAGGCCCGCCGGATCGCGCTCGCCGCGCAGGGCTTCGGCGCGGCGCATCCGGAGCGCGTGACGCAGGCACATATGCGCCGCACGATCGATCGCCTTGCGCTGCATCAGATCGACAGCGTCAACGTGCTTTCGCGCGCGCATTACCTGCCCGCTTTCTCGCGCCTCGGCGCCTATGATCGCGGCTTGCTGGAGGCCGCCGCCTGGGGCCGCAAGCCGGAGCGGCGGCTGTTCGAATATTGGGCGCACGAGGCGTCGCTCCTGCCGCTCGATCTCCACCCGCTGCTGCGCTGGCGCATGGCGCGCGCCGATCGTGGCGAGACGGGCTGGGCCGCAATGCGCCGCTACGCCACCGAAGGGCGAGCGGAGGCCGAGGCGATCCTCGCCCGCATTCGCGTCGACGGCCCCCTCGCCGCCTCCGATTTCGAGGAGGGCAAGAGCAGTTCCGGCTGGTGGGCGTGGGGCGACACCAAGCGCGCGCTGGAATGGCTGTTCTGGGCGGGGCACATCACCACCGCGACCCGGCGCAACAGTTTCGAGCGCGTGTACGATCTCACCGAACGGGTCATTCCACCCGCCATTCTTGCGCTACCGACGCCGGACGAGGCAGATGCCCACCGCGCACTGATCGCCCGCAGCGCCGCCGCGCTCGGCATCGCCACCGAAACCGACCTGCGCGACTATTTCCGGTTGAAGCCCGACGACGCCCGGCCGGCGATCGCGGCGTTGGTCGAGGAGGGCGTGCTGATCCCCACGCACGTCGCCGGCTGGCCGAGGATCGCCTATCTCCACCGCGACGCCCGCCGACCGCGCCGGATCGCAGGCGCCGCCCTTCTCGCCCCGTTCGACCCACTGGTCTGGGAGCGGGCCCGCACCGAACGCCTGTTCGGCTTCCACTATCGCATCGAGATTTATGTGCCCGCCGAGAAGCGCCAGCACGGTTACTACGTCCTGCCCTTCCTGCTCGACGACCGCCTCGTCGCCCGCGTCGATCTCAAGGCCGATCGCCAGAACGGCCGCCTGATCGCGCATCGCATCGGCCTGGAGCCGCTCGCCCCACCCGAGACGATCGAGCGGCTCGGACTGGAATTGCGCCGCATGGCGGGCTGGCTGGGGCTGGCGGAGGTTCGATCGCCACCCTGAACTATCGATCGAGGATCCAGCCCGTCGCATCGTCCAGCGCCCGATCGCGGCCCGACGCGATGTCCCGGGATGTCGGCGCGACGAGCATATCGGGCGCGATGCCAGCATCGGGCGGACTGCCGGGCGGGAAATAGCCGATCAGCGGCAGATCGAATTCGATGCCGCTGGCCGGCAGTCGCACGAAGAAGAAGCACCCGCCGTTGATGCCGCGCTGGTTGCCGCCGGTGCCCTGGCCGAACAGCCGCACCCGACCGCTACTGCGAGCTTTTTGTGCGAACTGGAAGGTGGCGGAACTGTTCACCGGGCCGATCAGGGCGACGACCGGCAAATCGATGTGCGGTCCGACCGGCTGGATCGTGTCGTCGGCGTGATCGCCCTGCAATTGCAGGAATCCATTCTCCACCGGCACGGCATCCTGCCCCAATCGCCGGAAACTGTCGTCCCAGGTATCAAGATATCGGTCGAGATCGGCCGGCGTCCGGCGAAACCGCACTAGCCGCCGCGCGCCCGGCTCGACCAACGTCCGCCGGATCAGGCGCGCCAGGATCAGGTCGCCGCAATCCTGCCCGCCTTCATTGTCGCGCAGATCGACGATCAGGCCGCGCGCACCCTTCAGGCTGTCCAGCCGGTCGTTCAGCCAGCTTCGCCAGTCCCATTTGCTGTCGTACAGCGCCCAGCCCGGCATCGTCAGCACCGCCACATTGTCGGCCCGCACCTTCCAGTCCCACACCGGTTGATCGCCACGATAATCACGCACCGGCATTGGCGCGCGACGCTGTGCGAGATCGATCGCCGGCAGTTCGATCGCTCGGCGCACCCCATCGGGTCCGCGCAAAACGATATGATGCGCTCCGCCGATCGGCCGGGCCGCGACGAGACCGTGGAACACGTCGAAGAACTCGATCGGGTCGCCACCGGCGACGCCGAGCAGCGACACGCGCTTGGCATCGTTATGGCCATCGGCGCGGGCATAAGGCATCAGGCTGCGCAGCAAGGCGCCGCCATCCTGCCCGTTGATCGACAGGATCTCGCTACCCGCCGGCACGCCGAACCGGCCGGGATCGGCGGTCACGATCATTCGCCCGCCGATCCAAATGAAGTGGAACGGCAGCCGCGTCGGACGATCGAACAAATCGGCAGCAACCTGCTTCTTCTGATTGAAGAAGTTGCAATAGCTGTGCCCGCAGCGGATTTCGGCCAGGAAGCGCGACAGCAGGAGATAGCGCTGTTCGAGCGACGACGAGGCCACGAAGCCCTGCCGCAGACGCGCGATGCGCTCTTCGATCTGGCGCGGGGTGGTGTAACGATACAGGCCGGGATGAAGCTTCAGTGCCTCCGTCAAAATCGCTATGTCGCCGGCAAGGTCAGCCGGGCTGACCGCGGCGGGCGGGAATGCGGCGGCGGGCAGTATTGCGGCTGCACCGAGGGCGGTGATGAGTTGGCGTCTGTTCATGGCCCCGGCCTGCCATTCCGCCACCGCCGATGCGCCTCAAAACCGCGTGAGGCACATCTTATTCAGGAATTGAGCCGTGTCGGCGATAGGCACTGGGGCTCATGCCGAAGGTCGCCCTGAAGGCGCGATTGAAACTGGCCTTGGATGCGAACCCGGCCTCCAGCGCCAGATCGATCAGATCCTCCGCTCCACCGCCGCGCAACCTCTCGGCCACCGCTTCGCTGCGCAGTCCGTTGACGAACGCCGAGAAGCCGATACCCAGCCCTTCGTTCAGCGCTCGCGACAGATAGCCGCTGTTGGTGCCGAGCAATCGTGCCAGCGATGCCAGGCTCAGTTCCGGATCGGCGGCCCAGCCGCCCGCGCGCACCGCTTCCGCCCATGCCGCGCCTTGCGCTTGCCAGTCGCGCGCTGCGATCGGCGTAACAGGCGCTTCGGCGAAGTGCGGAAAGGCCAAGGCGGCATGCCGCCAACCCTCGATCGCCAGATACAGCGCAAACGCCGCGATGGCGAGGTAAAGCCCCATCAGGTTCAAATAGCCAAGCGGCGACACCGCGTCCCACACGGCATAGACGCTCCACACCGGCAGCAGCACGAGCATCGCGCCCGTCGCCCGGCTTAGCCAAAGCGCGGCATATCGCACGTCGTCGCTGCGCTCGTCAGCCAACCGGTGCCGATAGCGGCGGAGCAGTCGCAAACCGGCAAGGCCATAGGCCGCGATGCTCACGATCGTCGCCAGCCCGAACACCGCGCTCGAAATCGCGGCACTGGCATCCGACCAGCGATCCTTGAGCGGCATCGGCAAGAGAAAGCCGATCGCCAGAAACGCAAATTGCACGGCGGCAGGCAGCAGGTGCCGCCATCCCCGGGCAGGCCAACGTCCGTCGATCAGCGTGGCGATGTACAGCCATAACAGGGGCGCAACCGCCAAGGGAATCGAGAATGGCGCGAACGTCAGCCAGCGCCAGCGATCGTAGAAGCCGGCAAAGCCGATCATCCACGGCGTCACCACCCCCGCCAGTACGATCAGCAAGGCGGCGAGCGTGCGATTGGCGACATGGTTGCGAAGCGCGCGCGTGAGCGCGAAAGCGATGATCAGCAACTGCACGACGACCACTGCCAGGATCGCCGTACGCCAGCCGAAGACCAGTCCCTCCATCGCGCGCACTATGCGATGGATATCGTCTTCGGGATAGCGCCTAGCTACGCGGATGGTGGCTGAAAATCTGGAGCGGGTGAAGGGAATCGAACCCTCGTCGTAAGCTTGGGAAGCTTCTGCTCTACCATTGAGCTACACCCGCGAAGCCCCGATGGGGCGGAAGCAGCCGATACAGAGGGACCGGCGTGCGCGCAAGCGCGACGATCCCCGAAACGATCTTCAGCTCAGCGATAATTCTTCGGCACGCCGCTGACGTGAAAGATGCCGCCGCGCTGCAACTCGATCACATATTGCGCGCCTTTGTTGCATTCTACCGCCCAGCTTGGCTTGCCGTCGATCCTGCCGCGCGACACGACGTTGTCGATCGACTGGCAATCGTAATCGGCATCGTTGATCGCGCGGAAGAAGGTGGTGCGCTGCAGCGTGGGGGGCAGCGCGGCGATCTTCGCTTCCATCGGATCGGGGCCAGCCTCCGCCGCCGTCGCGGTATTGCCGCCGCGCGGGGGTGGATCGCCGCAGCCGGCGAGCATCGCGCAGCCTAGCACCAATCCGGCGATCGCTTTCTTCACTTGCCGTCTCCCAAAGATCAGATGCCGCCCGTAATCACCTCGCGCCCGGTGGCGACCAGGGCGGTGGTGAGATCAACGATGCAGCGGTCCAGAAGTTCGGCATCGGTGGCACGGACGACGAAATTCGCACCCGTCCGCCCTTCGCGGAAGAACGGATAGCTGCCGATCGCGACGCCCTCGTGTGTCTTTTCGGCGGTGCGCAGCAGCTCGGCGATCTCGCTTTCCGCGACCCAGCATCCGACCGTGGCCGACAGGACCGGCAGGCCGCCCTCCAGCGTGCCGGTCAGCGCATCGAGCATCCCCGCCGTAATGTGCGGCACGCCGGCCATGATGAAGATGTTGCCGATGCGGATGCCCGGCGCGCCGGACATGCGGTTCTCGATCAGGTCCGCCCCCTCCGGCACGCGCGCCATGCGCTTGCGCGTCTCGGTCAGCCCGCCGCGCGTCTCGTAATAGCGCTCCAGCACCGCGACCGCCTTGGGGTGGAACACGACCGGCACGCCCAGCGCTTCGGCGATCGCATCGACGGTGATGTCGTCATGCGTCGGCCCGATCCCGCCGGTGGTGAACAGATAATCGTTGCGGGCGCGCAGCGCGTTGACCGCCTCGACGATCGCTTCGGTCCGGTCGGGCACAACGCGCACCTCGGCTAGGCGGATGCCCTGCACGTTGAGCCACAGCGCGATCTGCGCGACATTCTTGTCCTGCGTGCGCCCGGAGAGAATCTCGTCGCCGATCACCGCGAGCGCGGCCGTCCAGATACGTTGGGTCATGAAACACGGCATAGCCGGTCGCGCACCATCTCGCAAAGCCCGCGCGGTATCGCTATAGAAGGAGGATGACCGATTACGTAACCGTCACCGCCGACGCCCCGATGGGCCGCACCGGCGCGATCAAGCTCCATGGCCGCCATGCGTTCGACGCGATGCACAAGGCCGGCCGCCTCGCCGCCGAGACGCTCGACATGGTAGTGCCGCATGTCGTGCCTGGCGTGACGACCGGCGAGCTGGACGATCTGATCCGCAACTTCATCGTCGCGCGCGGCGGCGTGCCGGCGACCCTTGGCTATCGCGGCTATACGCATGCGAGCTGCATCTCGATCAACCATGTCGTGTGTCACGGCATTCCGGGTGTGAAGACGCTGAAGAGCGGTGACATCGTCAATATCGACGTCACGCCGATCGTGGATGGCTGGCATGGCGATTCGAGCCGGATGTATCTGGTGGGCGATGTGCCGATCAAGGCGAAGCGGCTGGTCGAGGTGACGTACGAATGCCTGATGCTCGGTATCGAGCAGGCCAAGCCGGGCAACACGATGGGCGACGTGGCGCATGTGATCCAGAGCCATGCCGAGAAGAATCGCTACGGCGTGGTGCGCGATTTCTGCGGGCATGGCCTGGGGCAATTGTTCCACGATGCGCCGGAGGTGGTGCATGTCGGCCGTCCGGGCACCGGGCCGGAATTGAAGCCGGGAATGATCTTCACGATCGAACCGATGATCAATATCGGCCGCCCCGACGTTAAGCTGCTCGACGACGGCTGGACGGCAGTGACGCGCGACCGATCGCTTTCGGCGCAGTTCGAGCATTCTATCGGGATTACCGAGGACGGGTGCGAGATCTTCACGACCAGCCCGGGCGGGTTCGACAAGCCGCCTTACTGAGCGCCGGCGAGGGATTTAGCGAAAGCTAAATCCGAGCGCACGAGGCGCGATCGGCCGGCGCGGCCAAAAGCCGCGACCGACAACGCGGCTTTGCCGCGACGCGCCACCACACTCTACCACTGCCACAAAAGCAGGCACCTGCCCTATCCTGCCCCCGCGTTAGGCATTCCTTAACCCGCAAAATCCCCCGCCCCCACGCATTCCCGCCTCTCGCGCGACTGGCACGCTTGTTGTAAGAGACGCGCACGGGCGATGCGTCTTTCGCCCATCCGAGGGGCCATTTCGTGAAAAAGATCGAAGCGATCATCAAGCCGTTCAAGCTGGACGAGGTGAAGGAGGCGCTGCACGAAGTCGGCGTCAGCGGCATCACCGTGACCGAGGCCAAGGGCTTCGGGCGGCAGAAGGGCCATACCGAACTCTATCGCGGCGCCGAATATGTCGTCGATTTCCTGCCCAAGGTGAAGCTCGAGGTCGTCGTCGAGGACGCACTGGCCGAGCGCGTGGTCGAGGCGATCGCCGCCGCCGCGCAGACCGGGCGGATCGGCGACGGCAAAATCTTCGTCATTCCCGTTGAGACCGCGCTGCGCATCCGCACCGGCGAACGCAACGACGACGCGATATAAAGAACGGGCGATCCGACGAATTGGTCACCTGACGATTTGACGCAGCGCAACATTTCGTGACAGCGTTATCCCTACCGGGGCAACTTCATTCCCGATTCTGTCGGGCGAACTATTCGATAACGAAAGGGCATGGGGCTTTATGGCTAACACCGCAAAAGACGTTCTGAAGATGGTCAAGGACCAGGAGATCGAATGGATCGACCTGCGTTTCACCGATCCCAAGGGCAAGTGGCAGCATCTGACCATGGTCGCCGGCGTCGTCGGCGAGGATGAGCTGGACGACGGCTTCATGTTCGACGGCTCCTCTATCGAGGGCTGGAAGGCGATCAACGAATCCGACATGATCCTGAAGCCGGATCTGGACGCGGTCTGGACCGACCCCTTCTCGGCGACCCCGATGCTGATCCTGGTGTGCGACATCGTCGAGCCATCGACCGGCGAACTCTATGCCCGCGATCCGCGCTCGACCGCGAAGCGTTCCGAGGCGTATCTGAAGACCACCGGCATCGGCGACACGATCTATATCGGGCCGGAAGCCGAATTCTTCATGTTCGACAACGTGCAGTTCGAGACGAGCTACGCCACGTCCTATTACAAGATCGACGATATCGAACTGCCGACCAACACCGGCACGTCGTATGAGGGTGGCAACCTTGGCCACCGTCCGCGCGCCAAGGGCGGCTACTTCCCGGTCGGCCCGGTCGACAGCGCAGTCGATATCCGTGGCGAGATGGTTTCGACCATGCTCGAAATGGGCCTGCCGTGCGACAAGCATCACCACGAAGTGGCGGCCGGGCAGCACGAACTCGGCCTGACCTTCGGCACGCTGACGCTGACCGCGGATCGCATGCAGATCTACAAATATGTCTGCCATCAGGTTGCGCAGGCTTATGGCAAGACCGTCACGTTCATGCCCAAGCCGATCAAGGAAGATAACGGATCGGGCATGCACACCCATCTGTCGATCTGGGAAAAGGGCAGCCCACTGTTCGCCGGCAACGGCTATGCGGGCCTGAGCGATACCTGCCTGTATTTCATCGGCGGGATCATCAAGCATGCCAAGGCGCTGAACGCCTTCACCAACCCGTCGACCAACAGCTACAAGCGACTGGTTCCGGGCTATGAAGCGCCGGTGCTGCTCGCCTATTCGGCACGCAACCGCTCGGCCTCGTGCCGCATCCCGTACGGCACGGGTGCCAAGGCGAAGCGCGTCGAAGTGCGCTTCCCCGATGCGATGGCCAATCCGTACCTCTGCTATGCGGCTTTGCTGATGGCGGGTCTCGACGGCATCCAGAACAAGACCCATCCGGGCGAAGCGATGGACAAGAACCTGTACGATCTGCCGCCGGCGGAACTCGCCGAGGTTCCGACCGTCTGTGCATCCTTGCGCGAGGCGCTCGACAGCCTGGCCGCCGATCACGACTTCCTGCTCAAGGGCGACGTGTTCACCAAGGACCAGATCGAAAGCTATATCGAGCTGAAGTTCGTGGATGTGGCGCGTTGGGAAATGACCCCGAGCCCGGTCGAATACGATATGTACTATTCGTACTAAGGCGCGACCGCGTTCGCGCCGGTGCGCGTGAGCGCATAGGGCGAAGCGGCCGGCGTCGCCATAGCGACGACCGACGACGTGGCTTCGCCACGGCGCTGACAAAAAGGAAGGGCGTCCGGATCAGATCCGGGCGCCCTTCCTGCGTTCATCGCCCCGGAAAAACAGATGCCGCCCTGAAGAGCCGCCCAAACCATTACGAATAGTTTTTCGTGTCGCTTTTATACTATAACAAATCCGCAATGTCGTATTTATACAATTACACCCAGTTCAAGTTGCACCGCACAATTCGTTAATATTCTGTAATATATTCTTACACTCCGATTCTAGACAACTTACAACTTACTTCGAATCCTGAATTTTATTCATTGGCACACCATTTGCATCTTCCCCATCGGTCAAACACCAAGGGGAGATTGTCACATGAAGAAGATCGCTTTAGCCGCCGCCGCATTTATGTCGGCCGCCGCACCTCAACTTGCTCACGCCGCGACGATCGTGCTGACGTTCGAAGGCTTGAACAGCAGCGTCAACGAGAGCCCGCTCAACTATTACAATGGCGGCGCAGGCAGCGCGGGCACGACGGGCGGCCCCAATTACGGCATCACCTTCTCGTCCAACACCATCACCGGCTGCACCCAGCCGAATGCGTGCGCAAACACCAATGCGGCGCTGAACCCGTCGGGCACCAACATCATCTTCTTCCTCGGCGGTGGTGCCAGCACGATGAACGTCGCGGCCGGTTTCACCACCGGTTTCTCGTTCTTCTACAGCGCCGCCAACAATCCGGGCGTCGTCAACGTCTATAGCGGCCTGAACTCGACCGGCACGCTGCTGGCGTCGCTGACGCTGCCGGTAACCGGTAACGGCGCAGCCCTGCCGGGTTGCCAGTCGACCAACTTCTGCCCATTCACGTCGATCGGCGTGACCTTCACCGGCACCGCGCAGTCGGTCGATTTCGGCGGCACCAACAACCAGATCGCGTTCGACAACATCACGCTCGGCAGCGCGACCGCTGGCGGCGCGGTGCCGGAGCCGGCCACCTGGGCGATGATGCTGATGGGCTTCGGCATGGTAGGCTATGCCCTGCGTCGCCGCGCCAAGGTCACGACGGGCGTGCGTTTCGCCTGAGACCGAACTACGCGTAAGAACAGAAGAGAGCCGCCGTTCGCGAGATCGGCGGCTCTTGGTTTTTCATAGAGAGCGGCTCTCGGTTCAGGGCAACAGAACCGTCGCGCCCTTCGTCTCGCCCGCCTCCAGCGCCCGGTGCGCGTCGGCCGCATCTTCCAGCGCGAAAGTCTGGCCGATCTCGGCGGTGATCGCGCCCTTCGCTAGCATCGCGAACACGCGCGCGAACCCGGCCTCTCGCTCTTCCGGCGTCACGTAATAATCGAACATGGTCGGCCGGGTGACGAACAAGGATCCGTTGCGCGCCAGCACGCCGATATTCACGCCGTCCACCGGCCCGCTGGCATTGCCGTAGCTGACGATCAGCCCACGCCGTGCCGCGCTCGCCAGCGACACCTCCCACATCGCCTTGCCGACGCCGTCCAGCACCACGTTCACACCCTTGCCGCCGGTCAGCGCGCGCACCTCCTTCGCGACATCGACCTGCTTGTGCAGCAAGACATGGTCCGCCCCGGCCGCCTTGGCCTGTGCCGCTTTCTCCTCGCTGCCGACGGTGCCGATCACCGTCGCGCCGATCGCCTTGAGCCAGCCGACCAGCAGATGCCCGACGCCGCCGGCTGCGGCGTGGACCAGCACGGTCTGGCCGGCCTGCACCCTGGCGCAGCGTTCGATCAGGAATTCCGTCGTCCCGCCCTTCAGCAGCAAGGCCGCCGCCGTACGGTCATCGACATCATCGGGCAGCGCGATCATCTGCGCGGCGGGCACGTTGCGCGCGGTGGCATAGGCACCGAGCGCGGGGCCGAACGTGCCGACCCGGTCCCCCACCTTCAGATGGTCAACCCCTACCCCCAGCGCCTCGACCACGCCGACCGCCTCCGATCCCAGGCCGCTCGGCAGCGGTGCGGGGTACAGGCCCTTGCGGAAATAGACGTCGATATAATTCAGCCCGACCGCGGTGTGCCGCACGCGCACCTCGCCCTCCGCCGGATCGACCGGCGCGACGTCGACCCATTCGATCACCTCCGGGCCACCAATTTTCGTGATACGGGCTGCGCGGTCCATCGGTCGATCTCCTGAAGCTGTCGGCTGAAAATAGGGCTCGCGTTTCAGGTTGCAACCGATCGTGCCGCGCGCCATCTAGACGCCAGCGTACCGCATGTTCAAAAAAAGTGGAGACGATCATGAAGAGCTACCTCAAGCATTACATCGACGGCGCCTGGGTCGAGAGCGACGGCGGCACGCGGCATGAGGTGATCGATCCCTCCACCGAACAACCGGTCAGCGAGATCACGCTGGGCAGCCAGGCCGATGTCGACAAGGCGGTCGCCGCCGCGAAGACGGCGTTCGGCAGCTTCTCGCGCACCTCGGTCGCCGATCGCGTCGCTCTGCTCGAACGCATCATCGAGGAATATAAGGCGCGCATGCCCGATCTGGCCGCCGCCACGTCCGAGGAAATGGGCGCGCCGATCGGCTTCGCCAATGCGGCGCAGGCCCCCGCCGGGCTCGGCTATTTCATCGGCACGCTGAAGGCGCTGCAGGACTTCGAATTCAGCGAACAGGTCGGCAAGAACCGCGTCGCGCACGAGCCGCTCGGCGTGGTGGCGATGATCACGCCGTGGAACTGGCCGCTGAATCAGATTTGCGCCAAGGTCGCCCCAGCGCTTGCCGCCGGCGACACGATGATCCTGAAACCGTCGGAAGAAGCACCGGGTTGCGCGGTGATCCTGGCCGAAATCCTCGACAAGGCCGGCGTTCCGGCGGGCGTGTTCAACCTCGTCAACGGCGACGGCCCGGGTGTCGGCGCGGCATTGTCCACCCACAAACATGTCGACATGGTCAGTTTCACCGGATCGACGCGCGCCGGCATCGCCGTGGCGACCGCCGCCGCCGCGACGGTGAAGCGCGTGCATCAGGAACTGGGCGGCAAGGCCCCGAACCTGGTGCTGGAGGGGGCCGATCTCGCCACCGTCCTGCCGCCGACCGTGCAGGGCGTGCTCGCCAATTCGGGCCAGAGCTGCATCGCTCCCACCCGCCTGCTCGTGCACAAGAGCCAGGTCGCGGATGCCACCCATGTCGTCAAAACGATCATGGAAGCGGTGAAGGTCGATGCCGCCAGCGTGATGGGCGCGCATATCGGCCCGGTCGTCAACAAGGCGCAGTTCGACAAGATCCAGGGCCTGATCCAGTCCGCGATCGACGAGGGTGCCACGCTCGTCACCGGCGGCACCGGCCGCCCCGATGGCCGCAACGCCGGCTTCTTCGTGAAGCCGACTTTGTTCGCCGACGTTACGCCCGAAATGCGCATCTATCGCGAGGAAGTGTTCGGACCCGTCGCCACCATCTCCAGCTATGACGATGCCGAACAGGCGATCGAGATGGCCAACGATACCGATTACGGCTTGTCCGCCACGATCTCCGGCGATCCCGCCGCCGCCGCCAAGGTCGCACCGCGCCTGCGCGCCGGCATGGTCACGATCAACGCCTGGGGCCCGAGCGGACCCGTTCCGTTCGGCGGCTACAAGCAGTCCGGCAATGGCCGCGAGGGCGGGAAATACGGCCTGACCGACTTTATGGAGCTGAAGGCGATCTGCGGCGAGCCGGCCTGATATCGGCATGCCGATGACGGTGGATGTGTTGATGCCGGCCAGCGGCGACGCTTATGCCGAGGGGGCGGCGCGTGGGCTTGATGCCTATCGCGCCGCTTTCGCCGCAAATGGCATCACGCTGAACGCCCGGCCCTGGACCTCGGGCCCGGGCGAAGCGGACGCCACGCTGGCGCTGTTCGCCTGGGGCTATCATTTCGATGTCGCGCGGTGGCTGAAGATGCTGGCGGACTGGCCGGAGGAGCGGCCATTGTTCAACCCGCCTGCCCTGCTCGCCTGGAATACGCGCAAGACCTATCTCGCCGAACTGGAGCGCGCCGGAATCGCGATCGTGCCGAGCATCTTCGGACGCGCCGATGCGGACAGCGTCGCGACCGCCTTCGCGCGGTTCGGCGGGGAGGAGCTGGTGATCAAGCCACAAGTCTCCGCCGGCAGCGACCGTACAATGCGCGTCGGCCGCGATACGCCGGTCGCCCCGATGGACGATGCGATCATCCAGCCACTCCTCGCCGCGGTCGGTGGCGAGGGCGAACTGTCGTTCCTGTTCGTCGGTGGCACCTTCAGCCATGCGGTGCGTAAAGTTGCGGTAAGCGGCGAGTTCCGCATCCAGCCGCAATTCGGCGGGGTCTTCACCCGCTTCGATCCCGAGACCGAGCAATTGGCGCAGGCCCGGCAGGTCATCGCCGCTTTGCCCGTCGCGCCGCTATATGCCCGCGTGGACCTGATCCGGCTGGCCGATGGCACGCTGGCGCTGATGGAGATCGAGGCGATCGAGCCCGATCTGTATCCGCACCTTGAACCGGCGCTGCCGGACCGGCTTGCCAAGGCGGTGCTGGCCGCGATGTAGCCCTGCCCGCGCCGATCACCCTAGGGGCGTTGGCGACGGGCAGCAAAAAGCCGCCGGTCTTGCGACCGGCGGCTCAGCATTCTCAAGGGAGAGAAGTCGTTCAGGCGAAGCTGACATTCGTCTTGGTCGAGCGACGGCGCATCGCGCCACCCATCAGACCGAAGCCAAGGATCATCATGCCCCAGGTGGCCGGCTCGGGAACGGCCGCGACATTGAAGCGTACGTTATCGAGGACCGCATAGCCGCCGCTCTGCGAAACGGTCACGCGGTTGAACGCGTCGCTGCCCGTCAGGCCGAAGAACGAACCCGTGCCCGACGCGACCGAGACGTTGTAGGTGCCGACCAGCGACGAGCCGTTGAACAGCGAGACGAGGAACGCGGCGTTCAAACCGCTCTGGTTGCCACCGCCGAAATTCTGGAACAGGTCGGAGCCGAACGCAGTGGCCAGGCTGTTCAGGCCGATCGTGATGTTGCCACCCAAGGGAAGATTGAGGCCCAATGCGGTCGTCGTATTGCCCGACTGCCCTGCGCCGGCAATATAGAGATTGTTGTTCGTCGGTGCCGAGAAGGTCACGCCGGTCGGAACACCAGAGCAAGGCCCGCTGCTGCTCACGGTCTGGTTGGCGCTCAGCGAAGAGGCGGAACAGCCCTGGAAGTCCACCGTCGTGACGGTGCCCGCTGCGGCGTTGAACGCCGTACCGCTGGTGTAGATTACCGGTGCCGCAAAAGCCGAACCGCTTACGACAGCGCCGGCAAGCATGGTGGCCGCGAAAAGCCCCTTCGTGATGGTCATCGTAATTTCCCGATCAAGCGTGGACCCCGAAGAGATTGCCGGCACCCAGCGCCCTTATCCCCCGAAGAATGACCGTGCTGTTAATAGTCCATTAAAGATATGTCGTGTGTTATTTCGTACAATTTTCGTGATGTATCAATGTGATACGGATATTAGTTAATTTAACTAAGGCACCCGTTTCCATCGTCCCGCAAGGGTCGACCACGCCACCTTCGCCAACTTCCAAAAAACGCATTCTCCGGGGCTGGCGCTGCGCACGGAAAATCGCCACCAGCGAATTCTATGTCGATCGAACTGCTTATCACCCGCTACGGCCTTGCCGCCGTGTTCTTCGGCGCCGGGATCGAGGGGGAGACCATGGTCGTCACCGGCGGGCTATTGGCGCATGACGGGTTGATGCCGGTCGCAGGCGTAGCGATCGCCGCAGCCGCGGGATCGTTCGTCGCCGACCAATTGTTCTTCGCCGCCGGCCGCCGCTTCCGCGATCATCCGCGCGTCAAGAGGATCGAGGCCAAGCCCGCCTTCGCCAAGGCACTCGGCCTGTTCGAGCGGCATCCGACCGCCTTCGTCTTCGGCTTCCGATTTTTATACGGGCTGCGCACGGTCAGCCCGATGGCGATCGGCACCACGGCGATCCGGACGCGCAAGTTCGCGGTGCTGAACCTGGCGGCGGCGGCTTTGTGGGCGGCGCTGTTCACCGGCATCGGGTTCATCTTCGCGGACGGGATCGAGGAGATATTCGGCAAGATCAAATCGGTCGAACATGTCGCGATCGGCGTCGTGGTTGCGGCGGCGGTCGTGTTCGGCGCGGTGAAGCTGTGGAAATGGCAGCGGGGCTGAGGATATCCCCAAACCGCGGCAAAGCCCGCTCAATAATCCTTCGAAACCCGCACGTTGGCGCTTTGCCGGCCCAGCGTCGAGATGCTCGACAGCAAGGATAGCCAGCGCGTGACCTGATATTCCACCTGCGTCGCGGAATAGCCCTGCCCGTCGGTGATGATCTCCGCGAACAGCCGCCGCGTGACGTATTTGCCCGCCGCCACGGACGTGCCCTGCCCGGTCTGCGGATCGGCCGGCAGGATGCGCAACCGGTCCAGCCCCGCCGCGCGGCGCACCGCGTTGATCGGGTTCAGCCCGCCGCTGCCGCTCTGCAACGCCGCCACCGCCGCCGCCAGTTGCAACGCCTCGGGCGCGGAGAGGTTGGTGATCGACGTGCCGAACAGCAGGCGCGAGAGCAGTTCGTCCTCGGGCAAGGCCGGCACGCTGGAGAAGTTGATCTCCGGTTTCAGCGCATTGCCCGTCACCCGGATCGTCGCGTTCAGGCCGGTTGTGTCGGCATTGGCGGCGATATCGAGCGAGGGGTTGGCCGGCACCGATCCGTCGAACAGGATGATGCCGCGCTCCAAATTGAATTCGCGGCCCGAGAATTCGTAATTGCCGCGCACCAGATCGGCGCGCCCGGTGATCGCGGGATTGTCCGGCACGCCGCCGATCTTGAGGTCCGCCGACCATTCGCTCGCCAGCCCCAGGCCGCTGACCCTGAGCGCCTTGGTCGCCCGCGCGCGCACATCGAGCCGCCAGGGCTTGCGCACCACATCGTCGCCGGCATCCAGATCGCCCGGCACGTTGATCTCGCGCAGGTTCAGTTTCGGCACCGCGCTCGCCACGGTCGCGCGGCCCAGCCGGTAGCGGCTGTCGTTGAGCTTCACGTCGCCCGAGATCACGCCACCCGAGCCATCCGACTTGAAGCTCAGCGGACCGGTGACGGTCGCGCCGATATCGTCGCGGTTGATCAGCGCGGCGTGATCCGCCTGCACGTTCAGGTCGATGCCGAAGCCGTTGGCGGCGGACAGATCGAACGTCCCGCTGCCCGTCACCTTGCCGCCCTTGCCCGCATCGGCGGTGAAGCTCGGAATGCTGAGCCGCGATCCGGCGAACTGGCCGTTCGCCTGTAAATTGGTCAGCACCGTACCGGTCGTGCCGCTCTCGATCTTCGCACCCCGCGCCTGCACGACGCCGCGGATGCGCGGATCGTTGACCTTCCCGGTCAGATCGGCGGCGATCGCGACCGGGCCAGTGAGATCGAACAGCTCGATATTGGCCAGCCGCCACAGCGTGTCCGCCGGGCCGGTATAGCGTAGCTGCGCGAACAGATCGGCATTGGCGAGGCGGCTGGCGAGATCGCCCGAGCCGAGCGGCATCAATTGCGCCTGCGCGCGGCCCACCGTCTTGCCGCCGCTCGCCATCACGGCGCGCGCGACGGCCTTGTTGGCCTGCAGCACCGCCGCCACACCGACATCGATCGGCTGCGACGACAGGACCAGCCCGGAGCGCGTCAGCCCGTGCACCGTCATGTCGATCCGCCCGGTCGGGGCCTGCCCCTGCCCCTGCGCATAGGACAGCTTGCCCGAAGCGCTCCCGCCCAGCCCGAGCCCGGGATAGCCGATGTCGAGGATCGCCAGCGGCATCCGCGTCAGGCTGGCGTCGATCGCGCTGGACGTGCCGGTGAAGCGGCCGCCGATCTCCGCCGTGCCGCCGGCGAAGCTCAATTGCGTCGGCGCGATCCGCCAGCCGTCTCCGTCGCGCGTGATGATCGCCGGGGTGATGAGCTTCAAAGGGCGCCGGTCGAGCGTACCCTGCGCCGAAACGCTGTAGCTGTCCGCCGTCACCTGAGTGATCGACTGGATATCGAACGCGCGACCGCGATTGCCCGCGATCGACGCGGTCACCTGCCCCACGCCGCCGCGCAGTTTGGCATTGGCAGCGAACCGCCCGACCGTCAGCGCGCCGCGCCTGAGGCCATTCCCGGTAACGGTCGCCTCGATCGACGTGCCGGCCGGATCGAGCAACGCGACCATGTCGATCCGCCCGCGCCGGAGCGTCACCTGATCCGCCAGTCTGGCCGAGGCGGCATCGATATGCGCCTCGATCCGCTGTACGTCGCCGACCGGCCGGAACAACAATTCACCGGTCAAGCCGCCGCCCGCCACCGCCAGCCGCCCGTCGAACCCGCCGGTCACCACCGTCAGCGCGCCGCTGGCCCGCGTGCCGCTGACGTCGAGCCGCGCGATCGCAATCGTCGCATCCTCGCCGGGCGGCAGCAGGATCTCGCCATCGCCGCTGAACGGCCCGAGCCGCGATTGCCCCTGCGCGGTGAAGGCGAACCCGGCGGCATTGGGATCGAGGTGCGCGGTGACGTTGCTCAACCCCAACGCCTCGTTTGGACGTTCGAACACAAGATCGAGCGTCGGCTTGTCGATCTTGCCGTCCAGTTTCAGAGTCAGCGGACCATAGGTCGCCTGTCGCCCGCTGCCCTCGAAATGGAAGGTGCCATCACGCCTGCGGAAGCCATTGCCGCGCAGCTGGATCTGTGGCGCGGTCAGCACCAGATTCTTGAAATGCAGCACGCCGTCGGTGGTGCGCTCCAGCCCCGTCACCATGCGCGGCAATCCACCGGCGAGCGAGCGGAAGAAGGCATTGTCGAGCCGGATCATCTGCGCCGTGCCGGTGCCGATCACGCGCGTGCCATGCCCGTCCGCGCCCGGCACGACCTGCAATTTCGTCATCACATCGACGACGCCCAGACCGGGGATGAGGTAGCGCCCCAGCCCGCCATTCAATCCGATCTCGTAACGCCCGGTCTTCAAATCGAGGATCAGGTTGAAGCGCCCGTTCAACTTGTCCGAACTCAGTTTCAGGTCGGTGCCGGTCACGTCCGCCGAGGTGATCTTCAGCACGCCGGCAACGCTCAGATTGCGCAATATGCCCCCGGCGACATCGCCGACGCCGGTGACGCGCTGCGCCACCATCGTGATCGGCACGCTGACCGGGGCCTTGGAGAACCGCCCCTTGCCGGCTGCGTGGACGCCCTCGAACCCGGTATCGTCGAACGCGAAGCGATCGGCGGTCAGGCGATAGTCGAACCCGGCGGTGGCGAACGCCCCGTCCAGGATCGCGCGCAACGCGATGTTCCGCCCGGTCATGTTCGGGAACAATGCCGATGGCCGTAACAGGTTCGCGGCGATGCGGACGTTGCGATAGGCGTTCGCCGCGAGATCGATCGTGCCGGTCGTGTCCACGCTCAACGCCGCAGAGCGGAGCGACAGCTTGCCCTCCAGCCGACGGTTGGCGAACATCGCGCCGCCAGTCACCAGCACGCGCGGCGAGGTGAGCCGCATCCCCTTGCCGTGCAGGAACGGTGCCGGGATCAGCGTACCGCCAAGCGTGTACGCCCCCTTCTTCGCGCCGAGTTTCAGGTCCACCGCGCGGATATCGCCGATATCGGCCTGCGCCATGCCGTGCCACGCGCGCCAATTGCCCTCGCCCGACACGTCGAGCGCGATCGGACGGCCAAAGCCCGACAGCTTGGCCATCACTCCATCCGCCGTGCCGCGCGCCTGCACCGACAGGTCGAAGCGGTCGCGATCCGGTTCGGCGTCCAGCGTCATCTTCAGCATGTCTTTGCCCTGCACCGCCGCCGACAGATCGACCAGCGCGCGCCCGGCATGGATGTCCGCCCGGCCCCGGATCTGCGCGTTGCGCGGCGTGCCGGCGATGGCCGCGCCGATCGTCAGCCGATCGATCCTGAGTGCGCCGATGCGGATGTCGAAATCGGGCAGGATCGGCCCGGTCTTGCCGGTCGGAATCGTCTTGGGCAGCCGCGCGAGGACCGCGCGCGGGATAATCAGGCGGCTGATGTCGAGCCGGTTCGAAATCCACGCGAATGGCGTCCAGCCCAATTCCGCGCGCGGCGCGAAGAAGAACACGCCCTTGGGATCGCGCACGCGCACGTCGATCAGCACGGCATTCGCATAGAGCGAGCCGTCGATCCGCCCGACGCTGTAGCGCAGGCCGTTCGATGGCCGCTGGCTGGCGATCTGATTGGCGACCCAGCGATGCCCGACGCTGGTATCGAGCACGAACAGCACCAAAGTGACGAGGCCGGCCAGCCCGACCAACGTATAGACCGGCCAGCGCCACCAGCGGCGCGGGCGGGGCGCGACGATTGCGGGCACGGCCTCGTTCAAAACGCCTGCCCCAGCGACACATAGACCGCGACGCGCGCATCGCCCGGCTGCGGGTTGAGCGGCGTGCCGACATCGACGCGGATCGGCCCGAAATTCGAATAATAGCGTACGCCGAGGCCAGCACCGAAGCGGAACTCGCTGAACTTCGGCAGCGGCGAGGTGTAGATATTGCCGCCGTCGAGGAACGGCACCACGCCGAAATTGCCGAACGCCTTGACCCGCGCCTCGAGCGAGAATTCGGTCAGGCTGCGTCCGCCGACCGGATCGTTATTGGGGTCGCGCGGCCCGATATCCTGATAGCCGTAACCGCGCACCGACGCGCCACCGCCGGCATAGAAGCGCCGCGACGGCGCCACCGCATCGCGCGGCGCGCCGACGATCGTGCCGAGCCGCACGCGCCCGGCGACGATCAGCGCCGGCGTGACCGATTTGTAGGCGCTGGCGTCGAATTGCACACGGGCATAACCGAACACCTTGCCCTGCAACGACACCTCCGGCGACACGCGCCCGCCGAGCCGGAAGCCGCGCGTCGGGTTGAGCAGATCGTCCGACCCGTCATAGGTCAGGCTGGTCGGGAGCGCGCCGATGAAGAAGGTCCGGCGGCGCGGCTCACCGGTATCGAGGATCACGTCGCGCTCGTCGGTCGCGACCAGTTCCGCCCCCAGCGACCAGGTCCAGGTCTTCTGGAAGAAGATGTTGGTCTGCCGTTCCAGCGTGCCGGACAGCGAGAAGCTGGTCGCTTGATAGGCATCGCGCAGCAGATTGGAGGCGACCGCCTGAAACGTCAGCACCCGATCCCGCGCATGGAAATTGTTGCGCCGGAACACCACGCTGCCGAGCTGTTCCTTCGTCCCGAGCACGCCGCGCAGCGTCAGTGCGCCTTCGGGCGGGAACAGGTTGCGGTGCGTCCAGCTGACTTCCGCGCGCGCGCCTTCGCCGGTACCATAGCCCAGTTCGCCGGCGATGGTATGCGGCGGTGCCGGCTCGACCGCGATCGCGATATCGACGACGCCCGGGTCCTTCGCCTGGACCGGCTTGATGTCCACCGTCGAGACAAGCCCGGTCTGGATCAGCGCGCGGCGCAGATCGGCGATCTGCACGTCGCTATAGGGATCGCCGGGGCCGAAGCGCGCGATGTCGGCCATGTGCGCGGCATCGAACACCTTGTTCGGCGGGCTGGTGATCTGCCCGAAGCGTTTCTCGCCGCCGGGCTTGATCGTCATATCCAGCGTCGCGGTGCGCGTGGCGCGATCGACCACGATTTCGGGATCGCCGACCTGGGCGAAGGGGAAACCGTCCGCGCCGATCTTGCGCGTCAGGTTGGTCTGCCCGGCGACGATCGTATCGGCATTGACCGGATCGTCGGCCTTCACCCCGAACGCTGTGCGCAAATCGTCGCTCTTGGCACCCGCATCCGTCAGCCCGTTCAGCGTGACCCCGGCGAAGCGGTACAGCGTGCCCGGCTCGGCCTCCAGCGTGACCAGCGGCTTGCCCCCGCGCGGCTCGATCCGGCTGGTCACGCGTGCATCGTAATAGCCCTCGCCACGAAGCAGGCCGGTGAGCAGGTCGACATCCTCGGTTGCCCGCCGGTCCAGCTGAGCGGCGTTGGCGGGGGCGTTCGCATGCTGTTTCAGGGTGGAAAGTTCGTCGAACCGCTGGCGCAGCAGGGGGCTGGCCACCGCATCGATCCCGTTCACCGCATAGGAGTAGCGCGTCTCGCCCACCAGTTCGAGGGTCGCGGCGGAGTCGACTGGCTCAACCGCAGCCCTAGCAAGATCGGGCCAATCGACGCCCAGATCGGGCAACGCCGCCATCGGCGCATTCGGATCGAGCTGGGTCGCATCCGGCGTGCCCGGCACCGGAACACCGGCCGGCGCGGCGACCTGCGCACGGGCCGCGGGGGCCGTGACGGCGAGGAGAACCACGGCGGCACCACACATCGCGCCATGCCGTCCGACCGGAAGAGACATAAGCCCGCTCTAGCGACAGTCATGCGCCAGCGACAGGCCCAAGCGCCCGATTTCTGGTGAGTCGTGCTTAGTGGATCGTACCCACGGCACGATTGACCGACAGCAATACGATCAGCCGTTCGATCTGGCGCCAGCGGCAGAAGTGAACGTGGTTGCCGACATCGCGACTGCGGTCCGCGCGGGCGGCCGCTTCGAAGCCGGCATCGTCGCCGAAGGTCGACATCAGGTCCGCCGCGTCGAATACTTCGGCACGGTCGGCGAGGTACGGCAAATAAGACATCAAGTTCCCCGGCATATCGTGCGGGGAGGATTGCATCGCGCGTGCCAGAACTACGCGGGCACCGGACAGCGCGGCAGACGGTGGTAAACGATTTTTTGAAAGCCGCCCCACCGGTCCCGCTGCGGGACGCTGGCGTGCCGCTGCGGGACATGGCAGAGGGCGACGATGGCGAACCATACCCCCAATACTCCCCCGAACCATCAGGCCGGCGGCTTCCTGATCGCGGTCGGCGCGACGCTCGGCGCAGGCATCGGGTTCATCTACGGGCAGGCGACGCCGGGCTTTCTGATCGGCTCCGGCGCGGGCATCGCGCTGGCGGTGGCGATCTGGCTGATCGATCGGCGGCGGGGATAATCGTTCCTGCTCCCCTCCCTGGAAGGGAGGGGTTGGGGGTGGGTCGGTATGGGGTGAGGACAACGCTCGCTCGAGAGCGACCCACCCCCGCCCCCTCCCTTCCAGGGAGGGGAGTTAGGCTACCGCAACGCTCGCGACAGCCACACCACCTTTCCGATAATTTCCACCTCCGCCGCATCCCGTGCAGGGATCGCCGGATAGTCGGGATTATCGCTGACGATCGTCATCCTGCCGCCCGCCAGCGCGATACGTTTGACCATCAGCGCCCCGTCCAGCCGGATCACGTAGATCCCGCCGCGCGCGCCGACCCGGCGATCCGCCTCATCGACCATGATCCGGTCGCCATGTTCGATCCCCGGCGCCATCGAATCGCCCGCCGCATCGATCATCGCCAGTCTGGTCGATCGGATGCCCAGCCCTTCCAGCATCGCGCGATCGAACGGTAACGTTGCGGTGGCGCGCTCCGCCTCGACCAGTCGGCCCGGCCCGGCCGACGCGGCGATATCCAGCATGCGCACCGCGATCGTCGGCAGCGGCGCAGGTGTGGCCGGTCCGCCCAGCACCGCTTCGTCCACGCGGAAATACGCCGACAACACCCGCCGATCCTGCTCCGCCAACACGCGCGGCGTACCGCGCCGCACGAACTGCTGCAGATAGGCATCGTTACGCCGGAGCATGCGCGACAGCGCGGTGAAGCTCTCGCCGCCCCCGGCGACGAGATCCTCCAGAACCCGGCGCGGATCGGCTTGCTCCATTATCGATCAATAGCCCTAGGAAATTTCCTAGACAAGTTGGAAAGTGGAGAACATTTCAGGAACAGAATCGAGACTCGGGGACCATGGAGATCGCAAATGTCGGTGTTGAGAAAGATCGAACGCTACCTGCGGGTGAGCGAAATGCCGGAAACGAAATTCGGGCGCCTGGCGCTGAACGACCCGCGGCTGGTGCGCGATCTGCGCAACGGGCGCGAGCCCGGCGCACGGGTGACGGCGCGGATCGAGGCGTTCCTCGCCCGTCGGGTGCAAAAATGAGCCGCGGCCCGGATATCGGCATGCTGTTGGTGCGCGCCCTCTACCGCGATTCGGTCGCGAACGGCTGCCCGATGAAGATCGTCACGTCCGATTGCGTCCGCTGGGCCAGCGCGACCTTCGTCGGCGCACGGCACGCGATGAAGTGGACCGCCCTGCCCTCGCCGGCTTTGGATGCGTGGCTCGCGGAATTGCCGGAAGCGGAGTTCGAGATGCGTGGTCACCTGCTCGCCGACATCGATGTCATCGCGATCACGCGCACGGCGACCAGCGTGGGCATCGAGTTCGAGGCGCTTACGGTGGAGGCGCTGGATGCCTAGCGCGTCGCAAGCCGGCGCAGCGTCGTGAGTGCTTCCTGCAGCGAATCGTGGCGCGGCGGGACGGTCGGGACGACGACTTTGACTTCGACCTCGCGTCGCGCGACACTCTTTTCCAGCCGGTCGAGCAGCGAGTGGATGCTGGCCGACGCATCGAACTCGGATCGCGCCGGCTTGGCCGGGACGGGCTTCAATTCGAACGTCTCGAACCGCTCGCTGGACGTAAAGGTCTGCGGGCGATCGGGCTGGACGAACGGCGCGGCCGGTGGCGTCGGGCGGGGCGGCACGAACCATGCGATCGGCTGGTCGGGGATCGCCTGCGGGTCGAATGCGGCCAGCGGTTGATCGAGATCGGCCGGCAGCGCGGCTTCGACCGGAGGCATGCGCACGACCGGTTCGACGATTGGTGGCGTGGGTAGTTCGGGAACGGCCACCACCGCCGCGATCTCCTCGGCGACGATATGCACCGGCGCGCGGACGTCCAGAAATGGCGTGCCGAGATCGCTATTGGCGAATAGCGGCCGACGTGCCGGCGCATCGGGATGCGCGTCGGCGCGGCGCAGGACGGGGATGTCGGCGGTCTTCAAATCGGATCCCAGAATCGCGATCGATCGCGTGCCGATCAGCAGATACAAGGCGAACCAGGCGATCGCTCCCATTCCGCCGCCGCCGATCAGCACCAGCATCGCGCGCGCCGTAAGCCCGAGCGGCGGTTCGGCCGCCGGGATCAGCGCCACGACGCCGCTATCGAGGACGAGATTGCCGAGGATGCTGCCAGGCAGCAGCGCGAAGACCAAAGCCGTCACCGCCGCCACGCCGCCCGCGACGAGCGGTGCGACGGGAAGGTTCAGGCGCTTGCGACGGGATATCTCGACCATGTCCCGTTAGATGCACCAGCTTCGGTAAGTTTTTGGTAAACGGGCGCATAACGGGCAACGTTAACGGACCAGTTACGCTCGTCCTCGACGAACGCACGCCCGCGTGCCCGCCGCGACTCCCACAGATGACGGTCGCCGAGCAGCCCGCCCAACGCCCGCGCCATCGCCGGCGGATCGTTCGGCGCGAACAATGTGCCCGTTTCTACGTCGCGAATCAGTTCGCGATGCCCACCGACATCCGATGCCGCGACCAGCCGTCGCTGCGCCATCGCCTCCAGCGGCTTCAGCGGCGTGACCAGATCGGTCAACCGCATCTGCTTGCGCGGATAGGCCAGCACATCGATCAGGCTGTAATAGCGATCGACCTCATGATGCGGCACCCGCCCGACGAAGCGGATATGATCGGCGACCGGCGATGCCGCCGCCTGTGCGCGGAGCGCCGCCTCCATCGGCCCGCCACCAACCAGCACGAGATGCGCATCGGGCCGTGTCGCGACCAGCATGGGCATCGCCGCGATCAGATCGTCCAGCCCCTCATAATTGTAGAAGCTGCCGATGAAGCCGATCACGTCCTTGCCCGTCAGCCCGAGCGACAGCGCGAGCGGCGCATCATATTCCAGCGGCGCGCCGAACATCTCCAGATCGACGCCGTTGGGCGATACGAGAATTTTCTCCGCCGGCACGCCCCGCGCGACGAGATCGCGGCGCAACCCGTCGCAGATCACCGCGACGCCGTCCGCCTTGTTCACCGCCCAGGTTTCCAACGCACGAATCGCCTTGTATTTCAGCGATCCTTCCGTCCCCGTCCCGTTGCCGACCGCCGCATCCTCCCAAAAGGCGCGGATCTCGTAGAGCAACGGTAGGCCGCGTTTCTTCGCCACCTTCAGCGCGGCCAGCGCATCCAGCACCGGCGAATGCGCGTGCAGGATATCGGGCCGGAAGGTGTCGATCGCCGACTCGATCCGCCGGGCGAACGCGGAAATCTCACGCAATTCACCGAACGGACTCGGCCATGCGCCTTTGCCGGGCGTACGATGGAAATCGATCCCGTCGATCGTCTCCATCCCCGCATCCGAACTTCCGTGCCGGGGCCCGGTGACGGCAGCGACCTGCCACCCCCGCCGCATCTGGCTCTTCAGGATCGCACGGGTGCGGAAGGTATAGCCGCTCTGCAGCGGCAAACCATGATCGAGGATGTGGAGGATGCGCATCGTGAGCCCTCCCTGCCACGCGAGTGTTTAACGGCCCGTCAACCCCGTGAGGATTACAAGCCCAGCTCTTACACCGTTCGCCCTGAGCTTGTCGAAGGGCCGTCTTTCTGTTGCACGCTGCGAAAGAAGGACGATGCTTCGACAGGCTCAGCACGAACGGATATTTGGGGCGGGCGGAAACCTATGATCGACAATCTCGCGCTTGCCATCAGCCACGGCCTAATGCTGCTTGCCGCGTGGCTGTTGCTCAAGCGGCCCGATCTCGACGACGATTCCGCCTCCCCGACCGCGCCGCCGCCCGCGACAAAGACGAGGAAGGGCGATCCGCGTGCGTGATCTCGTCTTCGTCGCGTTCCTCGCCGCGTTCTTCGCGTGCGGGTTCAAGCGGCCGTTCATCTTCGTCCTGTCCTACGTCTATATCGACATCGTCAGCCCGCAACGGCTGACCTATGTCCTACTCAACACCGTGCCGATCTCGCTGATCGCGGTCGGCCTCGCGGTCGGCGGCTGGGCGCTGGTGGACAAGAAGGCGGACAGCCGCGCCGCGCCGCGCCAACTGTTGATCGTGCTGCTGCTGGTCTATTGCTACATCACCACGCTCACCGCCGATTTCCCGGTCGAGGCGCGGGACAAATGGGATTGGGTGTGGAAGGCCCTGGCCTTCGCTGCCTTCCTTCCGCTCACCCTGCGCACGCGGCTGCGGATCGAATCGCTGTTGCTGTTCATGATCCTCGCCGCCTCGTCGATCATCATGGTCGGCGGGATCAAGACGATCGCGTCCGGCGGCGGCGGGTACGGCCAGCTCGATCTGATGGTCGCCAACAATTCGGGCCTTTACGAAGGCAGCACGATCAGCACCGTGGCGATCGCGATTATTCCGCTGATCCTGTGGTTCAGCAAATACGGCACGATCTTCCGGCCCGACTGGAAGGTGAAGGGCTTCTGCTACGGCCTCGTCTTCGCTTGCCTGCTGATCCCGGTTGGCACCTCGACGCGCACCGGCCTGTTGTGCATCGGCCTGCTCGCGGTGCTGATGTTCCGCGATACGACGCGCAAGATGCTCTATCTCGGCTTGCTGGCCATGGCCGGCGTGGTGGCGGTACCGTTCCTGCCCAGCACCTTCACCAACCGGATGAATACGATCCAGACCTATAAGGGCGACGAATCCGCCTCGACCCGCCTCGCGGTGTGGAAATGGACCTGGGACTATGTGCAGGATCATCCGCTGGGGGGCGGCTTCGAAATGTATCGCCAGAACCAGATCCGCTACGACACCGACATATTGGAACGCGGCGACGACGGGCAGCAGCGAATGGTCCACAAGGTGCTGGTCGACAAGGCGCGCGCCTTCCACAGCGCCTATTTCGAGACGCTGGGCGAACAGGGTTTCCCCGGCCTGATCATGTGGCTGATGATCAACGTGATCGGCCTGTTCCGCATGGAGGTGATCCGCCGCCGCTACCGCAAGCCGGATGAGGGCCAGGAATGGATCGCGCCGCTGGCCGGCGCGCTACAGGCGGCACAGCTCTGCTATTTGCTAGGCGCGACGTTCATCGCGATCGCGTTCCAGCCGTTCATCTACATGCTGCTCGGCGCGCAGATCGGGCTCGATACGTATCTGGCGCGCAAGCGCAAGGAGACGAGCTTCCGCCCGATGCGCAAGGCCAGTCGCCATGACCGCGAACCCGTGCCGGCATGAGCGCCAGACCCGAACTCCGCGCCCTGACCAGCATGCGTGGCATCGCGGCGTGGTTCGTCGTTTTGTACCATATCCGCCTGTCGGTCGCCGGGCTGCCGGCGGCGTGGGTGGCCTTTTTCGCCAAAGGCTATCTCGCGGTCGATTTCTTCTTCCTGCTCTCGGGCTTCGTCATCTGGCTCAGCTGGAATGAGAAATTACGCAGCGGCGGATTCGCCGCGGTGCCGGGGTTTCTGCGCAAGCGCATCGCGCGCATCTGGCCGCTGCACCTGTTTGTCCTCGGCGGAACGGTGGCGCTCGCGGTGCTGCTGCTGGCTACGGGGCGGCACGATGCGGCGAAATATCCGTTCGACCTGCTGCCGCTGCACGTCCTGTTGCTACAAAATTGGGGCTTCACCGATCGGCTGGCATGGAACGACCCAAGCTGGTCGATCAGCGCGGAACTCGGCGCGTATCTGCTGTTTCCGCTGCTGACGCTGGCGATCGACTGGCGTCGCGTGCCGAGCTGGGCGATCTTAACCGCGATCGTCGCGCTGGCGCTGATCCTGAACACGGTGTTCGCCAGCACGGGACACGCATCGCTCGGCTACGACATCGCCCGCTTCGGGCTGATCCGCTGCCTGATCGAATTCGCCGCCGGCACCGCGATCTGCGCCCTGTGGCTGCGCTGCAAGGACCGCCCTGCCCGCCCGGCGATACTAGCTGGAGCAGCCGCCGCGATGTTGGCCCTGCTGTGGTACGCCGGCCTGCCCGAACCGCTCGTCGTACCGCTCCTGTTCGGCGCGCTTTTACTGGCCCTCGCCCTAACCTCCGGCATGCGACGCAACCCGCTCGACACGCCCGCGCTCCACTATCTGGGCGAGATTTCCTACGCGACCTATCTCGGCCACTTCATGCTGTTCGTCGCATTCAAGCTGGTGCTGGTGGATGACGCGCATGCCATCCACCCGCTCCTGATCGCGCTCTACCTCGCGCTCGTATTCGGCAGTTCGATCGCGCTCTACCATCTGGTCGAGCGCCCGGCGCAACGCTGGATCAACGGCCTCGACCTGCGCATACGCAGACCGAGGCCGCTCACTCCCTGACGCTTCAGGCCGCGACCGGCTCTTTCTCCAGCGCGGCGAGCAACGCCTTGCTGAACACCGGGATATCTTCGGGCTTGCGGCTGGTGATGAACTGGCCGTCGGTCACGACCTCCTCGTCCACCACATCTGCGCCGGCATTGGCCAGATCGGTGCGCAGCGACGGCCAGCTCGTCATGCGCACGCCATCCACCACGTCAGCCTCGATCAGCAACCACGGCGCGTGGCAAATCGCCGCCACCGTCTTCCCGTCATCGACGAACTCCTGCACGATCTCCACCGCGCGCTCCTCCATCCGCAGTGCATCGGGGTTGGCAAAGCCACCGGGCAGCAGCAACGCGGTGTAATCGTCGCTGTCCACGTCCTGCAGCGTAATATCGGGCGTGATCGTGTCGCCCTTCTCGTCATGCTTCATGCCTTGGATCGGATCGGTCTTGATCGACGCCAGCGTCACTTTCACGCCGGCGTCGAGCAAAGCCTGACGCGGATCGAACAATTCCGCCTGTTCGAAGCCATCGGTGGCGAGGATCAGGACGTGCGCTTGCGAAAAATCGGCCATGAAACGAATTCCTTATGCGTGGGAAGAGCAGTCCGAACCCCTGCCGCGCCGCCCTGTTCCGGAACGAAGCGACGAGCCGCGCATTTTCAGGGCTCTGACGAGGATGCCCGATGAAGATCATCTACCACGACGATTCCGACCCCGGCATCACCCGCAAGAAGATGTCGCACGGCTGGGGCTATTACGATCCCAAGGGCAAACGCATCACCGACCGTGACGAGATCGACCGGCTGAACGCCATCGGCCTGCCGCCCGCCTACAAGGATGCGTGGTTCTGCCCGAAGTCCAACGGCCATATCCAGGCGGTCGGCTGGGACGAGAAGGGCCGCAAGCAATATCGCTATCACGTTGAATTCCGCGAAAAGCAGGAAAGCGCGAAATACGATTTATGCGCTGCGTTCGGCCGCGATCTGCCCAAATTGCGCGCCCGTGTGGACAAGGATCTGAAGCGGCGCGGCCTTGGCAAGGACGCTGCCGTCGCCGCGATCGTCCGCCTGCTCGATCTCGGCCATGTCCGCATCGGCAACGAGGGTTACGTCAAAGAGAACAAGTCCTACGGTGCCACTACGCTGCGCAAGCGCCACGCGAAACTCAGCGGCAACACGCTGAAGCTTCAGTACAAGGCCAAATCCGGCAAGCTGCGCATGCTGACGATTACCGACGGATCGCTGAGCCGTTTTGTCAAGAAATGCTCGGACCTCAATTGCCAGCACCTGTTCAGCTGGGTCGATGCGGATGGCGGCTGCCACCCCGTTACCTCTTCGGACGTTAACGACTATATCCGTGACGCGATGGGCGACGATTACACCGCCAAGAATTTCCGCACCTGGAGCGCCAGCGCCATCGCGTTCGAAACGCTCGCCACCGCTACCCACGATCTCGGCCTGAAGACGATGCTCGAACCCGTAACCGAGGCGCTCGGCAACACGCCGGCCATCGCGCGCAAATCCTATGTTCATCCCGCGCTCATCGCGCTTGTGAAAGAGGGACAGACCGAATTTCGCCAGGGCCTGTCGCTGCCGCGCAAGACCCAATATCTGTCGCGGGCCGAACGAGGGCTGATCGCCTTCCTCGACCATGCTAAGCCGGGCCACACCGCCAAGGCTGCCTGAGAGTTTAGATGACCAATACAACGGCTGCCGAGCCGACCATCCCCGCCGCCGATCTCGGCACGCAGGCGCAGAGCCTGTTCCATGTCGGCTATGCCTGGGTGCAGACCCATTGGCTGCAGATCATCATCGCGTGCGCGATCGGCACCGGCATCTTCCTCGCGCTGCATGCCGGCCGCAAGCTCGGCGATCGCCTGTGCCGGAACAGCACCAGCCCGGCCGGATGGGGCACGGTCTTCGGGCGCGCGATCTCGCGCACCGGCAATTTCTTCATGCTGATGGTCGCGATCAAGCTGGTCGAGGGCTATGCCGGTGCGCCGGTGCAACTCGCCACCACGATCACCTTCCTGTTCACCATCGCCGCCGTCTTCCAGGCGGCGATCTGGGCGCGGGAGATCATTCTCGGCGCGATCGAACATCGCACCATGTCGGAAAACTATTCCGGCGAGGCGCTGGGCAGCGCGATGGGCATCATCCGTTTGCTCGTCACCTTCGCTCTGTTCGCGATCGCGCTGATCGTCGTGCTCGACAATCTCGGCGTGAACGTGACTGGCCTCGTCGCCGGTCTCGGCGTCGGCGGTATCGCGATCGGTCTCGCCGCGAAGGGCATCTTCGACGATCTGTTCGCCGCGCTGGCGATCATTTTCGATCGCCCGTTCCGCCGCGGCGATGCGATCACCTTTGGTGCGTCGGCCGGTTCGGTCGAGGCGATCGGCCTGAAATCGACCCGCATCCGCGCGACGAACGGCGAAGAGCTGATCATCGCCAACAAGAACCTGCTCGACAAGGAGATCATGAACAACACGCGGCGCGATTATCGCCGCATCAAGTTCACGCTCGGCCTGGTCCAGTGGACGTCCGTCGAGGTGATGGACCGCGTCCACGACATCCTGAAGGAAGAGATCGAGCGCTGCGGCCTGAAATTCGTCCGCGCCGGCTTCTTCCAGTTCGGCGCGAGCAGCTACGATTTCGACGTCGAATTCGATTCCGAAAGCGCCGCGTTCCAGGATTTCTTCGACGCGCGCCACACCGTTGGTTTGGCGATCATCCGCCGCTTCAATGCGGAGGGGATCGAATTCGCCTACCCGACCCAGACGGCCTTCACCGCCGCTCCGGACGGCCGCATGATCCTGCCCTATGAGAGCCATGACGAACCGGCTCCGGAACGGCCCAGACAGGACGGCCCACCGCCGACGCCTCGCGAAAAGTCGACCGACCGTTCGGCGGTGGACGGGTAGGATCAGTCGATCCTACCCGTTACCCGACATCAGATGATGTCGGGATCTTTCGACTTGCCGATCAGCTTCATGAAGAACCGCCCGACCACTCCGGCTGCGATCACCACCAGCACGATCAGCTTCTTGCCCAGCCCGAGCGCGATCGCCAGGAAACCCAGCTTCTTGGCCGCAGCAACACCGACACCGGCCGCAACCAGTCCGGCCAGCCCATATTCCGCTTTCTTATCGAGGTTCGGGTCGAAATCGGCATAAGCGTGCCCTCGCACGAACTCCGCCGCCCGGCCGAAGCCCGCTGCCGCCGTCCGCACTTCCGGCAGATGTGCCATGTCCGACACCATGTTGAGGCTCAACACCCCGCTCCGCCCCAGCAACCGCACATCGTAATTGAGGGAATCCGTTTTTTCGCCGTCGATGCGAAAATCGCGCGCCCAGATCAGCGTGTGCCGCCCCTGATCGTAGAACGGCGGCTGCGCCCACCCAACGAGATGCGATGCGGGAAAGCCTGCTTTGGCGCGTTCGGCGTTGCGCTCCTGCTCGCCGCTTCGCACATCGGCCAGCACCTGATCGTAATCCGCCGTCTTGGCATCGTCGTCGGCGACGTAGCCGCTCGGTTCATAGGTGACGACCGCGCCCCATACAGTGTCGATCACCGTCTTATCCTTCGGCAGGACGAGTCCGAGTACATCGCCCACCGTGTCCGGCGGATTGCCCCAAACGTCGGTCAAGACCTTTTTGGCCTCATCCGCGCCGAGGAAATAATAATCCTGTCCCAGATGCAACACGGCCTGAGCGTCCGGCACCGCCACATCGCCGGATTGCTTATGCAGCCCCTTTTCGAATTGTACGAGCGCTGGCGGAATTCCCGGCGACGGATCGGCAGGTGCATCCTTCGCAACAGCGGTCATCGCCACAAGCATCGCAGCAACAAGCACTACCACGCTCGCTTTCGCACCTATCCTCATTCGCCAGCCCCCTGGTTGTGGCAGCGAATCGCTCCCGGCTACAAATTGGTCATTTCGCTATCCGGCCGTCAAGCGAGTGGCCGATTAATGATTTTTTCGAAAGTCGGGTTTGTTTTTCGACCCGTCACACCATTGGTTTTCTGGGCATAGGTGGCATGCCCTGCACTCACTTCTAGCTTCCGGTCGGTCACAGGCTTGCGTCGCGCGGGCCGTGGTGCCATTTGCGCAGCGCAACATCTTTTCGAGGAAGCGCACCGTGACGACGATCACCGCACAGGAAATGGCCGGCCGCATCGGCAAGGAAAGCGTCTCCGAATGGGTCGAGGTGAGCCAGGAGATGATCGACAAGTTCGCCGACGCGACCGGGGATCACCAGTTCATCCACGTCAACCCGGCGATGGCCGCGATGACCCCGTTCGGTGGCACGATCGCGCACGGTTTCCTCACCCTCTCCCTGATGCCTTTGCTGTCGTCCAAGATCATCGATCCGGTGACGATCGAGGGTGTGAAGATGGGTGTGAATTACGGCGGCAACAAAGTCCGCTTCCTCACCCCCGTCCGCTCGGGCAGCAAGGTCCGTGGCCGTTTCAAGCTTCTGTCATTCGACGAGAAGAAGCCTGGCCAGTGGCAGCAGACCAACGAATTCTCGGTCGAGATCGAAGGCGCCGACAAGCCCGCGATGATCGCCGAATGGATCAGCCAAATCTTCGTTTAAATTCTTATCGCAACAACCAAATCCGTCACCCCAGCGCAGGCTGGGGTCTCCCGGTTCGGGCCGCAGCGCTCGCCCCACAAAGACCCCAGCCTGCGCTGGGGTGACGACCCAGAGATAGAAGGACCACCAATATGCGTTCAGCCGTCATCGTCTCCACCGCCCGCACCCCGATCGGCCGCGCCTATCGCGGCGCGTTCAACAACACGCCGTCGCCCACGCTGGCGTCGCACTCCATCAAGGCCGCCGTCGAGCGCGCCGGGATCGAGGGTGGCGAAGTCGATGACGTCGTGTTCGGCTGCGCGCTGCAACAGGGCCACCAGGCCGGCAACATCGCGCGCACCTCGCTGTTGCGCGCGGGTCTGCCCGTCACGGTCAGCGGCATGTCGGTCGATCGCCAGTGCGCGTCCGGCCTGATGGCGATCGCCACCGCCGCCAAGCAGATCATCACCGACAACATGGACATCACCATCGGTGGCGGCGTGGAGAGCATCAGCCTCGTCCAGACCCCACAGATGCGCGTCGCGCCCGATCCCGAGCTGATTGCGATGCACCGCGACGTCTACATGCCGATGCTGCAGACCGCCGAAGTCGTCGCCAAGCGCTACGGCATCAGCCGCGACGTTATGGACGAATATGCGCTCCAGTCGCAGCAGCGCACCGCCGCCGCCCAGGCCGCCGGCTATTACGACAAGGAGATCGTGCCGGTCACCGCCAACATGGCGATCGTCGACAAGGAAACGAAGGCGGTCTCCTACAAGGAAGTCACGCTCTCCAAGGACGAAGGCAACCGCGCCGATACCACGCTGGAAGGGCTGAAGTCGCTGAAGCCCGTCATGGGCCCCGAGTTCACGATCACCGCCGGTAACGCCAGCCAGTTGTCGGACGGCTCGTCGGCCAGCGTTTTGATGGAGGAAGCGATCGCCTCGAAGCGTGGCCTCCAGCCGCTCGGCCGGTACATCGGCATGGCCGTCGGCGGCACTGAGCCCGACGAAATGGGCATCGGCCCGGTCGTCGCGATCCCGCTGCTGCTCAAGCGTTTCGGCCTCAAGATGGACGATATCGGCCTGTGGGAGCTGAACGAAGCGTTCGCGGTGCAGGTGCTGTATTGCCGCGACAAGCTCGGCATTCCGGACGAGCTGCTCAACGTCTCGGGCGGCGCGATCTCGATCGGCCACCCCTACGGCATGACCGGCGCGCGCGCGACCGGCCACGCGCTGATCGAAGGCAAGCGTCGTGGCGCGAAGCATGTCGTCGTCACCATGTGCATCGGCGGCGGCATGGGCGCGGCCGGTTTGTTCGAGGTGCTGTGAGGCGATCTTGAATTTTAACCCCAATACGATATGTATTGGGCTGGCGCTGACATATCGCCTTTCTGAGGGCCCCGGTCGTTGCAGCGACCGGGGCTCAATGGTTTTGAGCCTCACGTTTGGGGTCCGGCTTGCAGGCCGAACCCCGCCCGTGTGACTTAATCCCGACGTGAAACTTCGATAATCTTCACGACCAGGGTCGCGAAGGCGAAGATTACGCCGAGGGTAAGGCACAGATCGGACACTGACATATCAGTCCTTTCTGAGCTTGACGGCAGAATCGCCGCCGCTGTCATTTCTGCCGGGCGAAGTGCCATCGCGCAACTCGACGGAAACCCTTTGCCTCCTGCGCGTTACCTCCCCGAACCCGATCGAGGAGCACGCAGATGGCCGACACACACGAAATCAAACAGACCCTGTGGGACAAGATGTCCGCCAGCCCGTTCGTCATGGTCGGTCTCACCGATGGCCAGCATAGCGAGCCGCTGACCGCGCAGCTGGACAAGGATCAGGTCGACACCTTGTTCTTCTTCATCGGCAAGGACAATCGCCTCGCCGGCGGCGGTGATGCGATGGCGCAGTTCGTGTCGAAGGGGCACGATTTCTTTGCGTGCCTGAGCGGCACGGCGCGCGTGGACAACGATTTCGCGATGATCGACAAGCTGTGGAACAAGCAGGTCGAGGCCTGGTTTCCGGGCGGCAAGGACGATCCCAACCTTGCACTGCTGCGTTTCGACATCGCCAGCGCGGAATTGTGGGAAGCGGATGTATCGCTCACCGGCAAGCTGAAGATGCTGTTCGGCGGCACGATCAAGCCGAGCGAAGCTGGCAGTCACGCCAAGGTCGATACGACCGCAGCCTAACCTAACCGTCACCCCAGCGCAGGCTGGGGTCTCTATGAGGCGGGCGTAACGCCCGACGCCTGAGACCCCAGCCTGCGCTGGGGTGACGACGTTAAGCGGGGCGTCGGACCCCGCCCGTTAGGCGGCGTTATCCGCCATCCACTTCACCACCACCGGTGCGATCTTGTCGCGCCAGCGGCTGCCGTTGAAGATGCCGTAATGCCCGGCCCCTTCGGCCATGTAATATTTCTTCTTCGCCGCCGGCAGCTTGGTGGCGATGGTCAGCGCGGCCTTGGTCTGCCCCAAGCCGGAGATATCGTCCTTCTCGCCCTCGATCGCCAGAATGCCGATATCGATGATCGCAGCCGGATCGACCCTGCGGCCGCGATGCTGCATCGTGCCCTTGGGCAGCGCATGATCCTGGAACACCACGTCGATCGTCTGCAGATAGAATTCCGCCGTCATGTCGCAGACCGAACGATATTCCTCGTAGAAATCCTTCGATAGATCGGCGCTGTCCTCGTCGCCCTGCACGAGGTGTTTGAACATCTCGTAATGCGACATCATATGGTTGCCGAGGTTCATCGACATGAAACCGGCCAGCTGCAGAAAGCCCGGATACACCCGGCGTCCTGCCCCCGGATAGGTCGCAGGAATCGTCGCAATCACGTTCTGCGAGAACCACGAATGCGGCCGCTCGGTCGCCAGCGTGTTCACCGCGGTCGGTGCCTCGCGCGTATCGACCGGCCCGCCCATCATCGTCAGCGTCGCGGGGCGATGCGGGTGCTTGTCCGCGCTCATAACGCAGGCGGCGGCATAGCACGGCACCGACGGCTGGCAGACTGCCAGCATATGCGGCCGCTTGCCCTTGGCGTCGCCATCTCCGCCCTTGCCGATCATGTCGAGGAACTCGATCACGTAATCGACATAATCGTCCAGATCGAACGTCCCGTCCGAAAGCGGCACCTGCTTCGCATCACGCCAGTCGGTGATGTACACGTCCGCCACCGACAGCATCCACTCCACCGTACCGCGCAGCAATGTCGCGTAATGGCCGGACATCGGCGCGACGATCAGCAGCTTCGGCCCGCCGGTCAAACCCTTGCGCTTGAACCGCTTGAGCTGCCCAAAGGCCTTCCGCAGCACGATCTCCTCCTCGACCGCGACATCCTTGCCGTCGATGATCGTGTGATCCAGCCCGAATGCCGGCTTGCCGCGCGGGGCGGACGCATGCGCGAACACCTCGAGCGCGGAGGCCAGCACCGTTCCGCCACCCAGATAGGAGAACGGATTGGCCGGATTGTTCAGCCATCCCGCACTGAAATCGGCCATCGCGCTGGCACCGGCCAGCATGGATTTCTGCATTTCGTAGGCATTATAAAGCATTGCATACCCAAACTTTGAAATCGGTTCTTTTCGCACGTGCAGCAATACGCATAACGGGCAAAGGTTACAATGACACAAAGGAGCAACACTCCCTGCGATCATGGCCCGTTGAGAGACCGCCCCCACCCTGCTAGCGCTGAGCGCCATGTCCGACATGCCCCCAATTCCGATTCCGCCAGCTTCGGCCCCGGTGGAACCCGCGCCGAAACGCCGCCTCGGCGATCTCGCGATGGTGTGGCAGCATGCCCGCAAATATCCGCGCCAGATCGCCACCGCCGGCCTGGCGCTGATCTTCACCTCGGCAGCGACGATCGGCATCCCCTACGGCTTCAAGCGCGTGATCGATCGCGGCTTCGGCCCCGGCCAGGACGGTTCGGTCGATTCCTCATTCCATTACCTGCTGATGATCGTCGTGGTTCTCGCACTGGCGACGGCGGTGCGTTTCTACTACGTCTCCTGGCTGGGTGAGCGCGTCGTCGCCGACATCCGCACCTCGGTGCAGGCCCATCTGCTGACGCTAACGCCGCGTTTCTTCGAGGAGAACCGCCCGTCGGAGATCGCCTCGCGCCTGACCTCCGATACCACGTTGATCGAACAGGTCGTCGGCACCACCGTTTCGGTCGCATTGCGCAACAGTTTCACTGGCGTCGGCGGGCTCATCTATCTGTTCGCGATCTCGCCCAAGCTGGCCGGCATGCTGATGCTCGGAATCCCGGTCATCATCCTGCCGATGGCTTTGCTCGGCCGTCGCGTCCGCAACCAGTCGCGTCAGTCGCAGGATCGCGTCGCCGATGTCGGATCGATCGCGGTCGAAACGCTCGGCGCGATGAAGATCGTCCAAGCGTTCGGGCAGGAAAGCCGCGAGGCCAAGCGCTTCAGCGACGCCGTCGCCGCAACCTTCGCCGCGGCCCGTCGCCGCATTGCCCTGCGCGCGGTGATGACCGCGATCGTCATCGGCCTGATCTTCGGGTCGATCACGCTCGTATTGTGGGAAGGCGCGGTGGATGTCGCGGCGGGCCGGATCAGCGGCGGATCGATCGCCGCCTTCGTGCTGACCGGCGGCATCGTCGCGGGCGCTTTCGGCGCGCTGACGGAAGTCTATGGCGACCTGTTGCGCGGGGCCGGCGCGGCCAGCCGCCTGGCGCAATTGCTCGCCGAACGGCCCGAGATCGCGCCGCCCGCGCATCCCGCCACCCTGCCCGTTCCGGCCCGCGGCAGCCTCACCTTCGATCATGTCGAGTTCCGCTATCCGACGCGGCTCGACATGCCCGCTCTGCACGATTTCTCGCTCGACATCGCACCCGGCGAGACGGTGGCGGTGGTCGGCCCATCGGGTGCGGGCAAGACGACGTTGTTTCAGTTGATCCAGCGTTTCTACGATCCCGCCGGCGGTGAGATCCGCCTCGACGGCGTGGCGCTGCGCGATGCCGATCCGGCCGAGATCCGTCGCCGCATCGCCATGGTGCCGCAGGAAACCGTGATCTTCGGGGCCTCGGCCCGCGACAATCTGCGCTACGGCAAATGGGAGGCCGGCGACGACGAACTGTGGGCCGCCGCCGAGGCCGCCAATGCCGCCGAATTCCTGCGCAAACTGCCCGAGGGGCTCGACACCTTCCTCGGCGAAGGCGGTGCGCGCCTGTCGGGTGGACAGCGCCAGCGCGTCGCTATCGCCCGCGCCCTGCTGCGCGATGCGCCGATCCTGTTGCTCGACGAAGCGACCAGCGCGCTCGATGCGGAAAGCGAACGCCTGGTCCAGCAGGCGCTCGAACGCCTGATGTCGACCCGCACCACGATCGTCATCGCCCACCGCCTCGCCACCGTCCGCGCGGCGCAACGCATCATCGTGATGAGCGACGGCCGCATCGTCGAAAGCGGCAGCCATGCCGGCCTGATCAGCCAGAACGGCCTCTACGCCCGCCTCGCCAGCCTGCAATTCAACGAGGCGGCGTAACTACTCTCCCCTCCCGCTTGCGGGAACGGCTCCCTTTTACGCCCCTCCCGCTTGCGGGAGGGGCTGGGGGAGGGCATGAAAGAGGGTATACCGCGCGGACGGTCGGGCCCTCCCCCGCCCCCTCCCGCAAGCGGGAGGAGAGACAAAATGGCAAAAGACTTCGACATCATCGTCTACGGCGCCACCGGCTTCACCGGCCGCCTGGTCGCCGAATACCTCCTCGCCCGAAACGCGCCGCGCTGGGCGATGGCCGGCCGCTCGCTGACCAAGTTGCAGGAGGTGCGCGACGAGATCGGCGCGCCCGCCGACACGCCATTGATCGTCGCCAACAGCGACGACCCCGCCACTCTGAAGGCGATGTGCGAGCGCACCACCGTCGTCCTCACCACGGTCGGCCCGTACCAGCTCTACGGCAACGACCTCGTCGCCGCCTGCGCCGAGACCGGCACCGCTTATGTCGATCTGTGTGGCGAGCCGGCCTGGATGCGCCACATGATCGATGCGCACCACGAAACGGCCAAGCGCACCGGCGCACGCATCGTGTTTAGCTGCGGCTTCGATTCCATCCCCTTCGATCTCGGCGTGCTGACGCTGCAGGAGGCGGCGAAGGCCAAGTTCGGCCACCCTGCTCCGCGCGTGAAGGGCCGCGTGCGCAAGATGCAGGGCACCTTCTCCGGCGGCACCGCGGCCAGCCTGAAGGCGACGCTCGCCGCCGCCGCGCGCGAACCGAGTATCCTCGGCCTGCTCATCAACCCCTTCGCGCTCACCCCCGGCTTCGACGGCCCGAGCCAGCCCAAGGGCCTGCTGCCCGAATATGACGGCACGATCGGCGCGTGGGTCGCGCCGTTCATCATGGCGCCGATCAACACCAAGAACGTCCACCGCACCAACTTCCTGCTCGGGCAGGCGTATGGCAGCGACTTCGTCTATGACGAGATGATGGTCGCCCCCGGCCTCGGCGACATGGGCAAGGCTGCGGCGGAGGCGATCGCCCGGATCAATCCGATGGCGAGCGACAAAGGCCCCAAGCCCGGCGAAGGCCCCTCGAAGGAAGAACGCGACAACGGCTTCTACGATCTGCTGTTCATCGGCGAGATGCCCGGCGGCGAGCGCATCGACGCGGTGGTGACGGGCGACCGCGATCCCGGCTACGGATCGACCAGCAAGATGATCGCCGAGGCGGCACTCTGTCTGGTGAACGACGTTCAGGGCGATGGCGGCATCTGGACCGCCGGTGCATTGATGGGCGCGCCCTTGCGCAAACGCCTGATCGAGCATGCGGGGTTGACGTTCACGGCCGCTTGAAAAAACTTAAGCCCCTCCCCTTCAGGGGAGGGGTTGGGGTGGGGCCGTGCCGCAGATACTTGCGCTGGTCTCTTCGAGACGGGACTGCCCCACCCCAACCCCTCCCCTGAAGGGGAGGGGCTAAGAAACTACGCCCCTCACCGCACCGCCGCGGCCGCCCGTTTGAGATACGGCTTCACATCCACCGATACATAACCCGGCACCGTCGCCGCAAAGTGTCGCAGCCAATATCCGTGCCCCGCGCCGTACACCACCAGCACGCGGTCCCCCGGCGTCGCGACGTTCATCAGCTTGGCGAAGATCTTCGCATTGCGCAGATACCACATCGCGTTGAGGTCGGCGCCCGGTTGCTTGTCGCCGTCGCCGAACGCAAGCATGCCGTAGGACACCTGCTGCCCCGCCATCGGCGACGTCTCGTCGTTATAGGGGACGAGCAATTGCGGGATCGTCTGCCTGCCCATGCGCGCCTCGGCCGCCTTGGCCGCTTCTTTCAGCGGCGCGAACACCGCATCCAGCCGCGCGGCCTCGCCCTTGTCCTTGGCATAGGCTTGCACCTTGTCGAACGGGAAATAGTCCGGCTCGTCGCCCTGCGGCTGCTCGTCGATACCCTGTACGGATTTCAGCCCGGCGCGGGCGGCGATGCGAAAGCCCAGCTGCACGGTCTCGTCCGGGTCCTTGGTCAGCACTGCCGGCGCGAAGGCGGCATATTCCTTGACGTCGTAATCCGGGCCGGGCCGCTGCCGCTCGACCATCACCCGCGTCGGCCGGAACTTCGCGATCGCCTCGGCCAGCGCCGCCAGTTCGCGCTGTCGCTTCAGGGTCCTGACATCGTCGGCCTTGATGTTGACGACGTCGCGGCCGGGATTATCGAAATGATAGCTACCGAGCACCATCACCTGCACCGGTGCCACCGGCGTCGCAACCGCGGCCGCAGCGGCCATCATCATCCCGATCATTCCATCCTCCCATGTGTACTATAAATATAATACACCCGGAAACGAAGCTGTCGAGACGCAAATCTCGGATTTAGCGCTTCTTCCCCTGATGCCGGATATTCGCCGGTCGCCCGCGCCGCTTGATCACCCGCGCCGGCGTCACGCCGCGCTCGCGGTCCGGCCGTTCCGCCTTTCCGTCGACCATCTCGAAACGCAGCCCGCCCGATACCGGGTTCGCCTCGGCCAGCCGCAATTGCAGCCGCTGCCCGCTGGCGAAGGTCGTGCCCGAATGCTCGCCGACCAGTGTCCGCGCCTTCTCGTCGAAGCGGAAATATTCCCCTCCGATGTCTCGCACCGGCATCAGCCCGTCGCCGCCGATCCCCTCGACCGTCGCGAAGAAACCGAAATTCGTTACGCCGGTGATCCGCGCATCCACCACGTCGCCGACCCGTTCGGCCAGGAACGCCGCGACATAGCGATCGATCGTATCGCGTTCCGCCTCCATCGCGCGGCGTTCGAGTGCGGAAATGCCCTCGCCGATCCGCTCCATCCCCGCCGCTTCGCCGTCGGTCAGCCCGCCCGGCCCGAGCTTGAACGCGCTTACCAGCGAACGATGCACGATCAGATCTGCATAGCGGCGGATGGGCGACGTGAAGTGCCCATAACTGCCCAAAGCCAACCCGAAATGCCCGAGATTGGCCGGCGCATAATAGGCCTGGGTCTGCGTGCGCAGCACCTGTTCCATGATCTGCTGCCGGAAATCCGCTTCACCCACGCGATCGAGGATGTGGTTGAACGTGCGCGGCTGCACCACCTGCCCGAGCGCGAATTCCACCCCGAACGTCTTGAGGTAATCCTTCAGTGCGACCAGTTTCTCGCGGCTCGGCGGCTCGTGCACGCGGTACATGACGGGGGCCTTGCGGCTCTCCAGCGCCTTGGCCGCCGCGACGTTCGCCGCGATCATGTAATCCTCGATCAGCCGCATCGAATCCAGGCGTTCGCGCGGGGCGACCGACATGATCCGGCCCTTCTCGTCCAGCACGACGCGGCGTTCGGGCAGGTCGAGATCGAGCGGCCCCCGCTTCTCCCGCGCCTTGTACAGCGCGTGCCAGCAGGCCCAGAGGGGCTGGAGGATTTCTAAAAGCCCCTCCCCTTCAGGGGAGGGGTTGGGGTGGGGCAGTCCAGCAATGCCAGTCTCGGTGAGACTTCCCCCACCCCCAACCCCTCCCCTGAAGGGGAGGGGCTTAGAATCTATAACCGCCTGCGCATCCTCATAAGCAATATTCGCTGCCAGCCGCACCACCGCCCGCGTGAAGCGCCAGCTCTTCAGCTCGCCATTCTTCCCCACCCGCAAATGGCACGCCAGAGCCGCCCGATCGACGCCCTCCTTCAGCGAACACACATCCGCCGACAGGATCTCCGGCAACATCGGCACGACGCGATCCGGGAAATACACCGAATTGCCACGCCGCCGCGCCTCGCGATCCAGATCGGAACCGGGCCGTACGTAGAAGCTCACATCCGCGATCGCGACGATCGCCTTCCATCCGCCCTCGTTGGCCGGGTCGTCATCCTCCGCCGCCCACACCGCATCGTCGTGATCGCGCGCATCCGCCGGATCGATCGCCACGATCGGGATATCGCGCAGATCCTCGCGATCGTCGCCCAGCGGCAGCGCCGCCATCCGCGTCGCCTCGGCCAAAGTCTCCGGCGAAAACACCGTCGGGATGCCCAGTTTGTGGATCGCGATCAGCGAGAAACTGCGCGGCGCGAACGGATCGCCCAGCACTTCCGTCACGCGCACGGTGATGCGCGGCGGTCGTCCGCCTTTCTCCGCCAGCACCAGATCGCCGGCTTCCGCCCCGCCCGCATCCGCGACCAGATATTCGCTGCGGTCGCGCTTCTCGACGCCGGTCAGCCACAGCTTCCCGCCTTCCTGCCGCAGCACGCCGAGCACCAGTTCCTCGCCCTTGGCCAGCGCCTTCATCGGGTGCGCGATCCAGCCCGCGCCCGCTTCTTCGGTCCGCGCCAGGATCCGGTCGCCGATTCCCAGCGCCCCGCGCCGGCCCTTCTCGCGCACCCGCAGTTTCGGCGGCGGCGTCTCGGCGTGCCAATTTTCCGGCACCGCCCAAACGTTTCCGCCGTCATCGACATCGGCGATGCGCAGCACCGTCACGCGCGGCACCCCGCCCATCTTGTGGAACGCCCGCGCGCCGGCGCCGTCGATCAGCCCCTCGTCGGCCATGTCCTTGAGCAGCGCCTTCAGCCCGATCTTCTCCTGCGCGGTCAGCCCGAACGCCTTGGCGATCTCGCGCTTGCCCGCCGGCGTCGCACTGGTGGAGATGAAGTCGATGATCTGGTCGCGCGACGGAAGGCCGGTGGATTTCTTGGACATGGCCATCAGCCTAGAGCGTCACGCTGCTGCCGTCACCCTTTCCTGCCGCCGCTTCAGGATCACGCCCGCGCGCCAGTAGTGGAAGATCGCCCAGGGCGTCGCCGCCACCGCCGCCACCAGCGCCCAGCGCAGCGATTCCGCCTTCCCCACATACGGCACCAATGCATCGCTCAGCAGCCCGATCGACGTCGGTCCCAGCCCCAGCCCGACCAGGTTGATCACCAGCAACGTGATCGCCGCCCACATCGCCCGCATCCGCAAGGGCGCCAGCCCCTGCAACATCGCGAAGGTCGGCCCGAGATAGGAATTGGCGAACAGCATGTTGAACGCATAGGCACCGATCGCCACCGCCGGAATGTCGGTCGTGAAGAAGATCAAAGTGAACGGCAACGCGGCGCATTTCAGCAGCCCGACCATCCAGCTCTGCGCGTGGATGCCCCAGCGCTTCGCCGCCCAGTCCGCCACGCGCCCGCCGCCCACGCCCGATACCGTGCCCAGCACCGCCGCGATCGGCGCGACGATCAGCGCCACCTGCCCGACCGAAAATCCCAGCGAGCGCTGCAGATAGCTCGGCCCCCAATAGGTCGTCGCATAACCGATCAGCGAGGTCAGCGTGACGGCCAGCACCAGATGCCGCGCCGCTGCATCACGCCACATATCGGCGAAGACGGACCAGATGCCGGGCAACTCCCCCGGTCCTGCAGCACTATCAACCGCGCGCGCCGCGTCGGACAATCCCCGTCGCGGCTCGACCACGAACATCCGCACGATCACCGCCAGCAAAATCCCCGGAATGCCGATCGCGATGATCGCCACGCGCCAGCCATAATGGCTCGCCAGCCACCCGCCGAGCATCGTGCCGAACCCGCCGCCCAGCACCACGCCCAGCGAATAGATCGCCATCGCGCTGGCCCGCTTCTCGACCGGATAGAGATCGGCGATGATCGAATGCGACGGCGGGCTGGACCCCGCCTCCCCCACGCCCACGCCGATCCGCGCGAGCAGCAATTGCACGAAATTCTGCGCCAGCCCGCACAAAGCGGTCATCAGGCTCCACAGCGCCAGCGACACCGCGATGATGTTGCGCCGGTTGGAGCGATCGGCGAAGCGCGCCACCGGAATGCCCAGCCCGGCATAGAAGACCGCGAACGCCAGCCCGCCCAGCATCCCCATCTGCGTGTCGGACAGTTTCAGGTCAGCCTTGATCAGCTCGACCAGGATCGAGAGGATCTGCCGGTCCATATAGCTGAAGAAATACACCATCGTCAGCAACGCGAGCGTCATCGTGCGCCGCTTCAGCGCCAGCGTATCGGCGATCTCGGGATGGGTCGCGGCGAGCGTCACGATGGCTCCCTCTTCATCCATGAGAGGAAACGGGCGCGCCGAATCCCATTGCCGTCACCCCGGGCTTGACCCGGGGTCCCGCTTCTTCGCCACCCAAGCGCCCGCTCGAGGAAAGCGGGACCCCGGATCAAGTCCGGGGTGACGGAGAATTGAGATGCAGGCTGCGCTTCACCGCACATGAATCCGGGATCAAAGATCATCGCAGGCCTTTTAAAAAAAAGCCCCCCGTCCTTCATGTCGGACGAGGGGCTGTCAGTCACTTCATTCCAACACTTTAGTCGGTAACATTATGTTGCTGGCGATCAGAACTTGCCACGCAGCGTAATGCCGTAAGTCCGCGGTTCGGCGAGGAACTGCGAGAACAGCTGGCGGCCACCCGGATACTGGCCGTCCTGGAATGCGGCCGTCGCGGCACCTTCCTGGAACGGCGAGTTGAACGCGACCTGGGCGTAGTTCTTGTTGAAGATGTTCTGGCCCCAGAACTCGATCGCCCAAACCTGGTTCTTGCCGCGCAGGCCCACGCGAGCGTTGAACAGTGCGTAACCGTCCTGCGCCTTTTGCGGGAACAGATCGGACCCGGTGTTGTAGTCGCTGGTCAGACGGCCATCGACATAGAACAATGCCGAGAGGCCGCTGTCGCCGATCTCCGGCGTGAACGACACGGAAGTCGTCGCGACGATACCGGCGGAGTTCGACAGGCGCTGACCCGGCAGCAGGCGAAGCGCCTGATCGAGTGGGGCGCCGGCCGAGTTGCCGACCAGATTGTTGCGATACTTCGTGCTGGTGAACGTGGCACCCATCGACACGCGGAAGTCGCGCGCCGGAACCAACGAGGCCTCCAGCTCGACACCCTGTGCCCGCACGCCGTAACCCACGCTGCTCGCCGCGCAGGCACCGGTCGTCGCGGCCGTCGCACTGTAATTGGCCGCTGCCGGGAACTTGCTCTGGTCGCGATCGCCACCGTTCAGGCTGTCGCTGCAACCGTTGATGTTCTGCACCAGGAAGACCGTGCCGTTGAACGTGTTCAGCTGGAAGTTGCTGAAGTTCTGGCGGAACGCGGCGACGTTCAGCGAGAACGGCCCGGTCGAGTATTTCGCGCCCAGTTCGAACGCGTTGACCGTTTCCGGGTCGAACTGCAGATTGTTGACCAGCGCCTGTGCGCCGCCGGCCGCTGCAAAGGTCGTGGTCGGCACGCCGTTCACGATCTGGATCGGGTTCTTCAATGCCGAACGATCGAGGTTGAAGCCGCCGGCCTTGTAGCCGCGCGCGAAGCTCGCATAGACGAGCAGATCGTCGATCGGCTTCCACGACAGTACGGCCGTGCCGGTGAACTTGCTTTCGCTGCGCTTCGAATTGATCGAGACGCCGTTCAGTTCGGCGGTCGAATTGCCCTGGCAGCCGAGACCGACCAGCGCCGCCGCAAGCGCGCGGCCCGTGGCCGTCGTCAGCGGGTTGCTGATATCGTCGGTCAGCGAGGATTCGAGCCGCGTGCACACCGTGTTATCGTTGCCGAACGTCGCGTTGAACTTCTTGCGTTCGTGCGTGTAACGGCCACCCAGCGTCAGGCTCACCGTGTCGGTAACATGGATGATGTTGTGCGTGAACGCGGCATAGCTGCGGCTGTTCTGCTTGTAGGTATCGTTGGTCGTGCCGAGATCGTTGAGCGAGTCCAGCAGCGTGAAGCCCGCCACCACGTCCGGACCGCTGAGGCCGCTGGCCCCGCCGATCGTCGCCGGGCCCACGCCGGGAACGACGCAGCTCGGGCTCGTCGGCGAATACAGTCCGGCTAGGCCACCACCGGAAATGATGCGGCAGGTGGCGAAGCGGCCATATTGGCTGCCGAAGCGCAGATTGTCGTGCACGGTCAGGTCTTCGTTGGCGAAGAACCCGCCGACCAACCAGTCCAGCTTGCCGTTGAACGCCTCGCCCTGCAGGCGAAGTTCCTGCGTGAAGGTCTTGAACTGACGCGAGGATCCGCCGTTGGCCGCGCGATACAGGATGTCTGCGCTGCTATAGTCCGTGTCCGAACCCTGATCCGACTTATAGTCGCGATACGCGGTGATCGACGTCAGCTTTGCACCGCCGAAATCGTAATCGATCTGCCCCGAAAAACCGTAATCCTTGGTGGTGCCGCCGAAGCCGCGGCCCGGCGTGGTCGAGATCGTACGCGAATAGCCCGCCGACTGCAGCCGATCGAGCGGCTGGCCGAGCGCGGTCAGAACGTTGACGATGTTGTTGCCGTTCGGCAGTCCGGTCGTCAGTGGCGTCGCCGGATCGTTCAGATTGCCGATATACGGATTGACCGAGCGCGTGACGTACGTCGCCGCGCAGCACTTTTCCTTGCGATGCGTGTAATCCGCGATCAGGCGGATCTTCAGGTCCGACGAAGGCTCGAACAGCAATTGACCGCGCACGAAATACCGGTTGCGGTTGTTGACGTCGGTGTTGTTGGCCGGATCGTAATAGAAACCGTCACGCTTGTTGTAGACCGCATCGACACGCGCCGCGATCGTCTCGCTCAGCGGCACGTTGACGTTACCGGCCAGGCGGATGTTGTTGTAATTGCCGTAGGTCGCCTCGCCGCCGGCGCTGATGCCGCTGAAGCTCGGCGACTTGCTGATGATGCTGAGCAAACCGGCGGTGGAGTTGCGACCGCCAAGCGTGCCCTGCGGCCCGCGCAGCACTTCGATCCGGTCGATCTCGCCCAGATCGTTCATGCCGATGCCGGCGCGCGAACGGTAGACGCCGTCGATGAACACCGCGACCGAGCTTTCCAGGCCGGGATTGTCGCCGACCGTGCCGATGCCGCGAATACGTGGCGACGCGTTCGCTTCCGAGCCGGTCGAGGAGACCAGCAGCGACGGTGCGACCTGGTTCAGCTGGCGGATGTCGTTCGCACCGGAATTCTGCAGCATTTCGGCCGACACGGCGGAAATGGCGACCGGCACGTCGGCCAGCGCCTGGGCGCGGCCCTGTGCGGTGACGACGATGTTGCCCTGATCCGAAGTATCGTCGGCCTGCGCTTCGGCCGGAGCTGGCGCGGCGGGCTGGGCCACCTGCGCGAATGCCGGCGTCGCCAATCCCAAAGCCAGGACCGTAAAGGCGCACGCCGACATATACTGCTTCTTACGCATCACTCTCTCCCATATTGGCCGAAGCGCTCACCGGCTCCGTACCTCATCCTCGAAATGACAGGGAGAGTGCGTCCGCGTCAAGCAGAACTAACGTTTCAAAACGCTACTTACGGAGGCGTGTTGCTCAAAAAGCATAGTCGGGAAACTTCCGAACCGGCCAGAACGGACATTCGAAACGGGTGTTTTGGGTGTTCGAAAACCGGGATGACGTAACGTTAACCGTAAGGGCATCCAAATAACCACCCCCGTCATCCCGGACTTGATCCGGGATCCCGCTGCCTTGCCCCGCACCTAGAAGAAGAAGCGGGACCCCCGCCTCCGCGGGGGTGACGAGATGGCGCTGACTGCTTTCCGGCTCCTCAATACCCGTTCAGCCGAGCGAACCGCTCGCGATGAAACGCCGCATTTCCCCACATCGTTTCAAGCACATAAGCCCGCTTCAGATAGAAGCCCGCATCATGCTCGTCGGTCATGCCGATGCCGCCATGCAACTGCACCATCTCGCGGCTGACCAGATGCAGCGTATCGCTGGCGATCGCCTTGGCCAGGCTCACCGCCTGATCGGTATCGCTGCGCCCGGCATCGATCGCCTCCAGCGCGCCTTCCACGGCAGAGCGCATCAGCTCCAGTTCGGTGAACATCTTCGCCATCCGGTGCTGCAACGCCTGGAACGTCGACAACGCCTGCCCGAACTGCACGCGCGTTTTCAGATAATCGTTGGTCACCGAAAACGCCTGCTCCGCCATGCCGAGCATTTCCGCCGACAGCGCAGCGGTGGCGAGGTCGATCACCTTCGCCGTCAGCTCCGGCCCGCCCAGCTTCTCGGCCTTGGCGGCGTCGAACTTCACCTGCGCATGGCTGCGGAAGTCCGCCATCTTGCGCGGCGATCGCGTCACGCCAGCATCGCCGGCGACCAGATACAGCCCGTCCACCGCCGCGACGACGAACACCTGCGCGCTGTCGCCCTCGGCGACGAATGCCTTCGTGCCGCTCAGCAGTCCGCCCGACACGCTCGTCGAGATCTTCGTCGGATCATGGTTCGGGCCTTCATCCACCGCCACGGTCGCAACGACCTCGCCCGCCGCGATCTTCGGCAACCACTCCGCCTTCGCCGCATCCGATCCGCCCAAGGCGATCGCCGCCGCAGCGGCAGCCGTCGAAGCCAGAGGTGACGCGGTCAGGTTGCGCCCCAATTGCTCCAGCACCATCCCGAGCGACAGATAGCCGAACGCCGATCCGCCGAATTCCTCCGGCACGACGATCCCGGCCCAGCCCATCTGCCCCATCTCGGCCCAGGCTGCGGCATCGTAACCCTCCGCCGGCGCGGCATTGCGCACCTTGCGAAACGCGCTCACCGGCACCTCGTTATCCGCCCATTCCCGCGCCATATCGCGCAGCATCGTCTGTTCTTCGTTGAGTACGGCCATGTCAGAATCCTCTTGTCCCAGTAACGTCATCCCGGCTCACGTCACCCCGGCGAAGGCCGGGATCGCCGGGCGGCGCGCGCAGCACCCGCCCCGCAGCGGCCCCGGCCTTCGCCGGGGTGACGCTAACTATTGATGATCCAGCATCCCCAGGATGCGCTTGGCGATCACATTGTTCTGAATCTCGCTCGATCCGCCATAGATCGACACCGCCTTGCCCCACAGCCAGGTACGCGTCTGGTTCAGTTCGTCCTCGCTGAAGCCCTCGCCTTCCCAGCCGAGGCCGTTCATTCCCATGATCTCAATCGAAAGTTCGGCGCGATCCTGTGTGATGCGCGCACCGACATTCTTCATGATCGAGGTCGCGGCGGAAGGCCCCTGATTGGAACGCGATTCCAGCGCCGCGCGCCGCAAAGTCAGCGCGAAGGCCCGGCTGTCCATCTCATGCCGCACGATCCGCATGCGCAGGTCGCTATCGTTGACCCGGCCGGCCTCGTCCGCGCCGCGATACTCCTTGGCCAGCGCGCCCATCGGTTTGCCCGCGAACATCCGCGCCGCCGATCCCCCACCGGACAGGCTGGAACGCTCATGCTGCAAGAGCCGCTTCCCGATCGTCCAGCCCTCGCCCTCGCGCCCGACCAGATTGCCCTTCGGCACGCTGACATTGGTGAAGAACGTCTCGCAGAACGGCGACGAGCCCGAGATCAGCCGGATCGGCTTCACCTCGACGCCGGGCGAGGTCATGTCGATCAGCAGGAAGCTGATGCCCTCATGCTTCTTGGTCTTGTCCGTCCGCACCAAGGCGAAGCACTTGTCCGCCCACTGCCCGCCCGACGTCCAGGTCTTCTGGCCATTGACGATGTAATGGTCGCCCTTGTCCTCGGCGAACATCTGCAAGCTCGCCAGATCGGAACCCGCGCCCGGCTCGGAATAGCCCTGGCACCAGCGGATCTCGCCGCGTGCGATCGGCGGGATATGCTCCTGCTTCTGCGCCTCGGTGCCATATTCCAGCAGCGTCGGGCCGAACATCATCACGCCCATCCCGCCGATCGGGTTCCAAGCGCCGATCCGCCCCATCTCCTCCTGCAACACGCGCACCTCGGCCTTGCCGAGCCCACCGCCGCCATATTGCGCGGGCCAGGCCGGCACGCCCCAGCCCTTGTCGCCGACCGCTTTCTTCCACTGCGCCTCGGCCGGAGACAATTCAGTCGGCCCGTCGATCGCGGACATCGCATTGTCCTTGCCCTTCAGCTCGGGCGGAAAGTTCGCAGCAAGCCAGTCGCGAGCATCCTTGCGAAACGCGTCGGTCGGGTTGACGGGAGCGTCGAGTTCGGCGGCGGAAGCCATGAATCCTCATCCTTTTATGCGAATCTGAATGTCGGGTATGGCGAACGAATGCCACAGAACGCCGCCCAAGCAAAGGGGCGCTGACGCTACCGTTCCCCGGCGCACTCGTTCCCCGGCGAAGGCCGGGGCCCAGTCGCGAAGGTCGAAGTAACTGAGCGTAACGCCCGCCAAAACCGGCGTCACGACTGGACCCCGGCCTTCGCCGGGGAACAAGATGCCAAGCGCCAACTACCGACACCGCTTTTCATAAGAAGTATTGCTCGCACGAAGGCGCGAAGCAGAAGAAGAAATCAGCCAGCGGATCGCGCAACGCGATGGCAACGCACCTTCTCCTTCTTAGTGCCTTTCTGCTTGGCGTCTTCGCGCGAGCTAAAACCTTCTTCTTGCTCCCCCGAAAGCGAAGTACAAACCCACCCGACCGGCAACCGACGGAAGGCCACGACATGCGATTCGATCACCGCGCCGTCCCCATCGTGCTCGCCGCCGTCCTGATCGACACGATCGGCTTCGGCATCGTCATGCCCGTCTTCCCCGCGCTCATCACGCAGCTCGGCCATGTCGATCTCGAACAGGCGACGCGGATCGCCGGCTACATGCTCGTCATGTTCGCGGTGACGCAATTCTTCGCCGGCCCGGTGCTCGGAAACTTGAGCGACCGGTTCGGCCGCCGCCCGGTCCTGCTCTTCTCGATGCTCGCCTTCGCCGCCGATTACGCGTTGATGTCGGTCGCCCCGACGCTCGCCTGGCTGTTCCTCGGCCGCGCCATCGCCGGCGCGGCGGGCGCGGTGTACGGCCCGGCCAGTTCGGTGCTGGCCGACGTCACCCCGCCGGAAAAGCGCAGCGGCGTGTTCGGCCTGATCGGCGCGGCGTTCGGCATCGGCTTCATCGTCGGTCCGGCGATCGGCGGGCTGCTAGCGCAGTTCGGCCACCGTGCCCCGTTCGTCGCCGCCGCCGTACTTGCGTTCATCAACGCTATCGTCATGCTGATCGCGCTGCCCGAGACGCTCAAGCCCGAGAACCGCCGCCCGTTCCACCTGCGCGACGCGCACGTCATCGGCGCGTTCCGCCCGCTGTTCGCCGCCGGCCTCGCCGCGCCGTTGCTGATCGCGTGGTTCATCTGGCAGCTCGCGCACATGATCTATCCCGCGACCTGGTCGTTCTGGGCCGCGATCCGCTTCGGCTGGGATGCCAAGGCGATCGGCTGGAGCCTGGCCTTTGTCGGCCTCGTCATGGCGATCGTGCAGGGCGGCCTCACCGGCAAGTTCATCGCCCGCTACGGCGAACGCCACGCGCTGGTCGTGGGATTGGCGGCGGGCGGCACTGCCTTCCTCGCCTACGCCTTCGTCACCGCCAGCTGGCAGGCATACGCACTGTTCCTCGTCAGCGCTTTGTCCGGCTTCGTCTTCCCGGCGATGAACGGCCTGCTCTCGCGCCTCGTCGACGCCTCGCATCAGGGCGCGTTGCAGGGCGGGATCGGCAGCATGACCAGCGTTTCCTCGATCATCGCGCCCTTGTTGCTGACACAGGCGCTGGCGTTCGGCGTCGATCGCGGTTTCCCCGGCGCGGCCTTCCTGCTCGCGGCGATCTTCGCCTTCGTCGCGCTCGGCATCATCGTGTGGAAGGTGCTGGACCGCGTGCCGCCACCTGCCCCGGTTGCGTAACGATCGGTCGCTCCCCACTTCGCGCGCACCATCCGAAGGAGCATGCGATGATCGACCTGCATTACTGGCCCACACCGAACGGCCACAAGATCACGCTGTTCCTGGAGGAAGCCGGGCTCGAATATCGCGTCGTCCCCGTCAACATCGGCAAGGGCGAACAGTTCGAACCCGATTTCCTGAAGATCGCCCCCAACAACCGCATGCCCGCGATCGTCGATCACGATCCCGTCGATGGCGGCGAGCCGATCGCGATCTTCGAAAGCGGTGCGATCCTGATCTATCTCGGCAACAAGACCGGCCTGTTCAACGGCGGCAACGATCTGCGCGATAAGGTCGAGATCGTGCAATGGCTGATGTGGCAGATGGGCGGCCTCGGCCCGATGCTCGGCCAGAACCACCACTTCACCCGCTACGCGCCCGAACAGGTGCCTTATGCGATCGACCGCTACGTCAAGGAAACCAACCGCCTGTACGGCGTTCTCGATCGCCGGCTGGAGGGCCGCGAGTTCATCACCGGCGCCGATTACACGATCGCCGACATGGCCAGCTATCCGTGGATCATCCCCGAGATCCAGGGCCAGAATATCGACGATTTCCCCAACGTGAAGCGCTGGCACGCCGCGATCAAGGCCCGCCCCGCCACGATCGCCGCCTATGAAAAAGGCAAGGCGATCCAGCCGACCCAGACCCCGATGACCGACGAACAGAAGAAAGTGCTGTTCGGCCAGACGGCTAAGGTCGGCGGCTGACGGGAAACCTCGACCGTCCGCCAAACACGAGTTCCCCGGCGAAGGCCGGGGCCCAGTCGGGAGACAGAAGTGATCATGCGCTGCACGACGTAACTCCGACCTCCGCTACTGGACCCCGGCCTTCGCCGGGGAAGCAATAGAGTGCAAAAAGGGGGCGGCCCGAAGGCCACCCCCACAAATCACTTCTTGGCTGGAGCCGGAGCAGCAATCGGAACCACCGGCGCAACCGCTCCGGCAACCGGCACGCTCGCCACCGGTGCCACCACCGTGATCGGCTTCACCGCAGCCGTGTTGACCACGAACGGCACGTCTTCATCGATGAAGCCCTTAACCGGTGCGCCGAGCGCGATCTTCGCGCTGGTGCCGGTCATGAAGAACCCGGCCGGCAGGAACACAACCGCCGACACGGCAGCAGCCCCGATGCCGCCCGCAGTGCCCTTGTCATCGAACGCACCCGACAGGCGGATCTGCCGCCCATTGACCGTCAGATACAGGATGCGCGCCGCGAGATGGCCCGATTTGCCCCACATGCCCTTGTTGCGCACATCGGTGATCTCGCCGACGGCTGGCGACCCTGCGGGCACCACGACCGATCCGTTGACCGTCATGTTCTCCGCGACTTCCATCTGGAAACGCTGCCCGACCTTCAGCTTCTTGCCCTTGGTCGTCAGTTCCTCGCTGGTCTTCAGCGGCACTGGCGTGCCCACGCGAAGGATGCTCTCGCCGGCGACCGGCTGCAACATCACGCCATTAGCGGACGGCGTCTGTACGACTTCGGTCGCGACGACGGGCTTTACGGTGGCGGCCGGAATGGCAACTTGCGCCATGGCGGTGCCGGAAACGGCAGACGCAACTATGGCGGTAAATACTAACGATCGCATGATTAATTTTCCCCCGGGACAAGATTAGCCCCCGGGGGAGTATTTCGATTAGTCCGATTTTTCTGTCAATCCATTATGAAACGGAAATGACGGGATTCAAATCTCCCGCCCCGGCCGCCGGCTCAGCCCGACATCCAGATGCGCGCCGGCGTCCAGCAGCATCACCTCGCCGGTGATCGCGCGGGCGTCGGGGTCGAGCAGCATCACGATCGGCCCGGCCACGTCGTCCGGCCCCGCCGCGATGCCCAGCGGCGTCTTGCTGGCGATCGAGGCGTTCAGCGCGGCGAACCCTTCCTCGCCCAGCCGTTTCTCGAACCAGCCGGTGCCGACATAGCCCGGCGCCACCGCATTGACCCGGATCGCCGGGGCCAGCGCGCGGGCCAGACTCCGCGTCATCGTCACCAGCGCGCCCTTCGACGCGGCATAGGCGACCGACGATCCGTTGCCGAACACCCCCGCCACGCTCGCCACGTTCACCACCGCACCGATCCCGCCCGCCCGCATCGCCGGCGCGCACGCCCGGATCATCTGGAACGGCGCGATCGTGTTCAGCCGATAGATGTCCACGAAATCCTCGGCATCCAGTGCATCGAGATCCTCGTGATTGGCGAATTTGGTCCGCCCCGAATTATTGACCAGAAAGTCGATCCGCCCGAACGCGTCCACCGCCGCCCCGGCCAGCGCGCGGCACGCCGCATCCTCGACGATATCCGCCTGCACCGCGATCGCCCCGTTGCCGACCTCCGCCGCCAGCGCCTCGGCCTCGTCGCGGCTCGACGCATAATTGATCACGCAGCGCACTCCGCGCTTGGCCAGCCTGCGCACCACCGACGCGCCGATTCCCGTACCGCCCCCGGTGACGATCGCAACCGCATCCTGCATCATCCGCCCCTTCCCGATTCCATTTTTCGAACTTCGCGTATGGCATTTCGCAAGAGGCTGGCCTAGCGATCTCGAACCATCGGAACCGAAAAGGCCTTTATGCCCACTGCCGCCGAGATGCTCGAAAGCGACTTCGCCACCCTCCCCGATCTGATCCGCGCCCACGCCCGGGAGCGGGGCGACAAGATCGCATTGGCCGAGGCCGGCGGAGAACTCGATTATGCCGGGCTGGATGCCCTGATCGACCGCATCGCCGCCGCCCTCCAGCGCGACGGGATCGCGCAAGGATCGTCGGTCGCGATCGTCGCCGCCGCCAGCATCGAATATGCCGCCGTGTTCCTCGGCGCCCTGCGCGCCGGCTGCGTCGCCACGCCGCTCGCCCCGTCCTCCACCGGTGCGGCGCTCGTCGCGATGATCGCCGATTGTGGCGCGCCCATCACCTTTATCGACGCCGACGCCGCAACCACGCTCGCCGGTCAGCACGTTCCCGGTAAACTCGTCCACCTGAAATCGCTAGGCACCTGGCTCGCCCCCGAAGGCGCGCAGCCTGAGCCGGTGACGATCACTCCGGACGACGGCTTCAACATCATCTATTCGTCCGGCACCACCGGCACGCCCAAGGGCATCGTGCAGAGCCACGCGATGCGCTGGGCCCATATCGCGCGCAACGCCGCCGCCGGGTTCGGCGATGCCGTCACGATGATCGCCACGCCGCTTTATTCGAACACCACGTTGGTCAGCTTCCTGCCGACGCTCGGCTGGGGCGGCACCGTAGTGCTGATGAAAAAGTTCGACGCGCGCGGGTATCTTCAATTGGCCGAACGCCACCGCGCCACGCACACCATGCTCGTGCCCGTCCAGTATCAGCGCATCATGGCACTCCCCGATTTCGACGGCTTCGACCTCACCAGCTTCCGCCTCAAGACCAGCACCAGCGCGCCCTTCTCCGCCGCGCTCAAATCGGATGTGCTCGCGCGCTGGCCCGGCATGCTGCTCGAATATTACGGCATGACCGAGGGCGGTGCCTCGACCGGCCTCAACGCCACCGCGCATCCGGACAAGCTCCACACCGTCGGCCCGCCGCTGCCCGGCCACGAAATCCGCCTGATCGATGAAGACGGCAACGAAGTCGCCCCCGGCGAGATGGGCGAGGTCGTCGGCCGCAGCCCGACGATGATGACCGGCTATCACGGCCGTGCGGAGGCCACCGCCTCGGCCGAATGGCACGATGCGGCGGGCAATCGCTACATCCGCCACGGCGATGTCGGCCGCTTCGACGAAGACGGTTTCCTCATTTTGATGGACCGCAAGAAGGACCTGATCATCTCGGGCGGCTTCAACATCTACCCGACCGATCTGGAGGCCGTCTTGCGCCAGCATCCCGCGGTCGCCGATTGCAGCGTCGTCGGCGTGCCGTCCGAGGCGTGGGGCGAAACCCCGGTCGGCTTCTACGTGCCGCACACCGGGATCGACGCCAGCGCGGAGGAAATCCGCCAATGGACCAACACGCAACTCGGCAAGACGCAGCGCCTGTCCGAACTCCATGCGATCGAGGAATTGCCGAGAAGCGCGATCGGCAAGGTGCTGAAACGCGAATTGCGCGATCGTCTTGCGGGGGCGGACGCATGAGCACCCTGCTCGAAATCCTCTCCGCCGCCACGCCGACCGATACCGGCTTCACCGCCAACATCCCCGCCAACTGGCTGCAGGGCCGCACCGCGTATGGCGGCTTGTCCAGCGCGCTCGCGCTCCACGCCGCGCAGGCGATCGAGCCGGACCTGCCCCCGCTCCGCTCCGCGCAGGTGTCCTTCATCGGCCCGCTCGCCGGCGACGTCACCGTCACCGCGACCAAGCTGCGCCGCGGCCGCAACGCCGCCTTCATCCAGTCCGACATAACGTCGGAGGCGGGCCTAGGCTACCGCGCCACCTTCGTGTTCATGGCCCCCCAGCGATCGCGCGTCGATCTCGACGCGGCGGAACCCGCGACCCGCAAACCGCCCACCGCCGACGACAAGCTCTATGTCGGCCCGCCCGAATTCTTCACCGGCAATTTCGAATTCTTCGATTACAAGGACGAACCCGGCGCGGCGACCTGGCTCCGCTGGGCACGGCTGCGAGATCGGTCCGCGCTCGATCCGATGGTCGAGATGATGGCGATCGGCGACGCCCTGCCGCCCGCCGCCTTCAAGCTGTTCGGCAAGGATTTCGTGCCGCTGTCCTCGCTCACCTGGATCGTCAATCTGCTCACGCCCGAGCCCAAGACGACCGACGGCTGGTGGCTGCTTGCCGCCGATTCCAGCTTCGCCCGCAACGGCTGCTCCAGCCAGACGATGGCGGTGTGGAACGCCGACGGGATCAAGGTCGCCGAGGGCATGCAGAGCGTTGCGATCTTCGGGTGATATCGGGCGGCACTGCTGGCCCGGTTCGGTGCTCATATACCTTTGCTGTTCCCCCGCGAAAGCGGGGGTCCAGGGGCCACAAGCGGCATCTTCTATGACCTTGGACTCCCGCTTTCGCGGGAGAACACGTGCGTAAATGTCCGATCTGTAGAAGTCCGACCCAACCCAACCCAAACCAACCCAACCTAACCCGTTCGCCCTGAGCCTGTCGAAGGGCGTGTCCCAAGCAAGGAACAGTGTTCGGGGCACCCGCTTCGACAAGCTCAGCACGAACGGGGGATCGTGGCTCAAACTCATGGATGAGCCCAAATCCCTGCGACAAGTTGCGACACTTTCCCCCACCCCCTGACACATCGCCACGACAGCCCCGGTGCATTACGCTGTTCAGGACGCGGATCGGCTGCGTCATCCGCTGAACAAGGAAATCCCAGGGCCATGAAGATGCTCGTTCTCGCCGCCGCGCTTGCCGGCACGATCTTGGGTGGCACCGCCATCGCCGCCCAGACCACCCCCTCACCCGCACCCGCTGCTCCCAAGCCCGGCCGCATGATGCAGGCCGACGTGAATGGCGACGGCACGGTCACGCGCGCCGAATTCCTCGCCCAGGCCGGCGCGCGCTTCGACGCCCGCGACACCAACAAGGACGGCACGATCTCCGGCGACGAGCTCATCGGCCGCAACGGCCAGATGCGCCCCAACGCCCAGCCGATCACGCGCACCTCGGCGATGGAACGCGCCGCCGCGATGTTCGACCGGCTCGACACCAACAAGGACGGCAAGCTTGATCCGACCGAGCGTCAGGCGATGATGGAGCGCATGGGCAAGATGCGGCGCGGCGGTGGCGGCGAAGGCGCGCCCGGCATGGCACCCACACCAGCGCCCGCCGGCACGGAAGGGCCGCACGCCATGAACGGCCACCGCCACGGCAAGATGCTGGCCAAGCTTGACACGAACAAGGACGGCAAGATCAGCCGCGACGAAATGCGCGCCCAGGCCGACGCTCGCTTCGCAAAGCTGGACACCAACAAGGACGGCTTCGTCGATCAGACCGAACTCGCCGCCGCCCGCGCGACCCGGAAGATGCACGCCCCCGGCGCCATGCCCCCGCCGCCGGTCGGGCAGTAGTCGCGCCGCTTACCTTCACTGTTCCCCCGCGGAAGCGGGGGTCCAGGGCCACAGCCGCATCACTTGCGACCCTGGGCTCCCGCTTTCGCGGGAGAACACATGCGTGGAGGCCCGCCGGCTGCCTAATCGAACGCCTCGCCCCTGCCCGGCACCTTCCCCCAAGCCTTCTTTCCTACAGGGATTATCATGCTAAGCCCGGACCCGATGGGAGATCTGCCACATCTGCTGCTGGTCGATGACGAGCGCTCGATCCGCGAGCCGCTCGCGCAATATCTGACCAAGCAGGGTTTCCGCGTTACCCAGGCCGGCGATGCCGAGACGGCGCGCACCCGGCTTGCCGCCTATGCGATCGATCTCGTCGTCCTGGACATCATGATGCCGGGCGAAGACGGCCTGAGCCTCACGCGCCACATCCGCGAGAGTGGCGAAATCCCCGTCATCCTGCTCACCGCGCGCAGCGAGGAGACGGACCGGATCGTCGGCCTCGAAATGGGCGCCGACGATTATGTCGTGAAGCCCTTCTCGCCGCGCGAACTTTCCGCCCGCATCAAGGTCATCCTACGCCGCGCCGCCGCCGGCGGCACGCGCCAGCATGCGCCGGACAGCGGATCGTTCGCGTTCGCCGGCTGGGTGTTGAAATCGGGCGAGCGTGCGCTGGTCGATCGCGAGGGCGTCTCCGTCCCGCTCTCCACCGGCGAATACAATCTCCTCCACGCGCTCGTCACCCGTCCGCGTCAGGTGCTGACGCGCGATCAATTGCTCGATCTGACGCAGGGCCGCGAAGCCGCCGCCTTCGATCGCGCGATCGACAATCAGGTCAGCCGCCTGCGCCGCAAGATCGAGGCCGATCCAAAGAATCCGGACCTGATCAAGACCGTTTGGGGCGGCGGCTACACGCTCGCGGCCGAAGTCACCCGCCTGTGAAGCACCTCCGTTTATGGCCGCGCAGTCTCGCCGGCCAAATGGCGCTGATCATCGCCGTCGCCCTGTTTCTCGCGCAGGCGATCAACTTCACGCTGTTGCTGCAGGAACGAAAGAACTTCCGCTACGAACAGGCCACCGGCCCTGCCGTCGCCCGCATTGTCGATGCCGTGGAGCGCGCCAATGCCGGCGGCTTCGTCGAGCGCTCCAATGGCCGCGTCCGCGTGATGGCCACCTCCCCGATCAAGCCCGGTGCCGAACATCGCGCCGAGATCGAACAGGGCGTGCACGAGGCGCTGGCCGAGGCCGGGCTGAAAGTCGGTCGCGTCGAAACCGGCGTACGCGATATCCGTGCCGATAGCCCTCGCCTGAAGGGCCTCAATCCGCGCTTGGCCCAGCGCATGATCCGTCGTGGCGGCGAACTGGTCATCGCGGTAGAACAGGCCGGCGGCACCTGGCTCGTCCTCACCTCGCCATGGCCGCGCGCCGACATGGACATGGTGTGGCGCACGATCGCGCAGACGCTGATCCTCTACGGCATCGTCCTGCTGCCGGTGCTGTGGATCGGCCGCCGCATTTCGCGCCCCTTGCGCAGCCTCTCGCTCGCCGCGCGCAACTTCACCCCCGGCGAGGTCGATGCGCCGATCGCGGAGGGCGGGCCGCAGGATCTGCGCGACGTGGTCAGCGCCTTCAACGCGCTGCGCCTGCGCGTCACTGCGATGCTGGACGAAAAGGACCGCATGCTGGGGGCGATCGGCCACGATCTGCGCACCCCGCTTGCCGCGTTGCGCGTCCGGATCGAATCGGTCGAGGACGATGCCGATCGCACCAAGATGGCCGACACCATCATGGAAATGGATCGCACGCTGGACGATATCCTCAGTCTCGCGCGCTTGGGCCGCCCGAGCGAACCGCTGACCGAGGTCGATCTCGCCGCCCTGGTCGATGCCGTGGTCGAGGATTTCCGCGATCTCGGTGCGGACGTAAGTTTCGACGAAGATACCCCCCGCCTGCAAATGCGCCTCCGCCCTTCGCTGATGCGCCGCGCGGTGCGCAACCTGATCGAGAATGCGGTGAAATACGGCAATACCGCCGCCGTCAGCATCGCCGCGACGCCGGGCAAGGTCGAGATCGTCGTCGCCGATTCCGGCCCCGGCATCCCGGCCGATCGCCTCGGCGACGTGTTCGATCCCTTCACGCGCCTGGAAACCTCCCGCAACCGCGACACCGGCGGCATCGGCCTCGGCCTGGCGCTCGCCCGCGCCATCGTCGGCGATGCCGACGGCCAGATCGTGCTGGAGAACCGCCCCGAAGGCGGCCTGAACGCGATCATCGCGCTCCCGCGCTGACTGGCCTGTCATTCGAAAAAGTTGGTGCGGGCGGTCGGAATCGAACCGACACTCCTTTCGGAACCGGATTTTGAGTCCGGCGCGTCTACCAGTTCCACCACGCCCGCATCGGCCAGGACGGATCGAGCGTTGCCGCTCCCGTAATCGCGAGCGGCGCAGATGGCATAACTGGTCCCGCCCCGTCCACCCCCTTTCGCTGCACTTGCCCGCCATGCTTTCTCCGGGAATGATCCGGCGATGAACTACGCCGCCTTCCCAATTCCCGTTTCCGACGTCGCCCATATCCGCGCCCTGCTGATCGCGGCGGCGCAGGAGCGGCGGGCGATGAGCTATTCCGAAATCCTCCTCGCCTTGGGCCATCGCTTCACCCGGCCGAAGATGCGCGCGATGTGCAAGACGCTCGACGCGATCGACGCCCGCGCCGCGGCAGACGGCGAACCCGAACTGGCGGTGCTGGTCGTGCGCGAATCGGATCGCCTGCCGGGGCAAGGCTGGTGGGTCGGGCTCGCGCAATCGCCACATGATTATGCCGGCCCCTGGGATGGCCCGGAGGCGCAGGCCTTTGTCCGCCGCCTGCACGACATCGCCTTCGACTATTGGGCCACGCATGCGCTTTGATCGCAGGAATCGGAAAGCATCGCTGCCCGTCCTGCCCTATCCAAAGGCGCGAGAAGGATGCGAACCATGACCTACGCCTGCAAGACGATGCCCTCCCCGGTCGGAGAACTAAAACTGGTCGCCAGCGCGAACGGCCTCGCCGCGATCTTGTGGGAAAACGACGCCCCCGACCGCGTCCGCCTCGATGCCATGATCGAGGACGCGAGCAACGCGATCCTCGCCGAAACCGAACGCCAGCTCGCCGCCTATTTCGCCGGCACCCTCACCCAATTTACCGTGCCGCTCGACTTCCACGGCACCGATTTCCAGAAAAGCGTCTGGGCCGCGCTGCTCACCATCCCGTTCGGCGAAACCCGCAGCTACGGCGAGATCGCGCGGGCGATCGGCCGCCCCACCGCCTCACGCGCCGTCGGTGCCGCGAACGGCAAGAACCCGATCTCGATCATCGCCCCCTGCCACCGCGTGATCGGCACCAACGGCAGCCTCACGGGGTTTGCGGGCGGGTTGGAAGCGAAGCGGCTGTTGATAGAATTAGAGCGTGGACATCACCCCCAATCCCGTCTGTGCTGAGCCTGTCGAAGCACTGCCCTTCTTCTCAACGGCAGAAAGAAGGACAGTCCTTCGACAAGCTCAGGACAGACGGGAATTTTGGCACGCGCGCCCCCTAACTCCGCGGTGCCTGCCGCCGATAACTCAACGCCTCCGCCACATGCACCCGCCCGACAATCTCGCTTCCGCCAAGGTCCGCGATCGTCCGCGCCACCCGCAGGATCCGCGTATAGCCCCGCGCCGACAGCCGCATCGCCTCGCTCGCCTGCGCCAGCAGCTTGCGACCCGCCTCGTCCGGCGTCGCTACCGCCTCCAGCAGCACGCCGTCGATCTCGGCATTGGTCCGCACCGGATGCTCCAGATACCGCGCCGCCTGCACCCCGCGCGCCACCGCCACCCGCGCCCGCACCTCCGCCGATCCCTCGGCCGGCGGCGGCAGCACCAGATCGGCCGCGCTCACCGCCTGCACGTCGACATGCAGGTCGATCCGGTCGAGCAACGGCCCCGACACCTTCGCCTGATAATCCGCCGCACACCTTGGCGCGCGCGAACAGGCCAGAGCCGCATCGCCGAGATGCCCGCACCGGCACGGGTTCATCGCCGCCACCAGCTGCACCCGCGCCGGAAACGTCACATGCGCATTGGCCCGCGCCACGCTCACCGTGCCCGTCTCCAGCGGCTGCCGCAACGAATCGAGCACCGAGCGCTGGAATTCCGGCAGTTCGTCCAGGAACAGCACCCCCAGATGCGCGAGACTCACCTCGCCCGGCTTCACCTTCAGCCCGCCGCCGACCAGCGCCGCCATCGACGCCGAATGATGCGGGCTGCGATACGGTCGCGTCCGCGTCAGCCGCCCGTTCTGCAACGTCCCCGCCACGCTCGCCACCATCGACACTTCCAGCGCATCGGCGGCATCCAGCGGCGGCAATATCCCCGGCAAACACGCCGCCATCAGCGATTTGCCCGCGCCCGGCGGCCCGACCATCAGCAGATTGTGCCCGCCCGCCGCCGCGATCTCCAGCGCGCGCTTCGCCGTCTCCTGTCCTTTCACCTGCCGTAAATCCGGCCCGGTGAACGCCTCGTCGGCCTGCCCCGGCTGCGGCGCGGACAGCAGGCCATGGCCCTTGAAATGGTTGAGCAAGGACAGCAGGTCCGGCGGCGCGATCACCTCGATCGATCCCGCCCACGCCGCTTCCGCACCCTGCGCCGCCGGGCAGATCAGCCCCTTGCCCTCTTCCGATGCATGCAGCGCCGCCAGCAGCACCCCCGGCGACGGCGCGATCCGCGCGTCCAGCCCCAGTTCGCCGACCGCGACATAGCCGCTCAGCGTCTCGGCATCGATCACCCCCATCGCCCCCAGCAAGGCGAGCGCGATCGGCAGATCGTAATGCGATCCCTCCTTGGGCAGGTCCGCCGGCGACAGGTTCACGGAAATACGCTTCGGCGGCAGCGCCAGCCCCATCGCGGCGATCGCCCCGCGCACCCGCTCGCGGCTTTCCGCCACCGCCTTGTCGGCCAGCCCCACGACGATGAAATTGGGCAATCCCGGTGCCAGCGACACCTGCACCTCGACCGCGCGCGCCTCCAGCCCGAGATACGCGACAGTCGATACGATCGCGACCATCCGCGCATTCCCCCAGAAGAGGCGCGACCATAACCGCAAACCGCTTATGGGAAATAGCCCTATCGCCATTTATCCCATACCGTGTTTCACGCTCGTCAGAGAATGACATAAGCTGTCTTGCGCAAACAAGACACCTGCCCCACATCCGCGCTCGTGACCGACACCGCGCCCGCCCCCGCACCTCGCCCGAGACGCCATCCCGCGCGGCGTCAGGCCGAACTCGCCGGCGGAGTCCTGCTCGTCGTCGTCACCCCCGCCGTGGCGATCCTGCCCGGCCCTGCGGGGACGATCGTGTTCGCCGGCGGCATGGTGCTCATCCTGCGCAATTCGCACTGGGCGCGGCTGCGCTGGGCCCGGCTGAAGCGACGTTTTCCGCGCATCGGCGGCTTCATCGATCGCATGATGCGCCGGGGCAGCGCGCTCCGTCGCCACGCCCGTGACAAGATGGCAGCAGAGAATTGACTTCCGCGCGACCTTTGCCTAATGGCCCTGGCTTCAAGGTCGCCCTCGTGGCGGCCCTTTTGCATTTAGACTTCCCCCCCGGGGTTCAGACGTCAGGGGGATTAGAATCTTAGGGAATGACCGATGAAGCGGACCTTTCAACCGAGCAACCTGGTGCGCGCACGTCGCCACGGCTTCCGCACGCGCTCGGCGACTCCGGGCGGTCGCAACGTCCTGCGCGCCCGCCGCAACCGCGGCCGGAAGAAGCTGTCGGCCTAACTGTTTTAGCGATTCGCCGCGATTTCCTCGCGGCGAACGCCGGTAAACGCGCACCGATGCCGGGCTTCGTCCTGCTCGTGCGCGATCGGCAGGACGGTTCGCCCGATATGCGAATCGGCTACACCGTCACCAAGAAGATCGGCAACGCCGTCGTCCGCAACCGCATGAAAAGGCGGCTGCGCGAATTGGCGCGCGACCTGCTTCCTGTCTCCGGGATTCGCGGCGCGGATCACGTGCTGATCGGGCGCGCCGGCGGCGTCGAACGCGATTACGCCCTGTTGCGGACTGAACTCGCCAAGGCGTTGGCCAAGGTGATGCGGTGACATCGCCGATGTCCGCTCCTCCCCAAACGCCATCACCCGTTCGCCCTGAGCCTGTCGAAGGGCAAGCGCAGGACGTGCCCTTCGACAGGCTCAGGGCGAACGGAGGGAGTGGGGGTTGCTGTGAAATGCATCACCCGAGCATCTTCGCCCGCCTCCTCATCCTCCTCGCCCGTGCCTGGCAACTCGGTCCCTCGGTCGTCCTGCCGCCCACCTGCCGCTACGCGCCAAGCTGTTCGGCCTATGCAATCGAGGCACTTCGCCGCTATGGCGCGCTCAAGGGGGGCTGGCTGGCCGCACGCCGTATCGGGCGCTGCCATCCCTGGGGCGGTTCGGGTTACGACCCGGTTCCCTAAAGCAACAGATTATCACGACAGGATTCCCGACCGGTGAAAGACGACCAAAAGAATTTCATCCTGTTCGCGGTGATCGCGGCGCTGATCCTGTTCGGCTGGCCGTTCCTACAGGGCAAGTTCTTCCCCACCGCCAACCCGCCGGTCACGCAGATCGTCGACGGCAAGGCGAAGGTCGTGCCCAACCCCTCGGCCGATCCAGCGGCGGACGGCGTCGCCGCCACGCGTGACCGCAAGGTCGTGCTGGCCGAATCCCCGCGCATCCGCATCCAGACCCCGACGCTCAGCGGCTCGATCAACCTTAAGGGCGCGCGGATCGACGATCTCGTGCTGACCAAATACAAGGAAACGATCGCCAAGGATTCGGCACCGATCCGCCTGCTCTCGCCCGCCGGCGCTGCGGATGCCTATTTCGCCGGTTTCGGCTGGCAGGATAACGGCCTGAAGCCGCCCGCAGCCAATACGGTCTGGACCGCCACCGGCGATGTCCTCGCCCCCGGTAAGCCCGTCCGCCTCGATGCCGCCAACGCACAGGGCCAGCGCTTCCGCATCGAACTGTCGGTCGACGACGACTACATGTTCACGATCCGCCAGACCGTGCTGAACACCGCCGCGAACGCGGTGCCGGTGGCCAGCTACGCGTTGGTCAACCGTTCCGGCCATTCGAAGGATCCGACGACCTGGACCACCCATGTCGGCCCGATGTCGGTCTTCGGCGGCGGCGCGAAATACGGTCCCAATTTCACCGATCTCGACAAGGCCGCCGATCCCGGCTTCACCATTCAGGGTGGCTGGCTTGGCTTCACCGACAAATATTGGCTGACCGCACTGATCCCCGATCAGGGCCAGCCGGTCTCCGCCGAATTCCGCAAGGGCGGCAACGACACCTATCAGGGCAATTTCGCCAGCGCCGCGCGCGTCCTCGCCCCCGGCCAGGCGATCACCCAGACCAGCCGTTTCTTCGCCGGCGCGAAGGAAGTGAAGCTGCTCCAGCGCTACGAGAATGACGGCAAGATCCTCATGCTCGACAAGGCGATCGACTGGGGCTGGTTCGAGATCGTCGAAAAGCCGATCTTCACCTATCTCGACTGGCTGTTCCGCATGATCGGAAACTTCGGCGTCGCGATCATCCTGCTCACGCTCACGATCCGTGGCCTGATGTTCCCGATCGCGCAGAAGCAGTTCAAATCGATGGCCGCGATGAAGCTGCTCCAGCCCAAGATGAAGGCGCTGCAGGAACGCTACAAGGACGACAAGCCGCGCCAGCAGCAGGAGATCATGGCGCTGTACAAGACGGAGAAGGTCAATCCCCTCGCCGGCTGCCTGCCCACCCTGCTGCAGATCCCGATCTTCTACGCGCTCTACAAGGTGCTGCTGCTGACCATCGAAATGCGCCACCAGCCGTTCGTTCTGTGGATCAAGGATCTGTCCGCGCCGGATCCGGCAACGATCCTCAACGCCTTCGGCTATCTCAACTTCACGCCGCCCCACTTCCTGGCGATCGGCATCGTGCCGGTGCTGCTCGGGATCAGCATGTACTTCCAGTTCAAGCTGAACCCCGCGCCGATGGACGACACGCAGAAGCAGATCTTCGCGATCATGCCGTGGGTGCTGATGTTCGTGATGGCCCCGTTCGCCGTCGGCCTGCAGGTCTACTGGATCACCTCCAACTGCCTGACGATCCTGCAACAGCGCGTGCTGTACGCCCGGCATCCCGGCATGAAAGAGGCGGTGGTGAAGTGAGCGATGCCACTCCCGAAACGCCCCCCACCGAAGGCTTCACGCCGGAACTGCTGGAACGCGCCCGGAAGACCTTCGCCGGCCCGGTCACGTTCCTGAAATCAGCGCCGAAACTGGAGTTCCTGCCCGACGCACAGGTGCCGGAGATCGCATTCGCCGGCCGCTCCAACGTCGGAAAATCGTCGCTGCTCAATGCGCTTACCGGGCGCAAGGCGCTCGCGCGCACCTCGGTCACGCCGGGTCGCACGCAGGAACTGAACTTCTTCGACGTCGGCGAGCCGCTCGCGTTCCGGCTGGTCGACATGCCCGGCTACGGTTTCGCCAAGGCCCCCAAGGATATCGTCAAGAAATGGCGTTTCCTGGTCAACGATTTCCTGCGCGGCCGCCAGGAACTCAAGCGCGTCTTGGTGCTGATCGACAGCCGCCACGGCATCAAGGACGTGGATCGCGAGATCCTGGAAATGCTCGATAAGGCCGCCGTCAGCTACCGCATGGTGCTGACCAAGGCCGACAAGATCAAGGCGACCGAACTCGCCGACGTCTACCAGCGCACGCAGGAAGAGGCCCGCAAGCGCCCAGCCGCGCATCCCGACATCCTGCAGACGTCGAGCGAAACCGGCCTCGGCATCCCCGAACTCCGCGCCGCGGTGATGGAAGCGATCGGCTAGACCGCCACCCCCGCCCCCGCTATCGCTGCCGCCCATGAAGCTCATCATCGGCAACAAGGCCTATTCGTCCTGGTCCCTGCGCGGCTGGCTCGCGTGCAAGCAGTCCGGCCTGCTGTTCGAGGAGGTCGTCGTCCCGCTCTACGACGCGGAATGGGACAAACGCCGTGAGGGCGACGAATTCGCCCCCTCGTCCGGCAAGGTGCCGATCCTGTGGGATGGCGACGCAGTGGTGTGGGACAGCCTGGCGATCGTCGAATATCTCGCCGAGAAGACCAGCCGAGACCTGTTCTGGCCCGAAGACAATGCCGCCCGCGCCATGGCTCGTTCGATGTCGGCGGAGATGCATTCCAGCTTCACCGCATTGCGCCGCAAGCACAGCATGAACATCCGCCAGTCCTTCCCGCCCAAGACCCCCGACGACGACGTCCTCGCCGATCTCACCCGCATCATGGAACTCTGGGCACAGGCCCGCGCGCGCTTCGGCGGCGATGGCGATTTCCTGTTCGGCGGCTTCGGCGCGGCGGACATCATGTTCGCCCCGGTCGTCACCCGCATCGTCACCTACGGCCTGCCGATCGCCCGCTTCGCCGCCGGCTATATGGATGCGGTGATCCGCCACCCCTTCATGCAGGACTGGATCGCCGCCGCGCAGGAAGAGGAATGGGTGATCGAGAAGTTCGAGCTGCCCGCCCAGTGACCGACCCAGTGACCGACGTCGTCGGCCTCGCCAGCGCGCTGATCGCCTGCGACAGCGTCACGCCCGCCAGCGGCGCGGTGTTCGACGTGCTGGAGGCGGCCTTGGTGCCGCTGGGCTTCGACGTAGACCGCTTCATGACCGGAGAGGCCCCCGACGGCCCGGTCGAGAACCTGCTCGCGGTGCGCGGCACCACCGGCCCGCATTTCGCCTTCGCCGGCCATCTCGACGTCGTCCCGCCCGGCAGCGGCTGGACGACCGGCGCGTTCGCCCCCGAAATCCGCGACGGCCTGCTCCACGGGCGCGGGGCGGTGGACATGAAGGGCGCCATCGCCGCCTTCGTCGCCGCCATTCCAGACACCGCCGACGGCACGATCAGCCTGATCATCACCGGCGACGAGGAAGGCCCCGCCACCTACGGCACGCCAGTCATCATCGATCGCATGGCCGCGCGAGGGCTCAAGCCGGACCTGTGCCTCGTCGGCGAACCCACATCCGCCAGACAGCTCGGCGACATGATCAAGATCGGCCGGCGCGGTTCGGTCAACATCTGGATCGACGTGCCGGGCAAGCAGGGCCATGTCGCCTACCCTCACCTCGCCGACAATCCGATCCCCAAACTGATCGCCGCCCTCGCCGAGATCGATGCGATCGTCCTCGACACCGGCAATGCCTGGTTCCAGCCTTCGAACATCGAGGTTACCGACATCATTGTCGGCAACCCGGCAACGAACGTCATCCCCGCCCACGCCTCGGCCCGGCTCAGCATCCGCTTCAACGACGACCAGACCGGCCCCGATCTGGTCGCGCGGATCGAGAGCATCGTCCACCGCCACGCACCCGAAGCCAAGGTCGTCGCGCGCATCTCCGGCGAGGCGTTCCTGACCCCGCCGGGCGCTTTCTCCACGCTGATCGGCGACGCGATCGAAGCCCATACCGGTCAGCGGCCAGAACTCTCCACCACCGGCGGCACGTCCGACGCCCGCTTTCTCTCCGCACTCTGCCCGGTGGTGGAATTCGGCCTGCTCAACGCGACGATGCACAAGCTCGACGAAGCGGTCGCGGTAGCGGACCTGGAAATGTTGCGCGATATCTACGCGGACATCCTCGCCCGCGCATTGGCCTGATCAGCCCGCCAAAGCCCGCCGCTCATCCGTCCGCGACCAGGCGATGAATGCATCCTCGTCCATCGGCTGCGCGATCGCATAGCCCTGGATCACGTCGCACCCGATCACGCGCAGCACGTCGGCCTGCGCCTGATGCTCGATCCCCTCGCCCACGGCCTCGCAACCCAGGCTGTGGATCAGCCCGATCACCGCATGCGCGATCGTCCGCGCCTCGGCACTGTCGGCGATATGCTCGATCAAACTCTGGTGCAGCTTGATGCGATCGACCGGCAACGCGCGCAGCCGCGCCAGATTGGAATAGCCCGTACCGAAATCGTCGATCGCGATCGTCGCGCCGTCCGCGCGCAGCAATTCCAGTGCGGCGATCACGTCCGACGAACAATGCATCGCCAACGTCTCGGTGATCTCCAGTTCCAGAAGATGCGCCGGAGCCTCCGCCGCCAGCATCGCGGCACGGAGGCGGTTGAAGAACGCCGCATGATCCAGCTGCCGTTGCGCGATATTGATCGCCAGGCGCTGCTCGATCCCCATCCGGCCCCAGCGCGCGATAGTCTCGGCCACGGTCGCGATCACCCACTCGCCGATCTCGACGATCAGCCCGGTTTCCTCGGCCCGCTGGATGAACGCCCCCGGCAGCTGCAACCCGCGCTGCGGATGCTGCCAGCGCAGCAATGCCTCCGCCGCCACGATCCGCCCGGCCGGCAGGCTGACCTGCGGCTGGAACACCAACGCGAACTGATCGTGGTCGATCGCCCGGCGCAGATCGCTTTCCAGCTCGACCCGGTCGGCCAGCCGGTCGGCCAGTTCCTGCGTGAAATATTCCGCCCGGCCCCGGCCATTGGCCTTGGCATGATACATCGCGGCATCGGCCGCGCGCATCAGGTCGGTCAGGTTCTCACCATGTTTGGGGCGCAGCGCGATGCCGATCGACGCGCCGATCTCCACCTCGTGCCCCATCAGGTCGAATGGCTCGGACAGCGCGAACAGCATCGCGCGCCCGATCTTGGCGGCCTCGCACGTATCCTTCAGGTCGCTGACGAACATCGTGAATTCGTCGCCCGCCAGCCGCCCGATGAGCGGTGGTGGCATCTCCGCCTCGGTCTGCACACGGTCCGCCACGGCACGCAGGCGATTGGCGACCATGCCGAGCAGCATATCGCCCATCGCATGGCCCATCGTGTCGTTGACCGATTTGAACCGATCCAGATCGATGAAGAACAAGGCGGCGATATTGCCCTGCGGCAACTCGCTCAGCGCGCGTTCGCAGGTGCGGCGGAAATTGGTGCGGTTGGGCAAGGCGGTGACCGAATCGAACATCGCCAGCCGGTGCACGCTCTCCAGATTCGTGCCGAGCTGCTGGAACAAACCGCGCATCGCGCTCGCCAGTTGCGGCACCTGTTCGCCGATCTCCGCCGGGATCTCGCTGTCCAGATCGCCATGCGCGGCACGCGTCAGGCGGGCGATTGCCGAATCGATCGCTCCCGCCGTGCTGGAAATGGCGCGCTCGGCCGAAGCCCAGCACATCGCCGCGCAGACGATCGCCGGAATGATCGCGCGTGCGACGTTATCGAGGCCGATATTACCATTGGACGTCGCCACCACCGCGAGGATGAACGCCACCGCCCCGGCGCACATCGCGAAGGCGACTGCGCGGCTTTTCAGCGTCACTCCTTCCATCGCGCTCGCGTATCCCCGCAATCTGCGACCCACAGGCCGGTCCATCGCGGAGACATGGACCCAATAGGTTAATAAATTCGATTCGGGTCGTTTCGCCGCAGGATGATGTACAATGCCCCGGCCCCGCCATGGCGTGGATGCGCGCCCCGCACGGCGGCAATCGCCGAGGCATGGCGCGATCCCGCCAGCCAATCCCCGACCGCCGCCCGGATCGCACCTCGCGCATGCGGCCGCTCGCTCTCCGCCCGCGGCGGCTTGCCGGTGACGAGCAATATCACGCGGTCCCCCATCCGGATCGACTGCTCCAGCGCGCCGTCCAGCGTGGCATGAGCGGTGGAGAGATTATGCCCGTGCAGATCGATCGAACAATCCGGCGAAACGAGACCACGAGACAGCTTCTTGTCCCACGAACCGTCCAGAGTGTTAGCCCGCTCTTTCTTAAGCCCCTCCCCTTTAGGGGAGGGGTTGGGGTGGGGCCGTGCGAAAAAGGCCCGCTTGGGCGATTCAATCCCCCCGACGCCAAGCTTCAAGAGCTTCTCGAACAGATCGACCGCGCTCGATCCAGCCCCAACCCCAGCCTTGCCGGGAGGGGCAGCAACGTGTGCCGCGGCCGTCGCACGAATGGATTTGGCCGACGCCGCCTTACCCGGCAAAACCTTCGCCACGGCAACCTTGGCCACCGGCTTGGGCGCCACCCGCAATGGCCGCACGGTGGCCAGCACCCGGTCCCACAGCGCGGCTTCGTCAGGAGATAGCGGTCGATCCGACACTCAAAAACCCGGGAAACGCGCCGGAATTGCCGGATCCCCGCCCCCCGCGAGCATCACGCCTCGTCGGTATCGGCAAGCTTCCAGTTCGGATCGCTGCTCTTCAGCGTCCGGGTGAAGGTCCACACGTCGTGCGTCTCTTCCGCATCGCTCATCGATCCGGCGACGATATTGCCATCGGCATCGCGCGTCACGGCGGCGATATCGGCATCGAAGCGCAGCGTGATCCGCGCCTGCTTCCCGTCCAGCCCCGCGTCGGAAATCACCGCGCGCTCGATCGAGACCAGCCGGTTGTCCAGCACATGGCCCGCCTCGCTGCGCGCCGCGATCGCCTCGGCGAACGCCTGCTTCACGTCCGGTTCGACCAGCCAGTCGAGCGAGTCCTCGTCGCCCTTCCAATAGGCCTCAAGGATCATGCGATACGCGCCCTGCGCCCCGTCGACGAACTGCCCGACGTCGAACCCCGGTTCCGCCGCCACGATCTGGCGCAGCCCGGCCTCGGCCTTCGCTTCGACATTGCGGTTGGCGATCTCGCGCGGTTCCGGCGCATTCTCGATCGGGCGCGGCAGCGTCGTGATCGGTGCGCGATCCTCGACCGGCTTGAGCAGCGACTGCTCGTGCCCGGTGCGCTTGCCGAGCACCATATACAGCCGGAGCGCCACGAACCCGGCGATCATCGCAAGAATAACAACGTAAAGCACCCGGTTCTCCGATATTGGCCGCGGTATCCGGCCGATACTCTACATAGGCCGAAGGAGGAAATGTTTCAAATGCCACGCGGGCACGGATTGTTCCCGACCGGTCCCCAAACCGTTGAACATGCCGCCCCCTCCTGCTAGGCGCGCCCATCTCCTACATACAAGGCAAGACTTCACATGGCAGAGCAGGACAACGGCGTCACCACCGAACCCTATAGCAACGGCGAAGACACGTTGCCCGCGGTCGGCCTCATCTCGCAATACATCAAGGATCTGTCGTTCGAGAACCCGAACGCCCCGGCGATCTACCAGAATCCGGAAGCGCCGCAGATCGACGTGCAGTTCAACATCGCCTCCAGCCAGGTCGGCGAAGACATTTTCGAAGTGATCCTGAAGGTCGAGGTCCGCGCCGAGAGCGACACGACCGTCGCGTTCATCGTCGATCTTTCCTATGCCGGCCTGTTCGGCATCCGCAACGTGCCGGCCGAGCATATCCAGCCCTTCCTGCTCGGCGAAGCGCCGCGCCTCATCTTCCCGTTCGCCCGCCGCGTGCTGGCCGATGCCGTGCGTGACGGCGGCTTCCCGCCGCTGCTGCTCGAGCCGATCGATTTCGCCGCGATGTACCAGCAGCAGGCCGCCGGCCAGCCGGCGGTGACGACGGCGGAAACCGGCACGGCCTGATTGCCCAATATATTCCCGTCATCCCGGACTTGATCCGGGATCCAGGCGCGGTCATCCGCCTCACGGATATTGTCTTTTGGGCCACCGACCGCGCCTGGATCCTGAAACGAGTTCAGGATGACGGAGACCGAGGGAAAAGACCGGCATGAACCTGACACGCGCGCTGGGCTCAGTCGGGGGCCTCACCCTCGCCAGCCGCGTGCTCGGGCTGGTGCGCGATTCGCTGTTCGCGCGCTTCGTCGGCGCCAGCTTCGCGTCCGACGCCTTTCTCGTCGCCTTCCGCCTGCCCAACATGTTCCGCGCCTTGTTCGCGGAGGGCGCCTTCTCCGCCGCCTTCATCCCGATGTTCAACAAGAAGGTCGGCGATAAGCAAGGCGCGGGATTGGGCGACGGCGTGCGCTTCGCCGAAGACGCGCTATCCGTCCTGCTGCCGATCCTGATCGTGATGACGGTGATCCTGGAGATCGCCGCATGGCCGATGACCTTCGCGCTGTCCGGCAAGTTCAACGGCGTCAGCCACGATCAGTTCGCCTTCGCCGTGCTGCTCTCGCGGTTCACCATTCCCTATCTGATGCTGATCAGTCTGGTGTCGCTGTTGGGCAGCATCCTCAATTCGCTGCACAAATTCTGGGTCAATGCCGCCGCGCCGATCCTGCTCAACCTCACGCTCATCGCGGCGTTGCTGTTCTTCCACGATCCCGATCCATTTCTCACTGCGCGCAATCAGGCGATCGCGGTCAGCGTGTCGGGCGCATTGCAACTGCTCTGGCTGATCTGGGCCTGCCGCGCCAACGGCGTGCGCCTGCGCCTGCGCCGCCCGCGCCTCAGCCCCGACGTGAAGCGATTGCTGTCGCTCATCTGGCCCGCCGCCGCCGGCGCGGGCGCGGTGCAGATCAATCTCGTGGTCTCGACCGCCCTGGCCGCGTCGCTGCTCGATCACGGCTCGGTCACGTACATCTACATGGCCGATCGCGTGAACCAATTGCCGCTCGGTCTGATCGGCATCGGTCTCGGCACCGTCCTGCTCCCGCTCATCTCGCGCCAGCTCGGCGCGGGCGAGGAAGCCGCGGCGATGGAAACGCAAAATCGCGGGCTGGAACTGGCGCTCTTGCTCACCCTGCCCGCTACGGTGGCCTTGGTGCTGTGCGGCGGCCCGATCGTCGCGGCCTTGTTCCAGCACGGCAAGTTCGGCGCGCAGGACACGCATTTCACGGCGCAGGCGCTCGCGGCCTTCTCGATCGGCCTGCCCAGCTACATCCTGGTCAAGGTGCTCACCCCCGGCTTCTACGCCCGCGCCGATACGCGCACGCCGGTGCGCTACGCGACGATCTCGATGGCCGTGAACCTCGTACTGAACCTCGCTCTGATCGTGCCGCTCAAACATATGGGGCCGCCGCTGGCGACGGCTCTGGCCTCGACCGTCAACGTCGCCTTGCTCTACGGCATGCTGCGCCGGCGCGGTCATTTCGTGCCCGATGCCCGCTTGAAGCGCCGCGCGTGGCGGCTGGCGCTCGCGGCGCTGGCGATGGGCGCGATCCTGTGGCTGCTGCAGGATCTTCTCATGCCCTACACCCATGGTAGCTGGCTCGTCCGCTCCACCGCGATGGTCGTGCTGGTCGGCGCAGGCGGGCTGGTCTATGCGATCGCCACGTTCGTCCTCGGCGCGTTCACCCGCGACGATCTTGCCTTCCTGCGGCGCAAGCGCGCCGCCTGACACGAGTTTCGATCACAATGCGCGTCGTCTCTGGCATCCAGCCCACCGGCAATCTCCATCTCGGCAACTATCTCGGCGCGATCAAGCAATGGGTCGCGCTGCAGGATGCGATGGGCCCGGGCGAGGACAGCCTGTTCTTCCTGGCGGATCTGCACGCGCTGACCGTCGCGATCGACCCGAAGGAACTCCACGCCAACACGATCGAGATGGCCGCGACTTTGCTGGCGGCGGGAATTGACCCCGATCGCGCGATTCTGTTCAATCAGGCCCGCGTGCGAGAACATAGCGAACTCAGCTGGTTACTCAGCGGAACCGCACGGACCGGCTGGCTCAACCGCATGACGCAATGGAAGGACAAAGCCGGCAAGAACCGCGAAGGCGCCAGCGTCGGCCTCTACACGTATCCCGTGCTGCAAGCGGCCGACGTGCTCCTCTACAAGGCGACGCACGTGCCGGTCGGCGACGATCAGAAGCAGCACCTCGAACTCGCACGCGACATCGCGACCAAGTTCAATCAGGATTTCGGCGTGGACCTGTTCCCCCTGCCCGAGCCGCTCGTGTCCAAGGCCGCGCCGCGGATCATGAGCTTGCGCGACGGATCGGCCAAGATGTCCAAATCCGATCCCACCGACGCCTCGCGCATTAACTTGATCGATAGCGACGACACGATCGTCCAGAAGTTGAAAAAGGCGAAATCCGACGGCGACCTGCTGCCCGAAACCTTCGCCGACCTGGCCGACCGCCCCGAGGCGAAGAACCTCGTGACGATCTACGCTGCGCTGGCAGACGTCGCCCCCGATACGGTAGTGGCGGAGTTCGCCGGCAAAGGCTTCGGCGCATTCAAGCCCGCGCTGGCCGACCTCACCGTCGCCAAACTCGGCCCGATCCGCGATCGCCTGACGGCATTGCTGGAGGATCGTACCGCCGTGAGCGAAGCGCTGGCCAAGGGTGCAGCGCGGGCGACGGCACTCGCCGCCCCGACGCTGGCCGAAGCACAGCGCGCGGTCGGGCTGCACGTCTAGACGGCGAACGGATTGCGGATCGTCAGGCGGCCATCGATCACAAGGCCATCGTGCATGTCTTCGGACCAGAGCGTATCGCAATCGGCAAGCAACGCCGATGCGACGATGGCCGCGTCATAGAACGCCAGATTGTAGCGCCAGGATAAGGCGACGGCACGATCATGGACTGCGGTATCGAGCGGCACGACGTTCAGAAGGAGCTTGAGCCGCTTCAGATAGGCCACGATTATCGGCCAATCCAGGCGCAGCTTGCGGCGGCTTACACTGACGATTTCGTTCAGGACCTGCACGCTGATCGTGCCGCCCTCGGCAATCAGGAAACGACCGCGTTCCGCCTTGTTCGGATCGTCGGCGAGGATATAGATCAGCACATTGCTGTCGAAGGCGTTACCGGGCATTTGCCTCTTCGCGATCGAACTTGAAATCCGCCGAGATCAACCCTTCGAAGCGACGTAGGTCTTCAAGCGCCTGTTCGCGCGTCAATGAACGGGAAATCTCGATCGTACGCGGCCCGACCGCGTCCATGTCCACCTCGTCCCCGATCTTGAGCTTAAGCGACTCGACCACGTCCTTGGGTATTCGAATGGCAAGGCTGTTGCCCCATTTCGCGACCTGCATCACAACCTCCGATGATATACATTTCACTTAATGTATATCATCGCGAAGCAAGTTGCAATCTCAGCCCTCCAGCTCCCGCAGCAGCATCCGCACCGCACCGTCGATCTCGCGGTCCGTATCGCGCAGTTCCTCGATCCGCCTCACCGCGTGGATCACGGTGGAATGATCCCGCCCACCGAACTTCCGCCCGATCTCGGGCAGCGAGCGCGTCGTCAGGCGCTTGGCCAGATACATCGCTATCTGCCGCGGCCGCGCCACAACCACCGCCCGCCGTGCCGACACCAGATCGATCGTCTTCAGCTCGAAATGCGCCGACACCGCCTTCTGGATCTCGTCGATCGTCACGCGCCGCTCGGCCCCGCGCAGCACGTCGCCCAACGTCGCCACGGCGAACTCCAGATCGAGCCGGTCGCCGGTCAGCTGCGCATAGGCCACGACACGGCCCAAAGCGCCTTCCAGATCGCGGATGCTCTGCGTGATCCGCGCCGCCAGCAGGTCGAGCACCTCGTCCGGCACGCTGGCGCCCGGCATATCGGCCAGCTTGCGCGTCAGGATCGCGCGGCGCAGCGTCAGGTCCGGCGCCTTGATGTCGGCCACCAGCCCGACCGACAGGCGCGACGTGATCCGCGCCTCCACGCCGTCCAGCCCCTGCGGGCAACGATCGGCGCAGATCACCAGCCTTTTGCCCGCCGCCATCACCTCGTTGATCGTGTGGAAGAATTCCTCCTGCGTGGAATCCTTGCCAGCGATGAATTGCAGATCGTCGATCAGCAGCAGATCAGCGGAGCGCAGCCGCGTCTTGAACGCATGCGTGTCGCGCGCGCGCATCGCCGCGACGAATTCGAACATGAAGCGCTCGGCCGACATCAGGATCACGCGCGCCTCCGGCACCGCCGCCAGATAGGCCGCACCGATCGCATGCATCAGGTGAGTCTTGCCCTGGCCCGTGCCGCCATGAAGGAATAACGGGCTGAAGCGCGGCACGCCCGGCTCGGCCAGCGCCTTGCCCGCATTGAACGCCACCTTGTTCGAAGCATCGACCACGAAGCGGTCGAACGTGAAGCGCGCATCGAGCGGCGGGCGCTCGGAGGGCGCAGGCGCGACCACCGCAGGCGCGGCGGAGGTCTCCACCGTCAGCACCACCGGCTGGGCCACGGACGCGGCCCGAGTCTCGATCGCCACGCTGCGCACATCGGGCAGGATCGCGCGGAACTCGGCGGTCAGCCGGTCGGCATAATGGTTGCGCACCCAGTTCGTCATAAACGCCGATGGCAGCGCCAGGCGGATCGTGTCGGCCTGCTCGTCCTCGATCAGCTCGATCGGCTTGAGCCACTGGTCGAACAGGCGTGCGCCCGCCGACTCGCGCAGATGCCCCCGCACGGTCGCCCATGCGCGCGCGGCATCACCCGGTCGGTTGATCGCAGACACTGACAAACACCAATCCTCTCACCCCACGGCGAAGCTTGAAGCCCCCTTCGCCGAATTGATTTCGCGGCAAAACTCTCCCGCAGCCGGAATCGTATCCGCCTGACGCCGAAGCTTTTGCATCTGGAACACGGTGGCGAGTCCGCCGCCGCGTGAGATGGGTTAAAGGAGATCGGCTTGAGTCGATCAACATCATTATTTCGGATTTGTGACCTTGACAGCGAATGCGCCAAGGTTTCCCGTCGATTTTCTTACAAGCCGCTGGAATCGCTTCATTATCCAGACGAATGCGACATCGCCCGGCAATCGGGGCGGCGCGAATCGCGGTGAATCCTGCCTTTTCCCAACACCTCGCCATTTCGGGGTATTTTGTTCGCAATCGCACATCGATCCGGATCGAAAACCGGTCTCACGCACACGACAAAAAGCCCGCCGGGAATGCTCCCGGCGGGCGATATGTCTGTCACCAAACGCTTTTTAGGCGAGGGCGGCGATCGCCTTGGTCAGGCGCGAGAACTTCCGCGATGCGGTGTTCTTGTGATATACGCCCTTGGCCACGCCACGCATCAGTTCCGGCTGGACCTGCGCCAGCGCGGCGGTCGCTGCCGTCTTGTCGCCCGATGCCAGTGCCGATTCGCACTTCTTGACGAAGGTGCGGATACGACCGACGCGGTTGCCGTTCACGATGGTGCGCGCCGCGTTACGACGGATACGCTTTTTGGCCTGTGGCGTGTTCGCCATGAAATCCTCGTTTCAGAAATAGAAAGGGGCGCGGAATCGCTCCGGCCCCGGAAAGCGTCGCCCTTACCGGCGCATCACGATTCGGTCAAGACTTGGTCGGTCAAGACTTGGCGCGCCAAGACGTGGCGCGCCGATACGAGTGCCAAACGTCATCGCTGGCATTTGGGGCACCAGAAGGTCGATCGCCCGCCCTCGCTGTAGCGCTGCACCTTGCCCCCGCACCCGCACGGCTCGCCCTCGCGCCCGTACACCGCGAACTGTTTGGAGAAATAGCCAAGTTCCCCGTCGGGCCGGGCATAATCGCGCAGCGACGATCCCCCCGCCTCGATCGCCGCCAGCAACACCTCGCGAATCGCCGGCACGAGCCGTTCCAGCCGGGCCAGCGATACCCGCCCCGCCGCCGTCTTGGGTGAAATGCGCGCCAGGAACAGCGCCTCGCAGACATAGATGTTGCCCAGCCCCGCCACGATCCGCTGGTCGAGCAGCATCAGCTTGATCGACGCCTTGCGCCCGGCCAGCGCCGCGTGGAGATAGTCGGCGCTCAGCCCCTCCCCCAGCGGCTCCGGCCCCATCGCCGCGAACGGCGGGTACGCGTCCAGCGTGTCGGTCGCCCACAGATCGACCGAGCCGAATCGCCGCGCATCGTTCAGCGCCAGTCGCCGCCCGGCCTCGGTCGCGATCAGCAGATGATCGTGCGGCAGCAGTTCGCCCGGATCGACCCGCCACCGCCCCGACATGCCGAGATGGAAGATCATCGTATCGCCGCGATCGGTATCGATCAGCCCGTATTTCGCGCGCCGATGCAGCCCGGTAACGGTCGCCCCCGTCATCCGCTGGCGCAGATCGTCCGGGAACGGCCGCCGCAAATCGCCGCGCCGCGTTTCCACCGACGCCAGCCGCTGCCCCTCCAGCACGGGCCGCAGGCCGCGCACGGTGGTTTCGACTTCGGGCAGTTCGGGCAAGGATCGCGCTCCCCCTGCCGTTCGCCCTGAGCTTGTCGAAGGGCACGGGCGACGCCTGGGCTTCGACAGGCTCAGCCCGAACGGATGTGGTTGTTCCTTAAGGCAGCTAGGTTGCGTTTGCCCCTGCCACAAGGCCCCGCTAGAGCCACGCCATGACCGCGCCCAACACCGATACCGTTTCCTTCGGCTACGAAGACATCGCCGCCTCCGAAAAGACCGCCCGCGTCGGCGGCGTCTTCACCAGCGTGGCCGCGAAATACGATCTGATGAACGATGCCATGTCCGGCGGCATGCACCGGTTGTGGAAGGACCGCTTCGTACGCCGCGTGAAGCCGCGCGAGGGCGAACAGATTCTCGACATGGCCGGCGGCACCGGAGACATCGCCTTCCGCCTCGCCGCCAGCGGCGCATCGGTGACGGTGGCGGACATCAACCCGGCGATGCTCGAAGTCGGCATGGAACGCGCCGGCACGCGCGGCCTCGACGGGCTCGTGTGGACCGAGGCGAACGCCGAAATCCTGCAATTCCCCGATCGCTTCTTCGACGCCTACACGATAGCGTTCGGCATCCGCAACGTCACCGACATCCCGGCGGCGCTGAAGGAAGCGCACCGCGTGCTGCGCCGGGGCGGACGCTTCTACTGTCTCGAATTCTCGACCACGCTCTGGCCCGGCTTCGGCGAAATCTACGACGCCTATTCGCACAGGCTCGTGCCCAAACTCGGCCAGTTGCTCGCCGGCGACAGCGAATCCTATCGCTACCTGATCGAATCGATCCGCCGCTTCCCCGACATGGAAAAGTTCAAGGGCATGATCGCCGATGCCGGCTTCGTGCAGACACGCATCGAACCCATGCTCGGCGGACTGGTCGCGATCCACAGCGGCTGGAAGATTTGATGGCGCTGCTTCGACTTCTCCCCTCCCGCTTGCGGGAGGGGGCGGGGGAGGGCCTGTCCGAATTGCATCGACAGCCGTCGGATCGAGCCCTCCCCCAGCCCAGTGACGGGTTAGCTGTGCCCCCGGCACAGCTTGAACGATGCGGGGCATCGTTCACCCGTCACTCGCAAGCGGGAGGGGAGCTTAAATGACCACCTCCGCCACCCACCTCTGGCGCCTCGTAAAATGGGGCCGCATCCTCGCCCGCCACGGCGCGCTGCGCGGGATCGAGCGTGATCCCAACACGCCGACGCCCGTCCGCCGCCTCGTCCGCATCGCCCGGATCGGCGCGCGCGTGCCCAAGATCCCGGCCTATGCCGACGCGCTGCAAGCGATCGGCCCCGCCGCGATCAAGCTCGGCCAGACGCTCGCCACCCGCCCCGACATCGTCGGCGAAGCCGCCGCGACCGATCTGCTGCGCCTGCAGGACGCGCTGCCCCCCGTCCCCTACGAGACGATCCATGCCGCGATGACGCGTGCGTTCGGGCGCGATCCCAGCGCCCTGTTCCAGTCGATCGATCCCGTCCCCGTCGGCGCCGCCTCGATCGCGCAGGTCCACCGCGCGATCACCACCGACGGGCGCACCGTCGCGGTGAAGGTGCTCCGCCCCGGCGTGGAGGAAGATTTCGCCCGCGCGATCGACACCTATCAATGGGCCGCCGCGCAGATCGAGGGGATGGGCGGCGAACTCTCCCGCCTGCGCCCGCGCCTCGTGATCGAGACGTTCAAACGCTGGACCGCGCGCGAACTCGATCTGCGTCGCGAGGCCGCCTCGGCCTCCGAACTCGCCGATTCGATGGCCGCCGAACCCGATTTCGTCGTGCCCGCGATCGATTGGCAGCGCACCAGCGGCAAGGTGCTGACGCTCGAATGGGTCGACGGCATTAAGCTCAGCAACCGCGCCGCTTTGATCGCCGCCGGGTACGACACGCACCGCCTCGCCGAAACGCTCGTCCACGCCTTCCTGCGTCAGGCGATCGCGGAAGGATTCTTCCATGCCGACATGCATCAGGGCAATCTGTTCGCGCTGCCCGGCAACAAGATCGCCGCGATCGATTTCGGCATCATGGGCCGGATCGATCGCCGCGCCCGCGTCTGGCTGGCGGAGATTCTCTACGGCCTGATCACCGGCAATTACAAACGCGTCGCGGAGATCCATTTCGAGGCCGGCTACGTCCCCGCGCACCACAATGTCGCCGAATTCGCCACCGCCCTGCGCGCGGTAGGCGAGCCGATGCGCGGCCTTGCGGTCAAGGACATGTCGATCGGCATGATGCTCGACGGCCTGTTCAACATCACCCGCGATTTCGACATGCAGACCCAGCCGCATCTGCTGCTGCTGCAGAAGACCATGGTGATGGTCGAGGGCGTCGCGACCAGCCTCGATCCCGACATCAACCTGTGGGATTCCGCCGCGCCGTTCGTGCGCGAATGGATCCGGACCGAACTCGGCCCCGAGGCCTATGTCGCCGATCGCCTGATCACCGATCTGCGCACCTTCGCGCGCCTGCCCGAACTGATCCGCAATATCGAGGCGCGGTATCCCACGCCCGGTGGCGCGCCCCCCGCCCCGCCGCTGCGCGAGATCGAGGTCGTGCGGATCGGCGGCGGCTGGCGCTATATCGCGGTCGCTGTGGTGAGCGTCGCCGTTACGGCCCTCGTCAGCTGGGCATTGCTGCCGTGATCGTCCTTCCTCTACTGCTGGCGCTGGTTCAGGCGACCCCCGCGCCGCCGCCGCCAGCGGCGGAAGCGACCGACGAGATCGTCGTGACCGCGATCGACCGCAGCAAGAAATGCCGCATCCGCTTCGCGGATCGCGACATGAACGACGCCGAGTTGAAGCGCCGCTCCGTCGAATGGGCTGCAGGCAAGCCGCTGCGCGTCGTCGCGCGCGCCAGCACCGACATCAAATGCCTGGCGAAGATCGCCTTCAAGCTGGCCGATCGCGGCGTCACCCGCATCGATTTCGTCGAGCCCAAGGATCTCAGGCCCGCCTCCGTTCCTGCCCCGCCGCAATGATCCCGCGCACGCTCACCCCGCTCTGGCTCTCCACGCCCAGCCGTTTCGCCGGCATCAAGCCCGCGCGCGCGCGCTGGGCGCTGGCTCTGCTCGCGTTGCTGCTTGCCGCCAGCCTCACCGCGCTCGCCACGCCCGGCCCGCCGCCGGTCAGCCACGATGCCGCAAACCGCGCCGACGATCAGGCCGATGTAATGCTCTACGAATCGATCGTCGCGGGGGTTCGCGCCGGCGGCAATTACTACGCCGTCACCGCCGCCGCGCTCCGCGCCGGGGATTATCCGCTCAAACCCTTCGTCACCTTCCGCCTGCCCACCCTCGCCATGCTGCAGGCGAACCTGCCGCAGTCCGCGACCGTGGCGATGCTCTACCTGCTTGCGGCGGCGGTCATGCTCGCCTGGTTCATCCGTCTTCGCGGCGCGTTCGCCCGCCCGCCGCCCCGCGCCATCGCCCTGACCCTGCTCGCCGCCGGAATGGTCGCGTTCGTGCAGGCCGATCTGGTCGGCTTCCACGAAATCTGGGCCGGCCTGCTCGTCGCGCTCTCGCTTGCGCTCAGGAAGCCCGGCCGCTGGGTCGAGGCGGTCGCCTTTGGGATGATCGCGATGCTGGTCCGCGAAACCGCCGCGCTGTACGTCGGCATCATGGCCGTCATGGCCTTTGCCGAAGGCCGCCGTCGCGAAGCCTATGGCTGGGCCGCTGCGATCGCATTGTTCGCGATCGTCGTCATCCTCCACGCCCGCGCCGTGGGGCAGGTCATCCATCCGCTCGATCCTACCTCGCCCGGCTGGTCCGGCATGCTCGGCTTCGGCTTCTTCGTGAAGACGATGGTCCTGTCCACCGCATTGAACCTCGCCCCCGGCTGGCTCGCCGCTTTGCTCGTCGCGCTGGCGCTGTTCGGCTGGTCGGCCTGGAACGACCCGCTGGCACTGCGCGCGCTGGCGGTCTTCTCGTGCTATGCCGTATTGCTCGGCCTGTTCGGGCGGCCCGATACCTTCTATTGGGGGCTGATGATCGCACCCACGATCCTGATCGGCCTCGCCTTCGTGCCCGATGCCCTGCGTGACCTGATCGCCGCCGCGCGCGACCGCCGCAAGATCACCGTGACGAGGCTCACGCGATGAAGATCCTTCTCATCGTCGCCGGCGGCATCGCGGCCTACAAGGCGTGCGAACTGATCCGCCTGTGCCGCAAGGCCGGGATCGAGGTGAAGTGCGTCCTCACCGCCGGCGGCGCGCATTTCGTCACGCCGATGACGCTCGCGGCACTGTCGGAAAATCAGGTCTACACCACCTTGTGGGATCTCAAGGACGAAGCCGAGATGGGCCATATCCAGCTCAGCCGCGAAGCCGATTTGATCGTCATCGCCCCTGCCACCGCCGATCTGATGGCCAAGATGGCCGCCGGCATCGCCGACGATCTCGCCACCACCCTGCTGCTCGCCACCGACAAGCCGGTCCTCGCGGCACCGGCGATGAACGTGCGCATGTGGCAGCACCCCGCCACCGTCCGCAACGTCGCCACCCTGCGCGGCGACGGCGTGACCGTGCTGGAACCGGACAAGGGCGCGATGGCGTGCGGCGAATACGGCCCCGGTCGCCTGCCCGAACCGGCGGCGATCCTCGCGGCGATCCAGAGCGCACTCGCTCGTTGAACATGCTCGGGGGCAAGCACATCCTCGTCACCGCCGGCCCGACCCATGAGCCGATCGATCCGGTGCGCTATCTTGCCAACCGCTCCTCCGGCCGTCAGGGGTTCGCCATCGCCGCCGCGCTCGCCAGGCTCGGCGCGCGCGTCACGTTGATCGCCGGCCCGGTCGCGCTCGACACGCCCGCCGGCGTCACCCGCATCGATGTCGAGACCGCGCTCCAGATGACGGCCGCAGTCGAGGCCGCTTTGCCCGCCGACGCCGCCGTCATGGTCGCCGCCGTCGCCGACTGGCGCGTCGAGGGCACTCCGCAGAAGATCAAGAAGTCCGGCGCCCCCCCCGTGCTGCACCTGGTCGAGAACCCCGACATCCTCGCCACGCTCGCCCGCAGCCCGCACCGCCCGAAACTGCTGATCGGCTTCGCGGCGGAAACCGAAAAGGTCATCGAACACGCCACTGCCAAACGCATCCGCAAGCAGGTCGACTGGATCGTCGCCAACGACGTATCCGGCGACGTGATGGGCGGCAGCGCCAACACCGTCCACATCGTCACCGCCGCCGGCGTGGAAAGCTGGGAAAAGCTGCCCAAAGACGATGTCGCCACCCGCCTGGCCGATCGCATCGCCGCCGCGCTGGCCTGAGCAGATGGCCGACCTCGACACGATCATTGCCGACATCGCCGCCGAAATCGCCGACGCGCCCGATCGCGGCAAGGTCGCCGCGTATATCCCCCCGCTCGCCGCGATCGATCCGGCGCGCTTCGGCATCGCAATCGTCACCGCGGACGGCACGCTCCATCAGGCCGGCGATACCGACCAGCCCTTCTCGATCCAGAGCGTCGCCAAGGTCTTCGGCCTGACGATGGCGCTCGGCCAGCACGGCGAGGCCCTCTGGCGACGCGTCGGGCGCGAACCTTCCGGCACCGCGTTCAACTCGATCGTGCAGCTCGAATCCGAACACGGCATCCCGCGCAACCCGTTCATAAACGCCGGCGCGATCGTCGTCGCGGACCTGCTGCTCGGCCATGGCCGCCCGGCCGAGGTGCTGGGCGAACTGCTCCGTTTCGTCCGCGCATTGGCCGGCGACGATGCGATCTTCATCGACGAAACCGTGGCCGAGGCGGAGCGCACCACCGGATATCGCAACATCGCGCTCGGCAATTACATGCGATCGTTCGGCAATATCGACAACGACGTGGACCGCGTGCTCGGCGTCTATTTCCACCAATGCGCGATCGCCATGACGTGCCGGCAACTGGCACAGGCCGGCGCGTTCCTGATGCATGGCGGCCGCAATCCGATGACCGGACGCAGCATCGTCTCGCGCCAGCGCGCGCGCCGCATCAACGCGCTGATGATGACGTGCGGCCATTATGACGGATCGGGCGAATTCGCCTTCCGCGTCGGCCTTCCCGGCAAATCCGGCGTCGGCGGCGGCATCCTTGCCATCGTGCCGGGCAAGGCGAGCATCGCCGTCTGGTCCCCCGGACTCAACGATCGCGGCAATTCGCAACTCGGCACGCTGGCGCTGGAACGGCTGGTGCAGCGCACCGGCTGGTCGGTCTTCGATCCGCCGGAAAGTTAGTTCGCGATCTTCCAGATTGTGCGCTTCCCCGGCGAAGGCCGGGGTCCAGCCGCGGAGGTCGAGGTTACATCGCTCAGCGCCCGATCACTTCTGTGTCCCGACTGGGCCCCGGCCTTCGCCGGGGAAGCATCAATGATCCGATCGGTCCCAGCAAACCCTACCCCTCACCCACCGACAGCAATTCCGCCAGCGCCCGCGCGATATTCTCCAGCGTATAGGGCTTCTGCACGACGATGCGGTTCTGGTGATCCGTCGGCAATTGCGCCTGCTCGCCATAACCGGTGGCGAAGACGAACGGCACGCCCAGTTCCAGCAACTGGTCGGCGATGGCGAAGCTGTTGCGATCACCCAGATTGATGTCGAGCATCGCCACCGTCGGCCGAGCCGCCTCGATCAATTCCAGCGCGGAATCCACCGTCGCCGCCGTGGAGATCGTGTCCGCCCCCAGTCGCCCGACAATATCCTCCGCATCCAGCGCGATGATCAGGCTGTCCTCGACCACCAGCACGTCATGACCGACGAGCAGGCGCGGCGGCGGTGTCTGCGGATGGCCGATCGCCGGCCGTGCGAACTTGATCGCCGGTCCGGCAAAGCTCTTCGGCTCCGACACGTGCCGCGCCGGAATGCGGAAACTCGCCTCCAAGCCGTTGCCGGCATAATCGACCTTGGCCGTCCCGCCGAGATCGTAAGGCACGGAGCGGTGGATGATCGTCGTGCCGAAGCCCTTGCGGGTCGGCTTCTTCACCATCGGGCCGCCCGTCTCGCGCCAGTCGATCAGCAAGTCGCCCGCGTCGTTCCGCGTCCAGCTCAGATCCACGCGCCCCTCGGGCACCGACAGGCTGCCATATTTGGCCGAATTGGTGATCAGTTCGTGGATCACCAGCGCCATGGTCGAATAGGCCTGCGGGTTGAGCAGGATCGGCGCGCCGTTCGAAACCACGCGCTCGCTTTCGGTGACGAATGCCGCCGCCTCGGCATCGATCAGCGCCTGCATCGGCGCCGGGCCCCAATGATCGTCGGTGATCTGGTTGTGCGCGCGCGCCAGCGCATGGACGCGCCCGTCGATCACCCTGACGAAATCCTTCACCGCATCCTCATTCGGCTGCGATTGGCGGATGAGGCCACGGATCACGCCCAGGATGTTGCGCACACGGTGATTCAGTTCGGCGATCAGCACTTCCTGCCGCGCGCCCGCCTGTTGCCGCTCGGCCGAAGCTTCGTCGGCCAGCCGCAATACCACCTCGATCAAAGTCGCCCGCAACGTCTCCGCCACACGCACTTCGGATGGGGTGAACGGCTGCGATTTATCCTGCACCAATTCCTTCCACTCGGCGAAGCTTTCGCGCGGCGACAGGCGCGGGCCATTCGGGCCGTATACGATCGGCTTTTGCGGATCGCCTGCCCAGCGCACCGAGCGCACCAGTTCCGACCGGAACAGCACGACATAATCGCGCGGCGACCGGGAGATCGGAATCGCCAGCATCCCTGCGGCTTCCGACGCGAAACTCTCGGCACCCTGCACGATGCCGGCAATATGGTCGGTCGCATACACCTTGCCCGCGGCCGTGGTGTTCAGCGTCCGCACGATCTTGCGGAAATCCTCGATCCCCGGCGTCACGCCCGAAAAGGCGTGATTGCCCGCGATCCACACACCCACGCCGTCCGCCGGGATCGCATTGGTCAGGATGTCGCCCAGCCAGTCGGGATCCTTCAGCAACGTCTCGTCGGACGCGACCGCGCCGAGCAACTGATCGGAAATGTCGCGCGCGCGGCGCTCATATTCCACCATCAACTGCCGCTCGCGGCTTTCCAGGCGCATCGCGAACATCTGCGCGAACAGTTCGGAAACGGATCGCCGCTCGAAACTCGGGCAGCGCGGCGCATAATGGTGGCAGGCGAACAGCCCCCACAATTTGCCCTCGACGATGATCGAGATCGAAAGGCTCGCCTCGACGCCCATATTCTTCAGATATTCGATATGGATCGGCGACACCGCGCGCAGCAACGACAGCGACAGATCGAGCGGCGCACCGCTAGCGTCGCGCTGTGGCACGATCGGAACTGGCACGGAATTCACATCGGTGATGATACGTAACAGGTTGCGGCGATACAATTCGCGCGCCTGCACCGGGATATCGCTCGCCGGATAGCGCAGCCCCATGAACTTCCCGATCCCAGCCCGTGCCGCCTCCGCCACGACCTCGCCCGATTGGTCGGCGGCGAAGCGATAGACCATGACCCGGTCGAACCCGATCAGCGCACGCACCTGACGTGCGCCTTCCTTGAAGAACGCCGCCATGTCGCCGCACTGGTCGAGCCGCGTGATCATCGATCGCACCATGCCGCCGGCATCGCCATGCTCCCCCGACGCCGGCTCGCATTCGATCACGACATGTCCGTTCGAGACATGCACCGCAACGTCGAAGCGGTGCCCGGTGCCGATCAGGTCGCAATCGAACAACCGTTCAATCGCATCCGGGCCGCGCAGCATCGCGGAGCGATTGCGCAGGTCATGGATGACGCTTGCCGGCAGGAGGTCGGCGATCGGTCGGCCGATCACGTCCTCGGGCGTGCGACCGATAAAGTCGGCCAGATTGGCCGATGCGCGCGCCACCAGCCAGTCGGCGGTCAACGCAAGCAGGAAGCCGATCGGCTGGATCGCGCCAAGGATATGAATCGGTTCGCGATCGCAATTGGTCAGATCGACAATGCTATGTTCGTCCAAGATTACGCTACCTTCATACTCGCTTGACCGGCTCGCTCGAACAGTCCGAACACGGTTCGCGCCGCCGCCACTGCTTCCCCGATCTCCGCGTCGGATCGGAGCCGCGCATCGATGAACTGCATCAGATTACGCCACGCCCCCGGCACGGATGCGCCGAGAAATCGGTGTGGCAAATCGGTCGGTACAGATCGCACCAGCATCGCTCCCCCAAGCCGCGATCCTTCCAGAACATAGATCGCCCCCAACACCGCTGGTTCGGTTTCGAACTGCGGTTCGATGCGAAACGCAGATGCGGGGAATCCGATCCCTGCCAGATCCTGCATCAGCAACGCTGCCCGCCGGCGCATCGGCCAATCGGGTACGATCCGCTCAGCCTGCGCGTGGTCGAGCGCCGCCTCGCACGGGATATGCGCCGCCGCCTGCGCCGCCAGGAACGCACCATATCCTTCCCGGGTATCGAGCCGAAAGGTGGAATAGACCGCATCGACCCGGTCGTGGCAATCGCGCGTCTCGCGTCGCAGAGCCTCGCGCGCGCCGCTCACGCGCGCAGCAGATTGTCGACGCGCCGGGCAAGTTCGTCGATCGCGAACGGCTTGGTCAGCACCTGCATGCCGCGCTTGATATGGCCGTGGTTCAAGACCGCATTCTCTGCATAGCCGGTCACGAACAGCACGCGCAGATCGGGCCTGATGGCGCGCGCGGCATCGACGACCTCGCGGCCGTTCATGCCGCCGGGCAGGCCGACATCTGTGATCAGCAGGTCTATCGCCGCGCCCTTCTGCAGGATCTTCAGCCCCGTCGGACCGTCTCCCGCCTCGATGCAGCGATAGCCGAGATCGCTCAGCGCATCGACGATCAGCATGCGCACGGTCGGCTCGTCGTCGATCACCAGCACGGTTTCGCCCTGCGCGGTCTCGATCGCGGCGTCGGTCGACGCGGCGACGTCCTCCTCCTGCTCGCCGTCATGGCGCGGCAGGTAGATGCACACCATCGTCCCCTCGCCCACCTCGGAATAGATCCGCACATGGCCGTGGCTCTGCCGTGCGAAGCCATAGACCATCGACAGGCCCAGGCCGGTGCCTTGTCCTATGGGTTTGGTGGTGAAGAAAGGTTCGAACACACGTTCGAGCGTCGCCTTGTCGATGCCGCTGCCGGTGTCGCTGACGCAGATCGTGACGTATTGGCCGGGATCCAGCCCGCGATCCTTGCCCGCCTTGCGATCGAGCCATTTGTTGCCGGTCTCGATCGTGATCCGTCCGCCGCCCGGCATCGCGTCGCGTGCGTTGATGCACAGGTTCAGGATCGCGTTCTCAAGCTGGTTGGAATCGACCGAGGTCGCCCACAACCCCGCCGCCGCGACCGTCTCGACCGCGATTTCCGGCCCCACCGTGCGCCGGACCAGATCGACTAGGTCGGTCATCAGCTGGTTGATGATCACGGGCTTGGGCGACAGCGTCTGCCGCCGCGAGAAAGCGAGCAACCGGTGCGTCAGCGCCGCCGCCCGCCGCGTCGCGCCCTGTCCGGCGGAAATATACCGTTCGACATCGGCCGAGCGCCCTTGCGCCACGCGCAGCCCGATCATCTCGAACGCGCCCGAAATCCCCGCCAGCAAATTGTTGAAATCGTGCGCCAATCCGCCGGTCAGCTGCCCCACCGCCTCCATCTTCTGCGCCTGCCGCAACGATTCCTCGGCCACTTCGCGTTCCGCCAGCGCATCGGCGATCCGGCTTTCCAACTGCACGTTCAACGCCTTTAGCGCATTCTCGGCGTTCACCCGATCGCTGACGTCCTTGAACAATACGGCGACCTGACGGTCCTCCAGCGTTCCTACGCGGAACGACGACACCTGCAGATGCCGTCCGGTGGCAACCAGTTCGCGTTCGAAGCGGATCGGCTTGCCCGTCCTCAGCACGCTGCCATAGAGTTCGACCCAGCCATCGGCCTCGTCCGGCACCATCTCGCGCAGTTTCTGCCCGACGATATTGTCGATGCCCGCATTGGTCGCGTACGCGGCATTGGCCTCGATATGGATATAGTCGCTCAGGGGGCCATGCGGGCCATCGAAGAACTCGATGATGCAGAACCCTTCGTCCAGCGTGTCGAACAACGTGCGATACCGCTCCGCGCCGTGGGAACCGGAGTTCGATGGCACTTCGGACGAATTGGCGTCTGGATCAGTCGGCATGGCGCTTGATTACCAGCGCGGGCCGCGACGGATACCCTCTTTTATGTATGAATGTCCCCAACATGTGCGCGTAAACGCGATGACGCACATGAAGTTGCGTCGCCGTCAAAGGGGACCCTAAATTTCGTTGCGGTGGCGACCAAACGCCTTTTTGTGACGACGACATGCGTCGATCCGCGTTTTCATGCGTTTCGGCGTTTCAAATCCCACTCAGGAGTCGCATCCATGATCTCGAAACACTCCGTGCTGGCCATGGTCGCACTCAGCCTGTCGGTCACGGCGCAGGCGCAGGAAAAGAAGAATACCGGCCAGGTCGCGGGCGACATCGCCAGCCAGCCGGTGCGCGATGTCGGCATCGCCAAGACCTCGATCCCGCCGGTGCTGAAATCGGCCGCTGCCGCGCCCTATGCGCAGCTCAAGTCCTGCGCGCACCTCAATAGCGCGATCCGCGAATTGACCGGCGCACTCGGCCCAGATCTCGATTCGGGCAGCACCGCGCCCCGCGCTGGCATCGCCGAAGTCGGCGGCCGCGCCGTGGTCAACTCGCTCATCCCGTTTCGCGGTGTCGTTCGCGAAGTCTCGGGTGCAGCGCCGGCACAGCGTCGCCTGGATGCGGCGATCAGCGCGGGCTATGCGCGGCGCGGTTTCCTGCGCGGGCTGAAGATCGCCAAGCGCTGCTGATACTTCGCCAACCGAAACTTGCCTTTCCCGTTCGTGCTGAGCTTGTCGAAGCACCTGTCCCAAACACGCCCTTCGACAGGCTCAGGACGAACGGGGGAAAAATTAGGGCGCAGTCCGACGCGCGCTCAAATCAACCCGCTAAGCGGACTAGACGGATCGGCATACATGCGTTTGCCCATCCGGCCCGCCAGATAGGCCATCCGCCCGCTCTCCACGCCAGCCTTCATCGCCGCCGCCATCAGGATCGGATCCTTGGCCTCGGCGATCGCGGTGTTCATCAGCACGCCGTCGCAGCCGAGTTCCATTGCCGCCGCCGCATCCGATGCGGTGCCGACGCCGGCATCGACCAACACGGGGACACTCGCGCCCTCGACGATCAGGCGAATCGTCACCCGATTCTGAATGCCGAGACCCGAGCCGATCGGCGCGCCCAGCGGCATGATCGCCACCGCGCCGACATTTTCCAGCCGCTTCGCCGCGATCGGATCGTCCACGCAATAGACCATCGGCTTGAAGCCCTCGTTCGACAGGATTTCGCACGCACGCAGCGTTTCGACCATGTCGGGATACAGCGTCTTCGCCTCGCCCAGCACCTCCAGCTTCACAAGCTCCCAGCCCCCTGCCTCGCGCGCCAGCCGAAGCGTGCGGATCGCGGATTCGGCGTCGAAACAGCCGGCGGTGTTGGGCAGGTAGGTGATCTTCTTCGGATCGATGAAGTCGGTCAGCATCGGCGCATTGCGATCGCTGACGTTCACCCGGCGCACCGCGACGGTGACGATCTCCGCGCCCGAGGCCTCGACCGCGGCAGCATTTTGCACGAAATCTTTGTATTTGCCAGTGCCGACGATCAGCCGCGACGTAAAGGTCTGGCCCGCCACGGTCCAGGTATCGGCCTTGACCGGGGCGGAATGATCGCCACCCCCGACGAAATGGACGATCTCCAGTTCATCGCCATCCTCGACCGTCACATCGCCCAGCGTGGAGCGCGGCACGATCTCCAGATTGCGTTCCACCGCCACCTTTTCCGGCACGAGGCCCAGATCGGCGGCGAGTTGCGCAATGGTCAGGCCGGCGGAGATGCGGCGGTGTTCGCCGTTGACGCGGATCGAGACGGTGTGGTCGGAATGCATTTTTACCCCTTGCCGTTCGCTTCGAGCGAAGTCGAGAAGCCTACCACCGGAACCCGTATCTCGACTTCGCTCGATACGAACGGGTAAAGGGGAGGCAGACGCGATATAGGCCGTAGCGCCTTGGTCGCAACCGAAAGGCCATCCGCTTGTCCGCTACCATCTACGTCCTCAACGGCCCGAACCTCAACCTGCTCGGCCTGCGCGAGCCGGATATCTACGGCCATGACACGCTCGACGACATTGCCGGCATGTTGGAGGATCGCGCGCGCGATCTCGATCTGAAGATCGATATGCGCCAGTCCAATCATGAAGGGCATATCGTCGACTGGCTGCACGAGGCGCAAGCCGAGGGTGCGAAGGCGGTGATCCTGAATGCCGGTGCCTATACCCACACCTCGATCGCGATCCACGACGCGATGAAAGGGATCAAGACGCCGGTGATCGAGGTGCATCTTTCGAACCCGCATGCCCGCGAAAGCTTCCGCCATCGTAGCTATATCGCACGCGCCGCCAAGGGTACGATCGCCGGGTTCGGCGCGCTTTCCTACGTGCTGGCGCTTGAAGCCGCCGCGCGTCTCTGACAGGACGCGGGCCGTATAAAGGGAAACATCCCATAAAAGGAGTTCATGGTCGCATGACCGACACAAACACTGAAGACGCAATGCGGATCGACGTCGATCTGGTGCGCCAGCTCGCGCAATTGCTGGACGATACATCGCTGACCGAGATCGAGGTCGAAGACGGCGGACGCAAGATCCGGATCGCGCGCAAGGCCGCATCGGTCGCCGCCGCGCCGGTACACTATGCGGCAGCGCCTCTGGCCGCTGCCCCGGTTGCCGCGGCCGCCCCCACCGAAGTCGGCACACCCGCCCTGGCCAGCACCGCTGATGCGGTGAAATCGCCGATGGTCGGTACGGCCTATCTTTCGTCGGATCCGACGTCGAAGCCGTTCATCGCGATCGGCGACAAGGTCGCGGCCGGTGCCACGTTGCTGATCGTCGAGGCGATGAAGGTGATGAACCCGATCGTCGCGCCCAGCGCCGGCACGGTGAAGGCGATCCTGGTTCAGGACAAGCAGCCGGTCGAGTTCGACCAGCCGCTCGTCGTGGTCGAGTAACCAGCCTTGGCTCAAATTAAAAAGCTGCTGATTGCCAATCGCGGCGAGATCGCGTTGCGCATCCACCGCGCGTGCCATGAAATGGGAATCCAGACGGTCGCGGTACATTCCACCGCCGATGCCGATGCGATGCACGTGCGCCTCGCCGATCAGGCGATCTGCATCGGCCCGCCATCGGCGACCGATTCCTATCTGAACATCGCCAACATCATCTCGGCGGCCGAGATCAGCGGTGCGGATGCGATCCACCCCGGCTACGGCTTCCTCAGCGAGAACGCCAAATTCGCCGAGATCGTCGAGGCGCACGGCATCATCTTCGTTGGCCCGAAGCCCGAACATATCGTCACGATGGGTGACAAGGTGGAGGCCAAGCGCACCGCCGGTCGGCTCGGCCTGCCGCTGGTGCCCGGATCGGACGGCGCGATCAGCGACGTCGCCGAGGCGAAGGAAATCGCCGCGCGGATCGGTTATCCGGTGATCATCAAGGCCGCCTCGGGCGGCGGCGGGCGCGGCATGAAGGTGTGCACGTCGGAAGACACGCTCGAGACGCTGATGAGCCAGGCCGGCAGCGAGGCCAAGGCCGCGTTCGGCGACGCCACCGTCTATATGGAAAAGTATCTCGGCAATCCGAGGCACATCGAATTCCAGGTGTTCGGCGACGGCAACGGCAATGCGATTCACTTGGGCGAGCGCGATTGCTCGCTGCAGCGCCGACACCAGAAGGTTCTGGAGGAGGCCCCCTCCCCCGTGCTCGGCGAGGAAGATCGCGCACGCATGGGCGCGGTGTGCAGCAAGGCGATGGCCGACATGGGCTATCGCGGCGCGGGCACGATCGAGTTCCTGTGGGAAGACGGCGAATTCTACTTCATCGAGATGAACACCCGCCTGCAGGTCGAACATCCGGTGACCGAGATGATCACCGGCCTCGATCTGGTGCGCGAGCAGATCCAGATCGCCGAAGGTCGCCCGCTGACGTTGCGCCAGCAGGACGTGGTGTTCCGTGGCCATGCGATCGAATGCCGCATCAACGCCGAAAACCCGCGCACCTTCGCCCCATCGCCGGGGCTGGTGACGATGTTCCACGCGCCGGGCGGCATGCATGTCCGCGTCGATAGCGGGCTGTACGCCGGCTACCGCGTGCCTCCGTATTACGATTCGATGATCGCCAAGCTGATCGTCTACGGCACGACGCGCAACGGCGCTTTGCGGCGTTTGCGGCGGGCGCTGGAAGAGTTCGTGATCGAGGGGCCGACGACGACGATCCCGCTGCATCAGGCGCTGCTCGACGATCCGGATTTCCAGGCCGGAGATTACACGATCAAGTGGCTGGAGGAGTGGCTGGCCAAGCAGGAGTGACCCAATCTTAGCCCCTCCCCTTCAGGGGAGGGGTTGGGGTGGGGCAGTGCAATCTCACCGAGACCAGCGCCAGTTCATGCGGCACTGCCCCAACCCCTCCCCTGAAGGGGAGGGGCTAAGAAACGGCGCCAAGCCTCCCACCACTTCCCCCTCCCTCCCGCCTCTGCCAGAACCATCCCCGTAACAGGGGAGAATCGCCATGATCCGTTTGCCCGCCGCCACCGCGCTGGCGCTGGTCCTCACCGCGCCGGTCGCCACGTCCTTATGGGCGCAGGTGAAGACGCCCGACCGGCCCGTCACCGATCCGAAATCCGTCACCTCGCCCGTCAACCCGAACGCCCGCGCCGTGCCGGTCGAGGATATCGGCACGTCGCGCTCGCTCGGCAGCACGGCGTGGAGCGCGGACGGCAAGCAGATCTTCGTCGCCACCAACCTCACCGGGCGCACCAACATCTGGCGCACCGACACCGCCGGCAGCTGGCCGGTACAGCTGACGCAATCGGACGATTCGCAGACCGGCCTCGCACCCTCCGCCGACGGAAAATACGTCTATTTCCAGCAGGATGTCGGCGGTAACGAATATCCCGACATCTATCGCGTTCCGGTCGGCGGCGGCGCGGTCGAGCAGATCACGAAAACGCCCGACCGGCGCGAGGGCAGCATGCTCGTCGGCGGCGCGAACGGCGCGATCGCTCTGTCCACCAAGCTGAAGACCGAGGGGCAGACCAACCTCGCGGTGCTCGATGCGAACGGCACTGTCCGCGTGCTGACGAAGGAGGCCGACCCGCAATTCGCCTGGGGCGCGGTCGCGTGGGTCGACAACGGCACGGCGATCATCGCCAATCGCGACCGGGTCGATTCGAAGGTCGGCGAGGTGTGGCGCGTCGATGCCGCCACCGGCGCGGCGACGAAGCTGATCGCCAAGGCCGACACCGACTATCAGGCCGCCGACGCCACGCCGGACGGGAAATGGATCGCGGTCAGCACCGACGACGGCACCGGGCAATTGCATGCCGGCCTGTACGATACCGCTGCGAAGACGTGGAAATGGCTCAAGCCCACGCCGTGGGAGCAGACCGCGAGCAGCTTCACGCGCGACGGCAAGGCGCTGATCTTCGCCACCAACGCCGATGCGCGCAGCACTCTGTACCGCTACGATATCGCGAAGGGCACCGAGACCGCGTTGCAGGTGCCGCCCGGCGTGAACTACCTTACCGGTGCCGATCCGCGCTCGCCGGACGGGCGCACATTGCTGGTCGGCCATTCCGGGGCGGATTCGCCGACCAACCTGTATCTCTACGATCTCGCCAGCGGTGCGGCCCGCCCGGCGACGCAGCTCGCCATCGCCAGCCTGTCGCCCGAGGTGCTGCCCAAGTCGGAGGTCGTGACCTACAAGAGCTTCGACGGCACGCTCGTCAGCGCGGTGGTGACGATGCCCGCCAACCTGAAGCGTGACGGTCACAATCCCGCGATCGTCCTGCCGCACGGCGGCCCCACCGGTCAGGCGCAGGACGGCTACAGCCGCTACGCCACCGCCTTCGCCAGCCGCGGCTATATCACGATCCAGCCCAATTTCCGCGGCTCGACCGGCTATGGCAAGGCGTTCCAAGAAGCGAACTTCAAGGATCTCGGCGGCGGGGATTTGAAGGATACGGTCGCGGCCAAGACGTTCCTCGTGAACACCGGTTATGTCGATGCGAAGCGCGTCGGCATCTTCGGCGGCAGCTATGGCGGGTTCATGACCCTGATGGCGATCGGCCGCGTGCCGGACGAATTCGCCGCCGCCGTACAATGGTTCGGCATCATCAACTGGCGCACGATGTACCGCGATCAGGACGAGTTGTTGAAGGCTTATCAGCGCGGCCTGCTCGGCACGCCGGAAAGCGACCCGAAGGTCTATGACGCCTCCTCGCCCCTCACCTATATCCGCGCCGCCAAGGCCCCGTTGCTGACGATCCAGGGCGAAAACGACATCCGCGTGCCGCGCGGCCAGGCGCAGGAGGTGAACGACATCCTGAAGGCCAAGGGCAATGTGGTCGAGACGGTGTTCTATCCGGCGGAAGGGCACGGCTTCCAGAAGCGCGAGAACCAGCTCGATTCGCTCAAGCGCACGGTGGCGTGGTTCGACAAATATCTGAAGACGCCGGTGGCGAAATGAAGGCGACCATCTGGCATAATCCGCGCTGCTCGAAATCGCGTGAGGCTCTGGCGATCCTGAACGACGCGCCGGGCGTGGACGTGTCCGTCATCGAATATCTCAAGCATCCGCCGACGCGCAAAACCCTAGCCGCGCTCTATGCCAAAGCGGGAATTTCGCCACGTGACGGGCTGCGGCGGAACGAACCCGACGCCAAGGCATTGGCGGGTGCGAGCGACGCAGCGATACTGGACGCCATGGCCGAGAACCCAATCCTGATCGAACGCCCCCTCGTGGAAACCGACAAGGGCGTTCGCCTCGGGCGTCCCCCGGAGACGGTTAGCGAAATCCTGTGAGTGCGCTGGAGCCGGGCCGCAATTGCTGGCGTATCGAAACCGCGACCCGCGCCACAGTGATCGTCGATGCGGATCGCTACTTCAAGGCGGCGCGCGCGGCGATGCTTAAGGCGGAACACCAGATCCTACTGATCGGCTGGGATTTCGACGCGCGCATCGATCTCACGCCGGATGGCGATACCGGCGACGGCGCGCCCCGCAACGTCGGCGATTTCATCTACTGGTTGGTCAAGCACCGCCCCGAATTGCAGGTCTACACGCTGCGCTGGGATGTCGGCGCGCTGAAGACGCTGGTGCGCGGATCGACCGTCTTCACGATCGCCAAATGGATGACGCACGCCCGCATCCACACCAAGCTCGACGGCTATCACCCGGTCGGTGGATCGCATCACCAGAAGATCGTCGTGATCGACGATTGCCTCGCCTTTGCCGGTGGGATCGACATGACGTCGGAGCGCTGGGACACGCGCGAGCATCTCGACGACCAGCCGTGCCGCACCGAGCCGGGCAGTACCGAGCAATACAAGCCGTGGCACGACGCCACCACCGCATTGTCCGGCCCGGTCGCGTCGGCGCTTGGCCAATTGTGCCGCGATCGTTGGGAATTGGCCGGGGGCAAGGCGATCGCGCCGCCGCCCGCCACCACCGATTGCTGGCCGGACGGGCTGGACGTGGATTTTGCCGACATCCGCGTCGCCGTATCGCGCACCGAACCGGAAATGCCGGAGCACCAGCAGGTGATCGAGATCGAGCAACTCTATCTCGATCTGATCGCCCGCGCGAAGCGGCACATCTATGCCGAGAGCCAGTATTTCGCCTCGCGCTGCATCGCCGAGGCCATTGCACTCCGGCTGGACGAAGCCGACGGCCCCGAAATCGTCATCATCAACCCGACCACCGCACAGGGCTGGCTGGAGCCGATCGCGATGGACACGGCACGGGCGCGGCTGTTCCAGGCGCTCAAGCATCACGACACGCACGGCCGGTTGCGCATGTATCACCCAGTTACGAAGGGCGGCAGGCCGATCTATGTCCACGCTAAGATCCTGGTGATCGACGATCAGGTGCTGCGCGTCGGATCGTCCAACTTCAACAATCGCTCGATGCGGCTCGACACCGAATGCGATGTGACGATCGATGCCGATCACGGCGCGGATCCGAAATGCATCGGCGCGATCCGCAACGGCCTGATCGCCGAGCATCTCGGGCTGGAAGTCGATCGTGTTGCGACGTGCTTGACCGATACGGGATCGCTGATCGCCACGATCGATCGATTGCGCACGCCGGGGCGGACGCTGGTGGATTACGAGGTGCCCGAATTGAGCGACGTCGAGAAATGGCTCGCCGACAATGAGGTGCTGGACCCCGAGGGACCGGGGGAGATGTTCGAGAGTTTGAGCAAGCGGGGACTGTTTCGGCGATTGCAGTTTTGGCGGAAGAAATAGGCGCCAGTCCTACCCCAGCATCTCCGCCGTGATATCCTGCTTCGTCCCATACAGGACCACCGCCTTGCCGTTCCGCTTTTGCACGTCGGCACTCAGCCGCATCCAGCGCAGATCTCCGTCCAGCCGCCGAATCTGCGCTTCGAACGTGAAGCTCCCGCACGTCTCCAATGCCGCGCTACGCAGCCGCCCGAGCAAGGCGCGCGATTCGGGCAGATACATTTCCAGCGTCGATCGGCGATCCACCGCCGTTCCCCGCGCTATGCCGAACAGATCGAACACCCCGTTCGTCCAGCGCAATTCCTCGGTGGCCAGATCGCATTGCCACGCCGCCGGCAGCGCCGGCAGGCCCACAGGCTCGTCCGACATGAAATCGCGCATCGCCGGATCGGGCATTTGCGACGGAAGCGCGTCGGCCCGCCGGAGCCAGAGACGTTTGAGATGCATGCCCATCGATCCAATATGCCGCGCCCGCAATTAAGGCGGCGTTAGCCCGGCGCATCATGACGATTATTCGCCGCTCATCCAGCCGGTTTATGGTGCATGGCAGCAAAAACCGCCGCACCCCACGGGGTGACGGATCGCCCACGCCCCGCTAAAGGCGCAGGCATGAGCCAGATCACGCCCGAGATCGTCGCCGAACACGGCCTGTCCCCCGATGAATATGAGCGCGTGCTGCACGCCATGGGGCGCGAGCCGAATCTGACCGAACTCGGCATCTTCTCGGTCATGTGGTCCGAACATTGCAGCTACAAATCTAGCCGCATCCATTTGAAAAAGCTGCCGACCACTGGCCCACAAGTGATCTGTGGCCCGGGCGAGAATGCCGGCGTGATCGATATCGGGGACGGTCAGGCGGCGATCTTCAAGATGGAGAGCCATAACCATCCGAGCTATATCGAACCCTATCAAGGTGCCGCGACCGGAGTCGGCGGCATCCTGCGCGATGTGTTCACGATGGGCGCGCGGCCGATCGCCAACCTCAACGCACTGCGCTTCGGATCGCCCGATCATCCCAAGATGAAGCATCTGATCGCCGGCGTCGTTCACGGCATCGGCGGCTATGGCAATTGCGTCGGCGTGCCGACGGTCGGCGGCGAGGTGAACTTCCACCCGGCCTATGACGGCAACATCCTCGTCAACGCGATGACCGTCGGCGTCGCGGATCAGGACAAGATCTTCTATTCCGCCGCATCCGGCGTGGGCAATTCGATCGTCTATGTCGGTGCCAAGACCGGGCGCGACGGCATCCACGGCGCGACGATGGCCTCGGCCGATTTCGGCGAGGATGCAGATGCCAAGCGCCCGACCGTGCAGGTCGGCGATCCCTTCACCGAGAAACTGCTGATCGAAGCGTGCCTGGAACTGATGTCCAGCGACGCGATCGTCGCGATCCAGGACATGGGCGCCGCCGGCCTCACTTCCTCCAGCGTCGAGATGGCCAGCAAGGGTGGCGTCGGCATCGAACTGATCATGGACGACGTGCCGCAGCGCGAAACCGGCATGACGCCGTACGAGATGATGCTCAGCGAATCGCAGGAGCGCATGCTTATGGTGCTGAAGCCCGGTCGCGAGGATTTCGCCGAAGCGATCTTCCGCAAGTGGGAACTGGATTTCGCGGTCATCGGCCATGTTACCGAAACCGGCCGCATGGTGCTTAAGTGGAAGGGTGATGTCGTCGCAGACATTCCGCTCGGCCCGCTCGCCGACGATGCCCCGCTCTACGATCGCCCGCACGTCCCCACCCCGCCGGCCAAGGCGCTGGTCGAGGTGCCGGAAAGCACCGATATCGCCGCCGATCTGCTGACGTTGATGGGATCGCCCGACATCGCCAGCCGCCGCTGGATCTGGGAGCAATACGACCACATGGTCGGCGGAGACACCGTGCAGCGCCCTGGCGGCGATGCGGCGGTGGTGCGCGTCCACGGCACGCCCAAGGGCCTCGCCATGACGACCGACTGCACCCCGCGCTACTGCTTCGCCGACCCCTATGAGGGCGGCAAGCAGGCGGTGGCCGAGGCGTGGCGCAATTTGAGCGCGGTCGGCGCGACTCCGCTCGCCGTCACCAACTGCCTGAACTTCGCCAACCCGCAGCGGCCCGAGATCATGGGCCAGATCGTCGGCTGCCTCGAAGGCATGAGCGACGCCTGCCGCGCGCTCGATTTCCCGATCGTGTCGGGCAATGTCAGCCTCTACAACGAATCGAAGGCCGCCGGTGGCGGCTCCGCGATCCTCCCCACGCCCGCGATCGGCGGCGTCGGCCTGCTCGCCGATTGGTCCAAAAGCGCGACGATCGCCTTCAAGGGCAGCGGCGACGTGATCCTTGCCGTCGGCACCCGGCGTGGCGATCTCGGCCAGACCCTGTGGCTGCGCGAATGCCATGGCCGCGAGGACGGCCCCCCGCCCCGCGTCGATCTCGCGCTCGAACGCAAGGCCGGCGATCTGATTCGCGAAGCCATCACGCTCGGCCAGCTTACCGCGGTCCACGATGTGTCCGACGGCGGCATTGCCGTCACGCTCGCTGAAATGGCGCTGGCCGGCGATATCGGCGCGATGATCGACCGCAAGCAACCGTTCGATTGCGCGCACAGCTTCTTCGCCGAGGATCAGGGCGTCTATATCGTCACGGTCGAGGATAGCGCGCTGATGGACTTTCTCGGCGCGGCGCATGCCGCCGGGGTCGAAGCCGAACCGCTCGGTCGTACCGGCGGCAAGCGCCTGATCTTCGAACGCCCCAACCGCGATGACGTTGTGATGCTGGACGCGCTCCGCACCACGCATGAAGGCTTCTTCCCGGCGCTCATGGGCACCGGCACCGTCTGACCAAGTGATTCGCTTCGATGCGCAATTCACTGTCTGCGATGCATCGCAGGCGGCGACGACCCGTGTTGCGCGTGCGACCAGCGTCGCATCATAATGCGAATCACACGCAAAAGAGCTTGCGAACAATTCTCATTAGCCCTAGTCATGTTCCCGAGAGGTGGAGCATCACATGGTCGTTTGCGTCTGTAATGCGATTAGAGAGACTCAAGTGCGCGAGGCCGCCCGCAATGGTGCGACCAGCGCGTGTCAGGCGTATCGCAGCCTCGGCCGCCAGCCGAAATGCGGCCAATGCGTACCGTTCGCGCGATCCATTATCGATGCGGAACGCGCTGCTGCGTAGCGTTCGCAGGCGCAACAATCGGCGGAAAACCGCCATTTTTTGACTGTCGCGGTCCGCCCGTTTGCGCTATCTAGCTGCGTAACGAACGGAGACTTTATCATGCGCGGCGATCCCAAGGTTATCGATTATCTGAACGAGGTGCTCAAGAACGAGCTGACCGCGATCAACCAATATTGGCTACATTACCGGCTGTACGACCATTGGGGCGTCCGCAAGCTCGCCGAGTTCGAGAAGCACGAATCGATCGACGAGATGAAGCACGCCGACTGGGTCGCCGAGCGCATCTTGTTCCTCGATGGCCTGCCCAATTTCCAGTTGCTCGGCCGCCTGCGCATCGGTGAATCGGTGCAGGAAGTGCTGCAGGCCGATCTCGATCTCGAAATGGAGGCCCTGCCCCCGCTGCGTGACGCGATCGAGCATTGCGAGAAGGTCCGCGACTATGTCAGCCGCGATCTGTTCCGCAAGATCCTCGACAGCGAGGAAGAGCATGTCGACACGCTGGAGCGCCAGTTCGAAATGATCCAGCGCATGGGCATCGAGAATTACGTCCAGTTGCAGAGCAAGCCGGCGAACGAGGAAATCGACCACGGTTGAGGTCGCCTTGTGATGGCACGAAAAAGGGGGCGGGCCTGCCAGGCTCGCCCCCTTTTGTTTTAGTCTTGGATTGTTCGGCGAATGCGTTTCCAAGCGAGCGCTAAGTAGCCGGTCAAACCGGCCGCCGGCCGAACCCTACCGATGGCCGCCGCGCAACGAGCGGGTTCGCCTCACGCTCCAGCAGCGCCAGCGTCTGCTGGAACAGCGGGCTGAGTTGCACGACATGCTCCAATGCTTCCTCCGGCGTATCGTGATTCTCCACGCAATCGCGGGCGATCGTTTCGATCGTTTCGGCCAGCATGCCGAGCGGTTCGGCACCGAACTGGCGCGCCTCCCCCTTCAGCGTGTGCGCCGGGATCACCAGGGCGGCGGCGTTGTTCGCGCGCATCGCCGTTTCGATCGCGGCGACAGATTTCACCCCATCCTCGCGGAAATAGCCTAGAATGCGTACGAATCCCGCGCCCAGCTCGCTCCGCGAACGCTGGTAGGCGGCCCAATCGACCAATGTGCTGCCTTCGAACGACACCGTCATCTCCTCCATTGGGCACGACGCGCCCCTTGAGAGTGTAGATCACCTTCTACGAGATTTGGGTAAACGTAAGGTTGACGGACAGAACCGATATGGGTTGACCACGACAGGACAACCCATTGAATCTAAATCACTTTTCCGTGAGCCGTCCGGCCGATCCGGTCCTACTAGCCGAACGGGTTCTTCGGCGCACGCAGCGTGAGCCGCACCGGCACCGCGCCGAAGCCGAGATCGCGGCGGATGCCGTTGATCAGATAGCGCTGATAGCTCATCGGCAATTGATCGACGCGGGTGCCGAACAGCACGAACCCCGGCGGCCGCGTCTTCGCCTGCGTCAGGTAGCGCAGCTTGATGCGCTTGCCGCCCGGCGCGGGGGGCGGATTGGCCTCCACCGCTTTCTCGAACCAGCGGTTGAGTTCGCCGGTGCCGACCCGCTTCGACCAGATTTCGCGCGTCTCGAACGCGACCTTGATCAGCATGTCCAGCCCCTTGCCGGTCGCGGCCGACACGGTCAGCACCGGCACGCCTTTCGCCTGGCTCAACCCCTCGTCCAGCGCCGCCTTCACGCCGTTGAACAGCGAACTGGCATGTTCGGCCACGTCCCATTTATTGAGCGCGATCACGAGCGCACGGCCCTCCTGCAGCGCGGCGTCGGCGATGCGCAGATCCTGCGACTCTAGCCCGCGCGTCGCATCCAGCAGCAGCACGACGACCTCGGCAAAATCGATCGCGTGCAACGCATCGGCGACCGAAAGCTTTTCGAGCTTGTCCTGCACGTTGGCGCGCTTGCGCATGCCGGCGGTGTCGATCAGGCGCACCGCGCGCGGCTCGCCCTCGGCATCATGCCACGTCCAATCGACCGCGATCGAATCCCGCGTGATGCCCGCTTCCGGCCCGGTGATCAGCCGCTCCTCGCCCAGCATGCGATTGATCAGCGTCGATTTGCCCGCATTCGGGCGCCCGACAATGGCGAGCTTCAGCGGCGCGCTGAGATCGTCCTCGCCATATTCCGGCTCCTCCTCGACATCTTCGCGGTCGATATAAGGCAGCAGCGCGTCGAACAGGTCGCCCATGCCCTCGCCATGTTCGGCGGAAAGCTGCACCGGATCGCCATAGCCCAGCGCCAGCGATTCGAGGATGCCCGCCTCGCCGGCCTTGCCTTCGGATTTGTTGGCGACCAGCACGATCGGCGTATCGGAGCCACGCAGCCAGCGGGAGATTTCCTCCTCCAGCGGCACGACACCGACGCGCGCATCGATCATGAACAGAGCGACATCGGCCTGCGCAACGGCGGCCTCGGTCTGCGCGCGCATCCGGCCGGGCAGTGTTGCGGCGTCCTCGTCCTCGTATCCGGCGGTATCGATGATGCGGAAATCGACGCCGACGAGCGTCGCATCGCCTTCGCGCCGATCGCGCGTCACGCCGGGGCGATCGTCGACCAGAGCGAGCTTCTTGCCGACGAGGCGGTTGAACAAAGTCGACTTGCCGACATTGGGACGGCCGATAATCGCGACCACGGGGAGTTTGGACATCGCCGCCCCTTAGCCGGGTTGGCGCAAAAGGTCACGCGGTGTGACGATATCTAAAGCCCCTCCCCTTCAGGGGAGGGGTTGGGGTGGGGCTGTGCCCAAAAAGCAGGCGCTGCTCTCTTCGAGATGGAACTGCCCCACCCCAACCCCTCCCCTGAAGGGGAGGGGCTTAAACTCGATCACTTATACGCCGCGATCCGGCCCTTCATGTCCATCACGTACAGCGTGTTGTTCACCACGATCGGCGACAGGTTGAACGGCGCGCCCGATTTGATGACCGTGCCGACTTCCCCCGTGGTCACCGCGACCGAGACGATCTGGCCTTCCGAATTGGTCAGCAGCAGACGCCCGCCAGCCAGCACCGGGCCGAACCACGTGATCGTGCCCGAACGCTTCTTTTCGTTGGTGAAGCCCTTCAACTGGCTGATCCACCGCACCTTGCCGGTCGCGCGCGACAGGCAGACGAGCTTGGCGTCGTCGGTGACGAGGAACAGCCATTCGCCGGCCAGCCATGGCGTGGAGATACCGGCGAAATTCTGCGACCAGACGCGCCGGCCGGTGCCGATATCGATCGACACGGTGCGCCCGCCCTGCCCGACCGCATAGACGCGGCCCTGATCGACCACCGGCGAGGCGTCGATATCGGCCAGCGACGATACCGAGGTTGAGATCGCGGAACGCGACAGTGCGTCCTGCCACAAGGCGCGGCCGTTCTCGTAACGATAGGCGTTGAGTTCGCCCGACGAGAAGCCGGCGATGATCGAGCCGGATCCGGCGGCAGGTGCAGCGACGCCGAACACGCCCTGCGATTCGAGGCTGCCCGACGATTGCCACGCCGTCTTGCCGTCCGTCTGGTTCAGCGCGAACAACTGGTTGTCCTGGCTCAGCACATAGACGTTGCCGTTGGAGATGGTCGGTGCGCCGCGCAGCGGGCCGCCCGGCTTGACGCGCCACACTTCCTTGCCGTCCGCCGCGTTCAGCGCGACCACGTCGCCCAGGCCGTCGGTCGCGAAGACCTTGCCGTCATCGAAACTGACGCCGCCGCCGAAACGCGCATCCTTGTTCTTCTTGCCCGACGTCAGATCGACCGACCACAGGCGCGCACCGGTATCTGCGGAGAAGGAATGCACCGTGGCCGTGACGTCCATCGCATAGAGTTTTCCGTCGGCAACCACCGGGGGTGCTGCAAGGCGCTGACGGTTGCTGCCGCCGTCGACGCTCGCCACCCAGACGCGCGACAGCGACTGGCCGAGCGATAGCTGGCCCATCGACTTGGCCGCGTTGCCACCCGGTTGCGCCCAATCCGTATTGGTTTCCGGCGCGGGTAACAGCACCTCGACCGCGGCGATGGTCTTGTCCGCCTCGACCGGCGCTTCCGACAACAGGATCGGCACACGATCGCCCAGCACCGGGGTCTTCTTGCCCCCGCCCTTGAAGATGCCGCAGGCGCTGAGCGCCATCAGCGCCGCAATCGCGACCGACGCCCTGGTCCGTGTCATCATGGTGCTTTCTTTTCCTCAACGGTATCGACCGCGTCGATCCCCAGTACGCCGGCCATCTGAACCGCGCGTTGACGGATGCTGGCCGGGACGGTCTCTTCCTTGGCGATCTGCGCGAACAACGGCCCGGCCAGATCCTTGCGGTTCATCTGCAGATAGGCGGCGGCGACCAGTTCGCCGGCGCTGCCGAACCACGGATTGCCCTTGACCACCAGCGGCTTCAGCCGGGTGACGACGACATCCGGCTTCAGCGTATCGAATTCGGCCGAGGTCTGGCGGATCAGCGCAAGATCGCGGAACGGCTGGGCCAGCGACGTATCGGCGGCGATCTCGCCGAACTTGGCGGCGGCACCCTTCAGGTCGTTCTTGTTGAGCAGCACATTGCCTTGGCTGAACTTCGCGCTGGCGCGGATCCCGCCGACGTCTGAGCCGGCGAGCTTTTCCAGCGGCACGGCGGCGGCATCGGTCTTCTGCGCGGTCAGATCGTCGATCGCGGCGCTGAGCTGTTCGCCCTGCACGCCGGCCGCCTCGGTCTGGCGATGATGCCAGTACAGCACGCCCCCGAACACCGCGAGGCCGAGGCCGATCGCGCCCAGCAGCCAACGGCCATAACGGGTCCAGAAACTGGTCAGCTGATCGCGGCGGAGTTCTTCATCGACCTCGCGCAGGAAAGCTTCGTCGGTAGGCGGCGTGACGGCCAAGGCAGGCTCCAGATCGGGTCGGGGAATGGGAAGCCGCGGACCTTAGCGACGCACGGCTGGAAGGGAAAGGGGATCAATCCTTCGGCTGATAGGTCTGCTCCGGCCCCGGGAAGGTGCGGGAGCGTACGTCCGAAGCATAGGTCTCGACCGCGGCGGAAATGCGGCCGGCCATATCGTCGAACTTCTTCACGAACCGCGCGGTCCGTTCGAACAGGCCGAGCATATCTTCTGTGACGAGCACCTGCCCGTCGCAGTCCGCCGACGCGCCGATGCCGATCACCGGGCACGACACTTCCGCCGTCACCGCCCGGGCGAGCGGTTCGACCACGCCCTCCAGCACCATCGCGAACGCCCCCGCATCCGCGATCGCCCGGGCATCGGCGATGATCTTGGCATGCTCCGAATTGCTGCGACCACGTGCCCCATACCCACCAAGCACGTTAACCGCCTGCGGCGTGAGGCCGATATGCCCCATGACCGGGATGCCGCGCGCCAACAGGAAGGCGATCGTCGGGGCCATCGCCTCCCCGCCCTCCATCTTCACCGCCGCCGCGCCGGTTTCGGCCATGACGCGCGCCGCCGAATGGAACGCCTGTTCGGGGCTGGCCTCGTAACTGCCGAACGGCATGTCGATCACGACCACCGAATGGTAGCTGCCGCGCACCACCGCCGCGCCATGCGCGCACATCATGTCGAGCGTGACGGGCAGCGTGGACGGCAGGCCGTAGATCACCTGCCCCAGACTGTCGCCGACCAGCAGGATGTCGCAATGCGGATCGAGCAACTGCGCCATGCGCACGGTGTAGGCGGTGAGCATCACCAGCGGCTCCTTACCCTTGCGGGCGAGGATCGCAGGCACGGTGAGGCGCTTCATGGGAGCGGGCGTGGGGTTCGCGCGGCTGGTGGAGGTGTCGATCGTGAAGGTCGTGGACATGCGCGGGGCTTACCGGGTTTGCGTCGAAGTTGCCAATGGTGGCGCACTATGCGGTCCACGGGATTGACGTGATGTTAAATTTATATAACATGGAGTTTATCGAATTTAACAGGAAAGCGGCGATGACGTTCAGGGAAAAGATGCTGTGGGTATCGATGATCGCGACTGCGGCGATCTGGGGATCGTATCTGTTCGACGTCGGGTCGCTGCTCGCGCGCGGCACCGTGAGCGCCGCGCAGGCTTATGGCGGGTTCACGAAATCGGTGATCCTGCTGGTCGTGGTGCAGGTCGCGGCGACGATCGTGCTGGCGATCATGGCACCGAACGACGCCAACGCGCCGGCGGACATGCGCGACAGGGAATTCGCTGCCAGCGCCGCGCTGCCGGCGTATAACCTGCTGAGCCTGGCGATCGTGGTCGCGATGCTCGCGATCCCGCTGCTCGTGCAGGCCGCCCCGCGCTACATCACCGGCGATCCGGCAACGGTGGTGGCGATCGTGCTGGGCAATGCGATGCTGCTGGCGTTGGTGATCGCGCACGTCCTGTATTGCGCCGCGCAGATCCACCGCTACCGGCACGGCTGACATGGCCAAACCGCACATAGCCAACCAGATCCGCATGCTCCGTTTCATGGCCGGCGAGATGACGCAGGCCGAGCTGGGCGAACGGATCGAGGTTACGCGTCAGACGATCGCGGCGATCGAACAGGGCAAATATTCCCCCACGCTGGAGGCCGCATTCCGCATCGCACAGGTGTTCGGCAAGCCGCTGGACGAAGTGTTCCAGTGGGTGGAGGAATAGGCCGGTCAGGATATCCAGTCGCGCTGCCGCGCATGACCGGCGAACCAGATCTGGAAGGCGGCGATGACGACGATCACGATCGGGAAACCCGCTGCGGCGGTGAAGCCCTTGACCGCGATCATATCGGTCTTGGCCAAGATATAGCCGAACATCACGACCACGGTGACGAGCGAGACCCAGAACAAGGGACGCGCCGTGCCCGATCGCAACAGCAAGGCGATCGCGCCGAACAGTCCGCTCCAGACACTCGCGCCATACAACCACATGAACCAGGACGGGCGGCTGGCGAGCAGTTTCTGGTCGTAGGCGGACATCTTCGCCAGCTGGGCCGGGGTGGTCATGAGGTCCATGTAGAAGGCCGCGACGCCCATCATGCCCCAGAGCAGGATCAGTACGCCCAAGATCCAGAACCAGAACGGTGCCTTGTTGCGAAATGACGCCATGACGGTCTCTCCCCTTTATGGGGCGGAGGATGCTCCGGATATTATTGTTGCGCAACTTTGGCTGTATCTGACCAACGAGACCCGTCCTCCTCGCGAAGGCGAGGATCCCGCTTCTTCTTCTGACTGCGGGGCAAGGCAGCGGGATCCCGGATCAAGTCCGGGATGACGGATCGACGCTAAACGACCTTCACGTCCTTCCAGAAGGCGAAGCGGCCCTTGATTTCGGCGGCGGCGGATTTGGGGTCGGGGTAATACCACGCCGCATCCGGGTTGCGCTGCCCGTCGACTACCACCGTCTTGTAGCTGGCATCGCCTTTCCACGGGCAATGGCTGTGCGTCCCGCTGTCCTCGAACAGATCGGTGTGGATGCTGTCGGCAGGGAAATAGTGATTGCCCTCGACGACGACCGTGTCGTCCGATTGCGCGAGGATCGCGCCGTTCCAGGTGGCAGTCGGCATGAAGAAATCCTTATGAGGCTATCCCGGCCTCAAGATAGGTATCCGGCTTGAACCCCGCCAGCAGCACGTCGCCATTCACGAGCATCGGGCGCTTGATCATCGACGGTTGCGCCAGCATCAGCGCGATGGCCTTGTCTTCGGTGATATCGGCGCGATCGGCCTCGGGCAGTTTGCGGAACGTCGTGCCAGCGCGGTTCAATACCGTCTCCCAACCGAGTTTCGCGGTCCAGCCGCGCAGCGTTGCCGCGTCGATCCCGGCCTTCTTGTAATCGTGGAACGTGTAGGCGACGCCGTGCGCATCGAGCCACACCCGCGCCTTCTTCACCGTGTCGCAATTGGGGATGCCGTAGAGAATGATTGCCACCTGACTTCCTTCATTTGATGGGCTTCGGTCCGCAGCGATGTCTCCTTCGAACCGATTGCGAATTTGCGAGTTTGATGCGACCTTTTGCAGATGCTCATCGCCATCGCCATAACCGCCGCTACGATCGCGTCCGAGGCTAAACACCCGGCTATGCCATTCGATTTCTCACAGAGCTACGCCGTTTGGGCCGGATCAAACCAAGGGCGTTGTTATTATTCGATCACCGATGTTCTTGAGAACGCAAAACAACTGACGCAGACACTTCGGGAAAACTATGATCTAAATGGGAGCATTGAAATTCTGACCAGCGATGGCACGCCCACACGATGTGCAATCAAAGGTGTTCGCGCCGCGCGAAAAGCAGGATTTCGCCATGTTCGAAGTAGAGTCGGCACCGAAGGGGACCGCTCGTCGGCCCTCCGCCTTCCGTGACGATCTTCTCAACTAATTACCCTTTCTTCTAAAGAAAACGGCCGAGCGTGACGACTCCTTGCTGCTCCAGCCCGAGCGCCGCGTAGAAATCGAGCGCGGCCGAATTATCGTCGCGCACCATCAACTGGATCTTCGGCGCGCCCTGCCCGCGCAGCCAATCCTCGGCCGCCGCCATCAATGCGCGGCCCAATCCGCCGCGGCGCGCATCGGGGTGGACGGCGAGATAATAGACCCAGCCGCGATGCCCGTCGAAACCGACCATCACGCTGGCGACGATCGCCCCAATCCTGTCATCGCCGTCGCGCACGATCAGGACGGTCGAGGTGGAGCCCTTCATGGCCAGCGCGAAATCGGCGGCGGGGTCGTTCCACGGCCGCGTCAGGCCGCATGCCTGCCACAAGGCGATCACCTGCGCACCGTCCGCCGCCTGCGCGGGTTCGGGCGTCACGGTTGCTTTTGCTGCTTGGCCAGTTCGACTGCGAACGCCGCGCGCGCATCCTGCACCATCTTCGGCAGCACATTGCGATCGATCAGATTGCCCCTGGCGACGCGGCCCATCAGATCGACCGTTTCGGGATGGAACGGCAGGACGATATCGGCCCGCAACGCGCCGATCCGGTCGAAGCTCCTGCGGAAATCGCCGACGATGCCGGGATAGGCGCGGTTGCCGACCAGCCGGTTGCCGGCAACGGTGAGGCTGCACGCGAACAGCACGTCGAGCGGCTTGCCGCGCTGGACGATCCGCATCTGATAGCTCGTGCAACCCGGCGTATGACCCGGCGTCGCCACGGCGGTGAGCGTGACGCCGCCAAGCGCGATGCGCTCGCCGTTCCGCACCGCCCGGTCCACATGCGCGGCGGGGAAGCGGATGACGCCGTAATTGGTCTCGCCGGGTGGAATGCCGCTGTCGAGCGCGGCGCGATCGCCCGCTCCGGCGACCAGTTTCGCACCGCTCATCCGTTTCAGCGCGGCGACCGCGCCGACATGATCGAAATGCGCGTGGCTGACGAGGATCAGCTTCACGTCGGGCATCTTCACGCCCCGAGCCGCGATGTTGCGCGCGACCGCATCCGCATTCTGCTCCATCGTCCCGTCGATCAGGATCGCGCCGGCGGGCGTGTGGATCAAATATGCGGCAAGCCCCTCGGTGCCGACATAATCGATCGCGCCGATCACCGGGAACGCCGCGATCGGGCGCGTCCAGGCGGGGGGATCCAGGCTGGCGGAGGCCGGGCCGGCGATAGCGACGGCAATCAGGGCAAATGCATGACGGATCATAACTCAGCTCCCTTGGCTGCGGCGGCTTTGCAGCCGCCGAATGACGAAGCCGCGATCATCACCCGGATGATCGGGAGTCTTCGTCATTCCCACTCGATCGTGCCCGGCGGCTTCGACGTGTAATCGTAGGTGACGCGGTTGATGCCCTTCACCTCGTTGACGATCCGCGTCGCGACGCGCGGCAGGAAGTCGCCGGGGAATTGGAACGCCTGTGCGGTCATGCCGTCGGTCGAGGTGACGGCACGCAGCGCGAGGACGAAATCGTAGGTCCGCCCGTCGCCCATCACGCCGACGGTGCGCACAGGCAGCAGCACCGCGAACGCCTGCCAGATCGTATCGTACAGGCCGGCGTTGCGGATTTCCTCGAGGTAGATCGCATCGGCCTTGCGCAGGATGTCGCAGCGTTCCCTGGTCACTTCGCCGGGGATGCGGATCGCGAGGCCCGGGCCGGGAAACGGGTGCCGCCCGACGAACGCCTCGGTCAGGCCGAGTTCGCGGCCCAGCACGCGCACCTCGTCCTTGAACAATTCGCGCAACGGCTCGACCAATTGCATGTTCATGCGCTCGGGCAGGCCGCCGACATTGTGATGGCTCTTGATCGTCACGCTCGGCCCGCCGGTGAAACTGACGCTCTCGATCACGTCGGGATAGAGCGTGCCCTGCGCCAGGAAGTCCGCGCCGCCGATCTTCTTCGCTTCCTGCTCGAACACTTCGATGAAGGTCGCGCCGATGAACTTGCGCTTGGCCTCTGGATCGGTGACGCCGGCGAGGCCGTTCATGAACAGATCCTGCGCATCCACATGGACGAGCGGGATGTTGTAATGGTTGCGGAACAGGCTGACGACCTGCTCGCTCTCGCCGGCGCGCATCAGGCCGTGATCGACATAGACGCAGGTAAGTTGCTCGCCGATCGCCTCGTGAATCAGCACCGCGGCGACGGAGGAATCGACGCCGCCGGACAGGCCGCAGATCACGCGACCCTTGCCGACCTGCTTGCGGATCTCCTCGATCTTGGCAGCGCGGAAGCCGGCCATCGTCCAGTCGCCTTCGAGGCCGCAGACGTGGCGGACGAAGTTGCAGATGAGCTTTGCCCCGTCGGGCGTGTGGACCACCTCGGGGTGGAACTGCATCGCGTAATAATGCCGGTCGTCATCGGCGATCACCGCGAACGGCGCGCCGGGGCTGGCCGCGACGGGGCGGAAGCCGGGGGCGAGCGCGGTCACCTTGTCGCCGTGGCTCATCCACACCTGATGGGTCTCGCCCGGCTGCCACAGGCCGTCGAACAGGTCGCAGCGGTCGCCGACTTCGATCACCGCATGACCGAATTCGCCGCTGTCACCGAGCGTCACCGTGCCACCGAGCTGATGCATCAGCACTTGCTGGCCGTAGCAGATGCCGAGTACCGGCAAACCGCTGTCGAGGATGACCTGCGGCACGCGCGGCGAGTTTTCGTCGAGGACCGAGGCCGGGCTGCCGGAGAGGATCACGCCCTTGGGTTGCATCCGTGCGAACGCCTCGGCGGCGTTCTGGAACGGGGCGATCTCGCTATAGACCCCCGCCTCGCGGACGCGCCGGGCGATGAGCTGGGTCACCTGGCTGCCGAAATCTACGATCAGGATAGAATTGGGCAGGATGGAGTCGCTGGGCTGGGTCATGCGGCCAGATAGCGGGGGTGGGCGGCAGATGCCAGCCCACCCCCCTCACCTCATTTCAACTCGCCTCACTTGACCGGCTTGACCGTCAGACCGGTCCACTTGGCCGCGAAGGCCCAATTGTCGGCGGCTTCTTCGATCACCTTGTCGGTCGGCTTACCGCTGCCGTGCCCGGCGCGCGTCTCGATGCGGGCGAGGTGCGGCTTGTCGCCGATGTCCGCCGCTTGAAGGGCCGCGGTGTATTTGAAGCTGTGACCCGGCACGACTCGATCGTCGGTATCGGCGGTGGCGACGAGGATCGCGGGGTAAGCCCGGCCGCCCTTCACGTTGTGATACGGCGAGTATTTGTAAAGCGTGCGGAAGTCGGCCTCCTTCGAGGGATAGCCGTAATCGTCGACCCAATAGCGCCCCGCCGTAAAGCGATCGAAGCGCAGCATGTCCATCACGCCGACCGCCGGGAGCGCGGCGGCGAACAGGTCCGGGCGCTGATTGGTCACCGCGCCGACCAGCAGGCCGCCATTCGATCCGCCCTGAATGGCGAGGCCGTCCTTGGTCGTGATGCCCTGCGCCTTCAGATATTCGCCGGCCGCGATGAAATCGTCGAACACGTTCTGTTTGTTGGCGAGGCGTCCGCCGTCATGCCACGTCTTGCCATATTCGCCGCCGCCGCGAATGTTGGCGACCGCGAGCACTCCACCCTGCTCCATCCACGCGATCCGCGTCGCCGAAAAGGCGGGCGTGGTCGAGATGTTGAAGCCGCCATAGGCGTAGAGCAAGGTCGGGGCGGGGCCTTTGGTGGCCTTTTTGCGGACGACGAACATCGGCACTTTGGTGCCGTCCTTCGAGGGGTAGAAGACCTGCGAGACGTCATAGGCTTCGGGGTCGAACGCGACCTTGGGCCTGGCGAATTGCTCGACGCGGTTGGTCTTCGCGTCGTAGCGCAGGATCCAGGCGGGGTAGTTGAAGCTGCTGAACGAGAAGAAGGTCTCTGCATCGTCGCCGTCGCCGTTGAAGCCGGACGTGCTGCCGATCGCCGGCAGCGGCACCTTGCCCTCGGCCTTGCCGTCGAGCGAATAGCGCCGCACTTCGCTCTTCACGTCGACCAGATAGGTCGCGATCAGCTTGCCGCCGATCAGGCTCGCGCTTTCGAGGACTGCCTTGTCCTCCGGCACGACATCCACGATCGGCGGGGTGGCGGAGCGGGCGTAGAGGTTCATCGCGACGATCTTCAGGCGTGGCGCGCCCTGATCGGTCATCCAGTAGAAATTGCCGCCGACATTGCCCGCCAGCGTCCATTCGTTTTCCAGCCCCTTCACGATCGTGCGGGGGGTGGGGCTCGGCGCGGTGAGGTCGATGACGGTGATCTGGTAGCGATTGTCGGTGCCTTGCGTGGTGGTGATCACCAACCACTTGCCGTCGTCCGTCACCTGCACCTGATGGCCGTATTTGGGGTTTTCCGGCGTCGCGTAGATCAGCGCGTCGGCGCTTTGCGCGGTGCCGAGCTTGTGGAAATAGACCTGCTGGTTCTCGTTCAGCGCCTGGAACTTGGCACCGGCGGCGGGGGCGGCGAAGCGCGAATAATAGAAGCCCAAGCCGTCCCTCGCCCAGGCGAGATTGGAGAATTTCACCCATTCGATCGTGTCGTCGGCGACTTTGCCGGTGGCGACGTCCAGCACCTTGACGGTGCGCCAGTCGGTGCCGCCGTCCTGGATCGCGTAGGCAAGCTTGGTGCCGTCGTTACTCGGTGCCCATTCGGCGAGCGCGGTGGCTCCGTCCTTGGCCCACAGGTTCGGATCGATCAGCACGCGGCCTTCGCCCTTCAGCGTATCGCGGACGTAGAGCGCCGCCTGATTCTGCAGGCCCGAATTGCGGCTGTAGAAATAGTGTCCGCCCTTCTTCACCGGGACACCGAAGCGTTCGTAATCGAGCAGCTGCTTCATCCGTGCCTTGAAGATGTCGCGGCCCGGCAGGGTGGCGAGATAGGCGTTGGTGACGGCGTTTTCCGACGCCACCCAGGCGGCGACCTCCTTGTCGGTGCGCACGTCGTTTTCCAGCCAGCGATAGGGATCGGCGACCTTCACGCCGAATTGCTCGTCGATCTGATCGACCTTGCGGGTTTCGGGGTATTGCATCGGGGCGGCCTTGGTCTGGGCATATGCCGGTGAAGAGACGGCGATCAGGGCGATCAGCGGAAGTACGCGGCGCATCTACAACTCCAGACATGCAAAAGGAGCCGCACTCATATCGAGTACGGCTCCTTTTGGAAGAGCTGGGTCCTCCCCGTGCCGGGGAGGATCAGGCGTTACGCCGCTTCGTTGTACTCGTCGTCCGAATAGACCGGACCCGAATCCTGGCCCTTGGCATCGACGTCGCGGTCGACGAATTCGATCACGGCCATCGGCGAGGCGTCCGACAGGCGGATGCCGGCCTTGATGATGCGGGTGTAGCCGCCGTTGCGGCCGGCATAACGATCGGCCAGAACGTCGAACAGCTTCACCAGCTGCGCATCGTCGAGCAGGCGAGCATGCGCCAGGCGACGGTTGGACAGGCCACCCTTCTTCGCCAGCGTGATCAGCTTTTCGACGTACGGACGCAGTTCCTTCGCCTTGGCGACGGTGGTGGTGATCTGTTCGTGCTTGATGAGCGCTGCCGACATGTTGCGGAACAGGGCGGTACGATGGGCCGAGGTACGCTGAAGCTTACGGCCGCCTACGCGATGACGCATTTTTTATATCCTTCTTCGTTCGTTAAGGGGCCGTTTTACGGTACCCCAGACCAGGCGGTGCGAAACGGGCCACCGCCCAAAACTCTTGGAAGTTCACACAAGGTCACACGGTATGGACCTGCGTTTCCTTCGAAGTTCACACAAGGTCACACGGTATTGGGTGTGTGACCTTCTCTGTTGCAGGCCCGACGTGGCGAAGCCACGTCGTCGGACGGCACCTTCGGGCCGCCGGCCGGGTTGATTTTCGTTTCCGGCGCAGCTTTCGCTGCGCCGGTGCGAAATCAACCCATAATTTCCTGCTCGAGCTTCTTGGCCATCTCTTCGATATTCTCGGGCGGCCAGCCGGGGATTTCCATCCCGAGGCGCAGGCCCATGCTCGAAAGCACTTCCTTGATCTCGTTGAGCGACTTGCGGCCGAAGTTCGGGGTACGCAGCATCTCGGCTTCGGTCTTCTGGACCAGATCGCCGATATAGATGATGTTGTCGTTCTTCAGGCAGTTGGCCGAACGGACCGACAGTTCCAGCTCATCGACCTTCTTGAGCAGGTAACGGTTGATCTGCTGCGTATCGCCCGCAACCTCGCCGGCGGCAGCCGGAGCGGCATGGCCGATCGGTGCCGAACGCGCGACGCTCGAATCGTCGAAGTGGACGAACAGAGCGAGCTGGTCCTGCAGGATGCGACCGGCATAGCCGACCGCGTCTTCCGGGGTGATCGTGCCGTCGGTTTCGATCGTCAGCGTCAGCTTGTCGTAATCGAGTTCCTGCCCGACGCGAGTGTTCTCAACCTTGTAGCTGACCTGCTTGACCGGCGAATACAGAGCGTCGACCGGGATCAGACCGATCGGCGCATCGGCCGGGCGGTTGGCGACGGCCGCGACATAGCCCTTACCGACATCGGCGGTGAGTTCCATGTTGAGGGTGGCGCCCTCGTCCAGGTGGCAGATCACCAGAGCGGCGTTCATCACCTCGATATCGCCCGACACGGCGATATCGCCGGCGGTGACGGTCGCGGGACCGGTGGCCGAAAGCTGGAGACGCTTCGGGCCTTCGCCCTGCATGCGCAGCGCGATCTGCTTCACGTTCAGGACGATGTCGGTGACGTCTTCACGAACGCCGGCGAGCGACGAGAATTCGTGCAGCACGTTCTCGATCTTGATCGAGGTCACCGCAGCACCCTGCAGCGACGAGAGCAGCACGCGACGCAGCGCGTTGCCGAGCGTCAGGCCGAAGCCACGCTCCAGCGGCTCGGCGATGAAGGTCGCCTTGCGCTTGCCGTCACCGGACTTTTTCTCGAGACCGTTGGGCTTCTTGAGTTCCTGCCAATTCTTTGCATTGACGGACATGGGCTTCCCCTTGGTTTTGGACCGGTGCGGGCGGGCACCGGCCATGAGAGAGTCGGCTCGCGCGGCGTGATCAACCGCGCGCGAGCCGAAGCGAGATCAGACGCGACGACGCTTGGACGGGCGGACGCCGTTGTGCGGGATCGAGGTCACGTCGCGGATCGAGGTGATCTGGAAACCGACCGCCTGCAGCGCGCGGAGCGCCGATTCACGACCCGAACCCGGGCCCTTCACTTCGACTTCCAGCGTGCGGACGCCGTGTTCGGCGGCCTTCTTGCCGGCGTCTTCGGCGGCGACCTGGGCCGCATACGGGGTCGACTTGCGCGAGCCCTTGAAGCCCATCATGCCGGCCGAGGACCACGAGATCGCGTTGCCCTGGGCATCGGTGATCGTGATCATGGTGTTGTTGAAGCTAGCGTTCACATGGGCGACGCCCGAAGTGATGTTCTTGCGCTCACGCCGCTTAATGCGTTGCGGTTCACGTGCCATTTTGAATTCCTAATCCTGATATAGGAGCGAGCCGCAGTCACCTGCGGCTCAAGCTCACTTCTTCTTACCGGCGATCGGCTTTGCCTTGCCCTTGCGGGTACGAGCGTTCGTGTGCGTGCGCTGACCCCGGACCGGCAGGCCCTTACGGTGACGCAGACCACGATAGCAGGCGAGATCCATCAGACGCTTGATGTTCATCGACACCTGACGACGAAGATCACCCTCTACGGTGTAATCGGCGTCGATCGTCTCGCGGATCTGCAGCACTTCCTGATCGGTCAGGTCCTGCACGCGACGCTCTGCTGCAATGCCCAGCTTTGCGGTGATGGCCTTGGCATGGGTGTTACCGATGCCGTGGATGTAGGTGAGCGCGATGACGACGCGCTTGTTGGTCGGGATATTGACCCCGGCGATACGAGCCATGAATTAAATTCTCCTGCTCCACGGGGCGGCATGGCAGCAGCCCCATCTCATAGCGTTGATGCACATTCCTCGACGCACAGAAGCGGCGAACGCAGACAAGCGCCGCCGGGACCGGTGTTTCGGAATGATCGCCAGATAAGGTGCCCCCACGCACGAGTCAAGCGACGGGTTCCCGCCCCTTACGCAATTTTAGCCATTTGTTGAATGCGACCGCCGTCCAGGCGAGCTCGACCAGTCCGAACGGCCACGCGCCCTGCAGGAAGCCATAGGCCGATCCCATCAGGCACCCGGCGGCGAAGGCCAGCGTCCACCAATGGCTGCCGGCCTCCTTCATGTAGCAAACCAGCATGAAAGTGACGGCGAACAGGCCGAAAAGCGTCAGGGCGTCCATGGCGGCACCCCTGCCCGGTTCGGGCCGTTGCGCCAAGGGCGGATGTTGGGATTTGGGTGTCGACGCTTCCCCCTCGCCGCCCCGGACTCGATCCGGGGTCCCGCTTTCCTCGCACGCGCGCGCCTTCGGCGAAGAAGCGGGATCCCGGATCAAGTCCGGGATGACGGGGGTTAGGGCACAAAAATACCCCCAAAATACAAAGGGATTCACGACAAAATCATCCGATCCGGTTCGCTTACCTTCGGTTAACTCCGACAGGGAAAAACGGGCTTCAGGAAAGGGATGCCCGATGCACACCATTGAAAACAATCTGAAACTCGGCTTCATCGAGGTGACCGTCGAGGGCCTGTGGAGCGAAGACCATTTCGACCAGTTCGTTGCCGATCTGCGCGCCGCGATCCTGACATTCCCGGATACGGGCAGGCCGACAATGACCCTCTACAATTACACCCGCGCGCAGATCCAGACGCAGTCGGTGATCGGGCGCATGCAGGCGCTGGCCAATCATCCCGCGATGGTCGATCGCAAGGTGGCGCTGTACACTGAAGGATGCCTCGCGCGGCAACAGGCCAAACGCGTGGCGGGCAGCCGTGAGAACATGCGCGTGTTCGACAGCCGCGAGGACGCGATCGCGTTCCTGCTCGACGATGGCGCGGGCATGATGCCAGTGCCGACCGATGTTTCATATCGGCAACACGCTTCGCGTTAGCCGCCGATACCGTTCGTCCTGAGTAGCGGCTGAGCTTGTCGAAGACGCGTATCGAAGGACACCAAAGATGCTTCGATACGAGCCTTCGATACGCCTTCGGCTACTCAGTCTCTACTCAGCACGAACGGGTCATAATAGCCTCAGCTAGGCAGCACGATCGCGGCGATCAGCCCCGGCGCGTTGTCGCCCAGTTCCAGTCGCCCGCCGTGCAGCCGCGCGACCGCGGCGACGAGCGACAGGCCGAGCCCGGCGCCGGGAATGGTCCGCGCGCTGTCGAGCCGGCCGAAACGGCTGAGTGCCTGTTCGCGATCGCGCTCCGCGATGCCGGGGCCGCGATCCTCCACTTGCAGGCGGATGCCGCCCGCTCCGCCCTTCAATCGCAGCGTGATCTGCCCGCCCCCGTTCACGCCTTTGGGCCCGGCATGGCGCAGCGCATTGTCGATCAGATTGGTGATCGCCTGAGTCATCAATTCGCGGTGCATGACGATGTGCGGCGGATGCGACTCGATCAGCGCCGTGAAGATGATGCCGGCATCATCGGCGACGGGTTCGTAGAGTTCCGCGATCTCCTCGACCAGCGCCGCAGGATCTATATCGGTGAAGCGGTCGCGCGAGACGGATTGCGAGCGCGTGATCTCCAGCAGCGTGGAAAGCATGCGCATCACGAGATCGGTCTCGACCAGCAGACCGGACAGGGCTGCGTCGCGCTGCACCGGATCGGTGACGAGGATCGCCGTTTCGGTTTTGGCGCGCAGCCGGGCGATTGGGGAACGCAGATCGTGCGCGAGGCTGTCGGTGACGATGCGAAGTTCGCCCATCAGCCGTTCGACCTTGTCGAGCATCGCATCGAGCCGGATCGACAGCCGGTCGAACGCATCGCCACCGCCCGCGACCGACCCGACGCGGCGGCTGAGATCCCCCTGCCCCACGCCCTCGATCACCGCCGCGATGTTGTTCAGGCGGCGCCCGACATAGCGCGCGACGACCAGACCGCCGACCACGCCGAGCATCAGCGAGAGGATGGTGGCGAGCAGCAAGGCGCGTTCGATGCCGCGCTGCTCCTGTTGCCAATCGTCCATCAGATGGCCGCTGACCAGGCGGTACGTGCCGACCCGCCGCACGATGTACCCCGCCTCGCGCCCGGTCCACGGCTCCGCAGTGCCGAGCGACCCGACGTGGAACGAGCCGGGTGCCGTAGCGGAGAGCGGGAGTTGGTCGGGGCCGATGCCGTTCACCTTGCGCCCGGCCCCGTCCACGATCAGCGCGACGAGTGACGAATCGTGAGAACGGCTGGCGTCGTGGATCGCCTGCACCAGAGCGGTCAGTCCGCCGGAACGATAGACCGAGACGAAAGCATCGGACTGCTCGGTGGTGTCGCGCCGCACGGCATCGACCGCGTCGCTATGGATCTGCTGCCACAGGAACGTCGCCAGCACGAGATTCGTGACGATCGCCAGCGCGATCGCAAGCAGCGCGATGCGCGCCGTGACGGACAGGCGCAGCAGCCGGGACGGTATCAGGCGTCGAGCGATAGCCGATACCCCGCGCCGCGCACCGTGTGCAGGATCGGCTGGGTGAAGCCGTCCTCCAGCTTGCGGCGCAACCGGCCGATATGCACGTCCACCACGTTCGATCCCGGATCGAAGTGATAGTTCCAGATCTTCTCCAGCATCATCGTGCGCGTGACGACCTGCCCGGCATGGCGCGCGAGATATTCGAGCAGGTTGAATTCGCGCGCGCCGAGCGGGATCGCCCGGCCCTGCCGCACGACGGTGCGCGCGAGCAGATCGATCTCGAGATCGCCGACGCCGAGCCGCGTGGTCTGCGCCGCCGCCTGCGGACGTTCGAACCGGCGCAACAACGCTTCCACGCGAGCGGAGAGTTCGGCGAAGGAGAAGGGCTTGGTGAGATAATCGTCGGCGCCAGCGTGCAGCCCGTCGACCCGGTCGTCCACGGTGGCGAGGGCGGACAGCACCAGGGTCGGCGTCGCCACGCCCGCCGCGCGGACCGCGTTGATCATCGACAGGCCATCGAGGCCCGGCAGCATGCGATCGGCGATGATCAGGTCGAAGATGCCCTCGCTCGCCAGGAACAGCCCGTCGCGCCCGTCACCGCACGTCTCGACCGCGAAGCCCGCCTCGGTCAGGCCCTTGGCGAGATAGGTGGCGGTGGCGGTATCGTCTTCGACGATCAGGATCTTGCGCGTCATAAGTGGCTTATCCGGCTATACCCCGCTGTGTAGGATATGAAGAGGCCGGCGGAAAGCTTTCACTTTCCACCGGCCTCCGGCGCGCCCAGGGGTCGCGTTAGCGCCGAAGTCGCTATGCCTGTACCACCCGAACGATGCGCATCCGGGCGATAGGGGTTGGCTTCGCTGCCTCTTCCCCGCCTTTATGCGCGCTGCGCCCCGCGGGAATCGGTGACGGCGACATGACAAATCCGTCATCAGCGCCCTTCGGTCTTGGTCTTTTCGGGCTTGTCGGCCTTGACCGGCGCGGTTTCGGCGAAGGTCTTGAGGTTGAGGATCTGGAGCGCGAGCACTTCGTCCACCTTGGGCGCCAGCGTATCGGCCCCGGCGCGGACATAGCCGCCGACGACATAGGTCATCGTCACCCGAGTCTTCTCGCCTTCGGGATCGAACTTGAAAGTCAACGTGCCGGTCACCGCCTCGGCCTGAAGCGGCCCGAGCGACCCGACCATGCGGATCATCCGCCCCGGCGCGACATAGACGATATGGGCATGCTCGACGCTGCCCTTGCCGTCGGGAATACGCTCGCAGAAGCAGCCGGTTGCCTGCGCATCCATGTACAGGTTGGCCGGATCGTCCGAATAGGTGTGATCCTTGTCCCACCAATATTGCGGCACCTTGAGCGCGGCCCAGACGCGCGCGACCGGCGAGTCGATCGTCAGCGCCTGCTTGAGTTCGAACCCGATCGCGCTGGATTGAACGATGTCGGCGGCGGCGGATGTGGGCGCGGCGGCGAGCAGCAGTGCGGATAGTGCAAGGCGTTTCATGTGGCGCTCCCCCGGTGGAGTAGCCAGCATATGCGGATTGGAGGGTGCTGCAACTATCTGCGGCACATCCTCCGCCAACCTCTCGTCATTCCCGCGAAGGCGAGGATGACGAGACGCTACTTCCCGTCGAGGATCGTCACGATCGCCGTCGTCACCTGATCGATATCGGCCATGCCGTCGACCCGGTTCACCAGTCCGCGCGCTTCGTAGATCGGGAGGATCGGGGCGGTCTTGCCGCGATATTCCTCCATGCGCGTGCGCACGGTGTCCTCGTTATCGTCGGGGCGGCGTTTGAACTCGGTGCCGGCGCACGTGTCGCAGACACCGGCGATCTTCGGCTTGTGGAAGCTGTCGTGATAACCAGCGCCGCAATTGGCGCAGGTGTAACGGCCGACGATCCGCGCGACGAGTGCGTCCTCATCGACTTCCAGTTCGATCACGTGATCCAGCGTGCGGCCGCGATCCTGCAGCAGCGCATCGAGCTGATGCGCCTGCGCCGCGGTGCGCGGATAGCCGTCGAAGATCACGCCGCCGACCGTATCGGCCTCGTCGAGCCGTTCGCCGATGATACCGGAGACGATGTCGTCCGACACCAGCCCGCCCGATTCCATCACCGATTTGGCCTTCAGACCCGTCGGCGTGCCCGCCTTGACCGCCGCGCGCAGCATGTCGCCGGTGGACAGCTGAACCATGCCGTATCGCGTCATCAGCCGTGCGGCCTGAGTACCCTTGCCGGCACCAGGCGGGCCAAGGAGGATGATATTCAAGACCGCATTCCCCTCACGTGCTTCAGGTCAGCCCCGCTTAGCGGAGGCGCCCGCCCTTCAGCTTCGCCTTCTTGATCAGATCGCCATACTGATGCGCCAGCAGGTGCGACTGGATCTGCGTCACCGTATCCATCGTTACGTTGACCACGATCAACAGGCTAGTGCCACCAAGGTAGAACGGAATGGACAGCGCCGACACCAGATATTCCGGCAGCAGGCAGATCACCGTCAGATAGGCCGCACCGATCACGGTGATGCGCGTCAGCACGTAATCGAAATACGTCTCGGTGTTCTTGCCGGGGCGGATGCCGGGGACGAAGCCGCCATAGCGCTTCAGATTGTCCGCGGTCTCTTCCGGATTGAACACCACGGCGGTGTAGAAGAACGAGAAGAAGATGATGCCGGCACCGTAGAGCAGCATATACACCGGGCTGCCGTGCTGCAGATACTGATTGAGGCCGATGATGAAATCGCCCCATTTCGATTCGCCCGCCACGCGTTGACCAGCGAACTGGCTGATCGTCAGCGGCATGAGCAGCAGCGACGAGGCGAAGATCGGAGGGATCACGCCGGCAGTGTTGATCTTGAGCGGCAGATGGCTGCGATCGGCCTGCATGCCGCGTTGCGTCTGGCGCTTGGGATATTGGATCAGGATGCGGCGCTGCGCACGTTCCATGAAGCAGATGAACAGAACGAGCATGACGACCGCCGCGATGATCGCGATCAGCGTGCCGCCGCCCATGCTGCCCGAACGGCCGCCTTCGAACAGGTTGAACAAAGTGGTCGGCAGGCTGGCGACGATGCCGGCCATGATGATCAGCGACATGCCGTTGCCGATGCCGCGCGCGGTGATCTGCTCACCCAGCCACATCAGGAACATCGTGCCGCCGACGATGCTGATCACCGCGACGATGCGGAACAGCATGCCGGGATCGACCACCGCCCCGCCCGCTTCGTAACCGACGGCGAGGAAATAGCCCTGCACGGCGGTGAGCGCGACGGTGCCGTAGCGCGTATATTGGTTGAGCCGCTTGCGCCCGCTCTCGCCATCCTTCTTGATCGCGGCAAGCGTCGGCGACAGCGAGGTCGCGAGTTGCACGACGATCGAGGCGGTGATGTAGGGCATCACGCCCAGCGCGATCAGGCTGGCGCGACCGAGCGAACCGCCCGAGAACATGTTGAAGAAATCGAGCACGCCGCCGCTGGTGCGGTTGGCCAGACTCACCAGCTTAACCGCATCGATGCCGGGCAGCGGCACGTAGGACAGCATCCGGAAGACGATCAGCACGCCGATCGTGAACCACAGGCGCTTCTTGAGATCGGTCGCCTGCGCGAATTTCGACAGGCTGAGGCCTGAGGCCATCTGGTCGGCTGCGGATGCCATCGTAGTTTTACGTCCCAAATTACTAACGGGGCCAAATTTCCGACGGGCCAAATTCTGGCTCGGGAAACAAAAGCGGCGGGAAACGTTATCCGCCCCCCGCCGCTCATATAGTCACGCTTGGAGGCTTGTCTAACCTTCCCGAAAATTTGTTCCCCGGTTCACGCCGAGGTCCAGATCGGGAGGCTCCAGTTGGCGAGTGGTGCGCTATAGTAGCGCGACCCGCCATACTGGACCCCGGCCTGCGCCGGGGAACAGCAGATCAGCCCTTGAACGAGGCCTTGTGTGCCTTGCGCTCCTGATACTTCACGCCTTTCTTGGCAGCGGCCTTGTCGGCGGCGGCGACGACTTCGATCACCGAAACCGAACCACCGGCCTTTTCGACCGCCTCGATCGCGCCCTTCGACGCGCCGGCGACGGTGAAGCTGAGCTTCGCCGAAAATTCGCCCTTGCCGAGCAGACGGACGCCGTCCTTGCCACCACGTGCCAGGCCAGCGGCCTTCAGCGCGTCATGGTCGAGGCTCGCACCGGCTTCGATCTTGCCGGCATCGATCGCCTTCTGGATCGCGCCGAGGTTCACCTCGGCATAATCCTTGGCGAAGATGTTGTTGAAGCCGCGCTTAGGCAGACGCATGTGCAGCGGCATCTGGCCGCCTTCGAAGCCGGCGATGGACACGCCCTCACGGCTCGTCTGGCCCTTGATACCACGGCCGGCGGTCTTGCCCTTGCCGGAGCCAATGCCACGGCCGACCCGCATACGGGACTTACGGGCGCCTTCGTTGTCGCGGAGATCGTTCAGTTTCATGATGTGCACTCGCTTTCGCTTTTTTCGCGCTGAATATATTTCGGGACGGGCGCGGTAGCGGACGGATCCGCCGCTGTCACGCCCTGAAAACCCGAACCCTCCCCCGCTGGTGCGGGAGAGGGCTTGGCTAGGTTCTTACTTCTCGACGCTCAGCATGTGCGAAACCTTGCGGATCATGCCCCGGACTTCAGGGGTATCCTCCAGTTCGCGCGTCTTGTGCATCTTGTTCAGGCCGAGACCGATCAGCGTCGCGCGCTGATCCTTCTCGCGGCGGATCGGCGAACCGGTCTGCGTCACTTTGATCGTTGCCATTATCGCTTACTCCACGATCGCTTCGGCTTCGGCCTGGGGTGCTTCCGCACCGCCGCGGCCGAGCAGGTCGGCGATCTTCTTGCCACGGCGCTGCGCAACCGACTTCGGCGAAACCTGGGCGGTCAGCGCTTCGAAGGTCGCACGGATCATGTTGTACGGGTTCGATGTGCCGACCGACTTGGTCACCACGTCGCCCACGCCCAGAGCTTCGAACACAGCGCGCATCGGGCCACCGGCGATGATGCCCGTACCGGCAGGTGCCGAACGGATCGTCACGAGGCCGGCACCGAAGTGACCGCGACCGTCATGATGCATCGTGCGGCCGTCCTTGAGCGGAACGCGGATCATGGCCTTCTTCGCGGCCGCAGTGGCCTTGGAGATGGCTTCCGGCACTTCGCGTGCCTTGCCGTGGCCGAAGCCGACGCGGCCCTTGCCGTCGCCGACGACGACGAGTGCTGCGAAGCCGAAGCGCTTGCCGCCCTTCACCGTCTTCGAAACGCGGTTGATGTGAACCAGCTTCTCGATCAGCTCTTCACCGCCATCGTCGCTGCCGGGACGGCCGCCACGATTGTCACGGCCGCCGCGATTGTCGCGACCGCCACGGTTCTGACCGCCGCCACCGGGGCCGCCACGGCCACGGCCGCCGCGAGGTGCGCCACCGGGACCACGATTGTCCGTCGGAACCGGCGCACCGTCTGGCGAAGCTGCTGCTTCGGTCGGGATGATGTCGTCAGCCATGTCTTAGAACTCCAATCCGGCAGCGCGGGCGGCTTCCGCCAGCGCCTTTACGCGACCGTGGAACAGGAAGCCGCCGCGATCGAACACGACCTGCGTCACGCCTGCTGCCTTGGCCGCTTCGGCGACGCGGGTGCCGACCGAGGTCGCCGCATCGATCGTCGCGCCGGTCGTGCCACGCACGTCCTTCTCGAGGGTCGAGGCCGCAGCCAGTGTCTTGCCCTGCGCATCGTCGATGATCTGGGCGTAGATGTGCCGGCCCGAACGATGGATCGACAACCGGGGACGGGTGCCGCCACGAGCGCGGAGCGCGGTGCGAACGCGAAGACGACGCTTCGCGAAGAGGGAGAGACCTTTGGTGCTCATTACTTCTTTTTCCCTTCCTTGCGGAAGATGAACTCGCCGTCGTACTTGATGCCCTTGCCCTTGTACGGCTCGGGCTCACGCCACTGGCGAATTTCCGCGGCCAGCTGGCCGACCTTCTGCTTGTCCGAACCCGAAATCTCGACCGTGGTGTTATCCGGGGTCTTGACCTCGATGCCTTCCGGCACGTCGATGTTCACGTCGTGGCTGTAGCCGAGCTTCAGGTTCAGCTTACGCCCCTGAGCCGCCGCACGATAGCCGACGCCGGTGATCAGCAGCTTCTTGGTGAAGCCGTCCGACACGCCGGTGATCAGGTTCTGAACCAGCGTACGCTGCATGCCCCAGAATGCGCGGGCACGCTTCGTCTCGTTGGCCGGGTTCACCGAAATGCCACCGTCTTCGAGCACGTACGTGATCTCGTCGCGCATCGGCATGGAGAGGGTGCCCTTGGGACCCTTCACGCTGAGAACCGCGCCTTCGATGTTCGCCGTCACGCCCGATGGGATCGTGACCGGCTTCTTGCCGATGCGGCTCATCAGAATACCTCCGCCAGCACTTCGCCACCGACATTCTGTTCGCGCGCTTCGGCGTCGGACAAAACACCGCGAGGCGTCGATACGATGGTGATGCCCAGGCCGTTCATGACGCGGGGCAGTTCGGTCGAGCCCGAATAGACGCGGCGACCCGGCTTGGAAACGCGGGCGACGTGCTTGATCGCGGGCTGGCCCTCGAAATACTTCAGCTCGATGCGGATGCCGGCCGCGGGGCCCATCTGCTCTTCACTATAACCACGGATATAGCCTTCGCGCTGCAGCACGTCGAGCACGCGGGCCCGAAGCTTGCTGCCCGGAGTCAGGACGGAGTCCTTCTTCGCGCGCTGGCCGTTGCGGATGCGGGTGAGCATATCACCCAGGGGATCGGTCAATGCCATCTTCGGATCCTTACCAGCTCGACTTCGTAACGCCCGGGATCATGCCCTTGTTGGCGAGATCACGAAGCTGAATACGGCAGAGGCGGAACTTGCGGTAATATGCGCGCGGACGACCGGTCGTCTCGCAACGGTTGCGGACGCGCGTCGGGTTACCGTTGCGCGGGATTTCGGCCATCTTCAGACGGGCTTCGATCCGCTCGCCGTCCGACAAGGATTTGTCGCCGGCGATCGCCTTCAGCTTCGCGTACTTCGGGGCGTACTTCTTGACGAGCTTCTTGCGAAGTTCGTTCTTATTGATGGAGCTTACCTTAGCCATCTTATGCCGCCTTCTTTTCGTCTGCGGATTCTTCCTGCGGGAACGGGAAACCGAACAGGCGGAGCAGCTCGCGCGCTTCCTCGTCGGTCTTCGCGGTCGTCGCGACGATCACGTCCATGCCGCGGATCTGATCCACCTGGTCGTAGCTGATTTCCGGGAAGATCAGCTGTTCCTTCAGGCCGCAGGCATAATTGCCGCGCCCGTCGAACGACTTGGGGTTCAGGCCACGGAAATCGCGAACGCGCGGGAGCGCGATCGTGATGAAGCGGTCGAGGAACTCGTACATGCGCTCGCGACGCAGCGTGACCTTCACGCCGATCGGCATGCCTTCGCGCAGCTTGAACTGTGCGATCGACTTCTTGGCCTTGGTCACGACGGGCTTCTGCCCTGCGATCAATTCCATTTCGCCGGCGGCCTTGTCGACCTTCTTCTTGTCCTGCGTGGCTTCTCCGACGCCCATGTTCAGCACGATCTTGTCGATCCGCGGAATTTCCATGACGTTCTTGTAGCCGAACTTCTCGGTCATCGCCTTGATGATCGTGTCGTCGTACATCTGCCGCATGCGCGGCTTTGCGTTCTGGGCCTCAGCCACCGATCTTCTCCCCGGTCTTGACGGCCACGCGGACCTTCTTTCCGTCCTGGGTCTCGAAACGGACGCGGGTCGGCTTGCCGTCGGCGGTCACGTGGGCGACCTTCGAGGCGTGCATCGGCGCTTCCGAACGGACCAGACCACCCTGCGGGTCGCCCTGGCTCGGCTTGGTGTGACGAACGGCAACGTTGACGCCCGATACGATGACCTTGCCGTCGCGCGGCAGGGCCTGGGTAACTTCACCGGTCTTGCCCTTGTCCTTACCGGACAGGACGATGACCTTGTCACCCTTCTTGATCTTCGCAGCGGCCATTACAGCACCTCCGGCGCGAGACTGATGATCTTCATGTGCTTCTTGCCGCGCAGTTCGCGCACGACTGGGCCGAAGATACGGGTGCCGATCGGCTCCTCGTTCTTGTTGACCAGCACGGCGGCGTTGCCATCAAAGCGGATCACGGTGCCGTCAGCGCGACGAATGTCCTTCGCCGTACGCACGATGACGGCGCGGTGGACGTCGCCCTTCTTAACGCGGCCGCGCGGTGCGGCTTCCTTGACGCTGACGACGATGATATCGCCCACGCCTGCAACACGACGCTTGGACCCGCCAAGCACCTTGATGCACTGAACCCGCTTCGCGCCGCTGTTGTCAGCGACCTCGAGATTGGATTGCATCTGGATCATTGATCCGCTTCCTTCTCACTAAGACACCGATTCCGACCGGTGCCGCCTACAAAAAGCCGTTAGGCCCCAAAAAACCCCTGGCCGTTAGGCCGAAGCGTCCGTCTCGACCCGTTCCGGCGTCGCATGGGTGTTCACCCGATCGATCACCTTCCAGGTCTTCAGCTTGGAAATCGGCGCGGTCTCTTCGATCCGCACGGTCTCGCCCTGCTTGAACTCGTTGCCCTCGTCATGGGCATGATACTTCTTCGAACGACGGATGATCTTGCCGTACAGCGCGTGCTTGACCTTGCGCTCCACGTTCACAACCACCGTCTTGTCGCCCTTGTCGGAGACGATCAGCCCCGTCAGCACGCGCTTCGGCATGTCTAAATCCTTACTTGGCTGCCGCGTCGCGCGAGCGAGCGGTTTGCAGCGTCTTGATGCGAGCGATGTCGCGGCGGACTTCCTTGACCCGGCTCGGCTTTTCGAGCTGATTGGTCGCGGCCTGGAAACGCAGGTTGAATGCCTCGCGCTTCAGGTTGCCGAGTTCTTCACCCAGCTGGTCCTCGGTCTTCGCCTTGAGGTCGTCGATACGGGCCATCTTATGCAACTCCCAGATGCGAGGTGTCGCCGAGACGGGCAACGACCTTCACCTTGATCGGCAGCTTCATCGCTGCGCGGCTGAATGCCATTGCGGCAATGTCACCCGGCACGCCGTCCAGTTCGAACAGGATCCGGCCCGGCTTGACGCGAGCGGCCCAATATTCCGGCGAACCCTTGCCCTTGCCCATGCGGACTTCGGCAGGCTTGCCCGTGACCGGCAGATCCGGGAACACGCGGATCCACAAACGACCCTGACGCTTGATGTGACGCGTGATCGCGCGGCGGGCCGCCTCGATCTGACGCGCGGTCAAACGCTCCGGCTCCATCGCCTTCAGGCCATACGACCCGAAGTTCAGCGTGGTGCCACCCTTGGCATCGCCATGGATCTTGCCCTTGAACGCCTTGCGAAACTTGGTTTTCTTCGGTTGAAGCATGTCTTGCGTCCTTAGCGGCGGTCGTCGCGCGCCGGGCGCACGCCGGAGGTCTGAGCCTCCATCATGATCCGGTCGGTCGCCATCGGGTCGTGACCCAGGATTTCGCCCTTGAAGATCCACACCTTCACGCCGCACACGCCATAGGCGGTGTGGGCCGAAGCTTCGGCATAATCGACGTTCGCGCGCAGCGTATGCAGCGGAACGCGACCTTCACGATACCATTCCGACCGTGCGATTTCGGCGCCGCCGAGACGGCCACCGCAGTTGATCCGGATGCCTTCGGCGCCCAGACGCATGGCCGACTGAACCGCACGCTTCATGGCGCGACGGAATGCGATACGGCGCTCGAGCTGATCGGCGATGCCCTGTGCGACGAGCTTGGCATCGACTTCCGGCTTGCGGATTTCGACGATATTCAGGCTGACGTCCGACGAGGTCATCTTGCCGAGGGTACGGCGAAGCTTCTCGATGTCCGCGCCCTTCTTGCCGATGATAACGCCGGGGCGTGCGGCATAGATCGACACGCGGCATAGCTTGGCCGGACGCTCGATCACCACCTTGGAGATCGCGGCCTGCGGCAGCGTCTTCATGATGTAAGCGCGCATCTTGAGATCTTCGAGCAGGAGGCGGCCGTAATCGGCGCCTTCCGCATACCAGCGGCTATCCCAGGTGCGGTTGATCTGCAGGCGCAGACCGATGGGGTTCGATTTCTGACCCATTACGCTTCTTCTTCTTGCTGTTCGCGAACGACGATGCGCAGGCGGCTGAAGGGCTTGAGGATGCGCGTCGACTTGCCGCGACCGCGCGTGGCGAACCGCTTCATGGTGATCGACTTGCCGACCGACGCCTCGGCGACGACGAGCGCGTCGACATCGAGGTTGTGGTTGTTCTCGGCATTGGCGATGGCGGAGGCGAGCACCTTGCGGGCGTCGACGGCCATACCCTTGGTCGAGAACTGCAGGATGTTCATCGCATCGCCGACCTTGCGGCCACGGATGAGCGCGGCGACGAGGCCGAGCTTCTGCGCGGAACCGCGGATCTGCGTGCCGACCGACAACGCTTCGTTATCGGCCACCTTGCGGGGGGATTTAGGCTTGGACATCAGCGCTTGCCCTTCTTGTCGGCGGCGTGGCCGGGGAAGTAGCGCGTGGGCGCGAACTCGCCGAGCTTCATGCCCACCATGTCCTCGTTCACCGTCACCGGCACGAACTTGCGACCGTTATAGACGCTGAACGTCAGGCCGACGAACTGCGGCAGGATCGTCGAACGACGCGACCAGGTCTTGATCGCACCGCGCGCGTTGGTTTCCTGCGCGGTCTCTGCCTTCTTCAGCAGATGAAGGTCCACGAACGGACCCTTCCAAATGGAGCGAGCCATTTACTTCTTCCTCGCGTGGCGCGAACGGATGATCATCTTATCCGTCGACTTGTTATGACGAGTGCGGGCACCCTTGGTCGGCTTGCCCCACGGAGTGACCGGATGACGGCCGCCCGAGGTCCGGCCTTCACCACCGCCGTGCGGATGGTCGACCGGGTTCTTCGCAACACCGCGCGTCAGCGGGCGGATGCCCTTCCAACGGTTGCGGCCGGCCTTGGCGAGGTTGGTGTTGCCGTTGTCCGGGTTGGACACGGCACCGACCGTCGCCATGCAGTTCGCATGGATGTAGCGCTGCTCGCCCGAGTTCAGGCGGACCATCACCATGCCCTTGTCGCGACCGACGACCTGCACGTACGTGCCGGCCGAACGGGCGATCTGGCCACCCTTGCCCGGCTTCATCTCCACGTTGTGGACGATCGTGCCGACCGGCATCTGGCCCAGCTCCATGGCATTGCCCGGCTTAACGTCGGTCTTCTTGCCCGCGATGATCTTGTCACCGACGGCGAGACGCTGCGGCGCGATGATGTACGCGACGTTGGGCTTGCCCTCGTCCGTATCACCATAGTTGATCAGCGCAATGAACGCGGTGCGGTTGGGATCGTATTCGATCCGCTCGACCGTACCCTCGACTTCCCACAGGCGACGCTTGAAATCGATGATACGATAGCGCTGCTTGTGACCGCCGGCGATGCCGCGCGACGTGACGTGACCCTTGTTGTTGCGGCCACCGGTCTTGCGCTTGCCTTCGGTCAGCGCCTTGACGGGGCCGCCCTTGTGCAGGCCGGACCGGTCGACGAGGATAAGACCGCGTCGTGCCGGGCTGGTCGGATTATAATGCTTGAGTGCCATTACGCGCTGACCCCCTGCGTCACGTCGATCGACTGGCCGTCGGCCAGCGTGACGATCGCCTTCTTGATGTCGGACTTGGTGTAGGGAACGCCCTTCCACCGCTTGGTCTTGCCCTTCTGGACGATCGTGTTGACCCCCAGAACCTTAACCGAGAACAGCGCCTCGACGGCAGCCTTGATCTCGGGCTTGGTCGCGTCGTTGCTGACGCGGAACACGACGGCGTTGTTCTCGCTGAGCAAGGTCGCCTTCTCGGTGATGTGCGGTGCAACGATCACGTCGTAATGACGCAGATCGATGTCGCCTTTCTGCTTCTTAGCCATTGAAGCGCGCCTCCAGCATTTCGACGGCAGCGCGGGTCAGGACCAGCGTGTCGTGCTTCAGGATGTCATAAACGTTGGCGCCGGCAGCCGGCATCACGTTGATCGTATGGACGTTGCCCGCGGCGAACGCGAAGCTCTGCTCGACCATGTCACCGTCGATGACCAGAGCGGTCTTGCCGGTGCCGAGGTTGGCCCAGTTGGCCAGCAGCGTCTTGGTCTTGCTCTCGGCAACCGCGAGGCTGTCCATGATGACCAAAGTACCTGCCTGAGCATGGCTCGAAAGCGCCATCTTCAGGCCGAGCGCGCGAACCTTCTTGTTCAGCGACGGGTTGAAGTCACGAACGCGAGCGCCGTGAGCCTTACCACCACCGATGAACACCGGAGCGCGGCGATCGCCGTGACGTGCCGTACCGCCGCCCTTCTGGCGACCGAACTTCTTGCCGGTGCGGGCGACATCGGCGCGCTCGCGCGTGCCACGTGCCGTCGCGCGGCGCTTTTCGAGCTGCCAGGTGACGACCCGGTGCAGGATATCCGGACGCGGCTCGATCCCGAAGACCTCGTCGTTGAGTTCGATGTCCGCGCCCTTGGCGTTGGCATCGAAGGACTGAATGGTGACCTTCATGTTCAGCCCTCCTGGCCTTCGGTCGCTTCGACGGCGGAGGTATCCTCGGCGGGCGTTTCAGCGGCGGTGTTGTTATTGGCGACCTGACGGAGGCCGGCGGGATAAGGCGCGTCCGCGTGGCGGGCGACCTTGACCGAATCCTTGACGAGCAACCAGCCGCCCTTCGATCCGGGCACCGAGCCCTTGATGAAGATCAGGCCACGCTCGACGTCGGTCGAAACGATTTCCAGGTTCTGCTGGGTGCGGTTCTTGTTACCCATCTGACCGGCCATCTTCTTGTTCTTGAAGACCTTGCCCGGATCCTGGCGCTGACCGGTCGAACCAAGCGAACGGTGCGAGACGGACACGCCGTGCGTGGCGCGCAGACCGCCGAAGCCCCAACGCTTCATGCCGCCGGCAAAGCCCTTACCCTGGGTCACGCCCTGGATATCGACGATCTGGCCTGCGACATAATGGTCGGCGGAGATGCTCGCACCGACTTCGAGCAGCGCATCGTCGCTGACACGGAATTCGGCGACCTTCGCCTTGGGTTCGACTTCGGCCTTGCCGAAATGGCCACGCTGCGGCTTGGCGACGTTCTTCGCCTTCGCAGTGCCAGCGCCCAGCTGGACGGCGGTGTAACCATCACGGTCGGCCTCGCGAACGGCCACGACCTGCAGATTTTCCAGTGCAAGGACGGTGACGGGCACATGGCGCCCATCGTCCTTGAACAAGCGGGTCATCCCCATTTTCTTCGCGATCACGCCAGTGCGCATGATCTTGCTCCTTCAACAGAGGCACCCCGGAACCATTTCCGAAGGTGCGTGTGAACACCGCGAAAGTTGCCCTTCGCGGTGCTCGTCAGCCCAATAGATTTTATACTGCTGCCCCGACCCGGGCTGGTGCCTCCCTGGGGAGGCGTGTCGGGGGACGCAGACCCGGATAAATCCGGCGGTATCCCTGTATCAGGCTCGCTTTTCAGCGGAACCGAATCTCGTGGAGGCGGGCTATTAGGCCAGCTTGATCTCTACGTCAACGCCTGCGGCAAGGTCGAGCTTCATCAAAGCGTCGACCGTCTGCGGCGTCGGCTGGACGATGTCCAGCATGCGCTTGTACGTGCGCACTTCGAACTGCTCGCGCGACTTCTTGTCGATGTGCGGGCCACGGTTGACCGTGAACTTCTCGATGCGCGTCGGCAAAGGGATAGGACCGCGGATCAGTGCGCCGGTGCGACGGGCGGTATCGGCGATGTCGCCGGTTGCCTGATCGAGCACGCGATGATCGAATGCCTTCAGACGAATCCGAATGTTCTGCGTTTCCATAATCCCTACCGATGCGAAAGAGCGGGCCGCCTGTTGACGGCTCTGGTTGTTCGAACTGCTGGCAACACCTGAAAGATGCTGCCCTCATTAAATAGCAACCGCCCGATCCCCTGTCCGGTGACGAACAGGGAATCGGGCGGTGGCGGCGTCTATATTACGCGGTGATGCCGCTGACAATACCCGAACCGACGGTCCGGCCACCTTCACGGATCGTGAAGCGCTGGCCGACGTCCATTGCGATCGGGGCGATCAGCTTGACGCCCAGAGCGATGTTGTCGCCCGGCATGACCATTTCGGTGCCCTCAGGCAGCTCGACGGTGCCGGTGACGTCCGTGGTGCGGAAGTAGAACTGCGGACGATAGTTGGCGAAGAACGGCGTGTGACGGCCACCCTCTTCCTTCGACAGCACGTATACTTCCGACTGGAAGTCGGTGTGCGGCTTGATCGAGCCCGGCTTGCAGAGAACCTGGCCACGCTCGACTTCTTCACGACCCACGCCGCGGATCAGCGCGCCGATGTTGTCGCCGGCCTGGCCCTGATCGAGCAGCTTGCGGAACATTTCGACGCCCGTGACGGTGGTCTTGCGCACGGCAGGCTGGATGCCGACGATCTCGACTTCCTCGCCGACCTTGACGATGCCGGTCTCGACGCGGCCGGTGACGACCGTACCGCGACCCGAGATCGAGAACACGTCCTCGATCGGCATCATGAACGGCTTGTCGAGCGGACGCTCAGGCTGCGGCAGATACGTGTCGACCGCTTCCATCAGCTTCAGCACGGCGTCATGGCCGATTTCCGGGGTCTTGTCTTCGAGTGCGGCAACGGCCGAACCCTGGATGACCGGGATGTTGTCGCCGTCGAAATCGTACGAGCTGAGCAGTTCGCGGATTTCCAGCTCGACCAGCTCGAGGATCTCGGCGTCGTCGACCAGATCGACCTTGTTCATGAACACGACCATCGTCGGCACGCCGACCTGACGTGCGAGCAGGATGTGCTCGCGGGTCTGCGGCATCGGGCCGTCGGTGGCCGAAACGACCAGGATCGCGCCGTCCATCTGGGCGGCACCAGTGATCATGTTCTTCACATAATCGGCGTGGCCCGGGCAATCGACGTGCGCGTAGTGACGTGCGGTCGTCTCATACTCGACGTGTGCGGTCGAGATCGTGATGCCGCGCTCGCGCTCTTCCGGAGCCTTGTCGATGTTCGCATAGCTGGTGAACGTAGCGCCACCGGTCTCGGCCAGCACCTTGGTGATCGCCGCGGTCAGCGAGGTCTTGCCATGGTCGACGTGACCGATGGTGCCGATGTTGAGATGCGGCTTGTTCCGCTCGAACTTTGCTTTTGCCATTTTCGCCTCTTCTTGAATCAGATTCGCGGCCTTCAGGGCGCCACGCGAACGTGGCCCCTTAACGGCCTATTTCAGGATACACCAGCCCTTAGCGCTACAACGCGTCAGGCGAGCTTCGCTTTCACTTCGTCGGCCACATTCGACGGCACTTCGTCGTAATGCGAGAACTGCATGCTGTACTGCGCGCGACCCTGCGTAAACGAGCGGAGCGCGTTCACATAGCCGAACATGTTGGCCAGCGGGACCATGGCTTCGACGGTCTGCGCATTACCGCGGCTGTCGGTGCCCTGAATCTGGCCACGACGGCTGTTCATGTCGCCGATAACGTCGCCCAGATAATCCTCCGGGGTGACGACCTCGACCTTCATGATCGGCTCGAGCAGCGTGATGCCCGACTTCTGGGCCGCTTCGCGCATCGCGCCGCGGGCACAGATTTCGAACGCCAGTGCCGACGAATCGACGTCGTGATAGGCGCCGTCATACAGGTTGATCTCGAAATCGATGATCGGGAAGCCGACCAGCGATCCGGTTGCAGCCGTTTCACGGAAGCCCTTCTCGATCGCCGGGATATATTCCTTGGGAATATTACCGCCCTTGATCTCGTCCTTGAAGACGATGCCCGAACCGCGCTCACCCGGCGTCAGCTTCACCTTGACGCGACCGAACTGGCCGGTGCCGCCCGACTGCTTCTTGTGCGTGTAGTCGATATCGACGGGCTTCTTCAGATACTCGCGATACGCAACCTGCGGCGCGCCGACATTGGCCTCGACCTTGAACTCGCGCTTCATGCGATCGACCAGAATCTCGAGATGGAGCTCGCCCATGCCCTTGATGATGGTCTGGCCGCTCTCGGCATCCGAGGTGACGCGGAACGAAGGATCCTCGCGTGCCAGGCGATTGAGCGCGACGCCCATCTTCTCCTGGTCGGCCTTGGTCTTCGGCTCCACCGACAGCTCGATCACCGGCTCGGGGAATTCCATCCGCTCGAGAATGATCGGGGCGTTCATCGCGCACAGCGTGTCACCGGTCGTCGTGTCCTTGAGACCCGCAAGCGCGACGATGTCGCCGGCATAGGCCACCTGGATGTCCTCACGCTCGTTCGCATGCATCAGCAGCATGCGGCCGACCTTTTCCTTCTTGTCCTTGACCGAATTCGTCACCTGCGACGAGGTCTCGAGTTTGCCGGAATAGATGCGCGCAAAGGTCAGCGTGCCGACGAACGGATCGTTCATGATCTTGAACGCCAGCGCGGAGAACGGCACCTCGTCCGAGGACGGACGCTCGTCCGGCGTCACTCCGTCGAGCTTCAGACCCTGAATGGCGGGAACGTCGAGCGGGCTCGGCAGATAATCGACAACGGCGTCGAGCAACGGCTGCACGCCCTTGTTCTTGAACGCCGAGCCGCACACCACCGGCACGAAGGCCATGCTGAGCGTACCCTTGCGGATCAGCTTCTTGAGGTCGGCGACGCTCGGCTCGTTGCCTTCGAGATACGCTTCCATCAGGTCGTCGTCCTGCTCGACGGCCATCTCGATCAGTTCGCTGCGATACTTCGCGGCCTTCTCGGCGAGGTCATCCGGGATGGCCTGATATTCGAACTTCGCGCCCAGCGACTCTTCGAGCCAGATGATCGCACGGTTCTCGACCAGATCGACCAGGCCCTTGAAGCCGCCCTCGATGCCGATCGGGAGATACAGAACGGCCGGACGGGCGCCCAGGCGATCGATGATCGAGTCCACACAGAAATAGAAATCGGCGCCGGTGCGATCCAGCTTGTTGACGAAGCACATGCGCGGCACGCCATACTTGTCGGCCTGGCGCCACACGGTCTCGGACTGCGGCTCGACGCCGGCAACGCCATCGAAGCACGCGACCGCACCGTCGAGCACGCGCAGCGAACGCTCGACTTCGATCGTGAAGTCGACGTGGCCGGGGGTGTCGATGATGTTGATCAGATGCTCTTCGCCCTTGCCCTCTTCGGCGCGCCACTTGCACGTCGTAGCGGCGGACGTGATCGTGATCCCGCGCTCCTGCTCCTGCTCCATCCAGTCCATCGTCGCGGTGCCTTCATGCACTTCGCCGATCTTGTAGGACTTGCCGGTGTAATAGAGGATGCGCTCGGTCGTCGTCGTCTTGCCGGCGTCGATGTGCGCCATGATGCCGATGTTACGATAGCGGTCGAGCGGATGGCTGCGGGCCATGATCGTTGTTCCTTGAAGATATGGGGAGCGGGCCGAAGCCAGCTCCCCAATATATAGGTTTGAATGTTACCGGCGAAAGACCGGAAACATGATTACCAGCGGTAGTGCGAGAACGCGCGGTTGGCTTCCGCCATCCGGTGCGTATCTTCGCGCTTCTTCACCGCGTTGCCGCGGTTGTTGGCGGCGTCCATCAGCTCACCCGACAGACGGGCGGCCATGGTGTTCTCGCTACGGTTGCGGGCCGCACCGATCAGCCAACGGATCGCGAGAGCCTGCGACCGCTCGAAGCGGACTTCGACCGGAACCTGATAAGTCGCACCACCGACGCGGCGGCTGCGCACTTCGATGTTCGGCTTCACGTTGTTCAGCGCGTCGTGAAACACGCTGAGCGGATCCTTCTTCGCACGGGCTTCGACGGTTTCGAGCGCACCGTAGACGATCAGCTCCGCGACAGACTTCTTACCGTCGAGCATGACCGAATTCATGAACTTCGAGAGAACCTCATCACCGTACTTCGGATCGGGGAGGATGATACGCTTTTCTGGGCGACGACGACGTGCCATTTCAAATTCCTTCGTTCTTCAGCTGGTCCGGAACGCGTCCGGGGCTTACTCTGGCTATTATTTGGGACGCTTGGCGCCGTACTTGGAACGCGACTGGCGACGATCCTTCACGCCCTGTGTATCGAGCACGCCGCGCAGGACGTGATACCGAACACCGGGAAGATCGCGCACACGGCCGCCACGGATCAGGACCACGGAGTGCTCCTGGAGATTGTGGCCTTCGCCCGGAATGTACGAAATCACTTCGCGCTGGTTGGTCAGGCGAACCTTGGCCACCTTGCGCAGAGCCGAGTTCGGCTTCTTCGGGGTCGTCGTGTACACGCGGGTGCAAACGCCGCGCTTCTGCGGGTTCTGTTCCATCGCAGGGACCTTGGACTTGGCCTTCTGCGGATCGCGGCCCTTGCGGACCAGCTGGTTAATCGTCGGCATTGAAGCCTTCACCTTTCAAATGGTTACTTTGCTGGAGCCTTGAGGCACCTAGGAATACAAAAAGGACCGTTAGGAGCGGTTTTGCTCCCCGGGCCCTGGAATGCATCCAGCAATGTTCAAGCTTGCCCAGGGAGACACAGGTCCACCGGAGCAGCGGCGCCTATATACGCCGACTCGGATGGGGTCAACATCGGGCAGCGAAAGAGGCAAGCGGTCGGATTTCGCGATCCGTTCCGATCCCGCTCCCGTCCTCTCTTCGCCTTTTGCAATATAGGAAGCAGCGAAAAAGGCATCGGCGTCCCCGCTTTCGCGAGGAGGACGGCTGGGCTACGGGATGCGCGTGACCTACGATCTCCTCATCATCGGCGGCGGCATCAACGGCTGCGCCATCGCGCGCGAAGCGTCGTTGCTTGGCCTCAAGGTGTTGCTGCTCGAACGCGACGACCTTGCCGGACACACGTCGTCCGCCTCGACCAAGCTGATTCACGGCGGCCTGCGCTATCTCGAATATTACGACTTTAAGCTCGTCGCCGAAGCGCTTCGCGAACGCGAGCGGCTTGTAAAGGCCGCGCCGCACATCATCCGTCCGATGCGCTTCGTCCTGCCGCAGGAGAATGCGGTGCGCCCGTGGTGGATGGTCCGGCTGGGCCTATACCTGTACGATTTCCTCGGCGGGAAGATGACCCTCGCCCGATCGCGCGGCCTGCGCAAGACGGACACGCTGTATACCGCTCCTTTAAAAGGCGGGGATCGCGGCTTCGTCTATTCGGACGCTTTCGTGGACGATTCGCGCCTCACCGTCCTCAATGCGATCGACGCCGCCGATAACGGCGCGGAGATCCTCGTCGGCACCGCGCTGGAATCCGCGCGGCGCGAGGGCGGCGTATGGCGCGCCACCTTGTCGGATTGGCGCACGGTCGAGGCGCGCGCGATCGTCAACGCCGCCGGGCCGTGGGTCCACCAGATGCTCGGCAATCTCGGCGTCAACGCCGCCAGCAACGTGCGCCTCGTGAAGGGCAGTCACATCGTCGTGCCCAAGCTGTTCGAGGGCGACCACGCTTACATCCTGCAACAGCCCGACCGCCGCATCGTCTTCGCCATCCCCTATCAGGACGGCACCGAGATCGGCACCACCGACGTGCCGGTCGACAAGCCCGAAGACGCGCAGATCGACGCTGACGAGATTGCGTATCTGTGTGAGGCGGCCAACCGCCACTTCACCAAACAGATCGCGCCCGCCGACGTCACCTCAACTTGGTCCGGGGTGCGACCGCTCTATGACGATGGGGCGAGTGACGCGAGGGCGGTGACGCGGGATTATGTGCTGGAACTCGACGAAAACGGCCCGGCTTTGCTCAGCGTGTTCGGCGGCAAGATCACCACCGCCCGTCACCTCGCCGAAGAGGCGATGGAGAAGCTCGCGCCCGTCATGGGCTTCAAGGCGCATCCAGTCACCCGCGCCCGCGTGTTTCCCGGCGGCGCGATTGCCGAATTCGATATCTTCCTCGCACAGGTCCGCGAAACCTGGCCGTTTCTGGGCGAGGCCCGCAGCGCGCGCATGGCGCATGCCTACGGACAGATGCTCGCGGACCTGCTGGAGGGCGTGACCGACGAAGCCGGCATGGGCGCGGACCTGGGCGGCGGGCTGACCGAGACCGAGGCGCGCTGGATGCACGATCGCGAATGGGCGCGCACGCCGGATGACGTGCTCAAGCGCCGCAGCAAGCTGGGCCTGCACCTGACCAATGAGCAACAGACGAGCATCGCGGATTGGTGGAAAGCCCAATATGGCTGAACCGATCCGGGTGGCCGCGCTCTACAAGTTCGCCCGCTTCCCCGACCCTATTGCTTTGCGAGGTCCGTTGCTGGACGTCTGCACCGCGCACCAGATCAAGGGCACGCTGCTGCTCGCCCGCGAAGGCATCAACGGCACGATCGCGGGCACGTCCGGGGCGATCGACGCGGTGCTGGCGCATATCCGCACCCTGCCCGGCTGCGCCGATCTCGACGTGAAATTCAGCACGGCCGACACCCTGCCCTTCCACCGCATGAAGGTGCGGCTGAAGCGGGAGATCGTGACGATGGGGCAGCCGGACGTCGATCCGCTGACCGGGACGGGCCATTATGTGAAGCCCGCCGAGTGGAACGCGCTGATCGACGATCCCGATACGGTGGTGATCGACACACGCAACGATTACGAAGTGAAGGTCGGCACTTTCGCCGGCGCGATCGACCCGCAGACGCGCAGTTTCAGCGAATTCCCCGACTGGTTCCGCATGCATCGCGACGAGCTGGCCGGCAAGCGCATCGCGATGTTCTGCACCGGCGGCATCCGTTGCGAGAAATCCACCGCGTTCCTGAAGGGCGAAGGGGTGGATGACGTCTATCACCTCGAAGGCGGCATCCTGAAATATCTCGAACAGGTGCCTGAGACGGAGAGCCGATGGGAGGGCGAATGCTTCGTCTTCGACCAGCGCGTCGCGGTCGGCCACGGGCTGGAGATCGGCACGCACGGCCTGTGCCACGCCTGCCGCATGCCGGTCAGCCCCGAGGACCGCGCGTCGCCGCTATACGAAGAGGGCATATCCTGCCCGGCCTGCCACGCCACCCGCGACGAAACGCAGCGCGCGGGGTATGCGGAGCGGCACCGGCAGGTCGTGCTCGCCGAGGCGCGCGGGGAGGCGCATGTCGGGGCGGAGTTTGTCGGCAAGGATTGAACTGGGGAACAGCTACTCCCCAATTCGTCATCCCGGGCTTGACCCGGGATCCCGCTTCTTCGGAGATAAGACGTAGCTGGACCCCGGCTCAAGGCATCTCCGTTCGTCCTGAGCTTGTCGAAGGACGTGTTCCAAGCGCAACCGGAGAGTGTGGAACACGTGCTTCGACAGGCTCAGCACGAACGGTTCTATTTGAAGTAATTATGTTTTAATCGTCCACCTTGGGCCCGACATGCGCGGCGATGTTGATCGTCAGCTGCAAACTCAATGCATGATCCATCTGCGCCCGCGCGCCGCCTCGCGCGAACCGGTACTGATTGAGATACCCGACATCCGCACTCACCTTGCGCCCGATCGGCAGCGTCAAGCCGAGGATGTTGCGCATCCGCTCATACCCGCTGCGCTGTCCCCACGATGTGCTGTTGGGCTGGAAGAAACTCTCATGGCTGGCGAACAGCGCCCAGCCCTTCTTCGCCAGCGGGCGATTGTAGCGGACGAGCGGGCGGATGCGGAACCCGATCTCGCTGCCGCCGGGGTTGAAGCGTTCGTCCACCCGAAACCGCGTGACGACATGCCCGAACGTCGCGACCACCTGCTGCCGTATGCGATTCTCGTCCGCCGCCGTGTTGCCGTTATAGGCGCCGACCCGACGATAGCCGAAGCCGAGTTCGATCCCGTCCGCCACTTGATAGCCGAGCAGCGCGCCGATCTCGGTCTGAAACAGCCCGCGCTGCCGATCGCTGAACCGCGCGATCTGCTCCAGCGTCACGCGCAGTTTCTTCGCGACCGGCACGTTGGTGTTGACCTGCAACCAGAGCTGCCCGTCCTGCTGCTGCGCGTGCGCCGGCAGGGTGGCCAGCGCTAGGACCGTGACCGCTGCCAAACAAAGAGATTTGGAAGTGATCGCCCCCATCGTCATCCGTTCGTTTCGAGCGTAGTCGAGAAACCGCCAAGGCACACCAGATCGCGGTTTCTCGACTTCGCTCGAAACGAACGGATGGGGAGGGGCATCCCCCTTCACTCGCGTCGATCGCTCAATAGCTCCGCCCGACCAGCACCCGCTCCACCGCCACGTCGCCGGTGAATACGCACGGCGCATCCACCGCGGCCTGCTCCATCGGGGCGTTGCGCAGCGTCAGCTTCAGCGCCTTCAGTTTCTCGACCACCGCCTCCAACGCCGCGCCGGTCGGCTTCGACCATTGCACTTCCAGCCAGCCGGGGTTCTTCTGCCCCTCCGCAAAGTGCTTCTCGATCGCGGCGAAGTCCGCTGCCGGTACGATGTTCGCCACCAATCGCGCCCGCGCCTCGGTGTGGAGCGACGTTTGCACATCCTCCAGCATCGCCGCGATACCGGCTACGAAATCGCCCTGCGCGACCACCGCGCTGTCGAGCTTGCCGTCCTCGCGGTACAGCCGGTCGCGGCGGATGACGGACACATTGCCGCCCGCCATGTCGCGCCCGCCGACCTCGACGATCACCGGCGCGCCCTTCTTCACCCAGCCCCAGCGCTTGGTGGCCGCCTTGCCGAACTTCAGGTCGAGCAACGCACGCACCGGCTCGCCCAATGCGGACTGCTTGGCCAGTTCGCCCTGCAAAGCCTTGCAATAGGCGACGATCTCCTCGTCCTCCGGCTGGTCGCGCAGCATCGGCACGATCACCACCTGCCACGGCGCGATGCGCGGCGGCACGCGCAGCCCGTCGTCATCGCCATGCACCATGATGACGCCGCCGATCATCCGCGTTGACACGCCCCAGCTCGTCGTATTGGCGAACTCAAGCTCGCCCGCCGCATTCTGGAAACGGATGTTCTGGGCATGCGCGAAATTGGTGCCGAGGAAGTGCGACGTGCCGGCCTGCAACGCCTTGCCGTCCTGCATCATCGCCTCGATCGAATAGGTCGCGACCGCGCCGGGGAAGCGCTCGTTCTCCGGCTTCTCGCCCGCCACCACCGGCAGCGCGAGACAGTTTTCGGCGAACTCGCGATACACTTCGAGCATCTTGAGCGTCTCTTCACGCGCTTCGTCCGCAGTGGCATGGGCGGTATGCCCCTCCTGCCACAGGAATTCCGACGTGCGCAGGAACATCCGCGTGCGCATTTCCCAGCGCACGACGTTGGCCCATTGGTTGATCAGCACCGGCAGGTCGCGCCACGATTGCACCCAGCGTGCGAACGCCGTGCCGATCACCGTCTCGGACGTCGGCCGCACGACCAGCGGCTCCTCCAGCTTGGCCGAGGGATCCGGCACCAGCCCGCCCTTCCCGTCCGAGATCAGCCGGTGATGCGTGACGACCGCCATTTCCTTGGCGAACCCCTCGACATGCTCGGCCTCCTTTTCGAAATAGGAGAGCGGGATGAACAGCGGGAAATAGCAATTCTCGTGCCCCGTCGCCTTGATGCGATCGTCGAGCAGGCGCTGGATCCGCTCCCAGATGCCGTACCCCCATGGCCGGATGACCATGCACCCGCGCACGCCGCTTTCCTCGGCCAGATCGGCCTCCAAGATGACGGATTGATACCAGGCAGCGAAATCGGCTTCGCGGGTGACGGGGAGTGCACGCTTTATCATGGGCGGAGCCACTAAGGCGCGCGGGCCCATCCCGCAAGGATCAGCGATTTCTGACGGCGAACGTCTCCCCCCGCCACAGTAGATGTGTAGAAGCGCTGCCATGGCCGCCACCTCTCCCGATCGAATCCTGCTTGCCGTGGGGCTGAGGCTGACGTCGGTCCTGCTGTTCGCGGGCATGAATACGCTGATCAAGCTGAGCGAAGCGGCCGGCGCGACGATCGGGGAAATCCTGTTCTTCCGCCAGGCCGGGGCCTCGGCGTTCATGGTGGTGGTGCTCGTCACGGGGCCGGGGCTGCGCTCCGTCGCGACGAAACGCCTACCTGCGCACATCCTGCGCATGGCGATGGGGCTGTGCGCGATGGCGCTGACCTTCGCCACGATCCTCGCGCTGCCGCTCGCCGAATCGACCACGATCGGCTTCACCATGCCGATCTTCGCCACAATCCTGGGCGCGCTGCTGCTGCGCGAACCGACCGGCTGGCATCGCTGGGCCGCGGTGGTGATGGGGTTCGCCGGCGTGCTGATCGTCGCGCAACCGGGCACCGGGCATTTTCCGTTGGTCGGCGCGCTGACGGGGCTGGGCGCGGCGTTGCTGACCGCCGGTGTCTCGATCCTGCTGCGCCAGATCTCGCGCACCGAAAGCATCACGACGACGGTGTTCTGGTTTTCGACGCTGTCGCTGGGGCCGCTCGGCATCGTCTACGTCTTCGCGATGCAGCCGCACGCGCCGCTGATCTGGTTGCTGCTCGCCGGTGTCGGGCTGATCGGCGGCGCGGCGCAACTGGCGATGACCGGTGCGTTGCGCTTCGGCCCGGTCTCGGTCGTCGTGCCGATGGATTATTCCAGCCTGTTATGGGCGACGCTCTCCGGCTGGGCGGTGTTCGGCGTGCTGCCGGATACCTGGACGTGGATCGGAGCACCGGTGATCATCGCCAGCGGCCTGTACATCGTTTGGCGCGAACACGTCCGCCGCCGCATCGACACCGATCAGGCGGTCGTCGAGGGCTGAGGCGGACCTAAGTTCGCCTGCTGGATCATTGATTTAGGGAAAATGGTGGAGCCGAGGGGGATCGAACCCCTGACCTTTCGCATGCCATGCGAACGCTCTCCCAGCTGAGCTACGGCCCCATCTCCCGGGCGGGTTGGCCCCGGGAAGGCGCTGCCCCTACCGAGGCGTCGCCTGCTTGGCAAGCGGCGTTGCGCGCCGCTTGCCAAAATAACTTGAGTTTCAGGAACTCAATGCTCGTCGTCTTCGACCGGCGCTTCCACGCCGATATCGTCGTCACCGCCGAGATCGACCTCGTCGTCGGGCGAGATTTCCTCGTCCTCACCGGTGTCGATATCCTCGTCGTCACCCGCCAGATCGTCATCCTTCTTGACCAGATCGGGCTTGGCCTGCTCGAACGGCAGCGGCTGCTTGGACTTGAGAATCGGCTCGGGCGACCAGGTCGATCCGCATTCGATGCACGTGACCGGCTCGTCCTTGCCCAGATCGTAGAAGCGCGTTGCGCATTTCGGGCACGTTCTCTTCGTGCCCCATTCGGCCTTGACCATAGCCTTGGTTGAACCTTTCGAATTTCGGAGTTTGCGGGATATGCCCAGCAAAGTGGGGCGCGCCTTGCCATAGCACAAGCGCACTGTCAAAAGCCCGGCGCTCATGTCGCACCCTGATCCCCATAATGCTCCGGCACCCCGCCAGATCCACGCCTCCGGCCCGTTGCGCGGCTCCGTCGCCGTGCCCGGCGACAAATCGATCAGCCATCGTTCGCTGATGCTTTCCGCGCTGGCGGTCGGCGAAAGCCGCATCGAGGGCCTGCTGGAGGGCGAGGACGTGCTTGCCACCGCCGCCGCCCTTCGCGCCATGGGCGCGACGATCATCAAGGAAACCGTCGCCGAAGGCGACGGTGGGCGCGCGATGGGGGCGACGATCACGCGGCACGAGGACGGCATCTGGACCGTCAACGGCGTCGGAGTCGGCGGGCTGATGCAACCGGCGGGCGCGCTGGAGATGGGCAATTCCGGCACATCGACTCGCCTGCTGATGGGGCTGGTGGCGAGCCACGCCATCACCGCCACCTTCACCGGCGACGCTTCTCTCTCGGGCCGGCCGATGGCACGCGTGATCGATCCGCTGTCGCAGATGGGCGCGGACATCACCGCCAGCCCGGGTGGCCGCCTGCCGCTGATGGTGCGGGGCATGAACCCGGCGATTCCGATCACCTACACCCTGCCCGTCGCCTCCGCGCAGGTGAAGTCGGCGATATTGCTCGCCGGGCTCAACACGCCGGGCATCACCCGCGTGATCGAGCCGGTCGCCACGCGCGATCACAGCGAACGGATGCTGGCCGGATTCGGCGCGGACCTGACCGTCGAGGAAACTCCCGAGGGCCGCGTGATCTCGCTGGTCGGCGAGGCCGAACTGAAGCCGCAGCAGATCGTCGTGCCGGGCGACCCCTCCTCCGCCGCCTTCCTGGTCGTCGCGGCGACGATCGTGCCGGGATCTGACGTGGTGGTGATGAATGTCGGGCTGAACCCGACGCGCGCCGGCATCTTCACGGCGCTGCGCATGATGGGCGCGGACATCACCGAACTGGATCCGCGCACCGTCGGTGGCGAGCCCGTCGCCGATCTGCGCGTGCGCCATGCGAAGCTCACTGCGATCGAAGTGCCGCCCGATCTGGCTCCGAGCATGATCGACGAATATCCCATCCTGTTCGTCGCCGCGGCCTGCGCCGAGGGTACGACCATAGCGCGCGGTGCGCACGAATTGCGCGTCAAGGAATCGGACCGGATCGCGGCGATGGCCGCGGCATTGGGCGCGATCGGCGTGCGCACCGAGGAATTCGAGGATGGCCTGGCGATCCACGGCTCGGGCGGCACCGCCCTGCCCGGCGGCGGCACGATCGCCACCAGGCTCGACCATCGCATCGCGATGAGCCTGTCGGTCGCCGCTCTGGTGTCGGCCACGCCGGTGACGATCGACGATGCCTCGCCGATCGCGACGAGTTATCCTATGTTCTTCGCCTCGCTCGACGCGCTCAGGGGAACGAACGACGTGGCTGCCGCATGATCATCGCCGTCGATGGACCCGCCGCCTCGGGCAAGGGCACGATCGCGCGCGCTTTGTCGCGGCATTACGCGCTGCCGTATCTCGACACCGGCCTGCTCTACCGCGCGGTCGCCGAGAATGTCCGCCGGATGGAATTGAACCCGGAGATCGAGGCGGACGCGGTCGCCGCGTGCAATTTCGATGATGCCCTGCTCGAAGACGCCGTGCTGCGGACGGACGAGGTCGGCAAGCTCGCGTCAATAGTGTCGGTGCATCCGTTGGTCCGCGCGACCCTGTTCCATCGCCAGCGGCGCTTCGCCAACCAGCCGGGCGGCGCGGTGCTCGACGGGCGCGATATCGGCACGGTGATCGCGCCGGAGGCCGACGCCAAATTGTTCATCCGCGCGACCCCGACGATCCGCGCCAAGCGTCGCCATGCCGAACTGCGCGAGAACGGATCGACCGTCAGCCTGGACAAGGTGCTGGCCGACATCCGCGCTCGCGACCTGCGCGATTCGACCCGCAGCGCCGCCCCATTGGTGGCGGCGAACGACGCGGCCTTGCTCGACACCAGCTTCCTGTCGATCGAGGCGAGCCTGCAGCGCGCGATCGAACTGGTCGACCGGCAGATTAGATTGAAAGCCGAGAAGGCCGCCTACAAACCCGGCTAACGCATAAGGCGGCTGCCAATCATGGCCGCCATCTTGCCTTTTGCCCGCCTTTGCGCTAGGGGCGCGTCCGTCCGGCGGGCTATGCTCTCGGAGGAAGGCGCGGATGGCATGTCCATCGCGCCCTTTTCGCTTCCAAGACGCGCAAGAGACTCCTCCTTCACTGCCCGAACGGATGCCGCGACCGGCATTCGGCCGCCGTGGCGTTTTGGCCAAGACCATCGGACACAACCGATTGGCCGGAAACAGACTTTAGGACGACCCATCTTTATGGCCACTCAGGCACATCCCACCCGTGACGATTTCGCAGCCATGCTCGATGAGCAGTTCGGCGGCGCCGACAGCTTCGAAGGCCGCGTCGTCAAGGGCACCGTTACCGGAATTGAAAACGACCTCGCCGTCATCGACGTCGGCCTGAAGTCGGAAGGCCGCGTGCCGCTGCGTGAATTCGCCGCGCCGGGCCAGAAGGCCGATCTGAAGATCGGTGACGAAGTCGAAGTCTATGTCGATCGCGTCGAGAACGTGCACGGCGAAGCGATGCTGTCGCGCGATCGCGCCCGTCGCGAAGCCGCATGGGACAAGCTGGAAACCGAATTCGCCAAGACGGCGCGTGTCGAAGGCACGATCTTCGGCCGTGTGAAGGGTGGCTTCACCGTCGACCTGAACGGTGCCGTGGCGTTCCTGCCCGGCTCGCAGGTCGATATCCGCCCGGTCCGCGACGTGACCCCGCTGATGGACATCCCGCAGCCGTTCCAGATCCTGAAGATGGACCGCAAGCGCGGCAACATCGTCGTTTCGCGCCGCGCGATCCTCGAAGAAACCCGCGCCGAGCAGCGTTCGGGCCTGATCCTCAGCCTTGCTGAAGGCCAGATCATCGACGGCGTCGTCAAGAATATCACCGATTACGGTGCGTTCGTCGACCTGGGCGGCATCGACGGCCTGCTGCACGTCACCGATCTCAGCTACAAGCGCGTCGGCCATCCGAGCGAAGTGCTGAACATCGGCGACGTCGTGAAGGTGCAGATCATCCGCATCAACAAGGACACGCAGCGCATCAGCCTCGGCATGAAGCAGCTCGAGAGCGATCCGTGGGATGGCGCGATGGCGAAGTACCCGATCGGCGCCAAGCTGTCGGGCCGCGTCACGAACATCACCGAATATGGTGCGTTCGTCGAGCTGGAAGCCGGCATCGAGGGCCTCGTCCACGTTTCGGAAATGAGCTGGACCAAGAAGAACGTCCATCCGGGCAAGATCGTTTCGACTTCGCAGGAAGTCGAAGTCATCGTTCTCGAAGTCGATTCGGAAAAGCGCCGCATCTCGCTCGGCCTCAAGCAGGCTCAGTCCAACCCGTGGGAGGCCTTCCTGGAAGCGCATCCGATCGGTTCGACCGTCGAAGGCGAAGTCAAGAACGCGACCGAATTCGGCCTGTTCATCGGCCTCGACAACGATGTCGACGGCATGGTCCACATGTCCGACATCGCCTGGGGCGTTTCGGGCGAGGACGCGCTCAACCTGCATCGCAAGGGTGAGACCGTTCAGGCCATCGTGCTCGACATCGATGCCGAAAAGGAGCGCATCTCGCTCGGCATGAAGCAGCTCGAGCGTGGCGCGCCGGCAGCCGGCGGCGTCGCCGCAGGCGGCACGGCAGCAGCGGGTTCGGGTCTCAACAAGAACCAGATCGTCACGGTCACCGTTCTGGAGGTCCGCGATGCGGGTCTCGAAGTGCAGGTCGGCGACGACGGCGCGACGGGCTTCATCAAGCGCACCGATCTCGGCCGCGACCGCGACGAGCAGCGTCCGGAGCGTTTCCAGGTCGCACAGAAGTTCGACGCGATGGTCACCGGCTTCGACCGGTCCAAGAAGCCGACCTTCTCGATCAAGGCGATGCAGATCTCCGAAGAGAAGCAGGCCGTTGCGCAATATGGTTCGTCCGATTCGGGCGCATCGCTGGGCGACATCCTGGGTGCCGCACTGAAGGCACAGAACGAAGACAAGAAGTAAGCGGTGTTCGGCGGGAGGGGTTTAGGCCTCTCCCGCCGCCCGACTTGCCCATCTACTTTTGATCCGGGCATAATTTTGTCCGCAAGCGTTGCATCTTTTCTGGCGGATTGAGCCAGATCAAGTTATGTCCAGTTCGACATCCACTCCGGATGACCGATTCTCGTTTCGGCCATGGCGATTTCAGGCGCCGGTCGAGACGGCCTTTTGGGGGGCCGCCGCCATGATCCGTTCCGAACTCGTCGATATGCTCGCCGCCGAAAATCCGGACCTGTCGGTTCGCGACATCGAAGCGATCGTCGGCACCTTCTTCGATGAAATCACCAAGCGACTGGCACAGGACGGCCGCGTCGAACTGCGCGGTTTCGGGGCCTTCTCCACCCGCGCCCGCGACGCTCGCACCGGCCGCAACCCGCGCACCGGCGAAACCGTCGATGTCGATGCCAAGCGCGTGCCCTATTTCAAGCCCGGCAAGGAAATGCGCGCCCGTTTGAACGTCTGACCGCACTGACCGGTTGACGCGCCAAGGCGCTCACGCCACGAGGTTCGGCACGCGGACGTGGCGAAATTGGTAGACGCACGGGACTTAAAATCCCTCGCCCTTTGGGTGTGCGGGTTCGAGTCCCGCCGTCCGCACCACCATCGAAAATGGATTAAGGCAACAACGCAGCGCTAGCGCCGCCGGCGCCGGTCGCGGATCGTCTGCGCGAGCGCACGATGGCGGCCCCGCTCGACGCGCAAGGCGGCGGGCACGCGTCGGCCCTGCACGATCAGGACGAGGCCGAAAAGCGCGAGACCGAAGGCCGGCAAGCCCAAAACCGCCTCCTCGCCTGGCCGGATGGTCAGGCCGAGTGCAATGGCGGTGGCGAACGCACCGACGCCGATGCCGCGCCACGCGAAATCCCGACGCGTCATGCCACCACCACCGGGTCTGCGATCAGCCTGTGCCCGGCGCAAGCCACCGCCTGCACCTCCTCCGCGCTGCACCCGGCACAGCCGTGCCACATCACGATATCCGCAGGAAAATCGGCTTCCTCGTCCAGCGCGCGAACCAGGTCGCCTTTCTCGAACGTGATGCCGATCGCCGCATCGTGCAGCACCATCGCCGAGGCGCGCGCCCGTCCGACCAGCGCGGGAGTATCGTCGATGCCGCGCGCCTCGATCGCGGTGAACCCCAATGCGCGAGCGTATCGCACCGCGCACAACAGCAGCGCCCCTGAGCCGCAATCGGCATCCACGATCCGCACGCTGCAACGCCGGGCCGCGCGCAGCGACACGAGCGCCGCAGCGACTTCCGGCCAGCGACGGTCGCGACAGCGAGGCCGCGCCCTGGCCGAAGCAACGCGTCGCGGGCGGATCGCCCGGCGCAGCAACGGCCCTGCGATGCAATGCTCGGCGACATGGGTCATGTTCGAAATGTCCTGAAAGCAATCGGATCAGGCGGCTGCGCGATGGCGCACGGCCGGCTCCTGATGCACGGAAATCCACCACAACCGAACGCTGCGGTGATCCTGCTTGCCGCGATATAGGGCTGGCCTGAATTAAGATTCGAGAGCGATTTGCGGGCCGCCGCATATAGGCCGCGTTAAGCTCTGCTTCGCCTCTGCTCGGACCCGATTGACAATGTTGCGGTGCGGGAGCAATCGCCCCGCGTCGGCCGAATCGCCGACGATCAGGATCGAACAAAAATGCCAAGCGACAGTAGTCGAACGAACGCGCCGTCGGAGGCGCCCGGCCGAGCCTGATCCTGTCAGTCTCGCCCCGGGTGGTCGTCGACGGCCGCCCGATGAGGTGAGACAATGCGTGAAATGCCCCCGATTGCCCGTGGCGTGCGGCCCTTTTCGCGTACATGGCGCGCGACAGCCTCAGGGTCGGGGCCGAGCTGGGCCGATGCCATCGCCTTCCTGCTGCTGGCGGGTCTTGCCGTGCTCGTCGCGCGCGGCGCGGCGGGCGTGGCCCAGCCGCTGTCCGAGCTTCGCCTCGATCCGATCGCGCTCGATCCGTGGAACCTGCCGGCCTATGCGCTGCGCACCACGCTCCGGATGTTCGCCGCGCTCGGCGCGGCGCTGGTCTTCACCTTCGTCGTCGCCACGCTCGCGGCCAAGAGCAAGCGCGCGGAAATGGTCATCGTGCCCGCGCTCGACATCCTGCAGTCGGTGCCGATCCTCGGCTTCCTGACGTTCACCGTCACCTTCTTCATGGGCCTGTTTCCGGGTCAGCAATTGGGCGTCGAACTGGCGGCGATCTTCGCGATCTTCACCAGCCAGGCCTGGAACATGGCGTTCAGCTTCTACCAATCGCTCCGTTCGGTGCCGGGCGACTTGGAGGAAGTGTCGCGAGGTTTCGCACTGTCGCCGTGGCGGCGCTTCATCCGGCTGGAACTGCCCTTCGCCACGCCATCGCTGGTTTGGAATGCGATGATGTCGATGTCGGGCGGGTGGTTCTTCATCGTCGCGGCGGAGGCGATCAGCGTCGGCAATACGCGGATCATGCTGCCGGGTATCGGATCCTGGCTCGCGCTGGCGATCGATCGCCAGGATTTCCGCGCCGTCGGCTGGGCGGTCGGCGCGATGGCGGTGGTGATCCTGCTCTACGACCAGTTCGTGTTTCGACCGGTCGTGGCCTGGGCCGATCGCTTCCGTTTCGAACAGACCGCGTCGCAGGACGGCCCGAAAAGCTGGGCCTATGACCTGTTTCGCCGCACGAAATTGCTACCCGTTTTGTTCGCGCCGCTGACCGGCCTGGGGCGATTGATGATGGCGATCGACCGACGGCCGGCGCGCGCCGCGAAGGCCCGGCGGGACACCGCACCGAATCCGCTCGGCCGAATCCTCTGGCTGGCGATCGTCGCGGCCACGTTGCTCGGCGCGGCGTGGCTGGTGATCGATTATATCGCATCCCATCTCGCCTGGGGCGATGCGTTCGTCGCCTTTGGCTTGGGCTGCATCACGATGCTGCGCGTCCTCGTGCTGATCGCGGTGGCGAGCCTGATCTGGGTGCCGATCGGTGTCTGGATCGGCCTGCGTCCGCGCTGGGCCGAACGGCTCCAGCCGGTCGCGCAATTCCTCGCCGCCTTCCCGGCCAACGTGCTGTTCCCGTTCGCAGTGATCGCGATCGTCCATTGGCGGCTCGATCCCGATATCTGGCTGTCGCCGCTGATGGTGCTCGGCACGCAATGGTACATTCTGTTCAACGTGATCGCCGGTGCCAGCGCGATCCCGAACGATCTGCGCGAGGCCGCCGGCATGTTCGGAATGGGCCGCTGGCAATGGTGGCGCACGCTGATCATCCCCGGCATCTTTCCGTATTACGTCACCGGGGCGCTCACCGCCTCGGGCGGATCGTGGAATGCCAGCATCGTCGCGGAGGCGGTGTCCTGGGGCAGCGAACATCTCGAGGCGCATGGCCTCGGCACGTACATCGCCAAGGCCACCACCGCCGGTGATTTCCCGCGCGTGACTTTGGGCATCGCGGTGATGTCGATCTTCGTGATCGGCTTCAATCGCCTGCTGTGGCGCCCGCTCTACGCTTATGCCGACCGCCGGCTGCGCCTCGCCTGACAGAAGGAAACGGATCATGGCCAAGACCCTTGCCCGCCCCACCATTTCGCCCACGCTCGTCAAGGTCGAACACCTCACCCACCGCTATGGCAAGGCCGGCGGCGGCGGGTTGCTGGTGCTGGACGATGTCGATCTGACCCTACGCGAGAACGAGATCGTCGGGCTGCTCGGTCGCTCCGGCTCGGGCAAATCGACGTTGCTGCGATCGATCGCCGGGCTGATCCGCGCCGACGAGGGCAACATCGATTTCGTCGCCGACGACACCGGCGCCGCGCCGACCGTCAGCATGGTGTTCCAGACCTTCGCATTGTTCCCGTGGCTGACCGTGTTGCAGAACGTCGAACTCGGCCTGGAGGCACAGCGCGTGCCCGCCGACGAACGGCGGACCCGCGCGCTCGCCGCGATCGATCTGATCGGGCTGGACGGTTTCGAAAACGCATATCCGAAGGAATTGTCCGGCGGCATGCGCCAGCGCGTCGGCCTCGCGCGCGCGATCGTCGTCAATCCGTCGCTGCTGCTGATGGATGAACCGTTCTCGGCGCTCGACGTGCTGACCGCCGAAACCCTGCGCACCGATCTGCTCGATCTGTGGGCGGAGGGGCGGATGCCGATCAAGTCGATCCTGATCGTCACGCACAATATCGAGGAAGCGGTGCTGATGTGCGACCGCATCCTCGTCTTCTCGTCCAATCCCGGCCGCGTCGCCGCCGAGATCAAGGTCGATCTGCCGCAACCGCGCGACCGGCTCGACCCGCCGTTCCGCGCATTGGTCGATGATATCTACGCGCGGATGACCGCACGTGCCGCGCCCGAACCCGCCCGCGACGGTGTGTTCCCCGGCACCGGCATCCAGATGGTGCTGCCGCGCGTCTCGACCAATTCGCTCGCCGGGTTGATCGAGGAGGTCGATGCCAGCCCATTCGATGGCCGCGCCGCGATGGCCGATCTGGCCGATCAGCTCCAATTGGAGATCGACGATCTCTTCCCGATGGCGGAAACGCTGCAATTGCTGCGCTTCGCCGATCTGCAGGGCGCCGACATCCAGCTGACGCCGATCGCCCGCCGCTATGCCCAGGCCGATGTCGACACGCGCAAGGCGATGTTCGCTCAGGCCCTGCTCGCGCACGTGCCGCTCGCCCAGCACATCAAGCGCATCCTTGACGAACGCGCCGGCCACGTCGCCCCGGCACGCCGTTTCCGCGACGAACTCGAAGATCATATGTCGCCCGATTATGCCGAGGAGACGCTGCGCACCGTGACGCTCTGGGGCCGCTATGCCGAGGTCTTCGCATATGACGAGGATGACGATCGCTTCTCGCTGGAAGACGCCGTGTGATCCGCTGGATCTTCGTCGTCGCCCTGTTCCTGCTGGCGCGTCCGGCATGGGCGCAGGACGAGCGGCCGACCGGCTATCCGCGCTCGGCGAATGAAGGCTCGACCCGGCCCGTCTCGCTCTCCGGCGTCTATACCGCCGATGTCCGCAGCGACATCGGCGGCGGCATCGCCCGTGGCACGCGCTATCTCGACAATCTCGATTTGCAGATCGCGGTCGATGCCGACCGGCTGGTTGGATGGCATGGCGCGCGGCTGTTCGCCTATGCGATCTATAATAACGGCCGGAATTTCTCGTCCGATCTCGTCGGCGATGCCCAGGGCGTATCCAACATCGAAACCGGCGTGCGGGCGCTGCGCCTGTTCGAGGCCTGGGTGGAACAGGATGTCGGGCGCAACGCATCGCTCAAGGCCGGGCTCTACAATCTCAACTCGGAATTCGACACGACTCAGAGCGGCGGGTTCTTCCTGATCTCGTCGCACGGTATCGGGCCGGATTTCTCGCAAAGCGGACGCAACGGCCCGTCGATCTTTCCGGTAACCTCGCTGGCGGTGCGCGCGGAGGGGAAGCTCGGCACGCACTGGCTGGCGCGGGTTGCGGTGCTCGATGGCGTGCCCGGCGACCCGGCGCACCCCGCCACGACCGCGATCAAGCTATCGGCCCGCGACGGCGCACTCGTCGTCGGAGAGGTGAACTATCTGAGCGGCGGCATGAAGGCGGCGATCGGCGCGTGGGGCTACACCGCGCGTTTCGACGCGATCCCGCTCGGCGACGCATCCTCGTCCGGCCGCGGCAATGCCGGGGCTTATGTCTTCGCCGAATACCGGTTGAAAGGCACGCGCGCAGACGATGCGGACGGTTTGGCCGGGTGGCTGCGCTTCGGCATTGCGGACACGCGCTATAATCCGATCGCACGATATCTGGGCGGCGGGCTCGTTTATTCGGGCACCTTCAAGGGCCGAAAGGACGATCAGATCGGCCTGTCCTTTGCGGCCGCCAGCTTCGGCAACCGCTATCGCCGCTCGCAGGCGTTGGCCGGCAAGTCGATCGGGGGACGCGAAATCGTGATCGAGGCAGGCTATCTTGCGGTGCTGGCACCCTGGCTGCGCGTGCAGCCGGACGTGCAATACGTCATCCGTCCCGGCGGCGATACGAGTTTGGGCAATGCGGTCGTCGTCGGATTCAGGCTCAAGGTCGGGCAATAAGCCCGCTCAGCGAAGGCGGACCTTAGCCGTCACCGACAAGCCGGGGCGCAAGCGATCGACCGCCGATTGGTTCGGATCGAACAGGATGCGCACCGGCACGCGCTGCACGATCTTGGTGAAATTGCCCGTGCCGGGCTCAAACGGCAGCAAGGAAAAACTCGCGCCCGATCCCGGGGCGAAGCTTTCGACCTTGCCAGTCAGATGCCCGCTGTCGAGCGCATCCACGTCAATCGTGACGGGCTGTCCCGGCAGCATCCGCGCGGTCTGCGTCTCCTTGAAATTCGCCGTCACATACAGAGCGTGCAGCGGTACGAGCGTCAGCAACCGCGTTCCGGCCTGAACGTAATCGCCCACCCGCACCTGGCGGTTGCCGACCGTACCGTCGATCGGCGCGACGATCACCGCGTGGCGGCGATCCTGACGCGCGAGATCGAGCGCCGCGCGCGCCTGCAGGACCTTGGCCTGCGCCGTCGCGAGCGTGGCGATCAGGCCGGCCCGCCTGGCGCTGGTAACCCCGGCAGTCTCCTGCGACACGGCGAGCAAGGCGCGGGCCTTGGCCGCCTCCTGCTGCGCCGTCACCGCCGCCGCACCGTAGCTATCGGCATCGCGCTTCGCGACCGCGCCGCCCGCGACCAGCGCCTCGTACCGCCGCCGATCCGCGCCGGCGAGGTCGGACCGTGCCTCCGCCGAGCGGATCGAGGTGCGTGCCGCGACGATGTTCGCGCCCGCCAGCCGTTCTTCCGCGGAAAGGCTGACCAACGCCGCGCGCGCCGCCGCGACACTCGCATCGGCATCGGCCAGCGCCCCCTCGGCCACGGCGACCTTGGCGTCGAATTCCTCCGGATCGATCTGCGCGAGCGGCTGTCCGGCGCGGACCAACTGGTTGTCACGCACATACACCCGCTCCACCAACCCCCGAACCTTCGGCGCGACCGATGTGGCATCCGCACTGACATAGGCATCGTCGGTGGATGCCACGCTGGGGGCGGACGTGATCCACGCCGCCCCGCCTAACGCGATCATTATCGCGGCCACCGACACGAGAGCGGTGCGGCGCGAAGGCAGTGGAAAGCGACGGCGTGCCGATGGAGCGTCGCTTTCGGAAAAGGTCGAACCCGTCACCGCATCCATCCAACGAAACTCCGTCTTGCCAATCTTATATTAGGCTTGTAATATTATGTTCATAATATCGCAAGGGCGTTTGGGATGGCGACATCAATATTCGGTGGAGGGTTCGGCCGAGCGCAGAAGGCGCGCGAGCGTCCCGACCCGGTGTCCTTGCCGACGTCGCGCAAGTTCCTGATCTTCGGTGTGTTGGCATTCGGCCAGTTCATGGCGTTGCTCGACATCCAGATCGTCGCCGCGTCCCTGAACGACATTCAGGCTGGCCTATCTGCGGGGCCGGACGAGATCAGTTGGGTGCAGACCGCCTATCTGATGGCAGAGCTGGTCATGATCCCCTTTTCGGCGTTCCTCGCCCAGGCCATGTCGACCCGCTGGCTGTTCGCCACCTCGGCGGCCTTGTTCACCCTCTCCAGCGTTGCGTGCGGCCTCGCCTGGAATATCGAATCGATGATCGCCTTTCGCGCGATTCAGGGGTTCGTCGGCGGCGCGATGGTGCCGAGCGTCTTCGCGGTCGGCTTCACCATTTTCGAGGGCAAGCAGCGCGCGTTGATTCCGGCGATCCTCGGCATGGTCTCGGTTCTCGCGCCCACCCTTGGGCCAACCGTCGGCGGGATCATTACCGAGACGATCGACTGGCGCTGGATCTTCTTCATCAACGTGGTGCCGGGCCTCGCCGTCACCTTGCTGACGATCAAGCTCGTCGATGTCGATCAGGCCGATACCAGCATGTTCGGCAAGATCGACTGGTCACACCTGATCGCGATGGCCGTCGCCCTCGCCTGCCTGCAATACGTGCTGGAAGAAGGCCCGCGGAAGGACTGGTTCGGCGATCCGCACATCGTGATGGCGACATGGTTTTCGATCGTCGGCTTCGCATTGTTCCTCGAACGATCCTTCTATTCGAAAAACCCGATCGTGCGGCTCAGCCCGTTCCGCAACCGCACCTTCGCCATCGCCTGCCTCTTCAATCTGGTGATCGGCTTCGGTATCTATGCCTCGACCTATCTGCTGCCAGTATTTCTTGGCCGCGTACGCGGGTTCAACAGTCTGGAGATCGGCACCACCGTATTCGTCGTGGGCTGCGGGCAATTGGTCAGCACCGTCATAGCCGCCCGCCTGTCGAACAGCGTGGATCGCCGCATCCTGATCGCGATCGGGCTCAGCGGCTTCGCTTTCAGCCTGTACCTCACGTCGCATCTCGCCTCGAACTGGGGGTTTGCCGAACTGTTTATACCGCAGACGATGCGCGGTCTCTTCATCATGCTGTGCATCGTCCCGAGCGTGAACATGGCGCTGTCCGGCTTTGCCGGTCAGGAACTGCGCTCCGCCTCCGGCCTGTTCAACCTGATGCGCAATCTCGGTGGCGCGATCGGCATCGCCACGGTCAACACCTGGCTGCAGGACAACAGCCGTATCCAGGCACTGCGCTTCGGCGAGGCGCTGGGTGCGAACGGTCGATCCGCGCAGGAAGCGACCCAGCAACTCGCGCAGCGCATCGCATCGGTCACGCCGGATCCCGATCGCGCGATGCTGATGGCGCAGGGGCTGATCGGCCGGATCGTCGGGCGCGAGGCGCTGACCATCGCGTTCGACGACGTGTTTCGCGTGATGGCGATCATGTTCGTCGCGGCCTTGGTGTTCGTGCCGTTCTGCAAATCGCAATTTCCCGGCGCGACCGTGTCGCCCGCCGACGCCCATTGAGAGGATGGTCCGCATGCGCCTGAAGATATTGCTCCTCGCCGCCGGCACGCTGGCCGGTTGCACGATGGGCCCCGATTACCATCCGCCGGAAATCGGTCTGACGCCGGGCTATATGTCGGCCGCCGGCATTGCCGCCGAGCGTGAGAACGCAAGCTGGTGGAGCGGTTTCGACGATCCGATCCTGGTCGATCTGGTCGCGCGCGCCACTGCCGGCAATCTCGACATCGCGCAGGCGGAGGCGCGCATCACCCAGGCGCGCGCGGTGGCACGGGCCGCCGGCGCGGCCCTGCTACCCAGCGTGGATGCCGCGGGCAGCGTCGTCTCCGCCAGCCAATCGCGCGAGACGCCGGTCGGCAAGATCACCCAGGCCTTCGGTCAGCCGCGCGGCAACACCCAATATGCCGTCGGCGCCGAAGCCTCTTGGGAGATCGACCTGTTTGGCGGACTGCGACGCGGGCGCGAGGCGGCGCGCGCCGATCTCGGGTCCGCCGAAGCGCAGGCGGCCGGCGTCCGCATCGCGATCGCGGCCGAGACGGCGGATGCCTATGTCGCGCTGCGCGGATTGCAGGCGCGTCTCGCGGTCGCCGAACGACAGCGAACAATCCAGGCGCAACTGGTCGATCTGATCCGCCAGCGCGTCGATCAGGGCCTGTCCGCCAATCGCGAACTGAACCGCGCGACCGGCGCGCTGGAGGGCGTGCGCGCGTCCCTGCCGCCGCTCCGGGCCGGTGTCGCGGCGCAACTCAACCGCATCGACGTGCTGGTCGGCGAGCAACCCGGCACCAATCGGGCCCTGCTGATCGCCGAAAGCGCCGTGCCGACCGCCCCGGCCCCCGAGGGCAGCGGCGCACCGACCGAATTGCTGCGCCGCCGCCCCGATATCGTCGCCGCGGAACGCCGCCTTGCCGCCGCCAACGCGCGAATCGGCGTTTCGATCGCGGACTATTACCCGCATCTCTCGCTGTCCGGCTTGTTGGGCGTCGCGAGCCTCGGCACCGGCACATTGTTCACCGGCAACGCGGTGCAAGCGTCCGGCGGCGCAGGGCTGCGTTGGCGACTGTTCGATTTCGGCCGCGTCGATGCCGAAGTGGCGCAGGCCAGGGGCGCACAGGCCGAGGCGCTGGCGGCATGGCGCGGATCGGTGCTGAAGGCGGCGGAAGATGTCGAGACGGCTTTGTCCCGCCTGTCCGAAGCGCATGTCGAACGCGGCGATCTGGCGCGGCAGATCGCCGCGCTGACCAAGGCGCGCGCCCAGGCCGACCAAGCTTATGCCGGGGGCGTGGTGGCGTTGATCGAGGTGATCGATGCCGATCGCGAGTTGCTCGCCGCGTCGGATCGCCAGGCGAGCGTACAAACCGAGGAGGCGCGCGCGGCGATCGCGGCATACCGCGCGCTCGGCGGGGGCTGGCACATCGGCGACACGGCGCTTGCATCCAATCCCGCCCGGTAGGAATTGAGAGAGGACATGACCACGTTAGCTATCGCCCCCAATCGCACGCAGGAGAAAAAAGCGGCGAGCCGCGAGCGCATCCTGAAGGAGGCCGCCGCCGCGATCCGGCTGGACGGCACCGAGCGAGTCAGCGTGCAAAGCGTGATGAAGCGGGCCGGGATGACCGTCGGCGGCTTCTACGCCCATTTCGAATCGAAGGACGACCTGCTAGCCCAGGCGATCGCCGAGATGTTCGCCGAACGCTATGCCTGGTTCCTCGCGCGGCTGGACGGCCCGGACCCGGCCGGGACGCTCAGCCGGTTCGTCGATAATTATCTCTCGATGCGACACCGCGAGGCGGTGGAGCATGGCTGCCCCATCCCCGCTTTGTCCGGAGAGATCGGACGCTTGCCCGATGCGGTGCGCGTGCAATTCGTCATCGGCATGGATCGGCTGACGGATGCGGTCGATCAATTGCTGTGCCGCCTGTCGCACCCGAATCCTCAGGCAGCAGCCAGTTCGGCGGTCGCGGAGATGACCGGCGCGATCGGCCTGGCGCGGGTCCAGCCCGATCCGGAAAAGGCCGCAGCGCTGTTGCTGGCCTCGCGCATAAGGGTGCGCGATCGGTTGGGGCTCGGCGCGGCGGATTAGGGTGGGGATCAGCCCGGCCGAACTTCCCCGGTAGCGCCCCGCGCCCGCGAATGGCAGAACGGGGCCCATGAACGTCCGCTTTGCCTTCCTCATCGCCGCGCTTCTGATGACGGCGGCGTGCGACAAGCGCCGCGATGCCGGGCGCGTCGTGGTCAGTGCGATCGGTGGCGATCTGGCGATCGGCGATCCTTCGCGCACGCCGCAAGGTTTCGCCGCACGGGTGATGATGGACTCCACCGCACAGGGCCTGGTGCGGTTCGATGCCAGCGGGCAGATCGAACCGGGCATCGCCGAACGCTGGATCGTGATCGACGACGGCATGAGCTATATCTTCCGTTTGCGCGATGCGGAATGGAGCAATGGCGACCCCGTCACGGCGTCGGAAGTGGTCGCGGTGCTGCGTCGGCAGATCGCCGACCGCTCGCGCAATCCGCTGGCCCCGTTCCTCAGCGCGATCGACGAGATCGTCGAGATGACGCCCGAGGTGATCGAGGTGCGCCTGAAGCGCCCCCGCCCCGATCTGCTCAAATTGTTCGCGCAACCCGAACTGGCCGTGTTCCGGACCAAGCCGTTCGGCGGCAGCGGCCCGATGCGCATCGTCAACCGGACGCGCGGCATGGCATTGCTGCGCCCGGCGATCGATCCGGCGCGCTCGCCCGACGACGTCGCCGATCCCACGCCCGAGGATGAGGTGCGGCTGATCGGCGAACGCGCGGCCCGCGCCATCGCGCGGTTCGCGGCGGGCGATTCGGATCTCGTCACCGGCGGCACCTTCGCCGATTGGCCGCTGATCGGTAGCGCGACGATCGCGCCCGCCAATCGCAGGATCGATCCGGCGGCGGGCCTGTTCGGGCTGGCGATCGTCAACCGCACCGGCTTCCTTGCCGATCCCCGCACCCGCATGGCGATCTCGGGCGCGCTGGATCGTCAGTCGATCGTCGGCACCTTCCTGCCGGAATGGACCCCGGCGGCGCAGCTGCTGCCCGAACAACTCGATTCCGCCACCGTCCCCGTGGTGCCGGACTGGAGCGCGGTGGCGCAGGACGACCGGTTGCAGGCGGTTCGCGCGCTGGTCGGTACGTGGCGATCGGCGCATCCCGGCCCGCTCACGCTCCGCCTGGCGCTGCCCGCCGGGCCGGGTGCGACGATATTGTACGGCCTGATCGGCGCGAGTTTCGGTACGATGGGCATCCGGGTGCAACGCGTCGGCCTGGATGACGAAGCCGAGCTGCGCCTGATCGACTCGGTCGCGCCGTACGACAGCGCGCGCTGGTATCTCGCCACCGCCTGCGCACCGTGCGGCGAGCAGGCGATGGCGGCGGTCGATGCCGCCCGCGATGCCCCGGACATGGCGTCGCGCGCGCAGCGGATCGCCGAGGCCGACATCGCGCTCGCCGCCGATGCCGCATACATTCCGATTGCACGGCCGCTGCGCTGGTCGCTCGTCGCGGTGCGGCTCAAGCAATGGGAGCCGAACGCGCGTGCATGGCACCCGTTGAATCATCTGCGCGCCGCCCCCAATTGACACTCATGGCCAACACCACGCGCATCGATAACGATCCCATCCGCCGCATGGCGGGCATGCTGCCCTTGGGCACCGACGCCGCCGCGATCCGGCAGCGCGTGGTGGCGATGGAGCATCTGCTGGAGGGATTGTTCACCATCCCGGGTACCAACCGCAAGGTCGGGCTGGACGTGCTGATCGGGATCGTTCCGGTCGCCGGCGACGTGATCGCCGCCGCGATGGGATCATGGCTGGTGTGGGAAGCACGCAACCTCGGCATGTCGAAGCTGCAGATGGCGCGGATGTTCGGCAATGTCGGCACCGATTTCCTGCTCGGTCTGATCCCGATCATCGGCGTCGTGCCGGACTTCTTCTTCCGATCGAACACGCGCAATCTGCGCATCATCAAGAAGCATCTCGACAAGCATCACCCGTCCACGGCGACGGTCGAGGGGTAAGGATACCCCGTTCCTTCCTCCTCTTCCCCGGCGAAGGCCGGGGTCCAGTCGGGAGACGGAAATAATCGGACGCAGCGCTAAGTAACTGGGACCGTCGCGACTGGACCCCGGCCTCCGCCGGGGAAGCATGGGTATTCAATCGGGAGCGCTACTCCTCAACGCCGCCCGCGCCAGATCTTGAGGTCTGCACTTGCCGGCAAGCCGCCCGAATTCGGCCGGCAGCGTTCGTAATTATACGCCTTGTCCAGGCACAGCCAAATCTCGTCCAGCCAGCCCTGCTTCGTCGCCGTCACGCGGATCGACGTCACCGGCAGGCCCGGATTGACCTTCGCGAACGCGGCCGAGAAATCGCCGACCGTCAGGGCCCCGCGCGACAGACCGTCCATGTCGGGATAGCGCAGCCCTGCAAACAGACGAGTCGAACTGCGGAAATAGGCGGCCGGCGTCGTGCCCATGCAGGTGCCGTGCTTGGCCCATTCGTGCTGAATCAACTGCGGCGACGGCGTCAAGCACAGCGTGTCGCGGATCACCTTTTTCGGTACGATCGGCGTGGCGGCGCAATATTGCGGCCAATCCTTGCCCACGCCGTCCGGCCACAGGCCGTGCAACGTGAAGCCGAAGCGATTGCCGCCGCCGCACTGGAAACGTGCCGAGCGATCGTCTTTGTGCGCGCGGCAATATCCCGGTGCCCAAGTGATCGCGAGCGTATAGCTGCCGATCGGCAACACGCGCTTCGGCTGGTCGGCCGACGGCAGATCGGCGCGCGGCGTCGGCACATTGCCGGGAATGGCGCATTGATAGGCCTGGGCCTGTGCCACGCCGGGCAGGCCGAGCGCGACGAGGGCGAGAAGCTTCAGGTTCATGCGGGCATCTCCTTGAAATCCAGGCCGATATCGGCGGCGGGCGCGGACTGCGTCAACCGGCCGACGCTGACATAGGTCACGCCGGTTTCGGCGAGCGCGCGGATCGTATCCAGCCGCACGCCGCCCGACGCCTCGGTCGGCACGCGTCCGCCGACCAATGTCACCGCGCCGCGCAGGGTGGGCGCATCCATATTGTCGAGCAGCAGATGAGTCGCGCCCGCCGCCAGCGCGGGTTCGATCTGGTCGACCCGGTCGACCTCGACGATGATGCTGGCGATCCCCGCTGCCTTCGCGCGCGCTACGGCCGGACCGACACCGCCGGCCACGGCGACATGATTGTCCTTGATCATCGCCGCATCCCACAGGCCCATGCGATGATTGGTGGCACCACCCATCTTCGTCGCATATTTCTCCAGCCGACGCAGGCCGGGGATGGTCTTGCGCGTATCGAGCAGGGTCGTGCCGGTGCCGACGATCTTGTCGACATAGCTTCGCGTCATCGTGGCGATACCGGACAGATGCTGCACCGTGTTCAGCGCCGAGCGCTCCGCCGTCAGCATCGCCCGCGCCGAGCCTTCGAGGCGCATCAGATCGGTGCCGGCGGGCACCCGCTGCCCATCCGTGACCAGCATCTCGATCCTGACATCCGGATCGAGCGCGCGAAAGAATGCCTCGGCGATGCCCAGACCGGCAACGACGATCGCATCGCGGCTGTCCATCACGCCGCTGAAACGCGCCTCGGCCGGAATGACTGCGGCGGAGGTAATGTCGCCCCCCTCCCCCAGATCCTCGGCCAGCGTCGTGCGGACGAACGATTCGAGATCGAAACCGGGCAGATCGAAGCTCATGCCTGCCCCCCGAAAGTCACGAAAGTCACACGATATCGGGCTTGGAACGCCCTCGCGCGAAACATTTGCAGGGTCGGTTGCAGGCATAGGCCCGGATGCGATCGGCTGAGCATGATCGCCCTGTGGCATGGATCGGGGTTTGTAGGACAGTGGGTATGGGACGGGACGACATGGATAAGGGCGGCGGGGGCAGCCCCGTCGATACCAATCCATATCTTTGCACGAGTCGCACCAGGGTGTACAACGCCGGTCGATGACGGGGAAAGAGGGCGAGATCGCGGCTGCGGGAGAGCGCAAGACCGCCTGGCGTACCATCATGCTGATCGTGATGGCGGTGCTGGGTGCGGTCGTGCTCGTCGGCCTGACCTTCACGCTGGGCGAGGCCAATCGCCAGCGTGATCGTGCGCTGCGCCTGCAATCGCACAGCTACGAGGTGATGATCCTCGCGCGCACCTTCTCCAGCACGATTGCGCGGTCCGAGGCATCGCTCGGCCGCTACGTGATCAGCACCGACAAGCAACTCGGGCGGCTCTATTCGGACGATTGGAAGATCGCGGGGCAACAGATCGAGCGGCTCGACCAGGTCACGCGCGACAATGCGGGGCAGAACCGGCTGATCACCCGGCTGCGCAGTGCCTACAACACGCGCGGCGAGGAATTGTCGGATACCGCGCTCAGCACGAATTACGGCAAGAACGACATGGCGCTGAAGCGCTATTACAAGGTACGCGGTTCCGTTTCGCTGCGCCAGATCAACGATCTGCTGGACGAGATCATCGCGCACGAACGCGCCCTGCTCGATGCGCGCACCAGCAATGCGATGAAATCGGCGGATCGCTCCAACCGTTCGGCGGCGGTGCTGGCGGTATTCGGCATGCTCATCGTGATCGGCGCGATCGTGCTCGGCTGGCTGACGGTCAAGGCGCTCGGCGAGCGCGCCAGCGCGCGGGCCGAGGCGGAGCAGCAGCGCGAGCGGGCGATGGAACTGGAGTTCGCGGTCGAACATGCGACGAGCGAACTGAAGAAGCAGGAAGGCAAATTGCGGCAGGTTCAGAAGATGGAGGCGGTGGGCCAGCTGACCGGCGGGATCGCGCATGATTTCAACAATATGCTGGCAGTTGTCGTCGGCGGTTTGGAGCTTGCCAAGCGTAGTTTGGAGAAAGATAGCGACGCGACGCCGCGTCATATCGACAATGCGATGGAAGGCGCCAACCGCGCCGCCGCGCTGACGCGGCAATTGCTCGCCTTCAGCCGCGAGGAAACGCTGCGGGTCGAGCCGATCGCGGCGGGCGAACTGATCGCCGGCATGTCCGACCTGCTCGATCGCACCTTGGGCGACGCGATCACGGTCGAGGCGCGCGACAAGGGCAAGAACTGGCTGACCTGCGCCGATCGGCATCAACTCGAAAACGTCGTCCTCAACCTTGCCGTCAACGCCCGCGATGCGATGGACGGGCGCGGGCAGATGACGATCGTCACCGCGGGCACGCATCTCGCCGAACACGCCGTCGGCCGCTGCCCGGCGGGCCAATACGTCACCATCGCCGTCACCGATACCGGCCACGGCATGACGCCCGAAGTGATGGAACGTGTGTTCGAACCTTTCTTCACCACCAAACCCATCGGCCAAGGCACCGGCCTAGGACTCAGCCAGATCTTCGCCTTCGTGCGCCAGGCGAACGGCGAGATCGGGCTTCAGTCCAAGCCCGGCAAGGGCACCACGGTGACGCTCTATCTGCCGCGCCACATCGCGGACGCGCCGGCCAAGTCGGCCCGCCCCGCGCCGCTGCCGGACATCGGGCCGACCGCTTCACTCGACATTCTGGTGGTCGAGGACGATCCGCGCGTGCTGACCGCGACGATCGGCGCGCTGGAGGATCTCGGCCATCGTCCGATCCCGTGCAGCGATCCCCGCGCCGCGCCGGCGATGCTGGCCAAGGCAGGCTCCGTCGATCTGATCGTGTCCGACGTGCTGATGCCGGGCCAGACAGGTCCGGAACTGATCGCCGAACTCACCGCCGATTATCCGCACATCGCGGTGTTGTTCGTCACCGGCTATGCCGGCGAAGCAGGTGGCGAGGCGGAATTCGGCGGGCATCATGTGCTGCGCAAGCCGTTCACGATCGCCGGCCTGGAACGTGCGGTGGGCGCGGCGATGGCGGCGGAGCGGCCGGCACCGCAGAGTATCGCGGCGGAGTGACGTCGGCGATGGTCTCCGAATAATTCCATTCCGTCATCCTCGCGAAGGCGAGGATCCCACTTCTTCGTCTGGCTGCGGGGCAAGGCAGCGGGATCCCGGATCAAGTCCGGGATGACGGGTTGGTCGGCACTTGGGATGCTCGCCAATTAACGGCTGACGGACGGCTCAGACCCGGATATAGCTGCCCGTCCAATATCCCGGCGCGCCGTAGCGTCCCCGTTCCGAAAGCCCCCCGCCCCCACCATGAAGTCGATCGATCGCTACATGGTCCGGCTGATCCTCGTGCCGCTGCTGTCGACGCTGACGATCTCGGCGATGCTGCTCGTGCTCGATCGCATGCTGCGGCTGTTCGACTTCGTCGCGACCGAGGGTGGCCCCATCACGGTCGTGTGGAAGATGCTGGCCAATCTGCTGCCGGAATATCTCGGGCTGGGCATTCCGATCGGCCTGTTGCTGGGCGTGCTGCTCGCGTTCCGCAAACTTGCGACGTCTTCGGAACTGGACGTGATGCGCGGCGTCGGGATCAGCTATTGGCGGCTGCTGCGCATCCCGTACGTTTTCGCCATCGTGCTGGCGGCGATCAATCTGGCGATCGTCGGCTATATCCAGCCGACCGCGCGCTACGCGTACGAGAATCTGCGCTACGAATTGCGCACCGGCGCACTCGGCGCATCGATCAAGGTCGGCGAGTTCACGCATTTCGGCGACAAGATGACGATCCGCATCGAACAGAGCCGTGACGAGGGCCGCAAGCTTTCCGGAATCTTCGTGCAGGCGGTGGGCAAGGACGGCACGTCGTTCGCGGTGACGGCGGCGAGCGGCAAGTTCCTTGCCACCGACAATCCCGACGAGATCGTCTTCCAGCTCAGCAACGGCGTCCTGATCAGTCAGGCACCGAAGATCCCGACGCCGCGCGTGCTGACCTTCACCACGCACAATCTGCCGATTCCGCTGCCCAAATATGGCAGTTTCCGCCAGCGCGGCGAGGGCAATATGGAACTCACGTTGCCCGAACTGGTGCGCATCGGCAGCAATCCGCAGACCAGCGAGGATCTGCGCGACACCAGCCGATCCGCCTTCCATTTCCGCGTTGTCGAGATCGCGACGATGTTCCTGCTGCCACTGCTCGCGCTGGCACTCGGCATCCCGCCCAAACGCTCGACCTCGGCGCTCGGCGTGTTTCTGGCGATCGTGATGGTCGTCACGTATCACAAGGTGAACCAATATGCCGAGGCGATCGGCGGGCTGGGCAAGATCGATCCGTTGATCGCGCTGTGGACGCCGTTCGCGATCTTCGCCGCTTTGGTTCTGTGGATGTATTACGTCATCGCCTATGTGCCCGATGGCCAGCCGATCGGCGCGCTGGAGCGCGTGTTCGGGAAGATCGGCAAGTGGATCGTGCGCCGTATGCGCGGCCCCCGGCGCCAGGACGCAGCGGAAGTGCAGGCGGCATGAACTTCTTCCCCTCCCGCGTCGTCGCGATCTACATGGCGCGGCTGTTCGTCATACGCACCTTCGCGGTGATGGCCGGCCTGGTGCTGGTGCTGCAGGCGCTCGATCTGCTCGGCCAATCGGGCAACATCCTGGCCTATCCCGGCAACGGCGATGCGCAGGTGTGGCATTATATGAGCCTGCGCGCGCCGCAGATCATCGCCTTCGTCCTGCCGTTCTCCGTGTTGCTCGGCACGATCCTGACGCTGAGCCAGATGAACCAGAACAGCGAAGTCATCGCGCTGAAGGCATCGGGGCTCTCCGCACATCAGGTGCTGGCACCTCTGGTAATGGCGAGTCTGGTCGTCGCGGTGATTTCCTTCACCTTCAACGACCGCATCGTCGCGCGGGCCACGTCGGCGCTCAACCAATGGCAGAACGTCAATTACGGCCCGCTGCCGATCGACCGCGGCGATCGCTCCAACGTGTGGGTGCGCGATGGCGACGACCTGATCCAAGCCGACCAGATCAACGGCCGCGGCACGGCGGCGCAACTCGGCGGGATCACGCTCTACGATCGCGAGAAGGGCAATCTCGTCGGCATCATCGAGGCGAAGCGTGGACGCTATGCCGCGCCGGGCTGGCAGATTTTCGACGCGACCCGCTTCGACGTGGCAAGCGGCAAGAAAACGAAGATCGGCAACCCGGTGGTAGCCAAAAGCGTGCGGCCCGACCAGTTCACGCTCGCCACGGTCGATGCCGATTCCCTGTCGTTCGGCGCGTTGCGCAGCGCGATCGGCGACCTGTCCGACGCCGGGCGCCCGACCAAGGCACTCGAAGGGTCGGCATGGCACAAGCTTTCCGCGCCATTGTCGTCGGTGCTGATGCCGTTGCTAGGCGCGGTGGCGGCCTTCGGGCTGGCGCGATCGGGCAAGCTGTTCCTGCGCGCCGCGATCGGCATGGGGCTAGGCTTCGCCTATTTCGTCGCCGACAATTTCGCGCTGGCAATGGGCAATCTGGGTGCCTACCCGCCGTTTTTGGCGGCCTGGGCACCGTTCCTGCTGTTCTTCCTGATCGGCGAAGCGGTGCTGGTGCGCACCGAGGAATAGTGGCCGGGTCCGGCGAAAGATTGCCCGTTCGAATTAGAGCATGATGACGTGAGGTCGACCCATCCCTCTCTCCGTTCGTCCTGAGCTTGTCGAAGGACGTATTCCAAGCGCAACCGGAGATTGTGTGGCACGTGCTTCGACAAGCTCAGCACGAAAGGTTCTATTTAAGTCATCGCACTCTAGCCGGGAATGCGGGTCCAGGGATCGGCCTGCCGGACGTCGAGCCGGCACAGGTCGCGCAGATCGTGGCGGCGCGCATATTCCAGCACCCGGGCGTCGTAATCCGGGGCGAGCGGGTCGGCGAACTTCCAGTCGGGCGGATTGAAGGTCGAGAAGCCGTTGATCGTCGGCACGCGCCAGAATTCGGCGAGGAACATCGCATCGACATTATGCGGATAGATGCCATTCACCTCCGCATTGATGTAGACCGGTTCGTCACGGCGGGTGGCGACGACGTAGAAGCTAGCGCAGGCCGCTGGCGGCGCGGGGACCGTTCCCAAAGCCGAATATTGTGCCGAACGGCTGAGCTGCGCCGGCGATTCCGCACTGAGATTTTCGGCGACCAACACCATGACGATCGCGCCAGCCAAGAATGGCCTGGATCGCGCCAGCATGCTCGCCCGCTCCCGCCACGCCACGACCACGAGCAGCAAGAACGGCAGCACCAGCCAGAGCTGGTAGCGCGACACGACCCGCATGCCCTTCGCGCCCGGCACCAGTTCGAACACCAGACCCCAAGGCGATGCCACGTTGAATTGCAAGGTCAGGAACCACGCCACGATCATTGCCAGCGCAAAGGCGCGCAACTCGATCGAGACCGGCCGATTCTGCCCGGCACGCCGCAGCACGATGATCCGCCTAGCCGCCGTCACGATCAGGATGAACGAGACCAGCGGAAGTCCCGATTGATGTTCCCCACCAAGCAGACGTGCGGGCAGCGTTGGACTGTCCGGATTGATCGCATGGATCAGCGCGGCCAACGCCTGGAAGATCCAGCCCCAGACGTAATTGCCCGGCCCGACATTGATCATGTCGATCAACGGCGTGACGAGGTAGCCGAGCATCTGGTGATAGGATTGCCCGCCGGTCTCGCGCGCCTTCGGCAGATAGACGATGAGGAAGGGAATGATCAGGACGATGAAGGCGCAGACACCGCAGAACAAAGTGCCGGCATGCCGGCGCAAGAAGCCGACCAAAGCAGCGGGCCGCCAGTTGCCGCTCACGACGCACCAGCAGACGACGAACAGGCCCGCGGAAAAGATCGTGAACCAGGCCATGTAATAGGAGGTCAGCAGCCAGGCCGCCATCAGGGCGGCGAGCGCGACGGCCAGCAATCGCGCCTGCAGATGGCGGCCATCCTCCTCCGCCCGAACCATCGCGATTGCCGCAATCATCGCGACCGGCAGCAACGCCACGCTCTGCAACTGGGCATGCACCGCCTGAAGCGAGATGTTGCTGGCGATGGTCCACAGCAACGCCACGAACAACGCGCTCGATCGTCCCCAGCCGAGCGTTCGGGCGACCAGCAGATAGGCGGCCGCGAAACCGATCGTCTTGAAGGTCAGGATGTTCAGCGTGTCGGCGTGAAACGGATCCGCGAACAGCCGCCAGAAGGAATAGACCAGTCCGTAGAGGAAATACCCGTCATTATAGCCAAGCGTGCCGGTATAGGGATGAAAATAGCCGGTCGTATTCCAGACGGCGGCACCGCTCAGAACATTGCGCCAATGTTCGAGAATGCTGATCTCGATCATCCCGTCCGCGCGATCGCCGAAGCCGAGGTCGAACCCGCTGAAAATAGGCGCGCGGAAGAACAGCGCCATCGCCACGACGTAGACGAACGCAAAAGCAGCGATGCTGGTGATCGACCGCTCAGGCACGGTCTTGGGGCCGGCGCTCAAGGCCGACGCTCGTTAGCGATGGCCGGGGTTACAAAGTCGGCAGGCGATGGTTCCATGGCGCACGCCTAACTGCGTCGTGGGGCCATGTCGATGTGGCCGGGGCCATCGCCGAGAGGCGTCGCATTCCGGTTGGGGCAGCCCCTGCCCTTAGCGCGCCACCATAGTGCTGCGCGCGATCTTCGCCACCAGACCTGGCAGGCCCGGATAGCTCGCCTTGTGATAGGGCGATTCCGTTTCCAGCGCGGCGGAGATACGGCGGTGCGCCTCGCCCAGTGCGTGATATGGCAGGCCGGGCAGCAGGTGATGCAGCGCATGATAGCGCAGGCCGACCGGTGCCCATAGCATCGGCAGCAGGGCCGGCGGCGGCACGTTGACGGTGTCGAGATATTGCGCGGTGACGGTCATCGCCTCGCCCTCATTTTCCCACAGATGCGCGACCAACGTGCGCACCTGATTGATCACCATCACCGCCGAGGCGATGCCGAGGCCGATCAGGAAGACGCGCAGCGGCACGATGCCGGTCGCGACCATCGCGATCACCGCGATTGCCCACACGCTGGCGGCGGCTTCCTGCCACAGCCATTGCGTGCGCGCGGCGCCTTCCGGTGCGCGGCGGCGGAAGGCGGGGTTGATCGACAGCGACGAATAGCGCTCGATCACCAGCCGCCGCACCGCCGGGATCACCGACAGCGGCGTCAGCACGGCGAAACGGAACAGCAACGCGACCGGGCCGAGCGCGGACACGATTATGAACAGCGGCAACGACCATGGCTTCATCAGCGCGAGCGGCAGATATTCCGGATCCTCCGCCGTGCCGTAACGCGTGCGGGCGTGGTGCAGGCTGTGCACGCCTTCGTACATGAAACTGGGCACGAGCAGCGGGATGCCGGCGATCGCGTTCCAGGCGATGTGGAAGCCCGGCACGGCGGACGGCTTGAAATGCGTCAGTTCGTGGATGAACGATCCCGCCCGGTACAGCGCCAGGACCGAGATGATCGCGGCCAGCACGGCCCAGCCGCCCGGCGCGAGCAATGCAGCGGCGAAGGCGGCATAGCCGACGACCGCCGAGGCGATCAGGTCCGTCCAATAGATGGCCGGGCGATGTGCCAGGATATCCCGCGTCAGATCGGCGGCGGCGCGGAGCATCGCGCGATCGTCGGCGATGCGTTCCCGCGCGGCGCGCGGCGCGACGACGGGCGCGGCAGCGCGGCGATCGAAGGAGAGAGTGCTTTCCATAATGCGTTCCATTATCCCCAGATAGTGGCGGCAGCGTGGCGGCGAAAGGTCCGCCGTGTTGCAGAGGGTGCAGCCTTGACAGCGGACCACGCACGCGGGACTGAAACGACCTCTTTTCCGCAAAAGGCGCGTAGCTTGGCCGACCAATCCCTCATCATCCGTCCGATCCACAGCAAGGCCGATCGCAAGGCGTTCATCGACCTCGCCTTCCGCCTCAACGCAGACGATCCCAATTGGGTGCCGCCGCTGAAGGGCGAAGCTTTGGGACTGATCACGCCGGAGAAGAATGGCTGGTTCAGCCATGCCGAGGCGCAACTCTATCTGGCCGAGCGCGGCGGCAAGATCGTCGGGCGGATCTCCGCGCATATCGATACGCTGGCGCTGACGCTTCCGGCCGAGCAGGGTTTTGGCCCAGGCGTCGGCTGCTGGGGGTTGCTGGAGGCGGAGGATCGCGATCTGGCGCACGCGCTGATCGCCACCGCCGAGCAATGGTTGCGGGACAAGAACATGGTGCGCGCGCTCGGGCCGATCAGCATGTCGATCTGGGAAGAGCCGGGGCTGCTGATCGAGGGGTTCGATCATCCGCCGACGATCATGATGGGCCATCACAAGCCGCATTATCAGGAATGGATCGAATCCGCCGGGTATCACGGCGTTAAGACGCTCTACACCTACGATCTCGACATCACGAAAAACTTCCCGCCATTGGTCGGCCGGATCATCGCCGCGGGCGAGAAGAATGCGCGCATCCGCATCCGCAAGGTCGACAAGTCGAAGTTCGACAAGGAAGCCGCGATCATCCTGGCGATCCTCAACGATGCCTGGTCGGATAATTGGGGTTATGTGCCGCTGACCGAGCCGGAAATCGTCGATGTCGGAGTGAAGCTGAAGCCGATCGTGTTCGAGGATCTGATCCGCATCGCCGAGGTGGATGGCGAACCCGTCGCGTTCATGATCGTCCTGCCCGATTTGAACGAGGCGATCGCGCCGCTGAACGGCAGCCTGCTTCCCTTCGGCTGGGCGAAATTGCTGTGGTGGTTGCGCAAGCCCAAGGTGCGCACGGTGCGCGTACCGCTGATGGGCGTCGTCAAACGCCTGCAATCGTCGCGCCTGGCGAGCCAGCTGGCGCTGATGATGATCGAATATATCCGCCGGTCCGCCGTGGCCGAATATGGCGCATCGCGCGGCGAGATCGGCTGGATCCTCGAGGACAATCAGGGGATGCGATCGATCGCGGATCTGATCGAATGCAAGATCAACAAGAAATACGAGATTTACGAACGCACGCTGTGAGAGGCGCGGCCCGCGACGTTTATGTACGTCGCGGGCCTGTCACCTCACTTGGCGAGCGGATCGAAGCCCTGTGCCAGCCAATCTTCCCGGGTATTGCAGACACGGGTGGGAAGGCGCGAACCGGTGATCGTTTCCTTGATGCAATAGCGCGTCGGCTTCACGGCGCTTTTCGGAGCAGCCGTCGCGGCCGGTGCCGTCGAAACTTCGGCGGATGCATCGGACATGGGCTTAGCGACATCGGCGAATGCCGGGGTAGCGACGGCGATGAGCGCACCGGAAACGGCGGCGATTACGGTCTTGATCATGAAATCCTCCATCGATCGATCCGGCTTCATGCCGATCGTGACTGTGTTAGTGCATTATGCATGCCAAACACTCGATGGACGTATCTTCAATAGCTTACCGGAAAGTCGGCACCAACCGCTCGGCAATCACGGCGATAGTTTGGGAATTATCGCCAACCATCGGCGCGCTGCGCGCCAATGCCGTCAAACCGATTCAAAAGCGCCGTGAAACGCCGAGATAGAGTTCAACGTCCGGCGCATAATGGTTCAGGCCGGCATTGGCACCGGCATCAATCTGCATATTCTTGCCCAGCATGCAGGCGAGCGAGAGCCCGGCGAGCATTTGCGTCGTCGCGCCCGATGGATCGTCGTCGCGGAGCGCCTGCAGCTCGGCCGTCGCGGTCAGCGATTTGGTCAGCGCGAATCCCAGCCCGACCGTTTCGCTGAACGCGACGTGGCGGCCATGACCGCCCTCATTCACCGCCGCATCGATCTCCGAGGTCGATTCGAGATTGAGGGCGTCGCTCAGGTCGTAGGTCACCGGGACGAGCAGCCCCGCCCCCCAATCGCCCGCGCCGACGGGCGTCCGACCGACCGGCAGCGTGGCGAACGGAAGTAGCGCGGCGGAAAAGCCGCTGCCGTCGGGATTGCTCAGATTGACCTTGAACCCGATCGACGCATCGCCGACGCGGTTCGCACTATCGATATCGCCGGCGACCTTGTCGCGGGTGCGCACATGGCCGAACGGCGTGAAGCCCAATTGCAACTCGATCGCGTCGGCCAGACCCACGCGAACGAGCGTATCGCCGATCAGGATCGTATCGGTGCGCTGATCGGCATCCTGATCGAGCGTCCAATCGGCCAGGGCCGTTTCCACCGACACATTGCCCGGTGCCATCGTACAGGCGGGCGTGCCCAGGCCGGGACGCTGCGGGCAATAATCGCGATCCTCCGCATAAGCCGGCGCAGCGACGATCAACAACAGTCCGGCGATCATCCTGCGCACAAGCGGCCCCTTTGAAATTCAGCTATTTAGAGGAGAGCTTAACCCAGGTCGGCGCGTGATCGCTGGCCTTTTCGCGCCCGCGATACTCTTTGTCGACGCCGGCATCGGCCAGCCGATCGGCGGCGACGGGTGACAGCAACAGATGATCGATGCGGAAGCCGGCGTCGCGCTGCCACGCGCCGGCCTGATAATCCCAGAAGGTCCACACGCCGCCTTTGGGGAAGCGCGTGCGCAGCGCATCGGTCCAGCCCTGCGCGATCAGCCGGCGGAGGCCCTCGCGGCTTTCCGGCTGCATCAACGCATCGTCGGCCATCGCACGGACCGAATAGGTATCGTCGTCATTGGCGATGACATTATAGTCACCGGCCAGCACGACCGGCTTCTCCTCGGCGAGCAGGACGCGCGCGCGGTCGGACAGGCGTTCGATCCAGCGCAATTTGTAATCGAATTTCGGCCCCGGCTGAGGGTTGCCGTTGGGCAGATAGAGCGAAGCGACGATCACGCCGTTCACCTCGCATTCGAGGTAGCGGCTATGTTCGTCCTCGGGCTCGCCCGCCAGCCCGCGCTGGCGTTCGATCGGGTCCGCGCCCCTGGCCAGCACGGCCACGCCGTTCCAGCTCTTCTGCCCATGCCACACCACGCCGTATCCCGCCGCGCGGATATCGGCCTCGGGAACGGTCTCGTCGCTGGTCTTCAGTTCCTGCAGGCAGACCACGTCGGGCTGCTGCTCGGTCAGATATTCGACCAGACGCGGCAGGCGCGCCTTGATGCCGTTGATATTGTAAGTGACGATCTTCACTGCGGGGGTCAGACCGAGAAGCTGGAGCCGCAGCCGCAACCGGAGGCGGCGTTGGGATTTTCGACCTTGAACGCCGCGCCGCCGAGCGATTCGACATAATCCACCGCACAGCCGCGCACGAGATCCAGGCTGATCGCGTCCACCACCAGCCTCACCGCATCGGTTTCGGCGACGACATCGTCATCGGCGACCGCATCGGCGAGTTCGAACTTGTACTGAAACCCCGAACATCCGCCGCCATCGACTGCCAGACGCAGGATGGCAGGCTTGCCCTGCCGCTCCGCAATCGCCGCGACCCGCGCGGCGGCAGAGGGCGTCAGGGAAACGGGGGATGGTGCGATGGTGGCCATCGTTCGGAGATAGGCGGTCGCGGGAGGAACGGCAACGGGGTGTCTGCGCTCGACCATTTAGGAGATAGCCCCGTCACCCCGGACTTGTTCCGGGGTCCACCAAGCGGCTTTCGACGAGATTATAAATTAAGTGCTGAGATCCCGGGCCAGTGGACCCCGGAACAAGTCCGGGGTGACGGTGAGCGATGATTGCTCGAACTGGATCGCGAAGAACGGTCTTAGCGATTTACGATCTAGAGCAGGCTTCCCTTACTCCGCGCCGTCGGCTGCCGGGCCGCCGACCGATACCGGCGTCATCTTCGGGCCATTATGGCCGGACGCGAGATAATCGGCGGTCTGCAGGAACGGCACCGGGTTCACGGCATGGCCGTCGATGCGCACTTCGTAATGGAGATGCGGGCCGGTCGAACGGCCGGTCGAGCCCATCAACGCGATCAACTGGCCGCGCTTCACGCGGGTGAAGGGGGCGACGAGAATCTTGGAGAGGTGGCCGTAACGGGTCTGGATGCCCTTGCCGTGATCGATCTCGACCAGATTGCCGTAGCCGCCCGAACGCTCGGCGCGATCGACGTAACCGTCGGCGGTGGCGTAGATCGGCGTGCCGACCGGACCGGGGATATCGACACCGGCATGCATCGCCGCGGTGCCACGGAACGGATCGGCGCGGACGCCGTAATTGCTGGTGAAGCTGAGCCGCTCGACCGGCTGGGCCGAGGGAATGGCGATGACCGACTGCTCGAGCGAATCGAGTTTCTTCCAGGTCATGAACAAGGAGCGGAACTGCTGATCGGCTTGCAGATCGACGCTAGCTTCGTTGCTGTCGGCGGCCTCGAACGGGCCACCCATTGCAGGCATCTTGGCCAGACGCTTGGCGGCGACGCCCAGGCGGCTGACCTTCTGCGTGGTCATAGCGATACGCTGTTCGACGACGCGGCGGGCCTGCACGGCCAACACGACCTGGCGGCGTTCGATCTTCTCCAGCGGGGCGACGACATCGGCGGCGAGCTTCGCGGCCTTGGGGTCGATGACGGTGGAGGCGACTTCGCGCGGGGCGCCCTTGCCGGTAACGACAGCGGTGATGAGGGCCTGACGCTCTTCGACGCGGACGGCGTGCGCCTGGGCGACGCTCTTGATCGTGGCGACATCGGCCTGCATCGCGGCGACCTTCGCCTGCATCTGCGCGACCTTCGCATCGGCCGAGGAATGCGCATCGACCATACCGGTCAGCGCCACGGCGCCGACGGCGGCCTGTGCAACGCCGTACACCGAGAAACACATCGTGACGGCGGCGACGCTGGCGGCGATCGCCTGGGTCCGGCCACCGATGCTGAAGCGGCGCAGGGCGCGGCCATCATGGAAGATGAAGTCCCGCGTGATGAACCACGCCCGGAACCGCGCAAGCTTGTTCGCGGTGTCTTCCGCGACGTGCGCGATGGAAATCTTGGTCATTAATCCCCGGCGATCTTGCTAGGGACACCGGAACATTCCGGCATCCAACCCCTGATTTGCCTCGATCGCAGCCCCTCCGCGTTCTTGACCCAGCCTTTGTGACCCACAGAGTCTTTAACTAACAACCCCAAGCGCCGGTTTGCGCGGTCAGTTGCAGGAGTCGCGCGGCGAGTCGTTGAATGGCACGTGAACTTTCGCGGATATTTCTGGTGCGGCGCACAATTCAAGTGCGCATATGGGCCGAATCCGTTGAGCGGATTGGGGAATTTGCCGGGTGCGAATGCCCGGTCAGCCCAGCGCTTTCGCAGCTTCCATTACCGCAGCGGCGTGGCCGGGCACCTTCACCTTGCGCCAAACCTTTTGCAGTGTTCCGGCCGCATCGAACAGCCAGGTCGAACGATCGATGCCCATATAGGTTTTGCCGTACAACTGCTTCTCGATCCACACGCCGAACGCCTCGGTTACGGAGCCATCCTCGTCGCTGGCGAGCGGCACCTTCAGATCGTATTTCGTGATGAACTTCGCGTGTTTCGCCGGCGTATCCTTCGATACGCCCAGCACCTCGACTCCGATCGCCTGAAAGTCCGGATAGAGCGCACCGAAATCCTGCGCCTCGCGGGTGCAGCCGGTCGTGTCGTCCTTGGGATAGAAATACAGCACCAGCGGCGTGCCGATCGAGGCGCGCAGATCGATCTTCGTGCCATCCGGCCGCGTCAACGCCACGTCCGGCAGGGTATCGCCCAATTCAACCGACATCGTCGCCTCCTACGCTGGCCCAGAATCGCATCACCTCCTGCCGCGTCCGATCGAACGCGGCAAGCGTCGCCGGCCAATCGGGCAGGCCGACGGCGCGGGCGATCAGCGCCTGCGTGGTCGGCTCGGGCACCTGCGCATCGGGCGCGACGAGGCGCAGCGTGACGATCAGGCGGGTGAGCAGATCGTGCGCGCCGCGCATCTCCGGCGGGGCCAGCCCCGCGACGATCAGCGCATCGATCGCGTGGCCGAGATTGGCGTCGAAGCCGGTACGGTGGACAAGCTGCGCGACATGCGTGGCGAACTCCAGATCGACCAGTCCACCGGGCGAAAGCTTGGCGTCAAGCGGCCCGGCGGGCGGCTTGTGCGCGGCCATGTCGGCGCGCATCGTCACCGCATCGGCGATCAAATCGCGCTCCGGGCGCTCGCCGTGCAGCACGGCCTGGATCACCGCGACCGTTTCGGCCTGCGCCGCCCCCGATCCGAACACCGGCCGGGCGCGGGTCAGCGCCATATGCTCCCATGTCCACGCACTCTCGCGCTGATAGCGCGCGAAGCCGTCGAGCGAGACGGATAGCGGCCCCTGCGTGCCCGAAGGGCGCAGCCGCGTATCGACCTCGTAGAGTGGTCCGGACGCGGTGGCGACGGACAAGGCCGCGGTGAGACGCTGTGCTAGACGGTTATAGTAAAGCACTGCCCCCAGACGTTTTTCGCCATCGGATTCTGCGGCGAAATCACCGGTGAACAGATAGATCAGGTCGAGATCCGAGGCGTGGGTCAACGCCCCGCCCCCCATGCGCCCCAGCGCCAGGACGACCAGTTCGCTATCCGGCACGCGGCCATGTTTCGTGGCGAAATCGGCGACCGTGGCATCTGCCAGCACCCGGATCGCGGCCTCCGCGACGCGCGCATAACCTGCCGATACGTCGAGCGGATCGGACACGCCGGCGACGATCTGCGCGCCCAAGGCGAAGCGCTTCTCGCCCACCACCTTACGCACATGATCGAGCCGCGCTTGATAATCCGCGCCCTCCCCCATCTCTGCGGCGAGGTCGGCGACCGACCCGACCGCCTCCAGCGCGGTCGCGTCGATCAGCCCGTCGAGCAGGTCCGCGCGCCGCCCCAGCGCCTCGGCCAGCGGCTCGGCATGGCAGAGGATCGCGCCGAGCAAACGTGCCAGCGCCGGGCGCGCCTCGAGCAGGCGCAGGAAATTGATCGCGCTGGGCAGCCGCGATAGCATCGCATCGAGCCGCAGGATCGCAGCATGAGGATCGGGTGCCGTGCCGAGCGCATCGATCAAAGCGGGCAGCACCGCCTCCAGCGCCTGTAGCGCCGCCGGGCTGCGCAACGCGGCATAGGACCCGGCGCGCCATTGCGCGACGCGCTGCACCGCGCCTGTCGTATCGGCAATGCCGGCGGCGGCGAGTTGATCGGCCAGCCGCGCCGGATCGTGCGACAGCGCATCGCCTTCGTCCGGCTCGATCGAATCGTAAATGCGCGCGGTGCCGGCGACATGCGGGCGCAGGAGATCGAGCAACGCCGCGCCATCCTCCACCCCGTGCAGCCGCGCCACGCCGTCCAGCGCGGGGCCGACCGGCAGGTGATGCGTCTGGCGATCATCGATCATCTGCACGCGGTGTTCGATCGTGCGCAGCAGCGTATAGCTCTCCGCCATCGCCGCCGCCTCGTCCGCGCCGATCCACCCGGCCCCCGCCAGCGCCGCCAGCGCATCGCGCGTCGCCGGTGCACGCAGACCCGGATCGCGCCCACCGTGGATCAATTGGTGGATCTGCGCGAAGAACTCGACCTCGCGAATACCGCCGCGCCCGCGCTTCAGGTCGAAGCCGGGGCCGAACGCCTGGCCCTGCGCATGATGATCGCGGATCCGGCGCGATATGCCGCGGATTTCACCGATCGCGCCGAAATCGAGCGCGCGCCGCCACACGAACGGGTGGATCGTGTCGAGGAAGCGCTGGCCGAGCGCGATGTCTCCCGCTGCGGCCCGGGCACGGATGAAGGCCGCCCGCTCCCACGGCAGCGCCTGCGATTCGTAATAGGCGATCGCGGCATCGACCGGTAGCGCGAGCGGCGTCGCCTCGGGCGAGGGACGCAGGCGCAGATCTACGCGCAGGACATAACCGTCGCCGTCGCGCGCCTGGAGCAGTTCGACGACGCGCTTGCCGATCCGCACCGCCGCCTCCTGCGGCTCCTCGCGGCCCCGACACGGAAGCGTCGCGGGATCGAACAACAGGATCGGATCGATGTCGGACGAATAATTGAGTTCGTGGCTGCCCTGCTTGCCGAGCGCGATGCCGACGAAGCCGACCGGTTCGACCCCCGGCGTACGTTCCTCGATCGCGGTGCGGATCGCCAGATCGAGCGCGCGATCGGCAAAATCGCTGAGTGCTCCGGTTACCGCAGTCAGATCAAGCACACCGGCCAAATCGCCGATCGCCACCAGCAGGGAAATCCGCCGTCGCGCTAGTCGAAGTGCGCGGGATATTGGCGCATCGGGCAAGCCCGGATCGAGCGGCGGCAGGATACCGGCGTCGAGCATAAAGGCGAGATCGGGCTCGCGGCCCAGCACCATCGTCAGGAACGGAGATTCCGCGCGTGCCCGCGATACGGCGGCGATGATCCGGGGGTCTGGCGTAGGGCTATCCATGCGGCAAGTCGCTACATCGGCGCTCCTTTGGCCTATTGGCAAGCAACAAATGTGCTGTTCGACCGTTTGTGCAGGATGATGGCCGAGGCTTTTCTCAACGCGGCGCAAGTCGCAACCCCGAGCGCTTTTCGCGTAACGGCACCGTTCGCTGGCGATGTAATGGCCGGTGCGCTGCATCGTGCTTACGACGAGCAGGACGAGTTGCCAAAGGATTGGCGGCAATTGTTTGATAGTCTCGACCGGATCGATTGAACCGTCGGCAAATCCGATAATGGAATGAGGCCCGTGTTCATCGGGATTCAACCTGCCGCACGCGTACCCCGACCCAACTAGGCGCATCGAAAGCCGCTAGTTGGACCCCGGATCAAGTCCGGGGTGACGGTGGATGATTTTACATTCCGGGCACCCGACCACAGCACAGCGGTTGCGCAAATCACCCCCGATCGCGGCTCAGGCTTTCGACTTCACCCATGATCGTATCGAGCGCCGTCATGCCCGGCTCGTTGCTGTGCGTGCGGCGCGATGGCAGCGAACCGTCCCCGAGGATCGTTTCGAGCGCCACGCGACCACGCGCCACACGGCTCTTGATCGTGCCCACGGCGACGCCGCAAATCTCGGCCGCTTCTTCATACGCGAAGCCACCCGCGCCCACCAAGATCAGCGCCTCGCGCTGCGGCTGCGGCAGATGCAGCAACGCCCGCTGCATATCGCCGAGTTCGACATGCCGATCCTGGCTCGCCGGCGCGGCGAGAATCTTGTCGGCAACGAGATCGTCCCATTCGCCCTTGAAGCGCGCCCGGCGCATCTGGCTAAGATACAGGTTGCGCAGGATGATGAAGGTCCAGGCGCGCATGTTCGTGCCGGCCTGGAACCGCTGACGCGCGGCCCATGCCTTCATCAGAGTTTCCTGCACCAGATCGTCGGCGAGATCGCGATTGCCCGACAGCGAGCGCCCGAAGGCGCGCAGATGCGGAATGACCTGTGCCAGCTCTTTCTTGAACTCGGGATCGGATAACGCGACGTGCTCGACGACCTCGTTGGCGGCATCTGCGCCGATCTCGTCGTCGTTCGTTTCGGATTCAGACATGAACACCCGCTTTTGCCTTATTCTTGTCAGACATAGGGATAAGACCGGCAGAAAGCCAGCACGCCCCCGGAAATCAAACGCTTAGCCTGCGCTATTTCATGAACAGGAACGCGAAGATCACGATGACGAGCACCAGCGAGATGCCCAGGATGTAGCGTGTCATATGCGGCGTGGCACCCGCACGGGCGTCCTGGCCGGAGACACGAATTTTTTCGTTTGGGTCGGTCATGCAGGGTAAACCCGCGAAAACCGTTTTGGGTCCGTATCGTTGGGAACTTTCGTTTCCAAAACAGCGCCGTCATGCTGAACTTGATTCAGCATCCATGCGCGGTCAGCCGACCCAAGGACACTGTCCATGAGGCAATTGACCGCGCCTGGATCCTGAAACGAGTTCAGGATGACGACCGGGCTTAAAGCGCCGGAACGGTCGCTGAATCGAAGAACAAGGCCTGTGCGATCGCCGCCTTGACGGTGGAGCGCTGGAACGGCTTGGTGATCAGGAACGTCGGCTCGGGCCGCTCGCCGGTCAGCAGACGTTCCGGGAAGGCAGTGATGAAGATCACCGGCACCTGGAATTCGGCGAGGATGTCCTTCACCGCATCGATCCCCGACGAATCGTCGGCCAACTGGATGTCGGCCAGCACGAGGCCCGGGCGATCTTCCATCGCCAGCGCAACGGCTTCGTCGCGCGTCACTGCGACACCGGTCACGTCATGGCCGAGATCGCGCACGATCGTCTCGATATCCATCGCGATCAGCGGCTCGTCCTCGATGATCAGCACGCGGGCGCGGGTCTGCTTCTCGATTTCGGCCAGTGCTTCGGCGACGAGCGAATCGACATCGGATGTTTCGACCTCGATCAAATAGGCCGCGTCCTCGGGGGTGAAGCCTTCCATCGCGGTCAGCAACAATGCCTGACGCGACAGCGGCGTCATCCGCGCCAGCCGCGCCCGCGCGATCGATTCCTGATCGTCACCGTCGTCGGCGGAGGAATTCTCCAGCGTCTCGTCATAATTGGTCGAGCCCCAGATCGCCTGAAACATGCGGTACAGCCCGAGCCGGGGATCGACATCGCGCGGAAATTCGCTCGGCGCGGCGACGATCGCTTCCAGCGTGGCACGAACGTAACGGTCGCCATGCGTCTGGCTGCCGGTGAGTGCCCGACCATAACGGCGCAGGAAGGGGAGATGGGGGGCAAGCTGCTGTCCAAGCGACATGGCTGTCGGGGTCTCCTGACATGAAAAATCGCCGTCCTTGTGGAAGCGGCTCGGCTGGTTTGCAATGCGATTCAGTCGAATAGGAATTTTCGCATCGCAGGTGGAACAATCGGCGCGCTATTTGGTTTCATGCAGTCGTCGCACGATGTACGTGCGATTAATCGGTTCGTGATCGCGGGCCGGTTTCTTGTCATCGGGCCGATCCCAAATCGGTGTTTCAAATCGTACCCGGCTGCCGCCGGCGTGTTCAGGGGGGACGGCATTGCGTTCGGGCGACGAGTCTTCAAAGTCTGCGAAGAAGCCGGCACCGGCCGGAAAGACTCCGGTTGGATCCACCAGGGTGCAGAGCAAGGATCGCGACATGGGCGCGGCCCTGCGCACGGTGTATCAGAAGACCGTGGAGGAAGACATTCCGGCCGATCTGCTCGATCTTCTGGGTAAACTCGATTGACCGAATAGTGACCGACGATACCGTTACTGTCCCGCCCGCCGACACACGCGCCTTATCTGGCGCGGTCGGCAATATACCCCTGCGATCCTCCCTGTTCGTCGCCGCGATTCCGACCGGGGCCAAAGTCTTCCTGATCCTGAGCGCGGCCTTGTTGCCGCTCGCCGTGATCGCCTTCTTCGCCACGCTGAACACCGCGCAGAACGCCACCGCCGATGCGCGGGCGCGCGTGCGCGTCGCGTCATCGGAAAGTGCGCGCCGGCTGGCGATCGAGATGATCGGCGACATGACTGCACTGCGCGTGGCGCTCAACGCGCTCGACACCGATGCCGGCGACGCACCGAGCTGCGCCCGTGCACAAGGCGTGTTCGCGCAGCAGGCCGCGAGCGGCACGCGCTTCGCGATCATCGATGCCAGCCGCCGCGTATTGTGCGGCACCGCGTTGCCACCCGATCTCACCCTGCTCGCCACCCCCGGCACCGCGCAGATCGCCGCACGCGTCGTGCCCGGAAAGGGTGTGGTGCTGGCGATCGGTGGCAATCGCAGCGGAGCGAGCGCCAACGCCTTCTTCCCTGCCCGCTTCCTCGCCGATATCGGCCAACCGAGCGGCTTCCCGATCCCGTTCGAAACCCGGCTGGCACAAGCCGATGTCGAATTGACGCTGACCCCCCTGCCCGAACGCGCCACGCTCGAACGACGCGAGACGCAGCGGGTCGCGCTCGGCCTGGGCGATCTCGATCTCGAAATGACGATCCGCAGCCAGCCGATCACGCCGCCGGTGATGATCGCCTTGCTGTTCCCGATCCTGATGTGGTTCGCCGCCGCCAGCATCGGCTGGTTCATCGTCGATCGCCTGCTGATCCGTCCGCTGCGCCGCCTGCGCACCGCGGTGGCCGCTTACGTTCCCGGCGAGGAAATCGATCCCGAGGAGGTCCGCGCGCTGCCTGCGCAGGAGATTCGCGAGCTTGGCGATACGTTCCGCAACATCAGCCGCACCGTGGCCGCGCACGAAGCCGGCCTGGCCGAGGGACTGGTGCGCCAGACCAAGCTGACCCGCGAAGTGCATCACCGCGTGAAGAACAACCTGCAGGTCATTTCCAGCCTGATCAATTTCCACGCCCGCAGCGCGAAATCGGTCGAGGCCAGCGCGGCCTATGCCGGCATCCAGCGTCGCGTCGATGCGCTGGCCGTGGTCCACCGCCACCATTTCGCCGAGATGGAGGAGCATCGCGGCCTCTCGCTACGCTCGGTGATCGGCGAACTCGCCTCCAACATCCGCGCCACCGCGCCCGACAATTCGTCCGGCCTGGGCATCCTGCTCGATGTCGAACCGTGGCTGGTCAATCAGGATATCGGCATCGCCGTGGCGTTCCTGATCACCGAGATCGTCGAACTGGCGATGAGCTGCAACCCGGCGGCGCAGATCCGCATTTCGGTGAAGCCCGGCGAAACCCAGGAGCGCGCGGTACTGCGCATCAGTTCGCCTTCTTTGGTCGATTGCGATGCGTTGCAGGTCGCGATCAAGGATCGCTACGGTCGCGTCATGGAGGGCCTTTCGCGCCAGTTGCGCTCGAAGCTGCACCATGATCCGCTGATCGGTGCCTACGAAATCACGATCGCGGTGACCGGCCGCGACTGAAACTGCGGCCGATCGAAAAAAGATTCGGTTTTTGTAAGAATCGCCGGAACCGATGGTCGTGCAGCCCGTTATGATATTCGGATAGCGAACTTATGCCCCCCCGCTCTCGCTATCCAAGACATGGGCCCGGAAGCGTCTACCCTCCCCCCCCCGGAGGCGCTTCCGGGCCCAATAACTTTCCCCACATCGCGAATATTCGAACGGCACCACGGGTCGCCGCAAATGTCGCGTCGTGACCGGAACGAACCGGCGATCCGATCATTCTCAGCTCAGGTTCTCAACCATATCAACAGCAAGGAGTATCCCGATGCGTAAATTCGCAGGAATGGCCGTCGTCGCCGCAGCCCTTTTGGTCAGCGCGTGCAACACGATCGAAGGTGCCGGCAAGGACGTGTCCTCAGCCGGCCAGACGGTCGCCAAGACGGCCAAGGACGCCAAGTAAGCTTTCGGCTCAGGCCGGAACAGGAAAGGCCCTCTCCCACCCGGGAGGGGGCCTTTTTCTATGCGCGTCCTCGTCATGCTGAACTTGTTTCAGCATCCAGGCGCGGTCAGTGGCCACAAAGACAGTGTCCGTGGGTGATCCGTCCCCGCCTGGATCCTGAAACAAGTTCAGGATGACGGAGGAATGGACCTTACTCCGGAACGACCTCAGGCGTTTCCGCCGCGACCTTTGCGCGCTTGCGCTCGGTGAACCAGATGCCGATCAGCGCCATCTCGTACAGCAGCACCAGCGGTATCGCGAGCAATAGCTGGGAGCCGACGTCGGGCGGCGTCAGCACCGCCGCGATCGCGAACGCCGCGACGATCGCGTAGCGCCGCGCGGCGACCAATTGCTTGCGCGTGACGATCCCGGCGCGCTCGAGCAGCATCAGCAGCACCGGCAGCAGGAACGACAGGCCGAACGCGAACAGGAATTGCATCACGAACGACAGGTAACTCGTCACCGTTGGCAGCGCCTCCTGACGGATCCCGCCGAGATCGCCCTGATAAGACAGCAGGAATTTCAACGCCATCGGCACGGCGATGAAATAGGCCATCGATGCGCCGGCGATGAACAGCACCGGCGTGGCGAGCAGGAACGGAAACAGCGCGCGCTTTTCCTGGCGGTAGAGGCCGGGTGCCACGAACTGCCACAATTGGTTAGCGATCACCGGGAACGACATCATCATCGCGGCGAAGAACGCCACCTTCACCTGCACCAGGAAGCCGCCGAACACTTCGGTCGAAATGATCGTCTTCTGCCCCGCCATCACCAGCGGGTGGACCAGAAAGGCGAAGATCGGGCGCGAGAAATAGAAGCCGATCAGGAACGTCAGCAGCATCGCGACAGCGCAATACAGCAAGCGGCGGCGCAACTCGATCAGATGATCGAGCAGGGGCGCACGCGATGCGTCGATCTCGCTTGGTTCGTCGCTCACGATGCGGCCTTGGGTTCGGTGCTCTTCGCGCGGGGCTTGCGCGCTTTGGCCGTCTTGGTCGCTGGCGCGCCGGGTTCGAGTTCGAGCTGCGGTTCGGCGGCAGGCACGACGACCGGCGGCGCGATCGTCGGTGCTTCGACCATCACCGGTGGCGCGTCTTCCGACACGTGATCGACGACGGTCTCACCGGCATGATCGGCCGGCGTGCTGGGCAGGGCCGCCACCGGATCGGCATGCTCGCGCATGATCCGGGCGTTTTCCTCGGCCCACTTCTTTTCCATTTCCTGAAGCTCGGCTTCGCGCACCATCGTGTCGAAACCGGAACGGACCTGCCCCATCACGCCACGCGCCTTCGCGACCCAATGACCGACGAAGCGCATCGCGCGCGGCAGATCCTTGGGCCCGATGACGACCAGCGCGACGACCGCGACGAGCATCAATTCGGTGGGCGCGATGTCGAACATGAAGGGCTATCGTTCAATCAGAAGTGCTGGGAGATAAACCAAACCGTTCGCCCTGAGCCTGTCGAAGGGCCGTTCTTCTTTCCGCCGTAGCGCAGAAGTGCGGCCCTTCGACAGGCTCGGGGCGAACGGGATTGAGCGAGGCGTCAGCGCTCTTCGCGCAGCTTTTCGCCATCGCGGTCGAACGCCGGATCGGCCGCCGGCTTCGCGTCGATCCGCGACGGCTCCGGCTTGCCGTCTTCCTCGGCCATGCCCTTCTTGAACTGCTTGATGCCCTTGGCGACGTCGCCCATCATATTGGAGAAGCGGCCGCCGCCCAGCACGAGCACCATCACGACGCCCAACACCAGCCAATGCACGAGGCTGAAACTACCCATGAAACTTCTCCTTGGAGTTACGCCCTATCTAGTCTTCCTCATACGGATTGACCACCTCGATAGTTTCAAAAGCGATGTCGACCGGATCGAGCAGCCCCGCCGCCTTGAGATCGTCGAGCCCCGGCAGGTCACGGCGGCTGGACAGGCCGAAATGCGCGAGGAAATCCGCCGTCGTGGCGTACAGCAACGGTCGGCCCGGCACCTCGCGCCGCCCCGCCGGCCGAACCCAGCCCGCCTCCATCAGCACATCGATCGTGCCTTTAGATATCTGCACGCCGCGAATCGCCTCGATCTCCGCGCGCGTCGCCGGTTCGTGATAGGCGATGATCGCCAGCGTCTCGATGCCCGCGCGGCTCAGCTTGCGCGGTTCCTCGCGGTCGCGGCGCAGCAGGTGCGCCATGTCCGCCGCGGTCTGGAAATGCCAGCGGTCGCCGCGCACCACCAGTTCCACGCCGCGCCCGTCATAATCCGCCTGCAGCCGCGCCAGCGCCTCGCCCACGCCGGTCGCTCCGTTCAGGTGCGCGCGGATCGCCTCCGCCGTCATCGGTTCGTTCGCGGCGAACAGCACCGCCTCAACCGCGCGGGTCAGATCGTCGGGCCCAGAATTGAACGGCGTCATGCCGGCGCACGCAGATATAGCGGAGCGAAGGGCGATTTCTGGCGCAGTTCCACCCGCCCCTGCCGCGCCAGTTCCAGCGCGGCGAGGAAGCTGCTCGCCAGCGCCGATTTGCGAAAAGGCCCCGCCGCCGCATCGGGCAGGAAACTTTCGATCGTGCCCCATTCGACAGTCATGCCGAGCAGTCTCGATACGCGCTCGAGCGCCGCGTCCAGCGTCATCACATGGCGATCGGCGACGACATGCATCACCGGGCGCGTCCGCGCGGTGATCCGCCCATAGGCCGCGATGAGATCGAAAATCTCCGCCTGCCACAACGCCTTGCGCACCGTCCGCAGCCCCTCAGGACTGCCCCGCACGAACACGTCGCGCCCGATCCGGTCGCGCGCGATCAGCCGCGCCCCGGCCTCGCGCATCGCGTTGAGCCGTTCGAGGCGGAGTTGCAGCCGGAGCGCCAGTTCCTCGGGATCGGGCTGCGCCTCCGGATCGCGCGGCAGCAGCAGCGCCGATTTCAGATAGGCGAGCCACGCCGCCATGACGAGATAATCGGCGGCCAGCTCCAGCTTGATCGCCTTCGCCTCCTCGACATAGCGCAGATATTGATCGACCAGCGCCAGGATCGAAATCTCGCGCAGATCCACCTTCTGCCGCCGCGCCAGATCGAGCAGCAGATCGAGCGGCCCTTCCCACCCGTCGATATCCAGCGTCAGTTGTTCGGGTTCGTCGGTCACGGCGACACATTACGCATAATCGCGACGCCACCTAAACCCCTTCGTCACCAACCCCGTCGTCATCCCAGCGAAGGCTGGGATCTCAATGGGGTGTGCGATCCGCGCGCCTCGGGGAGACCCCAGCCTGCGCTGGGGTGACGGGTTTTGGGCCAAGGATCATTCACACCACGGCCAGCAGCGCATCCCGCTTGGCGATCAGTTCCGCCAGATCGCCCTGCGGCACCGCCCCCGCGATCGTCGCCATCGCCCGGTCCAGCCGCGCCCGCGACACATCGGAGATCGCGCTCACCCGCCCGGCAATGTCCTCCATCTCCGGCATCCTCGCCCAGCAATCGAGCACGATGTCGCACCCCGCCGCGATCGCGCCCGCCGCCTTGTCGCCCGCGCTTCCGCTCAGCGCCTTCATGTCGATATCGTCGGTCATCAACAGCCCGTCGAAGCCGATCCGCTTGCGGATGATATCCTGCACGATGATCGGCGATAGCGTTGCGGGGCGCTCCGGATCCCAGGCTTCGAATATGATGTGCGATGTCATGCCCATCGGCGCATCCTTCAGCGCGATGAACGGCGCGAGGTCGATCTCCAGTTCGGCATCCGATGCCGTGACGGTCGGCAAATGGTAATGCGTATCGACGATCGCCCGCCCATGCCCCGGCATATGCTTGACCACCCCGACGACCCCACCGCGCCTGAGCCCGTCCAGAATCACCCGCCCCATCGCCGCCACCCGCAACGGCTCACTCCCCAAAGCGCGGCAGGTGATCGCCTCGGTCGTATCGGGCTGCGCCACATCGAGCAGCGGCAGGCAGTCGACCGTGATGCCGACCTCCGCCAGCATCAGCGCGATGCCCTGCGCATTCACCCGCGCCGCCTCGATCCCGGAAATCGGCGCGCGTTCGTACAGCGCATCGAAGGCCGGGCCCGCGGGGAATTCCGGCCATTCCGGCGCGCGCATCCGCGCCACGCGACCGCCCTCCTGATCGATCAGGATCGGCAGGTCGTCCCGCCCGGACATAGCACGCAGATCGTCGGTCAGCGCGCGGGCCTGCGCGCGGTTCTCGATATTGCGTTTGAACAGGATGTAGCCGGCAGGGTTCGCGGCGGAAAAGAAACTGCGTTCTGCCGCAGTGATTTCGAGGCCCGACAGGCCGAAGATTACGGGGATCATGCCCCGTTCTAACAAGCTCCGCCCGCCCTGAGTAGGGATGATGTCCTCAGGACGGACGGAAACGATTGCCCGAGCTCAATTGCTCGGAATGAAACACGCCTCGCCCGCGACCTTCAGCTTGCCGCACAGCGTCTTGGCCTGGCCCGCGCTGCCGGCGTTCACGCGCAGGCGGTAGACGGTGTTGCCGTTGACCTCGGCCTTCTGGACCGACTTGCCGAGCGGCGCGAGATCGGTGAATCGCTTGGACAGTTTCGCCCAGACCGCATTGGCCTCCGCTTCGCTGCCCAGCGACCCGAGCTGGACCAGCGACCCGCCCGAAGCACCCGCGCCTGCCACGTTGATGTCGGGACCGGTCGGTGCTGCCGTCAGCTTGCCGCCGGATACAGGCACCGGTGCCACCGTTTTGGCCGCGCCGGCGGCCGGCGCCGGAGATCCCGGCTTGGCCTTGGTGCCCGCCACCGGCGCTTCCGGTGCGGCGTCGAGATTGATCACGCCATTGCTGGTGCCCGCGCCATCGCTGGTCGCGATCGCGGTATCGCCCTCGCCCTTCACCTTCAGCCCGCCCGGCTCCTCGGGCTTGACCTTATAGTCGCCCTGCTGCGCTTCGATCAGCGCACCGTTTCCGTCAGCCCCCCGGCTTTTCTGGAAATAGTGATAGCCGAAGATCGCCGCCGCGATCACCGCCAGGCCGATCACGACCAGACCGAGAATCCGCGCGATGCTCGGCCCGTTGTCGTAATCCTCCTCGACCGTTTCCAGCCAGGGCAGCCGATCCTCGTCACGCACCGCGTGGTTGTCGGAAGCCATCAATTCATCTCCTGGACCGCCTGCACCCCCATGATGCCAAGTCCGTTGCGGATGATCTGCCCGATTGCGTCGGCCAAGAAAAGACGCGCGCACGTGACCACCGGATCGTCGGCAATCAGGAAGCGACGGGCCGGATTGTCGTTGCCGACATTCCACAGCGCGTGGAACGCCGCCGCCAAGTCATAGAGATAAAACGCGATTCTATGCGGCTCCCGTGCCGCTGCGGCGGTATCCACCACCCGCGGGAACTGCGCGGCGAGCTTCACCAGCGCCAGATCGTCCGTTTCAAGCTGGGACAGATCGATGCCAGCACACGCGATTCCGGCCTCCTTGGCGCGGCGATGCAGCGACATGATGCGGGCGTGCGCATATTGCACGTAGAATACCGGATTGTCCTTCGATGCCTCGACAACCTTGGCAAAGTCGAAATCCATCTGCGCATCGGCCTTGCGCGTCAGCATCGTGAAACGCACGACATCCTTGCCGACCTCATTCACGACATCGGCAAGCGTCACGAAGTTACCGGAACGCTTCGACATTTTCACCGGCTCGCCGGCGCGGAGCAGCCGTACCATCTGCACGATCTTGATGTCGAACTTCGTCTTGCCGCCCGTCAGTGCTTGCACCGCCGCGACGATCCGCTTGACCGTGCCGGCATGGTCCGCGCCCCAAATATCGATCAGCGCGTCCGCCGACTGTGCCTTCTGATAATGGTAGGCGAGGTCGGCACCGAAATAGGTCCAGGCACCGGACGACTTGCGGATCGGCCGATCCTGATCGTCGCCGAACTGGGTCGAACGGAACAGCGGCAGCACCACCGGCTCCCAATCTTCGGGCGTCTCGCCCTTCGGCGCTTCCAGCACGCCGTCATAGATCAGGCCGCGCGACCGCAATTCCGCCTCGGCCGCCTCGGGCTTGCCCGCCGCCTGCAATTCCGCCTCCGACGAGAACAGGTCATGATGGATGCCGAGCAGCGCCAGATCGGCCTTGATCAGCACCAGCATAGACGCGACCGCGCCCTTGCGGAACAGATCGAGCCATTCGGCCTCCGGCGCATCGACATACTTATCGCCGAATTCCTGCGCCAAAGCCTGGCCGACCGGGATCAGGTAGTCACCCGGATACAGGCCTTCCGGGATCTCGATCGTCGCACCCAGCGCCTCGCGGTAGCGCAGGTGCACGGAGCGCGCGAGGACATCGACCTGCCCACCGGCATCGTTGACATAATATTCGCGGATCACCGTGTTGCCGGCGAACTCCAGCAACGACGCCAGCGCATCGCCGACCACCGCACCACGGCAATGCCCCATATGCATCGGCCCCGTAGGATTGGCCGAGACATATTCGATATTGACCGTAATGCCCTTGCCGCGCGACGACCGCCCGTAATCCGCCCCGCCATCGGTGATCGCCGACAATTCGGTGCGCCAGATATCCTCGGTCAGCGTCATGTTGATGAAGCCCGGTCCGGCGATCGACACCGTTTCGACCTCGTCGAGCTTGCCCAGTTCGGCGGCGATCTTCTCGGCCAGCGCGCGCGGATTGGTGGCTGCGGGCTTGGCCAGCACCATCGCGGCATTGGTCGCCAGATCGCCATGCGTCACGTCACGCGGCGGCTCCACCGTCACGGCCGTGCGATTGAGCCCCTCCGGCAGATCGCCCGAAGCAACGAGGGTATCGAGCACCGCATCGAGATGCGCGGCGAAACGGGTGTAGAGCGTCATGGAAAAAGTCCGAACCTGAAAGCGAGCGCGGGCCTTAGCGGAGATGCGCGATGGCTTCAAATCTACCGATGCCGGCCTGAGCAATTATGCCGGCAAGATCCCGCCCTGGAAGCGTGGCCTTCGAAAGCCAACGCCGGCTCAGGCTTTTATTTTTTCCTGAAACGATCGGAAGGTCGGGTCGCTTGCCTGCGCACACGGCTCATCGGACGGAGACGCCAGTGTCCCCATATCGCGTAAAATCCGTCTGGCCGGTTCCGCGCTAACCAGCCGGGAGTTCTTACCGCCCAGGATAACAGCCGGGTTCGTGGCCAAATGCCGAAGGAAGGCCACCAACTCCCGCGTGCATCCCCCAACTGCCACATTCCACCTTGCTCCGCGCCAAGCGGCACGCCGCCGCGCCGCATCGAAATCGACATCACGGCTCGCCATGCCATCGGGAACAATCGGCAGGAACTTGGTGTTCGAACTCTGACCGTCAGTAGCCCCGCCCGTCAATGCCGTTAGCGCAACGACCGCAGCGACCTCACCTGCCGATGGCCCGCGTTTGGCTCGTGCATCTTGCCTTTGATAAGCGACGACCATCGACAATACGCCATCCAGCGCCTGCTCCGACGGGGCGGTAGCCACCAAAGATTGCGGGATGGCGACCACCGCGCCGCGTTGTTCCAGCCGGAGATCCTCGGTTGACGACCAGTGCGCTTCGATAGATCCGGCCGATTGACCTGCTGCAACCAATATTCGATCCAGACGCTGCTGGAGCCAGGCGTCCGGTCGAGGCTCAGGTGCTGCTGCGGCAAACAGGAAAATGATCGGCAGCGTCGCCAGCATCTTCATCATCACATCCCGCCGGTTAGAAACGAAAAGGAAATCCGAGCATGAACAGATTGCGTGTGCCGTCAAGATGTTGGAATTCGAATCGAACACGGCCTCGGCGCGAAAACGCATACTCCGCGCCACCGCGTAAAATAAAACTTCGGGTATGGGTCATGTCGCTATCGGCAGCCGATGACGCCGAATCGACGACCCGATAATCATGGCCTCCGAAACCGCCCCCGGCATAAAGTAAAACGCGGGAACCAGCTTTGTAGCCAGGTCTCACTGAAAGGCTGAACCCATGACGGGGAACTATTCCGAATGTATAATCCCGATTGCTCTCAATTGCCGATCGACCGCCAAAATCAAACGCTGCTTCTGCGCCAACAACTATTTTTTGAGTAACGGCTAGATCGTAACCGGCGAAGCCTTCGCCACCAATCCCCCAACGCGTCACATTGAACTGCCGGATCGGTCCACCGCTGGTGGACTCTTCAAGCACAAAGTGATGATCAACCGCACCAATCGCCGGACCAGCATGAAAACCGGTAAAAGGCTCCGCCGCTGATTGAGCATACGCGCCGCCGGGCAAAGCTATCAAAGCGATCAACAAAATCGTCTTCCGCATCGTAACTTTTGCTCCATCGATTTGAGCAATAGCTGACCGATCAGGCTTTGGATGACAAGTGATATTGTTGTAAATATATATAGGACTGTCTGTGTGGCAACGACAGGTTAGACCCGCGTCAAACCCTGTACCGCCGCTGTCCGGCTCGTCGCCGGAAACAGTGCCGCCATCGCCCGCCCCGGCTCCACCCCGAAATGCGCCGAGACCGCGCCGCCGATCAGGGCATCCAGCTGCATCGTCGGTTTCAGGTCGCGCCCTTCGTAAAGCGCCGCCGTGCCCAGCCCCGGCCAGTCGGCCATCACGCGCCCGCCCTTCACGCCGCCGCCGATCAGCATCGCCGAACTGCCGGTGCCGTGATCGGTGCCGCCGGTGCCGTTGACGGCCACGGTGCGGCCGAACTCGGTCGCGACCAGCACCATCGTGTCGGCCCAAACCGGACCAAGTCCCGCCTGCAAAGCGCCGATCATCGCGTCCAGCCCTTTCAGTTGCTGTCCGAGGCGTGCGCTTTGCTGGGCGTGCGTGTCCCAGCCGCCGGTTTCGATCATCGCGATGCGCGCGCCATTGGCCGGGGCGATCAGCCGAGCCGCGAGCGCGCCGGTCGCGGCGGCGTTGCGGCCATTGTCGCCCGCCAGGTCGCTCGTCAGCATCCGCGTACCCATCGCCTCGCTCCACAGCGCGTGAAGCTGACTGTCGCCTTCATAGAGCATGGTCACGCGCTGCAGCAGGTCATCCGAGGCATCGGGCAGGCTGGAGGGCGCGTAGGACCCCACTTCGTTCCGACCGCGCAGCGCCAGCGGCACCGTGGCCGCGACGGCGATCGCCTTGGCCTGTTGCGGCGGAAGGACGGAGAGCAGGCGGTTGAGCCAGCCGTCCTTGACCTGATACGCCCCCGTCCCACCGGTTTCGAGCACGTTCTGCCCGTCGAAATGCGATCGATCGCGATATGGCGAGGCGACCGCGTGCGCGAACAGCGCCTCGCTTTTGGTGTACATCCCGCCGACCGTCGCCAGCGAAGGATGCAGCGCGAACATCGAATCCAGCTTCATCGCATTGGCGAAATCTGCCGCCAGCGCACCGCGCGCACCGACGAACGCCGGGTCACCGACCGGCGCGATCGTGCCGAGCCCGTCCGCCGCGCCGCGCTGGATGATGAACACGAACCTATTGTCCGTCTCCGCCTTGGCGAAGGCCAGGCGCGGCGCAAGGCCGAGGGCGGCGATGCCGAGCGCACCGCTGCGAACGAAATGGCGTCGATCGATCATTGGATTATCTCCGCATGAATTCTGGGGCGACGAGCAGCAAGGCCAGTGCCTGGGACGGGCTTTCCGCCCGCGTCAGCGCCTGCGCGGTGGCCGGGCTGACCGCCGCCGGGAACAGTCTGGGCGCGAGCGTGCGCGCGTCAATCGTCTGCCCGGCGCGCCCGGCGAACCGCTCCGCCGCCTCGACCCGGCGCATCACCGCGTCCGGCCCGGCCCAGGACCCCGCGATATCGTCATAGCCGGCGGGCGATCCCGGCCGCCAGGTCGGCTGACCGAGTTGCGTCAACAGCCCGGTCATCACCTGCGGCTGCACGGCCATCGCGCCCATCGCGCGATAGGCGGACACCGACCATTCCCACGGCGTCTTGAACTTGGCCGGCGCCGGAGCCCAGGTTTCGGGCGAGTCGATCAGCACGCGGTACACGCTCGGCAAGTCCCCGCCCGATTTGAGATAGGCGGCCTGCATCCGCGCCACGAGCGCCGGCGGCGGCGTATCGCCGGCAAAGTGTCGCGCGAGCTTGGTCGCGAGATGCGTAGCGGTCGCCGGGTGGACGGCGAGGTCGTTCAGCACCGCCTGCGCCTGCGCCTCACCCTGCTGGGCATAGCCATTGCCCATGATCGTGCGCCCGCCCGGTTCGTGCAGCCGGTCCGCGAAGACGAAGTCGCCGGGCTGGCCCGCCGCATCGACGAAGCGCGCGCCCGGCCCCCGCGCGATGCCAGCAACGGTCCAGCCGGTCATCGCGCGGGCGAATTCGGTCACATCGCTCTGGGTATAGCCGCTGCGCGCGCCCAGCGTGTGCAGCTCCATGATCTCGCGCGCGAGGTTCTCGTTGAGGCCGATCTTGCGCTGTCCCCCCCCGACTTGACTTGGGCCGATCCGGCCCGATCGCGCACCGATAAAGCTGTTCGGCCCGACCGACTGCGCCTGATCGAGATACAGCAGCATCGCCGGATGCCGCTCCACCGCGTTCAGCATATCGCCGAACTTGCCCAGCACATGCGGGCGGATCGCCTCGAACTCCATCAGCCCGGCCAGCCCGATCACGGTCAGCTTATCCGCCGAGACCGCGAAATGATTGGCCCAGAAATACACCAGCCGCTCGACAAATGGTGCCGGCGTGACGAGTGCGGCGGTGGCGCGCGCGCCGACCGCGCCGACATAATATTGCTGGCCCTGCCTGCGGGCGAATTGCCGGGCCTGCTTCACCGGATCCGGAGCGCCGCTCTCCATATCGGCCTTGGGCGGTAGCATCTTGTCGCCGGGCAGTGCGCCGGCCTGCTCGGTCATCGCCGGGGCGGCCATCGCCGCGCCTTCCGCCATCGAAGACGGTCGGCCCTGAACCGCCTGTGTCTTCCGCTGGTTCGGGCCCAGCCCCTGCTGACGCGCCAGTCGCTGCTGTTCGAGATAATCGGCAAGTTCGTTGGCCACCTCCCGTCGCCCGGGCATCGCGGCCAAGGCGGGTGGGGTCGCCTGATAGGAATCGAATTGCCCGATCAGCCAGCGCTTCGCGTCGTTGGGCACCGGTTCGTCCGGGCGGGCACCGAGGCCGAACCGGTTCAACGCGATATTGACGTCCGCCATGGCACCACCCTCATATTCGCTGATCCTGCCTACGCCGCCTTTGTCGCAGAAGTGTACCAACCGCACGAACCATCGTGCGTTTGGTGCAACCGGTCGCGCAATCTTTGCGCTTGGGATTATGCTGCACTGCAATATGATGATGGCAACAAACGACGATCACAGGACGGGATGCTGATCCGGCTTCGTAATTCGAAGGGACCAGACCATGACTAAGCTCCTCACCGCCGCCGCCCTGCTCGCCACGCTCGCCGCCGCCCCAGCGTTCGCCAAGGACACGGCCGGCCAGCGCAGCTTCACCCGCGACGGCGAAACCTATGTCTACACCGCCGCCGTCAAGGGCGACGCGACGATCCTGTCGGGCCGCAGCTCCTCGGGTCGCGACTTCCGCCTCACCGTGCGGGACGGCCATGTGACCGGCCGTTCGGGCGGCGTACCCGTGTCGTTCGATGTCGCCAGCGCGAATGCCGAAGGCATGGAATTGGCTGCTCGCTGATCCGAAACCCCGTTCGCTTTGAGCTTGGAAGCTCAAAGCGAACGGGCGGATCTCAAAACCCCTCGGGCAGATCCACCGGCCCCACCGCCTCGCGGTATCGCGTCACGGCGTAGCGATCCGTCATTCCGGCAATGAAATCGGCGATATGCCGACTGCGCTCGGGTTCGCTCGCCGGCAGGCGTTGCGGCCAATCCCCCGGCATCAGCGCCGGATCGGCGTGATACGCCGCGAACAGCCCCGCGACCACCCCGTGCGCTGCCTTCGCCGCCTCCAACTGGCGCGGATGGTGATACAAATTGGCGTACATGAAGCGCTTCAACACGCGCTCGTCCTCGCGCATCGCGTCGGAGAATCCGACCAATTGCCCTGCCGCCCGCACGTCGTCCGCCGTCTCGATCCGCGCATCGGCCAATCGCGTACGCGTTTCGGCGATCACATCGTTGACCATCGCGCCGATCTGCGCCCGGATCAGTTCGCCCACCAGCTTGATCGGCGGGATATCGTCATTGTCGGAACAGGTCTGCCGCCACCCGTCCGCGACGAAGCCGACCGCCATCATCTGATCGATGCTGAGCAGTCCGGCGCGCAGGCCATCGTCGATATCGTGATTGTCATAGGCAATGTCGTCGGCGATCGCCGCGACCTGCGCCTCGAGGCTCGGCCAGCGCGTCAGATTCAGCGAAAATGCCGCATCCGCCTGCGCCAGCGCCCAGCCAACATCGTGGATCGGCCCGTTATGCTTGGCCAGCCCCTCCAGCGTCTCCCACGTCAGGTTCAGCCCCGGCCAGCGCGGATAGGGCGAATCGATCGTCATCAACGCCCGCAGCGTATTGCCGTTGTGATCGAACCCGCCATGCTCCGCGAGCGCGGTCTTCAGCGCATCCTCCCCGGCATGGCCGAACGGCGGATGGCCGATATCGTGGGCGAGGCAGAGCGCCTCCGTCAGATCCTCGTTCAGGCCCAGCGCGCGCGCGATCGTCCGCCCGATCTGCGCCACCTCTAAGCTGTGCGTCAGGCGAACGCGAAAATGATCGCCATCGGGCGACATGAAAACCTGGGTCTTGTGGCGCAGCCGGCGGAAGCTGATCGAATGGATGATGCGATCACGGTCGCGCTGAAACGCATCGCGCGGGCCGCGCACGGAGCCGACGCGTTCGGGATGCAGGCGGCCTCGGCTGTGTTCGGGGTTGGACGCCCATGGGGCGGGCGTGTTCAAACCCAGCCCTCGCCAAACCCATAACCGTCATCCCGGACTTGATCCGGGATCCAGCGTGCCGCGGAAGCAACGCCTGCGATCCGTGCGGCACGTTCGATCCCGGATCGAGTCCGGGATGACGACGATAATTGAGCATAGCGCAAACTCACTTCCCGCCCAGCCGCGTAACCTTCTGCCCCGCCTCGCTGGTGAACGTGAAACCCGACATCCCCTCCTTCGCCAGCGCGTTGACGAACGACCGCGCCTCCGCATCGGTCTTGAACGGCCCGGTCAGCACGCGATTGGTCGCGCGTAGCGGCGTCATCCAGCCGCTCTTGCCCTTGAACGCGGCGGGCGTCTTCTCGCGCACCTTGGCCCATTCCTTGGGCAGATCGCCCTCGTTCGCGCCGCCCGCCACCTGCACCCAGATCCGCGAGGGTTCGAGGATCTTGGGATCGTTCTTGCGCTTCAGCTCCTCCGCCTTCTTGGCGTCGGCCAGCTTCTTGGCATCGGCAGCTTTCTTGTCCGCCAATTTCTTGTCGGCGAGTTTCTTGTCGGACAGCTTCTTGTCCGCCGCCTTCTTGTCGGCCAGCGCCTTCTCGGCGGCGGCCTTGGCTTCGATCTCGGCGGGATCGGGTTCGGTCCGCACCGGAGCCTTGGCGATCGGACGCGGTGCGACCTCCGCCAGCTTGACCGGGTCCGCCGCAGCGACCGGCGCCGCTTCGCGCTCCGGCGTCGATACATCGAGTTCGGAGCCCGGCACGGTGATGTTGGCGATGATCTTGGCGAGGATCGAATCCTCGCCCTTGATCGGCCCCGGCACTGGCGGCAGCGATTTCGGCGCAGCCTGCGCGATGGTCGGCTCCCGCACCGCGACGGTCGGCGTCGCCAATTCCGGCGAGGTCGATTGGGGTGCCGGTGCAGGCGTAACGTCCGCCTTGGGAGCGGCGACGATGGTCGGCGCTGGCACGGACGGCGCAGGAGACGCTTTGGCGACAATCGCCGGAGTGATCGGTTCGTACGGACCCGCCGCCTCACCGAGCGGAGCGGGCGTCGGTGCCGGTGCCGGTGCCGGTGCCGGTGCCGGTGCCGGTGCCGGTGCCGGTGTGGAAGACAGCGCAGACCGCGCCGGCACCAGCCCCGAGCGGGCCATCGGCGCGATCGACCGATCGGGCACGACGCTCGTCACGCGCATGTCCGTCTCCGCCGCCGCGCGATTGGGTGCCACGGTGTCGCGACGCGGCACTGGCAGAGCGCTCGGCAGGTTCGCCCGGTTCGAGGCGAGCACAACCGATTGCGACGGAGTTGGGGTCGGGGTCGGAGTGGGCGTCGACGAGAGCAGTGGCGAGCGCGTCAGCGGGGCGTAGGTCGGCCGCGTCGGCAAGGCCTGCACCATCGCCACGGCAGGTGCCTGATAGGTCGGCGGCGGTGGCAGCGGCACCGGTGCCTGTTCCGCGACCGCCAACACGATCTTGTCGCGCTTGCCACGTTTCTTGTCGCGCTTGTTCGTGCTGATCGCGACCTCGACCGGGCGCGCAGCGACGACCGCGACCGCCACCGGCTTGTCCGGATCGGGCCCCAATGCAGCAAGTACCGGTGCCATCCGTGCATCGGCCAGACGTTGCGGCGTCATGCGCACCTCGCCGAAATGCACCGCGAAGGCGCGATCCGCCGGCCCCAATGTCGCCAATTTGTCGAAGAACGGCTGCAGGCCCTGCCCCAGCCCGCCCGGCATCATGCTCGCCGCGATCCGCTCCGCCCCGCGCCCGTCGCCGTTCATCGCCAGGATGAAGGCGCGCGCGCGCCACGCGCCGCGATCGCTGCGGCGAAGCAACGGATCGATCTGCGCCAGCGCCTCGTCGCGCTTGCCCGAAATGCCCAACGACAGTGCATAACGACGCGCAGTTTCGTCCGCACCCACCTCGTTCAGCGCGCCGGATTTCAGCGCCAGCCGGTAATCGCGCTTCGCCCGTTCCTGTTCGCCGATCAGATCGTAAGCGAGAGCGCGTTCGGCCGCGAAGGTGCGCACGTCGCCGCGCAACTGCTCGGCCTCGGCAAAACGGCGCAGCGCCTCGCCCGGTCGGCCAGACCGGAGCAGGATGATGCCCTTGCCCGCCTTGATGCGTGGATTGTTCGGGTCGATCCGTTCCGCGCGCGCGAAGAAACCCGATGCCGCCGTCGCATCGTCCAGCTTGAGCGTCAGTTCGCCGGCCCGCACCATCGCGCGCACATCGGTGGGGGTGACGGCGAGCACGCGCATCTCGCTGGCCAGTTCATCGGCCGGGGATTGCGGACCATATTGTGGCTGACCGGGCGTCGGCTGAACGAACACCTGCGCGCCGGCGGCAGGAATCGTCATCACCATGGCTAAAGCCATCGCAGCGGCGGATGTCATCAGAAGCGGTTTCATCGGGCCGAGAGCCTAAAGCAAGATTGGCCTGAATTGATAACCCCACTCCGTTCGCGCTGAGCTTGTCGAAGCACTGTTCTTTTCCGTTACCGGCGGCAAGGATAGATGAACCTCGACGGGGTCAGGGCGAACGTGGGTGGCGAAACAACCCAGAACGAACCTGTTCTAGACGCCAAGCCGGGTGAACCGGCAATGTCCCACATCGCCGGCACGCGACGGGACGACGCGGGCCGGCGACAAGCCGGTCCGCGTCGTCCGTATCACCTCACTGATTGTTCTGGCGATGCAGGAAACGCGGGATATCGAGCGCGTCTTTCTCGCTCTTCTCGGCTTCCTCGTCGCGCGCGGCACCGCGCGTCGCGCCGGACATGCGCTCGAACAAGGTGCCACCCAACTTCACGCGTGGTGCGGGCGCGACCGGCTCGGCCGGGGCTTCGGCGGCAGGCGTCTCTGCCGGCGCACCGGGCGACAACCACCGCCGACGCGCGCCACCTTCGGCAACATCCAGCGCCGGTGCCGCAGGTTCGTCGCCGAACGTGATCGGCGTCTTCGCCGCCGGCGTCGCGGGCGGCGCGACGATGTCGCTGCCCAGCACCAGTTCGTCGGCCGCTTCGGGCGCAGGAGCGACAGCTTCCGGCTCCGGCGTCGCAAATTCGTCCACGGTCGCTACCGGTGCGGTCTGCGGCTCCGCCACGGGCGCTGCGGCAACCGGAGCCTCCTCGGCTTTTTTCGGCGCGGAGAAGCTGAAGGCGCGCGACGATGGCGCGGCTTCGGCCGGACGCGCGGTCGCCTCGATCCCGGTCGCGACGACCGACACGCGGATCTTGCCTTCCAGTTCGGGGTTGAATGCCGAACCCCAGATGATATTCGCGTCCTCATCGACCAGTTCGCGGATATGGTTCGCGGCCTCGTCGACTTCGAGCAGGCGCATGTCGTCGCCGCCGGTGATCGAGACGATCACGCCCTTGGCACCCTTCATCGACACGCCATCGAGCAGCGGGTTGGCGATCGCCTTCGACGCCGCCTCGATCGCTCGATTGTCGCCGGTCGCTTCGCCGGTGCCCATCATCGCCTTGCCCATTTCCTGCATGACGGAACGGACGTCGGCGAAATCGAGGTTGATCAGGCCCGGCATGACCATCAGGTCGGTGATGCCGCGCACGCCCTGCTGCAGCACCTCGTCCGCCATCTGGAAAGCCTCCTTGAAGGTGGTGTTCGCATTGGCGACCAGGAACAAATTCTGGTTCGGAATGACGATCAGCGTATCGACGTACTTCTGCAATTCCTCGATGCCTGCCTCGGCGCTCTTGGCGCGACGGCTGCCTTCGAAGGCGAACGGCTTGGTCACCACGCCCACCGTCAGGATGCCCATGTCGCGCGCCGCCTTGGCGATGACCGGAGCCGCACCGGTGCCGGTGCCGCCACCCATGCCGGCGGCGATGAACACCATGTGGCTGCCCTCGAGCATCTTGGCGAGCGCGTCGATCGTCTCTTCCGCCGCAGCGCGACCGATCTCGGGCCGGCTGCCGGCACCGAGGCCCTGCGTGATCTTAGCACCCAGCTGGATACGCTTCGATGCGGTCGACTGCTTCAGCGCCTGCGCGTCGGTATTGGCGACCAGGAAGTCCACACCCTGCACCTCGGCAGCGATCATGTTGGCGATCGCGTTGCCGCCCGCGCCGCCCACACCGATCACCGCGATGCGCGGGGTCAATTCGTCGACTTCGGGGGCAAGAAATTCGATGCTCATGGTCTGGTCTCCAACGCGCGCCCACACCCCGGCGCCAAAGTTTTAATGTTAACCGTTCTGCACCAACACTTGGCGGCGTGCCAGCGCGAAACACACCAGATGTCGTAAATCTTCAATAATTCGCCCGCGCCATCGCGATCAGGCGGCGGATCGCCCCCAGCCCTTTCGGCCGGTGCACCGTCTGATGCTTGCTCGATAACGACCGCAGATCGACCGGGTCGGACGCGGCATAGAAGGCCAGCCCCGCCAGCGTCGCGAATGCCGGCCCGGAATGTGCCTCCGGCAACGCCGTCAACCCGCGCGGACGCCCAATGCGGACCGACCGCCCCAACGCCTGCTGCGCATAATCGGCAATGCCCTTCATCTCCGCGCCACCACCGGTCAGCACCACCTGCCGCCCCACGGGCCCGGAGAATTTCAGCTCGGTCAGCGCCTTCTGCACCTCGCCGATCAGGTGATCGAGCCGCTGACGGATCACCGCGATCAACTGCGCCCGCGTGATGCGGCTGCCCTCGGCCTGCCCGTCCTCGCTGATCGGCGCGACCTCGATCATGTCGTGATTGTCGCGCGGCGAGGCATTGGCCGATCCGTAGAAGCATTTCAGCCGCTCGGCCTGCGCCCGGCTGGTGCCGAACGCGCTGGCGATATCGTCGGTGATGTCCTGCGCGCCGTAGGGGATCGAGGTCAGCCCCACGAGCATCCCGCCCGCGAACAACGAGACGTTGGTGATCCCCGCCCCCATCTCGACCAATGCCACGCCAAGCTCGCGCTCCTCGTCGGACAGGCATGCCATGCCGGTGGCGACCGGTGCGGCGATGATCGACTTCACCTCCAGATGCGCGTTCGCCACACACAACCCGAGATTGCGCACCGGCGACCCGTCCGCCGCGACGACATGGATATGCACACCCAGCCGATCGGCATGCAGCCCCAGCGGCTTTTTGACGCCGGTCAGCCCGTCCAGCGTGTACAGCGCCGGTTGCGCATGCAGCACCATGCGCCCGGCCGGATCGATCGACTCCCGCCCCGCATGCAGCAGCGCGTCGATATCGGATTGCTCCACCCGGTGGCCGCCCAGTTCGAACTCGATCGACGCCACATCGCTCACCAGCCCCCCGGCCGAAAAGCTCACCCACACGTTCTGGATGTTGACGCCCGCGATCCGCTCGGCCTGCTCGACCGCCTCGCGCACAGCCGCCTCGGTCGCGTCGGCATCGGCGATATAGCCGCGCTTCACGCCCCGGCTCTCGCGCTGGCCGGTGCCGAGCACGATCAGTTCGCCCCCGTCGCCCTTCTGCGCGATCATCGCCGAAACCTTCGACGACCCGATGTCGAGCGCCGTGATCAGTCCCTCTGGTGCTACCTTCGCCATTCCCCGTTACCCCTTTTAGCCCTGCCCCAGGCTGCCCACGCGCTTAACCGTCTTCTTCGCCTCGATCACCGCCGGCTTCGGCGCGGCATTCGTTTCGTTCGGGTCGGTGATCGCCCGACCCTCCGCCTCGCCCGGGCGCCGCGCGACCAATTTGCTCGGATCGCGCATGTCGAACCGCAGCCAGCCCTTGCCCAGCAACGGCTTCACCCCGTCCAGTTCGGCAAATTTCACCAGCGCATGCGCCGCCGCCATATCGCCCTCCGGCAACGCCAGAGTCTCCCCGCTCTCGAAAGTCAAATTCCAGCGCCGATTGCCGACCCAGGTCGCCGCCTTCACGCTCGGGCGCAAAGCAGGCGCGGCGCTCAGCAGCTTCTGATAGGCCGCTTCCTGCTCATTCGCGCCCGGCCCGATCACCAAAGGCAGATCGGGCATCGCGTCGGCGCGAACCCGCTCCAGCCACACGCCGTTCGATCCGATCAGCGCCAATTGCCCCTTGTCCTGCCACACCGCCGTCGGCTTGCGCTCGACGATATGGACCAGCAACGTGTCGGGCAACCGCCGCGAGACATGCGCGTCCTGGATCCAGCCATATTTCAACAGCTTCTCGCGCGTATCTTCCAGGCTGACCAAAGGCATCGCGCGCGATTTCTGGTCCAGCGCCACGGCATAGACCGACATCCGGTCCATACGCGACAGGCCCGTTACCTCGATCTGCTCGACCCGGAACCCGGCACGCCCGACCCCCTCAGCCAGCGCCGCTCCGATCGCGGCCGGAACGCCCGCCCACACCGCCAGCGTACCGAGACCCGCAATCACCGCGCCGGTGATCGTCCAGGTCGCGATCCGGTGCAGCGCAACCTCGCTGATCGGCAGCGCGGCGATGATCCGATCGAGGATCGACGTGCGCGGCACCTTGCGCTTCGGCACCGGCCGCCGCGCCGGAGCGCGCTTCAGCGTGCGGCTGCTCACGACAGCGCCTCGTCCAAAATCTTTTGCACCAGTTCGGAATAGCTCATCCCGTTATGCCGCGCCTGTTCCGGCACCAGGCTGAGCGCCGTCATGCCTGGCTGCGTGTTCACCTCGAGCAGGAACAGCCCGTCCACCCCACGCTCATCGTCCCAGCGGAAATCGGAGCGCGAACACCCCTTGCACCCCAGCAACCGATGCGATTCCAGCGCCAGCGCCTTGCACGCCTCAGTGATCTCGTCGGGGATATCGGCCGGGTAGATATGCTCGGTCAGCCCGTCGGTATATTTGGACTCGTAATCGTAGAAGCCGCTCTTCGGGCGAAGCTCGGTCACGCCCAGCGCTTCCCCGCCCAGCACCGCAGTCGTCAATTCGCGCCCGCGAATGAACGGCTCGGCCAGCAATTCGTCGAACTCCTGCCACGGCCCCACCGAAGCGGCCGCAATCGGGTTGCCATAATTGCCCTGATCCGTGACGATCGCCACGCCGACCGACGACCCTTCGTTGACCGGCTTCAGCACATAAGGACGCGGCAGCGGATCGCCCTCGTAGAGCGTCGCCGTATTCACGATCCGCCCGCCCGGCATCGGAATACCATGCGGCACGAGCGCCTGCTTGGTCAGCACCTTGTCGATCGCGATCACCGACGTGGCGAGGCCCGAATGGGTATATTTCAATCCCATGATGTCGAGCAGCCCCTGCACCGAGCCGTCTTCCCCCGGTGTGCCGTGCAGCGCATTGAACACCACGTCCGGCGCGATCTCCTTCAGCTTGACGGCAATATCGCGGTCCATATCGACCCGCGTCACCCGGTGGCCGAGCGACTCCAGCGCCTCGGCCACGCCCGCGCCCGACAGGAGCGACACCTCACGCTCCGCCGACCAGCCGCCCATCAACACGGCAATGTGAAGTGGCACGCTCATAGCCCGTCACCCCGGCGAAGGCCGGGGCCGCCGCGTTGTGACCCGCAACCGATGTTCCGCGCAGAATCCAGCGGTCCCGGCCTACGCCGGGACGACGATATCTTGATCACGTCATCACCCCCACGCGCTGAATTTCCCACTCCAGCTCGACCCCGGATTGCGCGCGCACCCGATCGCGCACCTCTTCGCCCAGCGCCTCGATATCCGCGCTCGTCGCCGATCCGAGATTGAGCAGGAAATTGCAGTGTTTTTCAGACACCTGAGCATCACCGCGCGTCAATCCACGGCACCCGGCTGCATCGACCAAAGCCCAGGCCTTGTGCCCCTCCGGATTCTTGAACGTCGATCCCCCGGTGCGCGAACGCAACGGCTGCGCAGCCTCACGCTCGAACGAAATGCGATCCATTTCCGCCTGCACCACCGCCGGCTCCTCGGCATGCCCGCGAAACGTCGCGCCGACTACGATCGCACCTTCGGGCAAACCGCTGTGACGATAGGTATAGCCGAGATCAGCGACCGCCAGCGTCACCAATTCACCCGACCGCAGCACCACATCGCAATCGACCAGCACGTCCTTCACTTCGCGCCCATAAGCGCCGCCGTTCATCCGCACGAACCCACCGACCGTGCCCGGGATCGAGCGCAGGAATTCGACCCCGCCGATCCCCGCATCCCGCGCCTTGGACGACACGAGAATGCCCGAAGCCCCGCCCCCGCACTTCAGCGCGGTCTCATCCAGTCGCTCGACCTGCGCGAACGCCTTGCCAAGCCGCACGACCACGCCCGGCACGCCACCATCGCGCACGATCATGTTCGAGCCGAGGCCCAGCGCTATCACCGGCACGGCAGGGTCGAGCGCCGCAAGGAAATCGTGCAGGTCGGCCACATCCTTCGGCTCGAACAGCCATTCCGCCGCACCGCCCGATTTGAACCAGACGAGCGGTGCTAGCGGTGCGTTCGCGGTCAGACGCCCCTTAAGCCCCTCCCCTTCAGGGGAGGGGTTGGGGTGGGGCCGAGCCGCAGAAACTTGCGCTGCCGACTGAGGCACGGGGCCCCCCCCCCCCCCCCCCCCCCCCGGGGGGGGGGGGGGCGAAGGGGCACCCCCCCCCACCCCCCCCCCCCCCACCCCCCCCCCCCCCCCCCCCCCCCCCAACTGGTATAACCAACCCCCACCCCCACACCCCA
>NZ_JAXOJL010000010.1:0-186973 GCF_036663755.1 Parasphingomonas caseinilytica
TACGGCTCCAGCCGCGCCATCTGCTCGTCCGTCAGCCAATATAGGTCGCTCATGCCCAGTCTCCTCGCAGAGCCTGAATCAGATCGCGACGCTTACATCAATGGGTCCTGACCCTAGTAGCGGCGCCGTCCCTGAGCCCGCGACCTGGGGTATGATAATCGTCGGCTTCGGGCTGACCGGCGCGGCAATCCGCCGTCGCAGGGCCGAAATCGCCTTCGCCTGATCGACGGTCAGTGGTGGTCCAGAAAGGCGTCGGCCTGTGGCCGGCGCCATTTTGTGCGGCACCCGACCAAGCGCCAGATGAACCTCGTTTTGGCGATACTAGCGTCAGCTTGTGAGGCTAGAAAATGTGGCCTCGAAAGAACAGAGTTGGGCGCGTTGCAGACTGGCTGGTCCGCAGCTTCGACGACCCATAACTCGACGTTCACGCCGCCCTGCCAGCACCCCGAAAGCCGCCGCTCGTCAAGTTTTCGGGTCAGGCTATTTGAAAGAGCGAGGCGGAGGCATTTCGGACTGCAGCGAGACGCTACCACTAGATCACCACGATCGGCCGTAGAACGCGCGGACGCCCCGCTTGTCAGTGGCTCGGCGGGGCGGAACCACCTGCTGATGCACATTAGGAAGCGTTCTTCGGCCCGAGTTGGCATTTGCCGCGCCATACGGTTACGGCCCGCTGACGCAAACAGCAGGCGCACGAAGGGCACGATGCCAGCTTTCTCGACATACCGCGCCTGGCTGCAGAAGCTGGTTGAGGGACGAACGAACAAGGCGCACGGAGCCGTCGCGCTCTTCAACCGGCGCTTCGCGACCGGTGCCGGCGCGGTGCTGCTGGGGCTCGCCGCACTCGTCTTCGCCAAGCTCGGCGATGTTTCGCAGATGCTGTTCGGGCGGCTAGTAGCGTCCTGGCCGTACGCGCCGCTTCTGCTGACACCCGTAACGTTCGGTCTCGTCGCCTACGTAACCGCGCGCTGGGCACCCGAGGCGCGCGGCTCTGGCATTCCGCAGGTGATCGCTGCGTCGCGCGATCCTGGCGGCAAGAGCGGCGGGCCGCTCGTCTCGCTACGGACGGCCGCCGCCAAGATCGCAATGACGCTGGCGATACTCGGCGCAGGCGGTGCGGTCGGTCGCGAAGGGCCCACCGTCCAGCTTAGCGCGGCGATCATGGTCGCCTGCCACCGCCTGTTGCGCGTGCCCGTCACCGCTGGCGTCTTGATCGCAGGCGGCGCGGCCGGCGTCGCCGCCGCCTTCAACACGCCGCTTGCTGGAGTCGCGTTCGCGATCGAGGAGCTTGCCTCTGCCTATGAGCAGAAGGTCGCGGTGTTGGTGATGGTCGCGGTGATGATCGCCGGGATGGTCAGCCTCGGGATTGCCGGCGATTATGTCTATTTTGGTACGATGCGACAAACGCTCGCGCTCGGATCGGTGCTCGTCGTCGCCCCCGCCGCCGGGGTCCTCGGCGGCCTGGCCGGCGGCCTGTTCACGCGCATCGTACTCGCGGTCGCGACACCAACGCGCGGCCGGCTGGTGCGCGCCAAGCGACGTCCTGTAATGATCGCATGTCTGTGCGGCGCGGTGGTCGCGATCCTCGGCCTCGTTTCCAACGGCGCGACCTGGGGCACCGGGTTCGAAGCGACTCGGCAGCTGGTCGAGGGGCATTATGAACCCTTGTGGTTCGGCCTCGCCAAGTTCGTGTCAGCGTTGATGGCGACGCTCAGCGGCGCGCCGGGCGGCGTGTTCGCACCGTCGCTCGCGGTCGGTGCAGGCTTTGGCAATCTGCTGACAGCCGCATTTCCAGATGATCCAGCAGGCGCAGTGGTGCTGCTCGGCATGATCGCGTACTTCGTGGGCGTCGTCCGCGCGCCGTTGACCGCCGTCATTATCATTAGCGAGACAACCGCCAGCCGGGGTATGATCATCCCCTTGTTCGCCACCGCACTGATCGCCGACGTCGTTAGCGCGATGATTTGCAAGGAGCGCTTGTATCACGGCCTTGCTAAACCGTTCCTGCAACCGACGCCGGCAAACGTCGAAACGGATGCCATCTGACCCATCGCTCTTGCGCTCGCCAAAGGACCATTCGGCGTTGGTCAGCCGGCGCAACTTCGACCCAGTCCCGTCGTTCCAGCGATGTTTACCGCCGGCCGTTTCTGGACGTTGGTTCAGGGGACCTGCTTACGCATCGGCGTAGCCCTTGTAAGGCGCGAAGCTAAGCGGATCGAAGAAGCGTTGCGCATTGCGAGCCTCCGCGCGAACGCTGTCACAGCTTGATCGTGATGACATTTAGGCGTTCACTGCCGGCGATGGGAGGAGACGCGCCGTGCAAATCGACCGCAGGAAATTGCTGATAGTTGCAGCAGCGTCGACGGTGGCGTGGCCGCGCCCCATCAAGGCCGCAACGTTCACAATACCCACTGTCGATAAACTCGAACTAACCGTCCTGATCGACAGCACCACGGCGGTCTTTGGCACACCGATCGACACACCGATCATCAAGGTGTTGCCGCCCCCGATAACGCGTGACTATCATCAGGCGTTCGCTGGTCAGTGGGGCTATTCCTTGCTCGTGCGTTCAAGCATCGGAGCTGCGGCGCGCACTACGCTCATAGACTTCGGCTACACGCCTGAGGCGCTGCTAGGCAACATGGCGCTGCTCGGTATCGACGCCGCGACTGTCGATGCGATGGTGCTGAGCGACGGCCACTACGATCATTTCGGTGGCCTCGACGGCCTGCTCACGGCAGGTCGCTTACGACGCGGCACACCGCTATTTGTGGGCGGTGAGGAGGCGTTCTGCGCACGCGTCCGCGGTCCCGACCCAGATGGACCGCCGTTTGGCGCGATCGACCGTGCGGCGCTGCTCCGCGCGGGCGTGGTCCCGGTTATTTCGGGAGATCCAAGGATCGTAGCGGGCCAGGGCTTTACCACGGGTCGTATCCCGTTCGTCTCGACTGAGCGGCCGCGGGTCCCGACCGGCATGTTGCCCGGTCAGGGCTGCGACCGCGCCCTGCTCGATCCGATCAAGCGTGACGCACGTTTTCTCGTCGACGATGCCGTCCACGAACTCGGCACGGCGTACCATCTCGCCGGCCGAGGATTGGTCGTGATCGGCTCGTGCAGCCATCGCGGGATCATCAACACTGTACGGCAGGCGCAGGAAGTGTCCGGCGTAGACCGGGTACACGCGATCGTGGGCGGTTTCCATCTTGTACCGCCGCAGACGGCCGCGCAGGCGCGGGAGACCGTTGCGCTGATGCAAGCGCTCAACCCCGATATCGTCATCCCCGGTCACTGCTCAGGCGAAACTTTCATCGCGGCAGCGCAAGCGGCGATGCCAGGAAAGGTGATCCGCTCGATCGTTGGGACCCGCTATCTGTTCGGCCGAGCCTGAGGAGAGACCGATGCGTCACGTCTTTGCCGCTGCCCTATTGCTTGCAGTGCCCGGCGCACCCGTCCGCGCTCAGCTCGTAGCGACGGCACCGGCACTATCGCTTGATCACGTTGGCATCCAGGCAGCGGACCTCGGACGGTCCGCCGCCTTTTACGCACGGGTACTTGGCCTGCGCGAGGTTCCGGCACCGTTTCCGCGCGACGCCGCGCGCTGGTTCGTGCTTGGCGGCGGCCGGATGCTGCATATCGTCGCCCACGGCAAGCCAGGCGCCCCACACAACCGTTGGGATCATTACGCACTGACCTGCGCAGATCTGGACGCAATGGTCATGCGACTGAACGCACTCCACATCGGGTGGACGGACATGGACGGCCACCATGCGGTCCAGATCCGACCGGATCGCGTCCGACAGATTTTTGTGCGTGATCCTGACGGCTACGTTGTCGAGATCAACGACGCGCATCCCACCGTGTCAGATTGACCCACAAACAGCCGTTGGCGCACCGTTTCCGTCGCTCCGAAACCTGCCGCTCGTTTATGTCTAACGTTCTACGATAACGTCCTTTATTTGATGCCGATCATGCCCATATAATCACATAGCGGCGACCCTCTTCCGGCTTGCCAATCCCACGAATGGACAGGCCTAAGAGATGATGACTGCAGCAAAGCAGATTACGACCGGAAACGACGGTCTCGATGCGATCATGCACGGCGGTTTGCCGGCGAACCAACTCTACCTTCTTGAGGGCATACCGGGTTCGGGCAAGACGACGCTTTCGCTGCAATTTCTTCGCTGTGGAGTTCTACTGGGCGAGAAAACGCTCTACATAACGCTGTCGGAGACCAAGCGGGAGCTTGCCGTTGTAGCTACCTCACATGGCTGGGATATCGACGATTTCACGATTTTAGAACTCAGCGCCATGGGCGACGTTTTTGGCGAAGGCCAAGAGCAATCGGTGTTGCACCCTTGGGAAATTGAACTGAGTGAAACAGTAAAGCTCATTCAGGCTGAGGTTGACCGCGTAAATCCATCACGCGTCGTTTTCGACAGCCTCTCCGAGCTGCGGCTGCTGGCTCAGGATACGCTGCGCTATCGACGCCAGGTTTTGGCCCTTAAGCAGTATTTCGCGAGCCGCGACGTTACGGTGATTCTCGTCGACGACATGAGCGGCGCCGCTGATGGCACAAGCAGTCATCTTCATAGCCTGTGCCACGGCGTCATCACGTTAGACCGTCTGACGCTCGATTTTGGCGCGGCTCGCCGTCGCCTTCAGGTTCAAAAGCTCCGAGGCGTCGATTTCGTCGCGGGCTACCACGATATGAACATCCGAAAGGGCGGCCTTGATATCTACCCGCGGCTCATCGCTGCCGACCATCACACCTCTTACGTAGGAGAGCCGGTTCCGAGCGGCGTGGCAGAGCTGGACTCGCTCATCAACGGGGGGCCGCTGCGGGGAACCTGCACGCTGATCACCGGCCCGGCCGGCACTGGAAAGACGACGATTGCGCTGCAATATGCGCATGCCGCCTGTGAACGCGGTGAATGCGCGACGATCTACGAGTTCGACGAGCGTATCGGAACTTTGGAGGCTCGAGCCAAGGCATTTGGTCTCGATATTCAGAAGCACATCGATGCCGGCTGTCTGGTCATTCACCAGATTGATCCCGCCGAGCAATCGCCAGGCGAATTCGCCACGCGCGTCCGGCGCGACGTCCAGGATCGTGGGGCGCGGATGATCATTATCGACAGCCTCAACGGCTATCTTTCTGCCATGCCGCAAGAACAGCAGCTTATCCTCCAGATGCATGAGTTGCTTTCTTACCTGAACCAGCAGGGGGTGCTGACTCTGCTCATCAACCCGCAGCAGGGTCTGCTGGGCACGATGGCGTCCAACCTCAACATTTCCTACATCGCCGACGCGGTTATGATGCTGCGGTTCTTTGAGGCTGATGGTCGTATCCGCAAAGCGATCTCAATTATCAAAAACCGGGCCGGCCCCCATGAGGACGCGATCCGGGAATTCCGGATCGACGCGCACGGGGTTCGTGTCGGTGAACCGCTAACGGCATTCAAGGGGGTTCTTACCGGCACCCCCGAATACACCGGTGAGCGCGCGCCGCTGATGGAAGACCGCTAAGGTGGGGCACCGCACTGCCGCCGAAGGCCACAAAGTACTTGTCATTGCCCCGTTCGGGCGGGATGCCGAGAGTTTGAGGGGCGTCCTTGAACCACAAGGGTATCACGCGATCGTCTGTAAGGATGTCGAGGGACTGGCTGCGGCGATCGATGACGAGGTCGGCGCCGTCCTTCTGACAGACGAGGTGCTGAAAGGTGACATCGCGCCATTGCGGGCGGCTCTTGCGGCACAGCCCGCCTGGTCGGATGTACCGTTTATCATTCTGGCTGCGCGTCATAGCGCCCCGACGCGACGCGACGAAGCTGTAAGAGCGAAGCTGGCGGGCGTTGTAAGTAACGCGATCGTCCTGGAACGGCCGATTGGCTCCGCATCGTTGACCAGCGCGACAGCATCGGCAATGCGGGCGCGCCAAAAGCAATTTGATATGAGGGACCAGTTACACGAGCTGGAAAAAGGGCGTGAAGCGCTGGCGGCTAGCGGAGCGGAGCTTCGTCTCGTCGCAGACTCCTTGCCGGTCCTGATCGGCTTCCTTGGCAGTGACTACCGCTATCGATTTGCGAACCGTGCCTATGAAGACTGGTTCTATGTAACACCGGAGGACGTGATCGGGCGCGATGTCCGAGAGGTTTTGGGAGCGGAAAATTTCGCGATTCGTGAATCCAGTATCAGCGCCGCGCTTGCCGGTGAGGCGGTTCAGCTCCAAGTGCCATGGCCGCACCGGGACGGGCGACGGCGCGAGGCTGAAATCCGCTATCTGCCGCGTCGAGATGCGCAAGGTAACGTAGATGGCTTCTACATTTTCGTGCAGGATATTACCGAGCGCAAGGAAGCGGAAGAGTTGCTGGAGGCGCGGGTAAGCGAGCGCACGATTGCGCTGACGACCGAGATGGAAAGTCGAGTGCAGGCTGAAACAGCGCTTCGACAAAGTCAAAAGATGGAGGCTGTTGGTCAGCTTACTGGTGGCATCGCGCACGACTTCAACAATATGTTGACCGGCGTCATCGGTGCACTCGATATTATCAAACGGCGTATCGCCAGTGGGCGGCTCGATGATCTTGATCGGTTTATGGACGCCGCATCCACGTCCGCCCAGCGCGCTGCCGGGCTGACCGCGCGCCTGCTGGCTTTTTCACGGCGCCAATCGCTGGATTCCAAGCCGATCGATACTGGCCATCTTCTGGTGTCCCTTGAGGATTTGCTGCGACGTACAATCCGCGAAAATATCGCCCTCAGGATCGTGACAGCGGACGATGTGCCTTCCGCCATCGCAGATGCCAACCAGCTCGAAAACGCGATCTTGAATCTTGCGATTAACGCGCGTGACGCCATGCCCGAGGGGGGACAGCTCACGATCGAGACCAGGATCGTCGATCTTGATGATAGCTACGCTGCATCTCGGCCAGATGTGAAGCCAGGTCGTTACGTCGTAGTGTCGGTGTCGGATACTGGCGTTGGCATGGCACCCGAGGTGCTTGAAAAAGTATTCGATCCGTTCTTCACGACAAAACCGATTGGCCAAGGTACGGGACTTGGTCTCTCGATGGTCTACGGCTTTGCCCGGCAGTCCGGCGGTCAGGTTCGGGTTCATAGCCAGCAAGGCGTTGGGACTACAGTTTCCATATACCTCGTTGCGGGTGAAGCCGTGGCCGAGGAAGAAAAGACTGGTGTGGCTCCGGTGCCTCAGGGTCAGGGGCAGAATGTGCTGCTTGTCGAGGACGATCCTTCAGTCAGGCTGCTTGTCCGCGAAGTGCTGGAGGAGTTGGCGTATAATACGATCGAGGCCAAGGAGGCGGATGCCGCGATCCCATTCCTGGCTTCAGATCAGCCTATCGATTTGATGATCTCCGATGTCGGCCTGCCCGGTATGAACGGGCGCCAGCTTGCAGAGATCGCGCGCCAGCACCGTCCCGACTTGCCGGTTCTCTTTATCACCGGCTATGCTGAGAATGCCGCTATCCGAGCAGGATTCCTTGGAACCAACATGGCGATGATCACGAAGCCGTTTGCAATTGATGAGCTTGCCACACGTGTGTCTGAGATGCTGGCACGGGCTGCAACGCCTATGACGTAAAAGCTGCACGCGGCTAGCAAACTGGCAACTTTGTAGGATCGAGGACCCAGAAGCAGACGTTCGGCACCGCATGGCCGCGTTCCCTAATCGGACATTTGTTCATGTTCGAGGAGCACTCCAAATCGAGAGTATCATCCCCACCCCACTGAAGCGCGCTTTCGGGGCAGGGCTCGGCGCAGCTTTCTGTCCTCATCTCCGGGCGTCTCCACCCGCGCCGGAAAATGCGAAACGACGTTCGAAGCTTTGCGCCCCAGGATTTGCGCCAACGGGGAGATCATTCTCCTCGCATGATCCGATAGGGTTCGACACGCTGCGACAGGGGGATTGCTTTCCAGCTGAGGCGGATTACGCCTTCGCGGACCAGTTGGTCCACTGCCGCGTGGACGACCGGCATGGCGCCGCGCCAGTCCCCGCCAGCCGACGCCGCCAATGCTCTCGCCACTTCGCTTGGACAAACCGAGGCGCTCGAAGCGCGCGTCGCCAACAGGGCGATCGTGAGCTCTCGCGCCTGGTCCGTCGGATTCGACATCAGATCATCCGCCTTGCTCTCGAAACGCGATCATCCGCATGGCCCGGCCGACAAGCATGAAGCAAGACGATATCGTTTAATTACCTCTACTTTGGCCGATATCTTCCCTATCGTGCCCGCCAATCGAAAGGTCTCGTATCCAGTGTCGGCAGTACGGCTTGCGGGCGTCAGCAAACATTTCGGCAGCTCTCGCGTGCTTGAACCGACCGACCTGACGATCGACGACGGCGAATTCCTCGTCATCGTCGGCCCGTCCGGCTGTGGCAAATCCACCCTGTTGCGGCTGATCGCGGGCCTCGAAGAACCGGACGGCGGGCGGATTTTCGTGGGTGATCGCGACGTCACCGACGCCGCCCCGGCGGATCGCGGCCTGGCGATGGTCTTCCAGTCCTACGCGCTCTATCCCCATCTCACGGTCGCCGAAAACATCGCTTTTCCGCTGAAAGTTGCCAAATGGCGCAAGACGGCGATCGCCGAGCGCGTCGATGCGGTCGCGCGGACGATGGACCTGTCCGATCTGCTGGACCGTCGGCCGCGCGCGCTATCGGGCGGGCAACGCCAACGCGTCTCGATCGCTCGCGCGATCGCCCGGCAGCCGCAGGTTCTGTTGCTCGACGAGCCACTGTCCAACCTCGACACGGCATTGCGCGTGAAGATGCGGCACGAACTGGCGCGCCTCCACCAGCAGCTCGGCACGACCATGATCTACGTGACGCACGATCAGCTCGAAGCGATGACGCTGGCCAACCGCATCGTCGTGATGTCGAACGGCAGGATCGAGCAGGTCGGCGCGCCGATGGATCTGTATCGCCGACCGGCGAGCCTGGCGGTAGCGACAGCGATCGGGTCGCCCGGCATGAACTTCCTGGCGGCGACGGTGACGACGAGCAGCCCGACCGGAACGACGGTGCGCCTGGCCGACGACACGATGCTGCAGGTGGCGATCGACGTGCCGGCCACGGCGATCGGCACCGCGGTCACGCTGGGGATCCGGCCCGAACATCTGCGGATCGATGCGGAGGGGCCGTTCGGCGGCGCGGTCGAATTGTTCGAACGTCTCGGGCCATTGTCGTTCGCACATCTGGGTGCGCGCGGTGCCGCCGGCACGATCGTCGCGCAATTGCCCGGCGATCGCGCCGTGGTGCTGGGTGAGGAACTGCGCTTCGCCGTCGCGCCGGGCGAAACGCAGCTATTCGGCACGGACGGCCGGGCCTTTCCCTCAACCCTTGATGCCGCCCCCCAGCAGTCCGGTTATGTAGTAACGCTGTAGGGCGAGGAACAGCAGCAGCACGGGCATCGTCGTCACCACCGCGCCCGCCATCATCAATTCGCCGTCCGCCGCATGTTCGCGCGCGATGCCCGCGATCGCGACAGGCAGCGTGTAGAGATGCTGGTCCGCCAGCACGATCAAGGGCCACAGAAAGTCGTTCCAGCTTCCGAGGAATATAAACAGCGCCAGCGTCACCGTCACCGGTGCTAACAATGGCAGGACGATCGCGCGAAAGATGCGCAGCTCGCTTGCGCCGTCCAGTCGCGCCGCATCGATCAGCTCGTCCGGAATGCCCAGCGTCGCTTGCCGCACGAACAGGATCGCAAAGATTCCCGCCAGACCCGGCAGGATCACGCCGGCATAGGAATTGACCAGCCCCAATTCCTTGAAGATCAGGAACAGGGGCAGCATCGCCACCTGCCCCGGCACGACCAAGGATGCGATCAGCACCTTCACCAACCGTTCGCGCCCGCGAAACTTCAGCTTCGCGAAGGCGTATCCCGCCGGTGCGGTCAGCAGCAGTCCGAGCACGGTCGACACCGCGGCGACGAACAGCGAATTGCCGATCGCAGGCACGATCCGATAGTCGAACCAGGCGCCATCGAACTGCCGCCGCACCAGCAGTTCGTAATAATTCTCGATGCTCCACCGGCTCGGCCAGAATGGCGGCGGGAAAGCATTCGATTCGCCGCGCGGCATGAACGACACCGTCACCATCCACGCCAGCGGCGCGATCGTCACCACCGCAAGCAGCGCGACCGCGGCGTTGAGCAGGACGGCGCGAAGCTTTTTCACAGCCATTCGTAGCGCCTGCCGATTCTCGTCTGCACCAATGTCAGCATCAGGATCATCAGAAACAGGACGAACGCCACGGTCGAGGCCTGCCCCAAGTTCCACCATTTGAACCCTTCGTCGAACATGAAATACATGATCGTGACGGTGCTTTGCGCCGGGCCGCCCAGGGTCATCACATACGGCTCGGCGAAGATCTGCAGGAAACCCGCGACGCTCATCACCGCCGACAGCAGCAAGGTCGGCCCGATCGCGGGCAGCGTGACGTGGCGGAACCGCGTCCAGAACCCCGCCCCGTCGAGCCGCGCCGCTTCCATCAGATCGTGCGGTACCGCCGAAAGTGCGGCGATGAAGACGACCATGTTGTAGCCGAAGATCTTCCACGTCACGAAAATCAGGATCGCGGGGATCGACGCGCGGGGATCGCCCAGCCAATCGACCGGCGCGACGCCGATCAGCCCGAGCGCATAATTGATCACTCCGAACCGCGTGTTGAGCAGGAAGCGCCACACCACGGCGGTGGCGACGATGCTCGTGACATAGGGCGCGAACAGCACGACGCGCCAGAACGGTTTCCACCGTACCGTGGCCGAATTGAGCAGCAGGGCGGCGAACAGCGACGCACCGATCGCGGCCGGCACCCCCAGGATCGCGAACAGGGCCGTGTTCCACAGCGACCGCCAGAACAAGGGATTGCGCGCGAGATCGACGAAGTTGCCGAGCCCGACGAAGGTCAGGTTGGACCAATCGGCCAGCGCATACAGGCTGTAATCGGTCACGCTCAGCACCAGTGCGAGCATCGTCGGCACGACGAACACCAGAAGGATCACCGCCAGCACGGGCAGCGTGAACAGCCAGGCTGTCCGGGATTGCCGCGTCATACGAGCTTGCCCGCCTGGACCAGGCTGCGGCGCTTGGCGAGCAGCACGTCGATGCGCACGTCCATCTGGCGCGTCCCCTCCGCGATCGTCATCAGCCCGCGCACCACGCGTTCGGCGACGAGTTGCACCTCGGTCCGGATCCGTTCCCATTCGACGATGTTCGGCCCGTAGGCGGGCTGCAGCATCTGGTCCGCGAACGGCTTCAGCACCGGCGTAGCGAGTTTGGGACTTTCCCAGGCGCTGCGCCGCGCCGGCAGATTTCCGATCAGGCTTTGGAAGCGCAATTCGCTGACGGCCGAGGTCATGTGTTCGACGAGCCTCCAGGCATCGGCCGATCGCCGCGACGACGCCGACACCGCCAGGCTCGAACTCACCCCCGACGCTGCCGCGGGCCCGTTCGGCCCCGGCATCCTGGCCGTGCCCCACAGCTCCGGCGCGATCTCGCTGCGTCGGCGATGGAGATCGAGCAACAGCGTCGGGCCGCTCGGGTAGATCGCGAAATATCCCTGGGCGAACGCCGCGAGCGGATCCTGTATCTCGGTCGACAGCACGCGCGGCGCCAGCCCCTCGTCGAAGATCGATTTATAGAAACCGAGCGCGCGGCGGAATTCGGGCGTGTCGAAATTGCCCCGCGTATCGCGTTCACGCAATGGCGGCGTGCCGATCTGCCCGGCGAACGTGAACAGCGCGTCCCACCAGTTGAGCAGCATCAGAAAGGCGAACTCGCCCGGCCGCTGCCGTTTCAGCCGGTGCCCCATGGCGCGCCAATCCTCCCAGTTGGTCGGCGGCGTCGCGTAGCCGGCGCGGTCCAGCAAATCGCGGCGGAAGAACTGCACCTGCGGCGCGACCGACCACGGCACCGCATAGTCCATGCCGGCGTGCCGCACCGTTTCCAGCACGCCGGGATATTGATCGCTCACGAACGATGCGTCTGGCACGCGGGCCAACCCGCCGATCAGCGCGAATTCGCCGACCCAGCCATTGGGGAGCATCAGCACGTCCGGCAAGGAGCCACCGGCCTGCGCGGTTAGCAATTTCTCGTGCGCCGCGGTCCATGGCAGGGTCTGCACCTCGACCGGAATGCCGGTCTTCGCGGTGAAGGCGGGCATCAGATGCGGGGCGTAATCGCCCTCATAGCTCATCGCCCATACCGTCAACGCCGTCGGGTCGCGCCGGCCGGCGCACGCGGCGAGCAGAGCGGCGGCACCGCATCCCATCAAGCTCCGGCGCGACGGACGCCATCGTTCCGAAATGTCGCCGCCCCTCATCCATCGTGTGTGACAGTCCTTGTCGCGTCGCGCCAGCGCCAAGCCGAACTGCGACTTTATTCTTACTGATCTCGATCAAGATCGGTCGAATTTCGCCGGTGTTTAGTTGACGGTGCAATTGCTTAAGCCTTCCGACCGGTCCACGCTAAATCACAAGGCGTCATTTCAGGAGTGCGCCGTAAGGGAATACAGGATGCCGTTTTCGACCCGCGCCGCCATGTTGGCGAGCGCCGCCGCTTTGTTCATTACGACATCTGCGATCGCTCAGACCGTTTCTTCGGAACAACCTGCTTCCGACGACGCGCCAGACGCCGTCATCGTCGTCACCGGATCGCGCATCGTCCGCCTCGATTACGCCTCGCCGAACCCGATTGTGTCGCTCAGCGCGGACACTCTCCAGCAGTCCGGCACGACCAACATCACCAGCTTCCTGCAACGCGTGCCGGCGCTGACCAACTCGGTCGATAGCACGAGGTCCGCCGGCAATGCGCAGAATGAGGCGTCGATCGGCCAGGCGGGGCTCAATCTGCTCGACCTGCGCGGGCTCGGCACCAATCGCACGCTGGTCCTGGTCAATGGCCGTCGCCACGTCGCCAGCCAGTCGGAAACCGCCGCGGTCGACATCAACGCAATCCCCACCGACCTGATCTCGCGTGTCGATGTGCTGACAGGTGCGGCTTCGGCTGTTTACGGTGCCGACGGCGTGTCGGGCGTTGTCAATTTCATCCTCAAACGCGATTTCGAAGGCCTGTCGGCGCGCAGCCAGTTCGGCATCTCCAGTCGTGGCGACGCCGCCCAGCGTTTCGCCTCGATCGTTGCCGGCCGCAATTTCGCCGATGGCCGCGCCAATGTGACGTTGGCGTACGAATATAACGCCGAACAACCACTGGCGAACGACGACCGCGATTATCTGCGCTCCGCCAACCGGCTCAACTTCGTCAATCTCGATAATTACGATCCGGCGCGCACCGGCAGTTACCAGCAGGGTCCGGTGGCGGACATCCGATATCCGCAAAGCTCGAACCAGGGCATCGTCTATATCGGCAACCAGATATTCCGGGGCGACGGGGCGATCTATACGCCCGGTCGGCAACTGGTGAACGACGGCTTCACGCTGGGCGGCGACGACACGCCGGTTGCCGGCTATATCGGCGATATCCTGCCGCGAACGCGCCGACATGCGATCAATCTGTTGACCCGTTTCGATGCTTCAGACGCGTTCAAGCTGAGCATCGAAGCCAAGTTCGTTCAGTCCCGCGCGCGCACGTTCAGCGGTTACAGCGGCACGTATCCGGCCACCATCGCGCTCGACAACCCGTACATTCCGCAGAGCATCCTGCGTGCGGCGCAGGCTAACGGCGACGGCGCGGTCTATATCAGCCGCAACAATTTCGACTTTCCCCGTCGCGGGGAGGATGATCGTCGTCGCACGTGGCGGGGGGTGATCGACGCCACGGGCAAGCTCGGCGATCATGCCAGCTACGACGTGTCGTACACCTATGGCCGCACCGACGTGCGGGCGACCAAGCTCAATGATCGGTTGCCCGACCGCTTCTCCCAGGCGCTCGACGCCGTGCGCGATCCGGCAACCGGCAGGATCGTGTGCCGCTCGGCATCGGCGCGCGCCGCAGGGTGCCTGCCGCTGAACACGTTCGGCGGCAACACGGCCGATCCAGCGGCGTTCGCATATTTCCTCGCCGATCCCGTCAGTGACGCGCGGATCGAGCAGCATGTCGTCAACGCATCGTTGTCCGGCGATTTCGGCGCGCTGTTCAAGTTGCCGGGCGGCCCTGTGCAGTTCGCGGTCGGCGGCGAATATCGCCGTGAATCGAGCCGTTTCCGCCCCGGCCAGCAGTTGATCGACGGCATATTCTACAATCCCGATGCCGGGATCTACGATGAAACGGTCGTGCCCACACCGTCCAGCGGCAAGTTCGACGTCGTTGAGGCGTTCGGCGAACTGAACCTGCCCCTGTTGAAGGATCGGCCGTTCGCGCACATCCTCTCGGTCGGTGCCGCTGGCCGCTATTCCAGATATTCGACGATCGGCAGCACCTGGACCTATCAGTTCAACGGGGTCTGGGCTCCGGTCGAGGATATCAGCTTTCGCGGTTCCTACGGCCGCTCGGTCCGTGCGCCGAACATCGCCGAGATCTTTCGCCCGCGCACCGGCTATGTCGATTTCATCGACGACCCCTGCTATCTGAGCAACCGCAGTCAGGGCACGCAGTTCCGCGACGCCAATTGCCGCGCGATCGTCGCCGCCGCGGGCGGCAATCCAGCGACCTTCACCGCCGCCAACAATCCGGATGCCGCGGTCAACATTCCCGGCGCGCAGCAGGGCAATCCCAACCTCCGCCCGGAAGCCGCGCGCACTTGGACCGCCGGCCTGGTGCTGCGCCCGCGCTTCCTGCCCAGGTTGCAGATCGGGCTGGACTGGTACGACATCCGCCTGAGCGATGCGATCAGTCAGGCGTCGCCCTCCACGATCGCCGCTCTGTGCGTCGACCAGCCGACGATCGGCAATCCTTTCTGCGCCACGGTCAGCCGCAGGCAAGGCACCGGCTATATCAACGGGTACACGATCCAGCCGGAGAACGTGGCCGAGTTCAGGACCTCGGGCCTGGAGCTCAACGCGAGCTACCGCATACCGGCCGGCAAGCTCGGCGCGTTCGACCTGCGCCTGATCGGCGGATATCTTCATCGGCTGGAACAGGTCGCCACCCCGGGTGCGGCAGTCGAGAGCAACGCTGATCGCCCGTTCCGCCCGAAATACACCGTTACCTTCTCGCCGACCTGGACGATCGACGCGCTGACGATCGCCTACAATCTGCGCTGGCAGGATGGCGTGCGCCGCTTCTCCCGCTTCGCGACCGACGACAATCCGAGCTTCGTCGATCCACGCTACTTCCGGTTCATGGCACTCTGGCAGCACGACGTGCAGGCGCAGATCGCGGTGGGCAAGGATTTCGCCTTCTATGGCGGCGTCACCAATCTGACGGATCAGAAGCCGGACATCGGCTTCGATACCAACGTGCCCGTATCGCCGGTCGGCCGTTACCTCTATGTCGGCGCGAAGATCGGCCTGGGTTCGCGCTGATCTCCCTCCTTTCGAAAGCGCCGATGCACGTCCCCTTTCCGTTCGATCTGCCCGCCTACGACGTCGTCATTCCATGCTACAACCGCGCGCATGTCGTCGCCGACGCAGTGTCGAGCATGCTCGCGCAGGACCCCGCGCCGCGACGGATCGTCGTGGTCGATGACGGCTCGAGCGACGACAGCGCGGCGGTGATCCGCGCGCTTGCCGCCGCGCATGCCTCGGTCGAGGCGATGATCCTGCCGCGGAACGGCGGCGCGTCCCATGCCCGCAACGCCGGGGTGGCGTTGTGCGAGGCGCCTTGGGTCGCGTTCCTCGACAGCGACGACATATGGCTGCCGGGCGCCGCGCGCGCTTTGCTCGGCACCACCGACGCAGTGCATCTCGATATCATCGTCGGGCAATTCGCACGTGTCGAAGGTGATAGCCCACCGATGCTGCCGGAATGCGCATGGAGCGGCGGCGACATTCGCGCTGCGTTGGCGGGCGGCGGGGTGATCGGGCCGAGTTGGTCGATCGTGCGCCGGCGCACGGTGATGGCCGTCGGTGGGTTCGACCCGAGCTTCCACAATTGCAATGACTGGGATTTCTACACCCGCGCCGCGGCTGATGGTGCCCGCTTCGGCAGGGTCGAGGCGACGATCGCTTTATACCGAACCGTTGTCGGGGATCGGCTGGTCAACGATCATATCGCAGGCGCCCGCAATGCCGGGCGCGTACTCGCGCACCCGTATTTTGTCGGGCCATTCGGCCTGGACTAGGGTCTGCTCCACACGCTGGCTGACCGATAAGTTACGCGACAACCGCTTCGATCCCGTCGAGCTGCGTTTGAAAGGCCGGACCTATGTCATCCGCCAGCAGGACGACGCGCGCGGTCGGGAGGTGACTGCGTTAGACGTCCTAGGCGGAGCCGCGCCGCGGGCGATGACAAACGTGCATAACCTGACGTTGCCGCAATGGAAGGCGCTGGCGTCGAAGCCCAGATAGTGCGGCCTGATCCCGCTCACCGAGTTCTGCAAATGGGCGCCCGATAGGAACGATCTGGGCGGCGGCGAGCCGACGCTGAAGGACGAGATATGGTTTCAGGTAACGGCCCGGCCGATGTTCGCGGTGACTGGATTTTGGCAACACACTAAGGAGGGTACCGGTTTCGCGATAGTGACGTGCTATCCGAAAGGCTGGTCGCGCCTATCAACCCGAAAGTGATGTTTGCGATCCTAAATCCTGAGGATCACGACCGCTGGCTGACTGGCGCGTTTACGAAGTTGTTGCTCTTCAGCGGCATGACGTTGCTGATCTGATGACCGTTTGCGGACCTGTCGTTTCAAACCCGCCAGAAAAGCGCGCTAAGTGGTTAATAAAGTGTAAGAATTTATTACGCAAACCTCAGCGAGAGCGGCCGTTTACCATCGTTACCCGCGCCTAAGTGCCGTTGGCACAGTGATTGCTAACATCACAACGACGCCTGGGGATGGGCTTTCAACAGAGGATATGACGATGAAGATAACCAACCTCCTGCTCGCTGCCGCCGTTGCAGTTTCCGGCCTGACCGCGACGGCTGCCAATGCTACCGCGATCAATTACAATTTCTCAAATGCCTCCTATTCGGGTAATGGCGACACTGCTAATATCACCGGTAGCTTCGTTTGGGACACCTCGAGCAATTCGGTCACATCTTCCAACATTGGCCTGACTGGGAATGCTGGTTCGACACCCGTCACTTGCACTAACTGCTCGACGAATTTCTATAATCCAGAGCATTTTGCAATCAATTTGGGTCCGCAGGCGCTATATCTTACCTTTGCGAGTTCGCTTTCCGCCGGCGGCAGCGTAGCCCTTTCGTTGTTTGCGCCTACCCAAGGCAACCAGCCTGAATATCAGGGCCGTTCACCATTCACGATCGTGAGCGGAGCAGCAGTCCAGGCCGCGGTGCCGGAGCCTGCTACTTGGGGTCTGATGATCCTCGGCTTCGGCATGATTGGTGCCGCCTCGCGCAGCCGCAAGGTCAAGACGACCGTCGCTTACGTATAAAAGTTCGTCTCCAGACGAACGGGAAGCCGCTGGCCTTCGGGCTGGCGGTTTCTTGTTATCTCGTGGATTCGGTGCTGCATGACCAACAACACGACACTCGACTTGTTGTTTGGCAATCTCAGCATCTAACGTTCGTTTAACCGGTCGGACCTGAAGTTACACGTTCGCTGAGCGGCGTCGTATCAAGGGCGCCGACCGTTCGATCGACCAGATTCTTCACGTCGCCGATTTCCGCAAACAGTTTTTCATAGGCGGCGCGAAGGAGCTCACAGCAACGGTCGAACCGAGCAAGCTGCGCCACCCCCTTTTCCGTCAACTGGAATATTCGCCGGCGTGCATCGTCTTCATCATCGCGATGCCAAATCAGCCCGAGGCTAACGAGCTTGGGAATTTTTTGCACGACCAGTTGATGCGAATGGCCGAGTTCCCTTGCGAGGTCCGATGCCGATGCCGCGCCCAGACTCGCGAGCATGGTCATGAGGGAGCACGAGCGCACCGGAATGACGATCCCCAGATCGTCGAAAACCGCTTTCGACTGGTCGGCGATCAGAACGCTGAGCCTCTCGACCGCCCGACCGAGAAACGCGATATCGTCGATCGCTGCTGGATTGGTCCTCCGCTCAACCAAGGCGTTTGTACGTCTGGATGGTGCCGTCCTTGTTTACACGCTCCAGCGATATCGCCTTTCCGCGTCGGTAGTTCAGCCGGTATCGGAAATCCGACACACCCTCCACCGCGAATAAATTTGGTCCCAGCGGCTGCAGGGCGGCACGGAAACGCTTCCGCCAAACGTAGAAGAGTGTGCCCTTATCGAGCGTAATCTCACGCCCCTCAAATTTCCCGACAACTTTTCGCAACGCCTCGCCACTTGCGTCGGGCTGGTGGGCAGTGGCCGTCAACGTCGGGAGAAGCCAAGCGTACTCCGCTCGTTTCGCGGTGCCGGCCTTCGCCAGGTTTTCCAGCGCCAATTTGTGCGCTAGCCGCAACGCATCGATAGAAGGGCTTTCGATGTCGGGCTGCACCCCGATGCCTTCGAAATCGCCGTGGTCCACCGGATCCCGGATCTGGCCGATCGGCACTTGCACGAAAATGTCATCGTTGACCGGTTTGCGCGCCACCGGATGCGCGCCGCCAGCGGTCCGCTCGCCGATTAGAGTCGCCCGTCCGAGCTTCTTCATCGTGTAAGAGAGCCATTCGGCGGCGGAAAAGGATGTCGAGCCGGTCAGGATGTAGACGGGCGTGCCAACCATGCGCTTGCCGGGCAGGCCGGGCAGCACCCATTGCCCACGTTCTATCCGCTTGCCGTCTTCGTTGTAATTGTAATCGAAGAGGAGCTGGTCCTTTTCGCTGGAGAAGAAATAGCTCGCCAAAAACTGCGCCATCTCCAGATATCCGCCATTATTGTAACGCAGATCAATAATCACGGCATCGCTGTTCTGGATCAATCGAATCGCTGCAGCGGCGGTATCATAGGCAAGTTCCGGGTTGGCAAAGTAGCTGAAGCGGAGGTAGCCGATGTTGCCGCTAAGGCGGCCGACTTCGTCGAAGCCGAAATTGTTCTCCTCAAGCTTTTCCAGTTCCTCTTTCCGTAGCTCGGCCTTACGGGCCGGTATCGCCGGCGCGCGAAAGTCGGCAACCCATTTCGCGTCGACACCGACGAAGAAGTGAAGGTCGCCACTGACCTTAATCAGGTCCTCGGTCAGGCGCTGGGCAAGCGCCTCCTTCGTCTTTATCGAGTCATAATCGCCCTTTGTCAGATGATCCTGAAGAGCCGGCACGATTTTTCGAGTTATCTCGGGAAACGCATAATTCGCCTCAAGCGTGCTGGTCAGCGCTCCGACGATCGCGGTCTTTTCAATCCGGGAAATGCCAGGAGCATCCGCGAACGCCGCCGTTGGATAACTGAGCGGCAGGCTCAATAGCAGGGTCGGTAGCAGTGCCGTTCGATAGCGCATATTGTTCAATTCCCAAACTTCGGGGGGCTGTACAACATATTGCGCAATATATTGCAAGCTTGCCTGCTGTCGTGCTTGGCGTAGCGACTAAACCGCAGGGCGGCATACCGATGCCGCGTGAAGAGATCCGCGAGCGATAATCGTTGGCCAAAAGCTTGGGATGGGCATCCTGCTATGCAAATTGGCCCGGCACCTATGACCCAGTTCCGGACATTCGCGGGCCGCGTGCGCTTTCCCAATTTCAGACATTTGTTCATCGAGCATATGGTGCCGATATGGAATTGCCGGACGGGTCCTGACCTGGTCCCAAGAAATCAGGCCATTGATTAGTTAGCTCGTCAGATGGATACGAGTGATGCGCCGAAGCCAATTTACCGAGGATCGGATCGTTGTGTAGCGGTTACGCGGGCGAAGTTTTAAATGGGGGCCGTGTGACGACCGAACTGCCAACAGCCCATAAGTGGCAGCCTGAACACCTTCACCTCGCTGTAAAAGCGGCGGGTGTGGCCCTTTGGGCATGGAACGTCGATACTGATCTGCTCACCATGGATGCGCGCGGCTTCGAGCTGTGGGGCATGCCGTGGAGCGACAAAGTCACATTTGAAGAGTTGTCGTCCCATATCCACCCGGCCGACCGCGACCGCGTTCGATCGGCGTTTGCGGCGACACGCGCCGTCCTCGGAGCTTATGAAACCGATTTTCGAATCCTGATTGGTGACGAGGTTCGCTGGATCGCCGCGCGCGGCCAAGGCGAAGACGTCGGCATCGTCGGCCGCACGATGTTTGGCATTTTCCTCGACGTCACCGGGCGCAAGCAAGCCGAGGAAGGAAACGAACTTCTCGCCGGCGAGATGAGCCACCGCGTTAAGAATCTTCTTGCCATCGCTTCGGGGCTCACGACCATTACCTCGCGGGCGGCCACCAACACAGAGGAGATGGCAAACGAACTGATCGGTCGACTAACCGCCTTAGGGCGCGCCCACGACTTGGTTCGCCCCTTGTCCTCGGGTCAAGGCGAAGCCACATTGCTCGGCGACCTATTGTCGATTTTGCTTGCGCCATATGATGATCTTGGCGCTTTCAAAGGACGCATACGCGTTGCGGTCGAGCGCAACGGCGTAGGGGAGACCGCCGCTACGGCGATCGCTTTGGTCATTCACGAACTTGCGACCAATTCAATGAAATACGGGTCTCTGTCCGATCCTACGGGTACACTCGACATCACCAGCACGGCCGAGGTCGATTACATCGTCTTGACTTGGTTGGAGCGCGGCGGTCCTGCGGTGGAGGCACCGGACGGAGCAGTCGGATTTGGGAGCCAGCTAGTCAAGCGGAGCGTGACAGGCCAGCTCGCCGGCTCGATTCAATACGACTGGTCGGAGGGCGGTCTGATCGTCACGTTACGCATCAAGCGGAGCCGCCTGGCACTTTAGGCAAACGTGCTGCTGCCTGCCACGCGACGGCCTTACGAAGAACCCGTGATAGCTGCTCAACGGTGTATGGCTTGTGCAAGAGCTCGAAGCCGTGGCGACCCTTCTGCGCCAGAATATGGCTGTAGCCGCTGGTCAGAATGACGGGCATGTCCGGATACAGGCGGCGGATCTCTTGACCGAGTTCGATGCCGCTCATGCCGGGCATAACGACATCGGAAAACACGATATTGAAGCGGACGGCATCTGTTTCCAGCTTTGCCAGAGCCGAGTGAGCGTCGCCCGCCAACTCGCTTTCATAGCCCAGTTCAGCCAGCGCGGCGGTCGCGAACCTGCCGACATCCTGATTGTCCTCTACAACGAGAACGCACACCCCTGTTCCATCAATCCGCTCCTGCTCGGTTACCTCTTCGGGCCGCGCCGCGTTGTCCGGATAGGCGCGTGGGAGATAGAGCGTGAACGTCGTTCCCTCACCAACGACGCTATCGACCCTGATATCGCCGCCCGATTGCTTCGCGAAGCCGATGACCTGGCTCAGGCCCAGCCCCGTGCCCTGCCCCACGGCCTTCGTCGTGAAGAAAGGCTCGAAAATGCGGTCGAGCTGGTCGGACGCGATCCCCGTACCGGTGTCGGAAACCGTGACTGCAACGAAATCCCCGGTGATAGCGGCATGCCCGCGGATTGGGGGAATGCCGGAGACTGGCCCGGTTGAAATGACCAGCCGTCCCTCACCGTTCATCGCATCACGGGCATTGATGCCGAGGTTTACGATCGTGGTGTCGAACTGGCTGCGATCCGCGACGATGAAGAATGGCTCGGCGGGCAGCTGTAGCGATAAGTCGATGCGCGAGCCGGTCATCGTCTTGAGCATGGCCGCCACCTCCTCCAGCGACACGCCAGCGTCGAACAGGTCCGCGCTCAGCGCCTGTCGGCGCGCAAAGGCGAGCAGTTGGCCAGTTAGCTTTGCTGCGCGGTCGGCCGTATCGCCGATTGCATCGATATACCGGGTACGCTTCAGCTCCGTCAGGTCGGGGCGACGGAGAAGATCGACCGAGCCACGAATGACGGTCAGCAGGTTGTTGAAGTCATGGGCGACGCCCCCGGTAAGCTGGCCGATCGCCTCCAGCTTCTGGCTTTGCCGCAGAGCTTCCTGTGCGGCTTCGAGGTCGGCCTGTCGTTCCTTCTCGACGGTTATGTCGCGACCGGTTGCGTATGTCATGTCGCCCGCGGGTGCCGCGGTCCATGAAATCCAGCGAACTGATCCATCTCGGTGGCGGTATCGATTTTCGATCTTCGGCGAGTAGCCGTCAGCAGCAAGTTCGTAGGCGTCAACCGTAGCGGCCTGATCGTCGGGCGACACGAAGTCGTTGACGTGATGACCGATCAGCTCCTCGGGTGCATACCCCAAAACCTTCGTCCAGGCAGGATTCACCCGGCGAAACACGCCATCGAAATCGATGACCAGCATGAGGTCAGGCGATGCTTCCCACAACCGGTCCCGCTCGACCTGCGCCACGACAAGCTCAGCCGCGCGTTCCGCTACACGACGCTCCAGCTCGATGTTAGCTTCCTCGCGCTCCAGCACCGCCAGGCGCAATTCGAGCTGAGCGATGACCTGCCGCGCGAGAATACGAATTGCACGCTGCTGTTGGTCGCTCAGTGAGCGCGGTTCGTAGTCGAGCACGCATAGCGTGCCGATCGGAAGACCTTCAGGCGACTTCAACAAGGCACCGGCATAAAAGCGCAGACCCGGCTCGCCCGTGACGAGCGGGTTGCAAGCGAACCTCTCATCCTGCGTTGCGTCGGGGACCAACAGGAAATCTTCTTCGAGAAGCGCCGTGCCACAGAACGATGTCTCCAGAGGTGTCGAGTCGACGCCGAGCCCGACTTCTGCCTTGAACCACTGCCGCCCCGTTTCGATGAGGTTCACCACCGCGATCGGCGTTCCACAGATTTCGGATGCGAGCTCGGCAAGCTCGTCAAATCCACTTTCTCGTGCAGTATCCATCACCCGGTAGCGTGCCAACGCCGCCAGCCGTCGATTCTCGCGGGTATCAAGGGACTTGTCAGAACTCATGCGTCATACCGGCCAACTGTTAATCCACCATCGAACCAGAGACGTCATGCTTGCCTCTCATATATCTGCTGCCGTCGGGCCCGCGTCTAACGGACGAGAACCTGGTTGCGAACGCGTGATGGGCAAAAGCGGTCCATAACTGTGAGAAGTTACGAGGGCGAAGGGAGAGGCCAGCGGGACCGCCTCGTCCAGTGATGCCTGAACAAAAGGACCAGCCTTAGGATAACCTGCATCACTGTGTTAGACGAGTTCATCACCGGCACGATCTATCGGGCGCTGGTGGCTGTGAGACCTGCGCGCTCCCGCCTTTTCGGCCGGAGTATCAAACATGGGTTCACCAGCGGCTGCCGCAATAGAATTGTTCGTGCGTCGCCTCACTTCGCGCTCGGTTCTGACCAGCGACGAAGAAGATGCGATTCATGGTTTGAAGGGCGAGGTCCAACAGATCGTCTCGCATAGGGACTTTGTCCAGCTCGGTCAGCCAGTAGATCATTGCTGCCTTGTTATGGACGGTTTGGTTGGTCGGTTTGGGCAGCGGCGCGATGGAGCTAGACAAATAACCTGTCTCTACATCCCTGGTGATTTGGCCGACCTGTCGTCAGTCGTCAGCCCGAAGTCTGCCTGGGGATTATCGGCTCTGACGGGAACAACGCTTTACCGGGTGCCGCACGTTGAAATCCGGCGCATTGCCGCGTTGCATCCCGGCATTGCCGAAGCCCTTTGGCGCGACTGCATTGCGGATGGATCGATCTTTTCGGAATGGGTCGTCAACGTCGGGCGGAGAAGTTCCGCGACGCGCGTAGCACATTTATTGTGCGAAATGGCGATCCGCTATGAGCGGTGCGATCGAGGTAACCGGAATTCGTTTGCCTTTCCTATCACGCAATTGGGTTTAGGTGATGCCACCGGCCTGACCGCGGTTCATACCAATCGCACATTAAAAAGTCTGCGCATGCAGTCTGGCGTCACGGTGCGAGACAAGACGGTCACCATCCCTGATTGGAACCAACTCGCCTCGATCGGCGAATTCAAAGCAGATTATTTGTTGTTCGATGGCCCCGCGCCTCCGATCATACGTATGGCGAAAATACTCAGTAGCGAATTGCATTATTGATGGTCGGCGTCTTCGAAACGAACTCGCTAACTTCAATTGTCTCAGCAATTGCCCTCGGCGAGCTGAAAAATCCGGACCAATGTACCGGGGCGCAACGACTTCAGGACCCACAGTCCGACGCTAAGGAGTACTCGCCCACTCCCCGGATGCAGACGCTCGTTCATGTAAGCTGGCCAACCAACCGAGGTGCTTGGGACTATCCGGCGAGCACATAGAATACGCGGACGGTATCAGGCTCGCCTGCCACCTCGACTTTTATATCTGGCGCGGAGATCGTCTTACTTAAGAGTGTAAGACATTCATCTGACGATGAAGAACCGCTATCAGGTGAGTGAACGAGCGACATGTTCATGGTCGCCTTCGTCTAACAGAATTTGTCATCTTACTATCCGACTCTGTCGCTTTCCAAGGCATCCTGAACAGATACTTAAGGATTGGCTTCTGACGGTATCAATCGTCGGAAAATCGGGACGCTGTCCTGACCAACCATGAAAAAATCAGGGGAAAATCTATGAACGGGATGTTTTCGAGATTACTGCTCACTGCCGCGTTGGGCGTGCTGTCTAGCGCAGAAGCGAGTGCAGCAGGGTTTCTCAACGGCGGATTCGAGAACGGGACAGCGAGCGGCTGGACGGCGACGGGGGGCAGCAGAACGTCGTACAACAATACGCAGTTGACCCCCGGCCTGATCACCGGCCCCAGCACGCGGTCCGCCGTCATCACCTCGAGCTATGTTGATCCCCATCTTGGCGCCTTGCTGGGATCGACCGTCTATAGTGGCAGCTACGGATACCGTGTCGAGGATACGACATCCGGGGGGTTCGCCTCGGTCATCTCGCAGCGGGTGAACAATTATACGGATGCCAACATCTTCTTCGCCTGGAAGTCGGTGCTGGAAGGCGCGCATGACGCATCCCAGGCCGCGACGATGCTCATCACGCTCACCGATCTCAACACCGGGCTTGAGGTCATACGGCGCCAGTACAACGCCGCGAGCAGCGGCACGGGCGTGGACCCGCGCTTCTCCTACGATACCAACACCAACCTGTTTTACACCGCCTCCTGGCAGATCGAGCAGCTCGCGATCGACTCTTCGCTCATGGGCCACGATTTTGTTCTGTCGGTGCTCGGCGCGGACTGCCTTCCGTCGGGCCATGAGGGCTATGTCTATCTCGACGGTTTCGGTGCGGTCACCCCGCCCGCGGCCGCAGTACCCGAACCCGGCACATGGGGCATGATGCTGATCGGTTTCGGCATGATGGGAGCGGCAGCGCGCAAGCAACGTCGGTCCAGACTTGCGGTTGCCTGAACCACTTCATCCCGAAGCACGAGGCGCCGCCGACCCAAAGGTCGGCGGCCTTCAGCGCTCGCGATGTTCCGCGACAAGACGGCCTGGGGATCCACGAGCAGGACGATTATGCCTGCACGGCTGGGATTATGACTTGGCGCGTGGCATCGAATAAGGGAGTGATACAGACAATCAGTGGGAAAAGTTCGCATCCTTTTCCCCGCCTTGCTGACGATTGGCTAAAAAAATGCGTGTTGGGGGGCAACCATGATCATCGTGTTCGCGTCGATCGCGCTGGGCTTGGCTGCGAACCCGACGCCTGCTCAGGCGTCTCTTGCGGCACCGATCTCGAAGCAAACATTGCGCAGTCGCGCGGAAGCGATCGATCTCGTCAAGGATCCGAAGGCTGGACGAGCGGCGTGGGAGCTGGTGCTGGGGGACGCGGTCAGGGCGCAGCTTCCAGTCGTCATACAGGCCGAGATCGTTAATAAGATCGCCGACACATACTATTACGAACAGCGCCCCGCCGATGCGGTTGTCTCGCTGGAGGCAATCGAAGTGCGCCTGCGAGCCGCCGGGGCAGAGAACAGTGCCGTGATGGCTGATACCTTGTCCAATCTGGGATTGATGTTCGAGGCGACCGGGAGGGCCGAGCGCAACCTGGATCTTCAGAAGCGGGCGCTCGATATCCTGGGCAGGCTCAAGGCACCGGATCCCGCACGGACGGCATCGGCGTCCATCAACTACGCCACGGCGCTGATGGACGCAGGCCGGGCCTATGAAGGTGCCCCCTTCGCGCTACGCGCTGTGGAATTGTTCGAAGCCGCAGGTCAGCGAGACGCCACGGTTGCGATCACCGCAGGTACTGCGGCCAACATCGCTGTCAAAGGCGGACGGGCGGAGGTTGCCATCCCTTTGGCGCAGAAGGCGGTGAAGATCGCGCGCGACGTGCTGCCCGCTGACAATGCCTATTATGGCTTCGCCGAGGCGACATTGGGTAAGGCGCTGATGCTGTCCGGCCGTCTCGACGAGGCCGAGCCGCACTTTCGCAGCGGTCTCGATGTTCTCGGCAAGTCCGCCGGACCACGCAACCCGCTGACATTACAAGTGATGCAGAATTTGGGCCTGCTTCTTTATCAAAGCGGCCGGCTGAGCGAGGCGATCTCGCTGACGGTCGCGGCGGCGGAAGGGCAAGCCGGCGGCAAAACTCTCGCCGAAGCGCAAAGCCTCGCTGCCGCATCGACTTATGCCAGCGAATTGGGAGACGAAACCCGCGCCGTAGCGTTGGCCAAAAGAGCTTATGACCTTGTTCTGGCGCAACCTGGTGCCAGCGGGATCGACGCCTCCGCGATCCTGGATCGCTATGGCGAAACCCAGGCAGCGGCTGGCAATATCACTGTTGCCCTGCCTCTGCTGAGCCGGGCCGCGGATCTTGCCGGCGCCAGCATGCCCGATGCCGACGGCCGCAATGCCCAGTCCGATATCCATGTCGCCGCAGCAGAGATCGCGTCGGGCGACGGGGTCAAGGGGCTTGCCCTGCTGCAAGCATCCGTCGCTCGCCTCAAAATTCGGATGACCCGGTACGCGCCGATGGCGGAGCTGAACGAAGACGCCTTTACCTACTATAACGATCTATCGGTAGCATCCGGGGCTGCAATCGATCTCGGACGAGTCGATCTCGCACTCGAATATTATCAGCTTGCGACTTGGGGTCTCAACGCTCGTACCGCGCAGCAGGTTACCCTGCGCAAGCGCGCGGCACGGGATCCGCGGCTCGCGGCATTGATCCGGCAAGTGCAGGAGGATGCCCGCCAGTCGCGGTTGCTCCGGCGCAGCTACAACGCGCTAGTCGCGCGCGGCAACGCAACCTCCTCACTCAGCGTTCAGGCCGAAATCATCCGGCTGGAGGCGCGAATGGTCGCAGGCGACGCCGAACTGGCGCGAAAAATACCCGAATATCGCAGCAGCCGAAATCCCGTGACGGTCGATCTCGATACGGTGCAAAAGCGTCTTTCGCGCGACGACAGCATCCTGATCGCCATGCCGTCGCGATACAGCTTGTTGACGTTCGCGATAACGTCGGACAGCGCCCTCGCCGACAGGATCGCGCTCGGTCGGGGTAAGCTGCGCGCGATGGTCGCTTCGATCCGAAGGTCGGTCGATGATGGCCTAATCGATCCGGCGGCGGCGTTCAACGTCGCGGCAGCCTTCAATCTCCACCAAGCATTATTTACGCCGAAGGTCCGCAGCGGCTTGCGACAAGGTGGCACGCTGCACGTCATCGCGAGCGATGCGCTGGCCACCCTCTCGCTTGCTATGCTGGTCCGTGAGGATGCCGGCGTCTCGGCGACTGGCGCGAAACTCGCTGGAGTCCACTGGCTCTTGCGCGACTATGCGGTCGAAACGCCGATGTCGCTTGCCTCGCTAGAGGCAGATCCAGGACGAGACCGGGATCGCAAGACGTTCGTCGGGATCGGCGCGCCATCGCTAGGGGGAGCCAAAAACGCAGCACCGGCCATGACGGCAATCTATCGCGGCGGTATCGTCGACCGGGCGGCGATCTTGTCCCTTCCGGCATTGCCGAACGCGGAGTCGGAACTTCGGCAGATGGCAGCGGTCATCGCACCCCAGCGCTCGCTGTTGCTGACAGGCGAAGACGCTACTGAGGCGCGGCTGCGAAAGATCGACTGGCGCGGGCAGTCTGTCATCGCCTTTGCCACGCATGGTCTTTTGGCGGGCGAGATCGGATCGACGACCGAACCGGGACTGGTGCTGACGCCCGGCAAGCGAGACGCTTCCGGCGATTTTGAGGACGACGGCTTGCTGACCGCCAGCGAGATCCTCACCATGAAGCTCGATAGCGATCTCGTCATCCTGTCGGCGTGCAACAGCGCAGGAGGTAACGGCCGCACGTCTGCACCTTATACTGGCCTTGCCAACGCCTTCCTTTTCGCCGGCGCACGATCGTTGCTCATTTCGCATTGGCCGCTGCGGGACGATACCGCAGCACGGCTGTCGGTCGATATGGTGCGCGGCATGCGCATTGGACTTAGCGAAGCGGAAGCGTTGCAGAAGGCGCAGCTACGCCTGTTGAGAGACACACGCCTTGCGGGCGCATCGCACCCCGCAGCCTGGGCGGCCTTCGTATTGGTCACCCGCTAACGGACTTTCTCACAATCCTAACAGGGCTTGTCACTGGAGTGGAAGCCCCGCGTCGCCGATCAAGCATCCAGCCCACGGGTCGTTCGTGCAGGCTAGGATGGGGGTTCGGGCGATGGCGATTTCGAAGGTGCTGAAAGGCGATGTCCTCGAGGGTTTGACGGCATTTGCCGTGACGGCGGCATTGCTCGTGCCGGCCTCGCCGTCTTCGGCGGCCCCTGCCGAAACCGCGGCGACGCTCGCCAAGTGCGCAAGTCCCCACGGTTCGGTCGCAATTACAGATGGCGATACGCAGGGCTGGACACAGTTCGACCTTTCGAGCCCACGACCGATGCTCGCTGCGATGATCCAGCAATCCGGCTGCTTCACGCTCCACGACCCTGCGGCCGGCAAGCCCGCTGATTTCCTGATCAGCGCGGTCGCAGGGTCGAAGGAAGAGATCGACAAGACGATGGACGCTGCAAAAAGCGTGGTTGCGCAAGGCCTTGTCAGGTCCGGTGCAGCCAGCCAGTTGATCGGACGGGTGCCGATGGGCGGTGCGCTGTTCAGCGCCTTCAGCGGTTTCGGCGGCAAGAAGAAGACCATTTCCGCCGGCTTGCGGATCGTCAGCCCGGCCAATGGTCAGACTTTAATTTCCAGCGTGGGCGAAAGCCGGAAGTCGACCGTCAATATCATAGGCGCGTCCGATTGGGTCGCGGCGAGCCAGGGCGCGATGGGGCAATATGCAACATCCGGCAACGGCAAGATGCTGTCCGCCGCGTTTCTGGAGGCGTTCAACAGCCTCGTTGCGCAGGCAGGTGCACTCCGGGCGACCCCGGTAATCGCCGCCGGTGGAACGATGCCCGTCGCCGCCACTGCCCCGCCCTACATTATCGCCACCGATACGAACCTTTGGCCCCAAGCAAAAAAGGCTGGCGCGCCTGTTCGTGCACTGCGGGCGAGTTCGGAAGTCATGCCCACCGGAAAGAAGTCCGGCCTCTTCGTCGAGGCTGCGGACAAGTACGGCAACACGGGCTGGGTATCGGTTGAGGATCTCCGCTAAGCGACCCGGCCAGATCCTCGACCGGGGGCGCCGTCCGTACCACGGGCGGCGTCCCGCATTCCTTCACGCCGACACCTAACAGGTTTTTTCATGCATCCCGAGCGTGCAGGTGCGATAACGTGCCCTCTGTAAATCTGCCGACAGGAGGGATCATGGCTGGGCTCAACATCCTGTACGTCGAAGACGACGCGCGGCTCGCGCAGGGCATCAAGACGCTCATGGAAGGTCATGGTGATCACATCACCTGGACCGCCAGCGGTCAGGAAGGTCTCGCTCGCGCCGCGGCACAACCGTTCGACGTGATCCTGCTCGATCGCATGCTCCCCGACATGAATGGTCTCGATATCGTGTCTCGTTTGCGCGCCACAGGCGTGGCTGCTCCAGTGCTTATGCTGTCGGCGCTCGGCCGCGCGGAGAACCGGATCGACGGGCTCGAGGCGGGCGTCGATGACTATATGGCCAAGCCTTTCGAACCGGCCGAACTCGTCGCCCGGATACGAGCCCTGCACCGCCGCGCGACCGGGCAGACGCATGGCGCCGTTATCCTGTTCGGCGATCTGGAATGTCATGTGAAGGCGCGCACTGCGCATCGGCATGGCAAATTCATCGCGCTCAGCCCGAAGGAGTTTCTGCTATTTCGCTACCTCATCGAGAATGCGGGCGAAGTGGTGACGCGCGAAATGCTGCTGCGTGACGTTTGGAACATGAGCTTTGATCCCCAGACAAACGTGATCGATGTCAGCGTAGGGCGATTGCGGCGGAAGCTCGAAGATGGTTTCGACTCGCCGGTACTCGAGACGATCTGGGGAGCCGGGTACAGGCTCGTCGCGGCTTGATGGCGGCCTTGCCGAAAGCGTCATCGCTTTTCAGTCGGTTCGCAATTGCCATCTCGGGGCTGGCGCTCGGAGCCGCATTGCTCCTGTTCCTGGTCACGTCGCAAGTCGTCACAGCGGCGAGTGACGCCGAACTCGCCCGGTCGGTGGACACCGAGATCGCGGCGTTGGCGGACATCTATGTGTCCGGCGGGCAAGGTGAACTCATGACCCGCATACGCGATCGGCTTACCTTTATGCAGGATGGTCCGGATCGTATCTACTACTTGCTGACCGACGCGGCCGGCCGGAGGATCGTCGGCAACATGTCGCGCTGGCCGATACTGTCGGCGGAAAACAGCCAGCGTGGCTTCGTGCTCCTCGATGGGAATACCCCGGTCTTTGCACGATCGACACTATTGGCGCCCGATCTGCGACTGGTCGCAGCTCGCGAATTTGGCAGCCGCACAGTGCTGCTTAAGCGACTGCAAACCGCTTTTATAATCGCGGCAGCCGCCATCCTCGCGGCGGCTTTCCTGACCGCGTGGGTGTCGACTAAACGGTTGCGCCGCCGGGTAGAACAGATAAACGCCGCGTTCGTCGCGATCGAAGAGGGTGAACTCAAGCATCACATTCCGGGCATCACGACAGATGACGAATTCGGCTTGCTCGCGCGACATGCAGACCGCCTGTGCGGTCGCCTGGCTACGCTGATCGCAGCCCAACGCGAGGTAACCGACCAGGTCGCACACGAAATCCGCACGCCGTTGATGCACGTGGAGAACCGTCTGCTCAAACTGATCGATCGGAGCGTCGACCCGGTACAGGCCGCGTTACTAGTCGAGGCGCGCACCGAGACACGTGCCATTAGCAACATGCTGAACTCGCTGTTGGATATCGCCGCAAATAATGCCCGGCGGGGCGACCGTACCGGGTTCGAGCGCTTCGACCTGTCCGAAATCGCCACGCACGTCGTCGAACTGTATGCCGATAGCGCTGAGGACCACAAACTCGATCTGCGGGCAGTGATCACGCCTGGCGTGTCGATGGCGGGGGATGCGATGCAGATCACGAGATTGCTGTCGAACCTCCTAGATAATGCCTTCAAGTACGTGCCGTCCGGCGGCGGCATCGTGCTGAAGGTCCAGCCGGGACCGATCATCGTGGTGCAGGACAACGGCCCGGGCGTTGCCGAAGCGTTGCGAACGCGAATTTTCGATCGTTTCCAGCGGGCACACGACGGGATCGCTAATGGACACGGCCTTGGCTTGACGCTGGCTACGGCGATCGCGGGGCGGCACGGTCTCTCGATCAGATGCGAGGATGCGGGCCCCGGTGCTGCGTTCATCGTGGAGAAGGAGAAGCAGTTGTGACGCCTGCGACACACTCAATGTTGGCTGCGATCGCCGCTCTGCAGGCCTTGGGCTTGTCATCAACCGACGACAAGCCGATCGATCGCGTGGCGGATGCTCTCGCCGCAGGCGACGCTGCGTCCGCACGGGCGGATAACGATGCTTTGGTGTCCGCCGCCCAACGGCTTGATCGCCTCGCTGCCCATCCCGTCGCGGGGCATGACGATATAGCGGAGCGCTGGCACCGGCAGGGCCTGGCCCGCGGAGCGAGTGACGTAGTCGTGCCTATGCGCGGGCGGGCTCTCGGACCGGCGTATCGCGGGGGCCAGCTCGAAGGCGGTGGCAAGATCGAGATAGAACAGGTGTTTTTCGGTGGGGAGGCGGCGGTCGTAGTGGTCGTACCGCAATCCGGGAGACTCTTGCAGGTCAGCGTCGCCGATACGACGCCGACCAAGGTTTGCGGACAAATCGTAACAGCGCCGAAAACCGCTTGCCGTTGGCAGCCGATATTCACCACGCGGTATCGGATAAGCCTCGTCAACCCCGGAAGACTTACTGCTAGGTACTATCTCGTCAGTAATTGATTTGTCGATCGAAGCCTCGTCATGAAACGGAGGGCGGCGGCTTTGTTAAACTGACCCATAGTCGGACGTTCAGACGGAACGTTCGGACACCGAAAACCGGCCGCTCGTTCATGTGCAAAGCTGCCCTTTGCGCATAACTGCTGTATTCTTGTGCTACAGTCGGCGGAAACATCCCGTTCCCGACAAGCGCGCAGGCCAAAAAACGCGAGTACGCCACTTAGTGCCGGTTTTCGGGGACGCAGATCGTATGATTGGTTTAAAGGTGCATCAGCAGATGCGGTTTTTCGCGCCTTACAGCTGCAACACCAAATGACATGGGGAAAGATGGGTCATGCCGATATATGTCATTACCTATGAGCATCCGGACGAGGACGGCTGGAAAGAGTATTTGATGCCGCACATCGATTGGCTGCAGGCTCAACTCAAAACTGAAGCGTTGCTTGCTTCAGGGCCATTCAGCGACCGAACCGTCAGACCTGCCATGCTGATCATGAACGCGGCCGACCGGCCTGCCTTGGACGCGCTTATCGCCACCGACCCGTTTGCGGAGCATGGTCTCATCGACAACATGACCGTGAATGAATGGGATCCCATTTTCGGAGCGTTTAACGATCGGTCGAGTATGCCGGGGCAGATGCAAGGGCGTTAAAGAGCAGGAGTAGCAACGCGTTTTCAGGCGGCAACAATCAACATGGCATTAGCGCCGCATCTACGACGGCAACCGCTTTCCCATAGGGGGCGTAGAACGCATCGATAAGATCCCCCTCCCCGCGCACGACCACACCGCGCGGATTGGAAAATTCCCGAAACCCCTCGATGCCGTGATGACGCCCCATGCCGCTCATACCAGAACCGCCAAAGCCCATAGACGGCAACGCGCTTTGTACGGCGCAAGTGTTGACTGCCGCCCCGCCCGAATGTGTCTCGTCCAGAACTCGCGTCGTCAGCGCCTCGTCCCCGAACACGTAAAGCCCGAGCGGCCGGTCACCCGCGTTGACCAAAGCGATTGCTTCGTCGAGCGTGTCGTAGGGGATGACCGGTAGTAGCGGCCCAAAAATTTCCTGTTGCATGACCTGCGTATCGGGCGCGGGATCGATCATCAGCGACAGCGGCATGCAGCGCCGCGCGCGATTTATTGCCGGATTGTCCTCCAGCGTTACGATCCGAGTATGCCGTGTCGCGGCCTCATCCAGTATCGTCTCCAGGCGGGCGAGATGTCGATCCGAGATGATGCCAGTGCATTCGTCTCCCTTGGCATAACCGGGCGCCGCGCCGCGCATGAAGGCGCCGGCCCGAACGATGAAGGTCTCGAGTTCCGCCCGCGGCACCAGCGCGTAATCAACCGACACACACATCTGGCCATTCTTGACCATCTTGGTGCCGATTACCGACTCCACGTTGCGCGGCGTCACGGAGCCGGGCGTTAGGATCGCGGGGCACTTTCCGCCCAGTTCCAACGTGACCGGCGTCAGGTTCGCCGCAGCGGCCGCCATGACCTGCCGCCCCACATCGGGGCTGCCGGTGTACAGCAGATGATCCCACGGCGTCGCGGCGAACGCGCGCGCCAGATCGATTTCGCCGACCACGACCGTGACGAGGTCGGGATCGAAGCATGCGGCAATCATCTCCGCGAGCAGTGCGGCAGAGGCCGGGGCATATTCCGATGGCTTGACGATCACGCGGTTTCCCGCCGCCAGCATGTCCACCATCGGCCCGACCGAAAGGTCAAACGGGAAGTTCCATGGCACCATGTTACCGATCACGCCCTTAGGCTGATACGCGATATGCGCGCTCGCGGTGCCGTAGACCGCCGTATCGACCTCGCGCGGAGATGGCTGCATCCATGCTTCGAGATGCTCGATCACGTGCGCCGCGCGGCCAATAACGCCTGCAACTTCGATCAGGTCGGACGCCCCTCGCGGATGCGCGCCGAAATCCTGCGCGACCGCGTCGGCGATCCGTGCGCGATTGGCGGCCATCATACCGATCAGCGCACCAAGCCGTTCCTGCCGGGCCGTGAGCGTCGGATTGCGGTCGGCGGCAAAGGCGCGGCGCTGTATGTTGAAGGCGCTGCGGAGTGCGGCGATGACGGCGGCGTCTTCGGTGTCGGGCATGGTCATGTCCTCAACCCGCCATCATCTGGCGGAGCAGTTCGGTGCGCTCCTCGCGCACGGCTTCCGGGTTGGCGACGACCTGCGCATGAAATTCGCGCAATTCCTCCGGCACGTACCAATGCAGTCGGTCGGTCGTGTAGGCGGTCCACACGGTCTCAGCGACCTCGCCCGGCGTCACCAGCCGCCACGGGCCATCCGCCGGCGCCATCGCGCGCATCTGTTCCGACAATAACGGCGTGTCGATCAGCCCCGGCAGCAGATCCGCCGCGCGCACGCCGAAACGTTTGAACTCGATCGACAGTGCTTCGATCAACCCGCGCACCGCATGCTTGGTCGCCGAATAGACCCCGATCCCGGACGATCCCCAGATCGCCGACGACGAGGCGTTGACGAGGCACAACGATCCCGGCGTGTTTCTGAGCAACGGCAGGCCGGCACGGATGCCGATCATCACGCCGATCAGATTGACGTTGATGACCTGCATCATTTCGTCCCACGATTGCTCGTCGAACATTCCGCCGCGCGCGATGCCGGCATTGTTGAACAACAGATCGAGCGTGCCGCCGGTCGCCTCGCCGAAGCGCGCGATCGCGGCCTCGAATGCCGCGCGGTCGGTGACATCCAGCACGCCGGTAAGGCAGTGCTCGGCCCCAATCTCACCGGCGAGGCTGTCGAGCCCCACGGCATCGACATCGGACGCACCGACGAACCAGCCACCTTTAGCGAAGCGCAACGCCGTGGCGCGGCCCATGCCGGACGCCGCGCCAGTAATGAAAATCGATTTCCGTGGCTGCGTCATGCGGCATTCCCTTCGCGTGCGTGCGATCCGTTGGTTTCCAACCCGGCGAAATCACCCTGTTCGCGCCAGTCGCGCAGCAGGCCGGCAAAGGCGAGCGGGCCGGCGGCGAACGTCCCGCTCTTGGCACCACTGGCCGAGGCGCGCCCTTCGTTATTGTAATAGCCGGGCGTGCAATTCTCGAGGATGTGCCGCCTGGCGATGACCCCGGCGACGATTGACGACACCCAGTCGTTTTCGGCGTCTTCATGTGGTTCGACCGTTTCAATGCCACGGGCCTCGCACGCCGAGACGATATGCGCGATGTGCGCGGCCTGTTCGCTGATCATGTGCGGGAAATTCGGCGACATGCCCGCCTGCGCTTGGCTGATGACGAACATATTGGGAAAATCGCGCGTGTGCATGCCGTGCAGCGTCGACAACCCCCCGCCCCATTTGTCGTTCAGCGTGCGCCCGGCGACGCCGGTGATGCTCATCCCGCCCGAACGCTTGGCATAGCTCGACGTCGTGTCGAAACCGGTGGCGAAGATCAGGCAATCGAGCGGATATTCCTTGCCGCCGACGATCGCGCCGTTCGACGTGATCCGCTCGACCCCGGCGCGACCGGTTTCGACCAATGTCACGTTGGGGTTGTTGAACGCCTGCAGATATTGGTCCGAGAAACAGGGCCGCTTGCAATAGACGCTGTACCACGGCTTGAGCGCCTCGGCGGTCGCGCTGTCCGATACGATCGTGTCGACGCGGTCGCGCGTCATCTGCATCTTCTCGAAATCGGCCAGATCGTGGAGCGCGGCATAGTCCGCGCCCGGACCACGTTGGGCGACCTTGTCGCGCATCGCCCGCGCCATCACGGTCCAGCCGTCGCGCACCAGATCATCCGCCGGCAGGCCCGCCACGAACTGCGCCGAGAAATTCTCCATCCGCTGTTGCTGCCAGCCCGGCGGTAGCGACGCCCACCAGGCCGGATCGGTCGCGCTGTTGTCGCGCGCGTCGATTGCGGAGGGGGTGCGCTGGAACACGGTCAGATGCTCCGCATCGCGTGCCAATGGCGGCACACACTGCACCGACGTCGCGCCGGTGCCGATGATGCCGATGCGCTTGTTGGCAAGCTTCGTCATCGGTTCGGTCGCTGAGCCGCCGGTATAATCGTAATCCCAGCGGCTGGTGTGAAAGACATGCCCAGCAAAGTCGTCGATACCGGGAATGTCGGGCAGCTTGGGGCGATTGAGCGGCCCGGTCGTCAGCACGACGAAGCGGGCGCGCACCGCATCGCCCCGGTCCGTCGTCACCGTCCAGCGCGCGGTCGCGCCGTCCCACGCCAAGCCCTTGACCTGCGTCGAGAACAGCGCGTCGCGGTACAGGTCGTAATGCTTGGCGATGCGCTGACAGTGCGCGCGGATCTCCGCCGCCTTGGAATAGCGCTCGACCGGCATGTAGCCCGTTTCTTCGAGCAGCGGAAAATAGATGTAGGATTCGATGTCGCAGGCCGCACCCGGATAGCGATTCCAATACCATGTACCGCCAAAGTCGGATCCCGCATCGGCGATGCGGATACGCCCGACGCCTGCCTCGCGCAGCCGAGCCGCCGTCAGCAGTCCGCCGAAACCACCACCGACGATGAAGACGTCCACCTCGTCCGCCACCGCAGCGCGCGGCGGCGCAACGCCGTAAGGATCGTCAAGCAGATGCGCGAACCCTTGTTCGACGTCGCGATACTGGCGGTCCCCGGCATCCTGCACGAGCCGCCGGTCGCGCTCCTGGGCATAACGCTTTTGCAGAGCGGCAAGGTCGAGGGTCGAAGTCATCGTGTCATCCTGTCGATCGGTCATGAGGTTTGCGCCTTGCGCGCAGCGAGTTTGCGGAGATTGTCCTCGTGGTCGCCGCGCTCGAGACGATACGAATTCAACACCGCGATCATGCCGAGCCACAGCGCGAGAATCGTCGGCACGTAATAGGCCCCCAGCCGCCACAGCGTGTCCGCCGGCACCTGACCCTGTCGCGCGCCCACGGGAAAATCGGCCAGCGTCAGGATCAACGACGCGGCGATCAGGCCCAAGCCAAGTACGGACTTCTTCACGAACGTGACCGCCGCGAAGAACAGCCCTTCGGAACGGCGTCCAGTGCGCAGTTCGGACTGATCGACGAGATCGGCGATCATCGCCGCTGTCAGGATCTGGAAGCAGATGATCAATGCGGTATCGAGCGTATTGGTCGCGAAGACGAACCAGAACACCGCCGGATCGCCGTTAGGCGGCAACAGGTCGAACAGGCGCAGCACGATCGGCAGCGGGGCGCCCAGCACGGCGACCAGCCCGATGATCATCGCGCCACGTTTCTTGCCCATGCGGCGCGAGGCGATCGGCGCGATGCCCGCCCCCAGCAACGCCGATGCGAACACCCCGACCACGATGATGCCGATCTGGCCCGAATCGAACCCCCAGAAATACGTCGTGAAATAGAAGGTCAGCGAAGCCGCGAGCCCGGTGGCGATCGCGCCCAGCATGGCGGCGGCGAACAAGGCGACGAACGAACGGTCGGCCAGCGTCTGATACATTTCGGCAAAGATCGTCCGGATCGTCATGCGACGCTTGGGCGGAGGTGCGCTGAAACTCGCGATCCGGTTGTGCGTGCCGAGCGCGGAGATGACGATCGCCAGAAAGATCAGCCCGGCACTCAGCAGGCCGTACGTCGCATAGGCATCGCGGTTGAACTGGCCGTTGTGGATGAGACGCGTCGCCGCAGCGGGGAAGATCACCGCGAACATCAATACGGTCATGACGTTGCCGCCGCTCCAGCCGAAGAACAGCCGCCAGCTGAGGATCGACGAGCGCTCGTCATAATCCGCCGCCAGCTCGGGCGCGAGTGCGTTGCTCGGCGTCTCGTAGAAGGTCATGAAGATGCGGATCGCGACGCTCAGCACAAGCAGATACCAGAAGGTCTGGTGCGCGCTCCAGCCCAGCGGCGGATGCCATAACAGCAGGTAGGAAACCGCGACCGGCACTGCCGCTGCGTACATGAACGGGTGCCGCCGGCCCCAGCGCGAGCGCAGATTATCCGACCAGTATCCGGCGATCGGATCGACGAACGCGTCGATCATCAGCGATACGGTGATCGCCAGTCCGACGAGCCGCGCATCGATGCCGATCACCTGCGAATAGAAAATCAGCAGGAAATAATTGAACCCGGTTTCGGTCAGGCCGCTCGAGACCGAACCGAAGCCGTAGGCGAACTTAGTCGCCGTGGATGGCCGCTCGATCGGCGAACTTGATTGGTGCGGCAGGGTCGGATTCATCGGTGTCGAACGCCGCAGGCTGGAGGGAGCGTAGAAACCTCGAAAAAGCGGCAGGTGCGGGTTCGCGGCCGCACCTGCCAGAGGGAGGCTCAGAACTTGTAGCGCACCGAGGCACCGTAGGTGCGCGGCTGGTTGCGATACCCGAACACGCTGCCGGCCTGCGCGACGCCGTCGAAGATCGCGGTGAGGTAGCGATTGTTAGACAGGTTGCGACCGTAGACCGACACTTCCAGCCCGTTGTTCAACTGGAGCGTCGCCGCGGCGTTGAACTCGTTGACCTCACGCTTGAAGCGCCGGCCGATCGCCAGCGCGTTCGCGAAGTTCGACACGCCATTCGTCGTGGTGACGAAGCCCGGCAACCCTTGCGCAACCTGCGTATCACTCTGGAATTGATAGTCGCCACGCAGGATGAACTTCATCCCGTTGTCGAACTTGCGCGTGTAAGCGGCGCCCGCCGACGTGGACAGCGGAGACACGCCGGCGACCTTTTGACCCGAGATATCGCCGACCGCCGAATTGACGAACGAGTCGAATTTCGCATCGAGATAGGTGACGGCAAGGGACAGGGTCAGCGGATCGACCGGCGTTACCGTGCCTTCCAGTTCGAAGCCCTGCGTGGTCTGCTTGCCGGCATTGGACAGGACGAACCCGGTGCCGGTGAACACGTTGCCCTGAAAACCCTTGATCGACTGACGGAACGCCGCGAAATTGAACGACACGCGCGGGAAGCTGCCCTTGATGCCGATTTCGAAATTCTCGGCATTTTCCGGCCCGGCAAAACGCGAGCCGGTGGTCAGATTGTTGCTCGCCAGCCCGGCCGCGCGGATCGGCGAGGTCGCCGGCGACGATACCGGCGAGCCGGGAATGAAGTCGGCCGGGGACGGACGCGAATCGCGCGACAGATTGAACGAGCTTGCCTTGAAGCCGGTCGCATAGGTCGCGTAGAAATTCAGTTCGCGATTGAGCTTATAGGCTGCGCGCAGCGTGTAGGAAAAGTCGCCGTCGCGCGTCTTGCCGCTTTCCACCGCATTGGGGAAGTTGAGGAACGGCGGCAGGAATTGCAGCGCACGCAACGGCAGCAATGGGTTTGCCGCAGTGTTGGCCAATGGTGCCGGCACGCCCAAACGCACCCCGAGCGCGACGAGATCGATCGCCGAAAACGGCTCGGTCGTGACGACGGCCGACGAAACGTCCTTGCGATCCTTTGTATAGTTGAACCCCGCGGTCAGCGTCAGCCGGTCGGTTGGTTTGAAATCGACCGTTCCGAACGCGGAGTAGGCGCGGTTCTTGAACTTGAAATTGTCGCTCGTCCCCTGCCCGGCCTGGAAGAAGGTCCGCCCGACCGCGGCGGCACCGCCGGTGATCGATTCGACGGTGTTGAGGCCGCCCTGGCTCAGGATGTTGAGGTAAGGCCGCGCGTCGCGTCCGAGAATGACGTCGTTGTTGAAGTCGATCTTCTCATCGAAATAGAAGCCGCCGACCAGGAAATTGACCGGGCCGTTGAAGTCCGATGCGAGACGGACTTCCTGCGTGAACGTGCCGATCCTGGTATTGCCGACCTGCGAGATGATCTCCGCCGCGGTAAAGTCGCTGTCGTCCGATGTGTGCGTCTTGACCTTGCGGTAGGCGGTAATCGAGGTGAGCGCGAGATTGCCGAAATCGTAATCGATCTGCGCCGATCCACCGTAATTCTGGATGCGGTTCTCGGGCAGGCGATTGAGATTGATCGTCGTTGCATAGGGTGCGTTCGCCACGACGGACGGCGCGCCGATCACTGCGGTCAGGATCGCCGCGGTCGGACCGGCCAGCACGTTCGGAGCGTCGCAGCACCGTTCGTTGATCTTGCTGTAATCGCCGATCAGGCGCACCGACAGATCGCTCGAGGGCTGGAACAGCAACTGCGCCCGCACATCGTAACGATTGCGATTGTTGATGGCGGTATTGCCCTGGTTGGCGACGCGGTAGAAACCGTCGCGGCGATTGTAGTTACCGCCCAGGCTGAAGGCGAGCGTATCGCTGATCGGCCCGGTGACATCGGCCTTGAGCACGACGGTGTTGTAATTGCCGTACGTCGCCGACGCCGAGCCGCCGAAGTCGAATTGCGGCTTCTGCGTTACGACACTGATCACGCCGGCCGAGGCATTCTTACCGAACAACGTCGATTGCGGGCCACGCAACACCTCGACGCGCTCGATATTGGGCAGATCGCTGATCTGGGCGGCGGAGCGCGAGCGATACACGCCGTCGATGAACACGCCGACCGAAGGTTCAATGCCGGGATTGTTCGCACCGTTGCCGAAGCCGCGGATCGTGAAGGTCGTCGCCGCACTGTTCTGGTTCTGGCTGACGCGGAGCGAAGGGACGAGCGATTGCAAATCGACCAGATCGCGGACCTGTGCCTGCTCTATCGTCGCGGCACTGGTCACCGACACCGCGATCGGCGTGTCCTGCAGCGTGGCGGCGCGCTTGGAGGCCGTGACAATAATGTCTCCCTGGCGATCGTCGGTAGCGGGTGCCGCGGCATCGCCGGCCGGCGCGGTCGTCGTTGGCGATGGCGTGGTAGACTGGGCTAGGGCCGGCATGCTCGTCACGAGTGCCAGAAGCGAAAGGCCGGTGCTGTAGACGATGCGCATATGATCTTCTCCCGTGCATGCCCCGTGTCGATAGCCGGAGATTGCGGGCCATTCTATGTCACGCTTGAAAATCTAGTTCAAGATAGAAATATTGTGGTGGGTATTGCGTTCGACAGCGGCGAGCGGGCACATGGTCGTTATGTCGAAGCCTGCCCCTGCGAGCATTGCTGCTGCCTGTGACATCGAACCGAGTTCGAGACGGCCAATCTCGCGTTCGCAGAAATCCGAGCGAAAGCGGCGTGACATCATTCGCGTGGCGACCGAGATTATTAATGATAAAAGCTACACACTTGCCACGATGACCGAAATTGCCGCGGCGCTCGATCTGCGCGATGCGACGCTCTATTATTATTTTCCGAATAAACAGGCGCTCGCGTTTGCCTGCCATTGCCGGTCGCTAGAAACGTTCGAGCGGTTATTGACGGAAACCGATGTCGCGGGTGGCAGTGGAATCGAGCGGCTCGAGCGTTTTCTGTTCGGCATGATCAAAGATGCGGACCGCCACGGAGCGCAGATCTATCTTGGCGATTACACATATCTTGAACCCCGACAGCGCGCCGAGATAGCAGCATGGGTCGGCCGCCTGACCACACATCTCGAAACATTCATCAAGGATGGCATCATCGACGGCTCGATCCTCCCTTGCGAAACGGAACTCGCCGTACAGTTACTTGTCGGCACGCTGGTTTGGCTGGCAAAATGGGCGCCCACCGCCGCCGGGATGACGACGGAGCGGCTTACGCAAGCGATCAAATCATTTGCGCTCAATGGCCTGGCAAAGGAACGGTCCCGCTAACATAGATCAAGTCGTCATGGCCTTGGGAATGCATAGCGACGCGGCCAATTAAAATAGAACTATCGAGGCGCTGGGACCTGCCTCTGGATGCCGGATTGGGGACACGCTCTCAGACACGAGCCTGACCGGCATGGTTGAGCGGGTGCCTGATCGGGCGTGGCTCATCGTTCCGGCTGAGCTGACCCATAAGTCGCCGTTCCCGGCACCTTTTCATCTTCCCAACTTCCGACATTCATTCATCGGTCCACGAGCAACCTGGAGCGCCGTGGGAATGGGGAAAATTGGGACGAAGCCGTCGTTCCCCACGCGTTCCGCGAATGACGGCTTTCGACAAAAACAGACGTTGCGGGGCTGCGCAGATGCCATGTCGATTGACCGAGGTTGGGCCGTGAGCCGAATGGCAGCCTTAGGGACCCCAACTGGCTATAGCCGCCACAACAGCCGCACTTCGCGGCTATTCTAGGCGAGTGCAATCTCTCATCGAACCGGAAGGTTCGGCAAACGAGTGCGGCCTAATGTTGCCGTTGCGCGACATGTGTTGCCCAGCTGCGATAACGATTATCCTCCTGGATCAACTGGGTCGCGCCGAGGCGTTGGACTATTTGGTGCAGATCGTCCTCGAACAGCACCAGCTGATCCCGCGCGACGAATGCGTCGAGCAGTTTTAGCGTGGCCTCGGGATGATCGTCTGGGTGGTTCGAGTCGTTGAGCTGGTGGATTAGCCGATAGCCGTTGGTCGGAACGGCGTAGCTGGCAATATTGCCGACCGCCTCGGGGAACACCGTATCGGTCGCGATAGCAGCAAGCGCGAATTGCTCGGCGACCCGAGCCGAGCGTAAGCTCGCTTCGGTTGGCCAGACTCTCTTGAGCCAGGGCCAGATACGTTTCGTCCAGCGCAGGTCGGGGGAGCCCTCGATCGGTTCTTCCTCCTCATCGTCATTATCGGCGTCGCCCGCTTCCATATAGCCGGCGATCCAAGACGCCGCGTCCTCGCGCATCTCCTGCGGCATCGACCGAATAGCGTCGCGCACCTCGTCGCGCTTGAGCTCGTCGGCGCCGAACGCGACTCCCACCAGCATAAGGGATTGTGCGATATTGCGGCCCCAACTACCGATGCGCGCCAGCCGATCAGGTCGGAAAAGCGGTAGGAAATCGGCCTTCAGCGCCCCCCAGAGCTGTGGATCGATGCGTGCCTGCCAAGCGTAACCCTGCCACATCGCGATCGACTCTTCCTCGTCCTTCCAGCCGAAGGAGGGAAGCAAGGTCTTCGTCGTCCAATCGGGATCGATCGCGTAGAGGTAGGAGATGCGGCTCGCGCCGATTGTTCGGGCAAGCCGATGGCTCGGCTTGTCAGGCGACATCAGGTCGGTAGCTCGTTGCATCAGGTCGTTGGGGAGACCCACGCCGACCCCCGGGCGTCTGGCGAACAGCGCGTTTACGAAGGCAGTGGCGATGCGGCCGAGCGAGCGGTTGATCGCTTCGCTCACCCAGTCATGCTGGTTGTGTTCCTCACGATGCTCTTCATCAAGCGGCTCAGTTCCCGTGGCCATGACCGCGCGATCGAACAGGGCCCAGAACCCGTCCGGCTCGGGTCCGTCGCGCAGGGATCGGCTTTTGGCTTCGAGTAGGTCGGCGGCTCCGCGAACGACATCGCTTTTCGAGAACAGCGCTTCGGGCACTTCGGTCAGCAGCTTGACCATACGGTCGGTGATCGGCCCCGCATTGTCCGCATCGCGCAGACCCCGTAGCCCATATTCCCAAGCATCGGCCGGCCCCGGATCAGCCGAGCGACCGAGCCGTTCGAGCAGGTCAAAGCCCCGCTTGGGCTGCGCGATCACCAGTTGGCGCCAGGCGTCGAGCAGGCCCTCACGCCGGTCCATGTCGTTTCGCAGTGCCTCGATCAGCGCCTCGTCCGCCATCGCCGACAGGTCATCTAGGCTGTAGCGCGTGTCCGGCCCCCAGCGCATTTCCATCCAGCTGCCGAAATGTGCGCGCTCGCCATCGGCAGCGCGCCAATGCGGATAAGCGGCACGCAGCTCAACCATACGCTGTTGCAGCGAAGGTGTTAGCGGCGGATCCTGCACACGCTTGAACGTAGCGGAGTTCGGTAGGCAGCCGGAGCGGAGGTTCCGCTCGAGGATGCCCATTATCGCCGAAGTTGTTATGGCCTGATTGGCTGCGAGAACACGGTCAATCAGCGGAGCTAGCTTGCGTGCCTGGCCCCTCTGCGACGGCCGCTCTGGCCGTCGATAGCCTTTTGCATCACTGTCGATCCCGTCCAGATCGAAATCGTCAAAATCTTTGTCAGCCACAGAGCCTCCCGGCCGCGCAGCGCGCGGCTTATTTGCGGGTTTGAAGGGAACGGAGGCGGGTCCTCCTGGCTATATAAAGATCGTGGCTCTCGTCCCGCCGGTTACGACCCCCAGGTCGGCCGCAGGGGGCACAATGCCGCCCAATGGTCCACTCCACCCTTTCCCACGGGCTTGCCGAGCCGGTGGGCGTGCACATCGATGGCGAGTTCCACGCGTCCGCCCGAAGGCGACCAATGGAGATTGGGGACCACGGTTTCCGATCTACGTCAACGCATCCTAACCGAAGACCGCGGATACGTGCTGGCGTATCCGCTTCGCTGTATCGATCGCACCCCGCTTCTCCACCTTCCGCAGCATGGCGAGGACGATTGGTGGATCAATGGCGATCAGCGGCAGCTTTCCGATCTGAGGATACACGTCGCGTTCGAAAGCCTGACGGACCTTTGTGCTTTGCAGGGGCGACCACCGCGAGCGCTGATCCTCGTGCCACCGCCGCGCGACAATTTCGAAGGTCATGCCAGCGGCCGCGTGTGCCAGTATCTTACTCTTGCGGGCCTCAACCGCTGGATCTCGGTTCTCGCGGAGGAGACGCCGCGCGTGATCCCTCGCATCCCGGGCTTGTAAAAGTGTCACGCCAGGATAGGCGCCGAAGACCAGCCGCTTCTCTTTGTCGGCAAAACGGTATTTAAGCCGCCACGACTTGAAGCCCTTTGGCGTAACGAAGAGATAAAGGCCCCCCGAGTCAGCCAGTTTATAAGCCTTTTCCTTGGCCTTGGCGTTAAACACCGCCCTATCGCTCAATGCCACGATGCCCCCATTTCCAGATTGAGTGCCCCCATAGTGCCCCCGGCCGCACGGGGATGGGATGACGCGCCGTGAGACGCTCTGAAACAGTATATCGGCGCAAATCTTTGAGAAATACAAGCGAATGAGATCAGCTGGAACTGGCTGAAATAAGGGGATGGTGGGCGATGACGGGCTCGAACCGCCGACATTCTCGGTGTAAACGAGACGCTCTACCAACTGAGCTAATCGCCCCCGTGGGGAGCCGCGTCATAGCGTTATTTTCGCGCTGGGCAAGACCGGTCTGGCAGCACCGCTATGGACGAAGCCCCGGTCGATACTATGTTCCCCCTTGTGAACGATCTGCTCGCCAACCTGTTCGACGGCAACGTGCCGTTCTACGTTGTCATCGCCGCCGGCGTTATGGTGCTGATCGCGGCGCGGCGGTTCCGCGTGTTCGGCAATCTGCTCACCCTCGCGCTCGCCGGGGTTGCACTGGCAATCCTGATCCCGGTGATCAAGGAGCGCGCGCGCTACGATCCGCGCCTTGCCCGCTTGGGCGACCTGTTCGGCCGCGACACGCGCGCGCAACAGGCGGTCGGCGGCGAGTTGCGCGTGCCGATGGCGGCGGACGGGCATTTCTGGGTCGATGTGCGCATCGGCGACCGCAGCCAGCGCATGCTGATCGACAGCGGCGCGACGATTACCGCTTTGTCGGAGCGCGCCGCCGCTGCCGCCGGCCTCAGAACGGAGAACCCGTCCGTACCCGTCATGCTGCAGACCGCCAATGGATCGATTCGCGCCCGCACCGCCACGATCCCCGAACTGCATGTCGGCAACGTCGTCGCACGCGACGTGCCGGTCGTCGTGTCACCCGCGTTCGGCGACATGAGCGTTGTCGGCATGAACTTCCTGTCGCGGCTCAAATCCTGGCGGGTGGAAGGCGACACGCTGATCCTCGTGCCGCACCACCCGCAGGATCCTACCACCTGATTACGCGTCGATCGATGTACCCAGCGCGGCGTGCACCAGCCCGCCATCGACCGTGATCGTATCGCCAATCACATAATCTCCCGCGCGGCTCGCCAGATAGATCGCCGTTCCCGCCATATCTTCATCGACACCGATACGCTTCGCCGGAATGCCCTTGGCGATCTCCGATCCGTGATCGCGCGCCGCCTTGTTCATCTCGCTGGCGAACGCGCCCGGCGCGATCGAGGTGACGTTGATCGAATCCTGCACCAGCCGCGCGGCCATCCGCTTGGTGAGGTAGATCAGCGCCGATTTCGACGCGTGGTAGCTGTACGTCTCCCACGGGTTCAGCCGCTGACCGTCGATCGACGTGATGTTGATCACCTTGGACGGCTTGTCCGGCCGCGCCGCCGCCTTCAGCGCCGCGTGCAGCGCCTGGGTCAGGAAGAAAGGCGATTTGACGTTCAGGTCCATCACCTTGTCCCAGCCTTTTTCCGGGAAGTCCTCGAACGGCTCGCCCCACGCCGCGCCAGCATTGTTGACCAGGATGTCCAGGCTATCGGTATGTTCGGCCAGTTGCGCGGCCAGCGCCTTGCAGCCGGCGACGGTCGATACGTCCTGCGGCAGCGCGATGCACTTCTCGCCCAGTTCCCTGGCCGTTTCGAAGCACACATCGGCCTTGCGCGCAGAGATATACACCGTCGCCCCCTGCGCAATAAATCCCGCTGCGATCATCTTGCCAATACCGCGCGAGCCGCCGGTGACGAGCGCGGTGCGCCCGTCGAGGCGAAAGAGGTTGGTCGTGTCCATCTGCATTCTCTCCTGATTTCAACCGCCGCGCTTGATCGTCTCGCGCGCAATAATGATCTGCTGGATCTGGCTCGTGCCCTCGTAAATGCGGAACAAGCGCACATCGCGATAGAGCCGTTCGATCCCGTAATCGGCGATATAGCCCGCCCCGCCGAAAATCTGCACGGCGCGATCCGCAACCCTGCCGACCATTTCGGACGCGAAATACTTCGCCGCCGCGCTTTCCATCACCACGTCCTGGCCGGCATCCTTCGCCGCCGCCGTCTCCAGCACCATCGCGCGCGCCACCAACGCCTCGGTCTTGGAATCCGCGATCATGCCCTGAATCAGCTGATGCTCGGAAATCGGCTTGCCGAACTGCTTGCGCTCGGTCGCGTAGGCCACGCAATCGGCGATCAGCCGTTCCGCCACGCCGACGCACACCGCGCTGATATGCAGCCGCCCGCGATCCAGGACGCGCATTGCGATCTTGAACCCCTCGCCCTCTGCGCCCAGCCGGTTCTCCGCCGGCACGATCACATCGTCGAAATTGACGTCGGCGACCTTGGCACCCTTCTGCCCCATCTTCTTCTCCGGCTCGCCGATCGACACGCCGGCCAGATCACGCGGCACCAGAAACGCCGAAACACCGCGCGCGCCCGGCTCCTCGCTCGTCCGCGCCATCACGGTGAACAGGTCGGCCTTGTCGGCATTGGTGATGTAACGCTTGGTCCCGCTCAGCCGGTACGCCTGCCCGTCGAACGTAGCGCGCGTCTTCACCGCGCCCGAATCGCTACCCACGTCCGGCTCGGTCAGCGCGAAGCTGGTGATGATCTCGCCACTGGCGATCTTGGGCAGCCACGCGGCCTTCTGCTCGGCATTGCCCGCCATGACGAGGCCTTGCGATCCGATCCCGACATTGGTGCCGAAGGTCGATCGGAATGCCGGCGTCGTCCGCCCGAGTTCGATCGCGACGCGCGCCTCTTCCGACATGGTCAGGCCCAGGCCGCCATATTCCTCGGCGATCGACAGCCCGAACAGGCCCATGTCGCGCATTTCCTGCACGATCTCGGCCGGAATCGCGTCCGCCTCCTCGACCGCGCCTTCCAGCGGTCGCAGCCGTTCGGCGACGAAACGGCGCACCATATCGATCAGCGCATCGAAGGTTTCAGGGTCGAGTGCCATGGTTTCCTCTCTCTCCGTCATACCGGGCTCGATCCGGCAACCAACGCAACAAGCTTAATCCGACGGTTAGTCCGAGGGGCTGGCCACGGCAAGCCTGCAACCTACCCGAAATTCCAAAACCGCGCGTTGACCGCGCGAAACCCCATACTATGCTGTGCAAAACCACATATCCGATAATCCCCGCGGGAGAATGAAATGCGCTTCACCGGCAAGAACGCCGTGGTAACCGGAGGTGCCTCGGGCATCGGCAAGGCCACCGCACTACGGCTCGCGGAGGAAGGCGCCCAGGTCTGGATCGGCGATATCGACGAGGCCGGAGGGCGCGAGATCGCCAATATGTCGAACGGCAAGATCCATTTCCTGCGCACCGATGTGATGCAGGCGGGAGACATCGAGGCAATCATGCACGCGGCGGACGCGACCGGCGGCCTTGACGTCGTGTTCAACAATGCCGGTGCCGGCGGATCGCGCGATCCGATCGACCAGATCAGCCCGGACGATTGGGATCGCACCCAAGCGCTACTGCTGCGCTCGGTCGCATTGGGCATCCGCTATGCCGCCCCGCTGATGATCGCACGTGGTGCCGGGGGTGCGATCGTCAACACCGCCTCGATCGCAGCGTTGCAGACCGGTGCCGCGCCCACCGCTTATTCGGTCGCCAAGGCCGGCGTGCTGCATTTGACCAAGATGGCCGCGGCCGACCTGTCGCGCTACGATATCCGGGTCAACGCGGTGTGCCCCGGCTTCATCACCACCAACATCTTCACCTCGGCCCTGGGTATCGAGGGCGACAAGCGTGCCCAAGCCAATGGCGCGATCAACCATATCGCCGCCAAGGCCCAGCCGCTGCAGCGCGCCGGTCGCGCGGAGGACATCGCCGCCGCAGTCGCCTATCTCGCAAGTAAAGATGCCAGCTTCGTCACCGGCACGCACATCACCATCGACGGCGGCATGACGATCGGCCCGCGCCACAGCTGGGATGCGGAAGTGCCGTCGCTGTTCCAGTCGCTGGAGGCGTTTGCGCGCTAGCCGCGCGTCGACCGGCCCTCAGTTCGCCACCGCCCGCACGAACGCGCTCGCCACCCAGCCGCTGACGCACGGTCCGGCATAGGCTCGCGGCGACGCGACCGGCGCGCCGACGCCGCAATCTGTCTCCGGCGCGCTCGCCGGGGGCACCACCACGCCCTGCCAGCGCTGATCGATCGATCGGGTACAGACCAGCAGGCGGGCATCGTTGGGCAGGCGCAACATCTCGCTCGCCTCCAGGAACGGCGCGGCGCGCACCGGCAGATACGTCTCGCCCTCGGCCGAGATGTTCACCACACGCGCGACATTGGGACAGGCGGCAAAGGCCGGCCCGCCCTCCCCGATCCGCACCGGCCGCGTCCCGGGCATCATCGGCTCGCCGCCGACATTGAGCAGCGCATCGTCGTCATTGCCTATCCCTACGCTCTGCGAGCAAGCGGCAAGGAGCAGGCACAGCGCCGGGATCAGGATTTTCATGACGCGTATATAGGCGCCGCGGCGTACGTTAGCGAGAGCAACCGGGAGCGGGGCAGACCGTGATTTGTCAACCAAACACGCCTTTATGCCAAGCACGCTTGACATTAAAATCAGTAAATATGTAAAGCTGACATTACTGATTCGAAAGGGAGCTTTACGCATGAGGCAGAAACAGAGCCGTGCAATGTGGCGCTACAACAAGACCGTGGTGATGCTCAGCCTGGTTTATTCCATCCTGTTGATTGGCGCAGTTTACGCCTTCCAGCATCACCTGATCGCCGGGCCGCTGGCCTATGTCGCGGCGATCCTGCCCGCACTGCCGATCGTCGGCATCTTCATCGCGATCGGGCGCTATCTGGTCGAGGAGCAAGACGAATATGTCCGCATGAAGACGGCGCGCCAGGCGCTGATCGCCAGCGGCCTAGCATTCAGCGCAGCGACGATCTGGGGCTTTTTGGAGAGCTTCAAACTCGTGCCACATATCGACACATATTATGTCGCGGTGTTGTGGTTCGGCGGGCTTGCCATCGGCGGCTGCTACAACGCGCTGGCCGAACGGGCGGAACACGCATGAAGAACCGCCTGAAAGTGTTGCGCGCCGAACGCGACTGGAGCCAGGGCGATCTCGCCGAGCGGCTGGAGGTCTCCCGCCAGAGCGTCAACGCGATCGAGACCGGGCGTTACGATCCTTCGCTCCCCCTCGCCTTCCGCATTGCCGAACTGTTCGACCTGCCGATCGAAGCCATCTTCACCAGCCCATCGAAAGGACCAGACCAATGATCTCGCACCTGAAAGCCCGCATCGCCGCTACCGCAATAACGTTGCTGGTCGTCCTGCATCCCGGAGCGGGCCATGCGCAGGCGGCGGCACCTGCCACCAAAACCGATCCTGCGGCGACGCAGCTCGACCACATCTCGATCACCACGATGGGCAAGGGCCCGGCGATCGTCCTGATCCCCGGACTGTCCTCGCCACGCGCCGTCTGGGATGGGGTTGCGCCAGCACTGGCGAAGACGCACCGCGTCTATCTGGTGCAGGTCAACGGCTTCGGCGGTGACGCGCCGGGCAAGAATCTCGAACCCGGCCTGCTTGACGGGATCGTCGCCGATCTCGACGGCTTCATCGTCAGGAACAAGATCAGGAACGCCAAACTGGTCGGCCATTCGATGGGCGGGCTGGTCACGCTGAAATTCGCACACGCGCATCCCGATCATGTTGCGGCGGCGATGATCGTCGACAGCCTGCCCTATGTCGGCGAAATCTTTGTGCCCGGCGCGACCGTGGCGATGATGGAGCCGCAGGCCAAGGCGATGCGCGACGCGATGGCGGCCAGCTACGGCAAGCCCGCGAACGCAGCGGCGGCGGAGGGCACCGCGAACGGCCTGGCGCTCAAGCCGGAGTCGCGCGCCAAGGCGAAGGCCTGATTCCTGGCGACCGACCCGCGCGTCAGCGGTCTGGCGCTGTACGAGGATCTGACCACCGATCTGCGCCCGGACATGGCGACGCTCACCACGCCGCTGACCATCGTCTATCCCTGGCCCAGCGCCACGGCCAAGCCGCACGCCGAGGCGCTCTATCGCGGCGTCTATGCCAAGGTGCCGAATATCCGCTTCGTCGATATCGGCGATGCCGCGCATTTCGTGATGCTCGACCAGCCCGCCGCCTTCGCCGCCGCACTGAAGGACTTTGCCGACGGACGGTAGTTCGACGCGCATCCGAACGTGCCGGGGCTGTAAATCCTGCCCCGGCACGCCTAGATGCGCCGCCATGACCGACGCCCCCGCACCCCGCCCCGCCCTCGCCTACCACCTTACCGAAGGCACCGGCCCGACGATCGTCTTCCTGCCCGGCTATGCCAGCGACATGACCGGGACCAAGGCGCTCGCGCTGGAAGCCTGGGCCAAGCAGAACGGCCGCGCCTTCCTGCGCTTCGATTATGGCGGCTGCGGGCAGAGCGAGGGCAGGTTCGAGGACCAGACGCTCACCGGTTGGCGCGACGACATCGTGACGATGCTCGAACGGCTCGCCAAAGGCCCGGCGGTGCTGGTGGGATCGTCGCTCGGCGGGTGGCTGATGCTGCTGGTCGCGCGCGACCGGCCCGATCTGGTCGCCGGACTGGTCGGTGTGGCGCCCGCGCCGGATTTCACCGACTGGGGTTTCACCACCGACGAGAAATTGAAGATCCTCGGCGAAGGCCGCGTCACGCGTGCGTCACCCTACGGACCGGAGCCGACACTCTACACCAACGCTTTCTGGACTTCGGGCGAGGCCAACCGGCTGATGTTCGGGCAGATCGCGATCGACGTGCCGGTGCGGCTGATCCAGGGGCAGCTCGACCGCGACGTGCCATGGACGCGCACCGCGCGCCTGGCCGAGTTGCTGCGTTCAGCCGATGTGCAGACAGTGTTGGTCAAGGACGGCGATCACCGCCTGTCGCGCGATGCGGATATCGCGGCGATCGTCCGTGCGGTCGAGGATGTGATAGCCCGCTTATGATCCTGCCCTTGCTGCTCCTCGCCACCGCCCAGACCAGCCCCGCGCAAGCCGGCCCGCCCCCGCCGACCGATCGTTACGCACATTGCATGGATCTGGCGACGAAAGATCCGGCAGCGGGGATCGAGGAAGGATCGCGTTGGCGGCTGTCGGGCGGCGGCGTGCTGGCACGGCAATGCCTCGGCGTATCCTATGCCAATGCCAACCAGCTGAACGCGGCGGCGACCGAATTCGAAGCCGCGGCGCGCGCGGCGGAACTGGCCAAGGACAGTCGCGCCGCCGCCTATTGGGCACAGGCCGGCAATGCCTGGCTGGCGGCGCAGGACGCGACCAAGGCGCGCGCCGCGCTGGATGCCGCACTCGCCGCGGGCTCGTTGACCGGGCTCGAACTGGGCGAGGTCTATCTCGATCATGCGCGCGCTCAAGTGGCGAGCAAGGAACTGGAGGCAGCGCGCGGCGATCTCGATCTCGCGATGGAAACCGCCTCGGCCGATCCGCTCGCCTGGCTGTTGTCGGCAACACTGGCGCGACGGATGGACGATCTGCCTCGCGCCAGAAAGGACATCGCCGAGGCGCTGCGCCGGTCCGGCGACGATGCCTCGGTACAATTGGAGGCGGGCAATATCGCCGCGCTGGACGGCGACGAAGCGGGCGCGAAGACGGCGTGGAAGCGCGCCGTGGCGATCGCGCCCGATGCGCCGGCGGGCAGAAGCGCGCGCACGGCGCTGGCGCAGTTTACCGCCCCGTCCACGCCCTAAAAGCTGGCGGCCGGCGGTGGCGCGCCCTATCTGGATCAGGACGACGCAACCGGAGCCTGCCCTGATGAAATACCTCCACACCATGATCCGCGTGACCGATCCGGACGCGACGATCCGCTTCTTCGAACTGCTCGGCCTTAAAGAAGTGCGGCGCATGGAGAGCGAGAAGGGCCGCTTCACCCTGATCTTCCTCGCCACGCCGGAAGACATGAACGCACCCGGCGAGCGCGCCCAGGCCGAGGTCGAACTGACTTACAATTGGCCGCCGGAAGACGGCGCGGCGGAAGTCTATACCGGCGGGCGCAATTTCGGGCACCTCGCCTATCGGGTCGAGAACATCTACGAGACGTGCCAGCGGCTGATGGACGGCGGCGTGACGATCAACCGCCCGCCACGCGACGGCCACATGGCGTTCGTGCGCAGCCCGGACAACATCTCGATCGAAATCCTGCAGGACGGGGTGCTCGACCCAGCCGAGCCTTGGGCATCAATGCCGAACGCTGGCGAATGGTGAAATGACGGTCGCCGCGTTCCTCGAACTGACGGGCGCGCGGCTGCCGATCGTGCAGGCCCCGATGGCCGGGTTCGGAGGTGCCGCGCTGGCCATCGTGGCGATCCGCGCCGGTGGCGTCGGATCGCTGGCTTGCGCGACGCTGGATGCGGCGACGGTAGTGGCGGAAGCCGAGGCGATCCGTGCGAAAGCGCATGGGCCGCTGAACTTCAATTTCTTCTGTCACACGCTCGGTCCCGCGCCGGACGAAATTGCGTGGCGGAACGTCTTGGCGCCATTCTATGCGATCGAAGGGATCGCCCCTCCGATCGATGCTTCGCCGCTGCGCCGTCCGTTCGATGCGGCGATGGCGGATGCGGTGGGGGCGGTACGGCCGGAGATCGTCAGTTTTCATTTCGGCCTGCCCAACGATGCGTTGCTCGACCGCGTCAAGGCGACGGGTGCCAAAGTGTTAGGGAATGCGACCAACGTGGACGAGGCGCAGGCGCTCGCCGCGCGCGGGTGCGACGCGATCGTCGCGCAGGGGTTCGAGGCGGGCGGCCATGCCGGTCATTTCCTCGTCGGCCATCAGCCCGTTGGCCTGTTTTCGCTTATTCCGGCAATCGTCGATGCCGTGAATGTGCCGGTGATCGCCGCCGGCGGGATCGGCGATGCGCGCGGCGTGGCGGCGGCAATGGCGCTCGGGGCCTCGGCCGTGCAGGTCGGCACCGCCTATCTCCTCGCCCCCGAAACCACGACCAGCGCCGCCCACCGCGCTCGGCTGACGGAGGCGAGTGCGGACGACAGCGTCTTCACCAACCTGTTCTCGGGCGGCTTGGCGCGCGGATTGCGCAACCGGCTGATCGAGACGCTCGGCGCGGTCAGCGATACCGCGCCACCTTTCCCCTATGCCAGCGCCGCGCTCGCGCCCTTGCGTGCCCGGGCCGAGGCGGACGGTCGTGGCGATTATTCGCCGCTCTGGGCCGGACAGAGCGTGGCGCTCGCCCGCGCCGAACCCGCCGAGATCATCACCCGCCGCCTCGGCGAAGCAGCACTGCAAGGAACTCGATCATGACCGACTTGGAAATCGTGCGCATTCCGGCGCTGAGCGACAATTATATCTGGCTAGTCCATGATGCGGTGTCGGGCGAGACGATGGTGGTCGATCCGTCCGAGGCAGCACCGGTGCTGGCCGAGGCGGAGCAGCGCGGCTGGACGATCGGGCAGATCTGGAACACGCATTGGCACCCCGATCACACCGCCGGCAATGCCGAGATCAAGGCGGCGCACGGAGCGATCGTCAGCGGCCCGGCGGCGGAGGCGGCGCGCATCCCGACGCTGGACGTGCTGCTGGCAGAGGGCGATACGGTGAAGCTGGGCGATCATGTTGCGGCGGTGATCGAGACGCCGGGCCACACCGCCGGGCATATCGTGTTCCATCTGCCCGGGGACGCGCTGATCTTCACCGGCGATACGCTGTTCGCGATGGGCTGTGGCCGGCTGTTCGAGGGCGATGCGACGCAGATGTTCGCCAACATGCAGCGGCTGGCGCAACTGCCGCCGGAGACGATCGTCTACTGCGCCCACGAATATACCGCCGCCAATGCCCGGTACGCCGTCACGGCCGAACCGGAGAACGCCGCCACGGCTGCGCGACTGGCCGAAGTGACGGCGCAACGCGCAGCGGGCGAGCCGACCGTGCCGACGTCGATCGCGGCGGAACTGGCGACCAACCCGTTCCTGCGCGCCGCTTCGGCCGAACAACTGGCCGCGCGGCGTGCCGGCAAGGATAGTTTTGCCGGCTGAACGCGTTCAAGCTTCATCGATAGCGGATCGGATTCTTTCATGCGTCTCCTGCTCGTCCTCCCCTTGCTGATCGCCACCGGCGCCGCGACCGCCGACAGCCGGAACGACAAGACCGATCTCACCCGCGCGCTGGCCGGGCGCGTCGCCGGAGCTCCGGTGAAGTGTATCGACCCGCGGCTGGCCGACGGCCCGCAGGTCGTCGGTACGCAGACGTTGATCTATCGCCGGGGCAACGGGCGGTTGTGGGTCAATACATTGACCGAACCCTGTACGGGCCTGCGCTTCAACGCCGTGCCGGTCGTGGAGATGTTCGGCGGCGAGCTGTGCCGTAACGACCGTTTCACGCCGGTCACGCCGGGGTCGATTCCCGGCGCGCCGTGCCGATTGGGCAGCTTCACGCCCTGGGACAAGCCGAAGCGCTGATCCGTGGGCAGCGCTTACTTCTCCACCCCCAATTGCGTCAGCATGAAAGCCGTATATTCCGCGCCGTCCTTGTAGCGCTGGAACCTGCCGGACTTGCCGCCATGTCCGGCCTCCATGTTTGTGCGGAAGACCAGCGGATTGGTGTCAGTCTTCACGCCGCGCAGTTTTGCCACCCATTTGGCCGGCTCGTAATATTGCACCTGCGAATCCCACAGTCCCGTGCCGACGAACAGCGCCGGATAGGCCTGCGCACTGACATTGTCGTAGGGCGAGTAGCTCAGCATATAATCGTACGACGCCTTGCTGGTGCCGGGATTGCCCCATTCGTCATATTCATTGGTGGTCAGCGGAATGCTCGCGTCGAGCATCGTCGTCACGACATCGACGAACGGCACCTGCGCGATGATCACCTTGTAATCCTTCGGTGCCATGTTCGCGATGCCGCCCATCAACAGGCCGCCAGCACTGCCGCCCAGCGCCGCCACACGATCCTTCGCGGCATATTTGTTGGCGACCAGCCAGCGGGTGACGTCGATGAAATCGTTGAAGCTGTTCTTCTTGTTGAACAGATGGCCGTCGTCATACCATTTGCGGCCCATTTCCTGCCCGCCGCGAATGTGCGCCAGCGCATAGACCATGCCGCGATCGAGCAGGCTGACGGTCTGCGCCGAGAAGGCCGGATCCATCGACGCGCCGTAGCTGCCATAGCCATATTGCAGCATCGCCGCGCTGCCGTCCTTTTTGAAGCCCTTCTTGTAGACGATGCTGACCGGTACCTTCGTGCCGTCGCGCGCCGGTACCCAAACCCGCTCCGTCACATACTGCGTCGCGTCGTAGCCGGGCACCGGCTGGACCTTCAATGTACGGCGCTCACCGGTCTTCGTGTTGACCTCGTACGTCGTCGTCGGCGTGGTCAGCGAGCCGTAGGTGTAGCGAAGCCAAGGCGTCGCCGGTTCCTCGTTGACCGACAGGCCCATCGCATAAGCGGGTTCGTCCGAGGATACGAAGCTGCTTTTGCCCGCGTTGGTCAGCGTGCGCAGCCGCTTGTTGCCGCCGGAGCGCTCCTCGATCGCGAGGAAACCGTCGAACGGCTTGAAGCCTTCGATGAACACGTCGGGCTTCACCGGTACCAGATCGCTCCACGCCGTGCGCGTGCCGTTCGCCTTGGCATCGGCGACCGTCATCAGGCGATAGTTCGGCGCTTTCCAGTTGGTCTTGAAGATCCAGCGGCCGCCGAGGTGGTCGGCGTCGTAGAGCACGTCGCGTTCGCGCGGGGCGACGATCTTGAACGTCGCGGGTGCGGCGGCGGGGGCACAGCGTTGTTCGGCGCTGACCGTGCTCTGCACGCCGATGCAGATGTACTTATCGTCCGTGGTGCGGCCGAGGCCCATGTAGAAGCTGTCGTCCTTCTCCTCATAGACAAGCGTATCGGCAGAGGCCGGCGTGCCGAGGACGTGCGCCTTCACGCGCTTGCTGAGCAGGGTGACGGGATCCTTTTCGACATACAGGATCGTCTTGTTGTCGTCGGCCCAGACCGCGCCGGGTTCGACATTGGGAATTTCGTCCGCGAGCAGCTTGCCGGTCGCGATGTCCTTCACCCGGAGGATGTATTGCCGGCGGCCGACCGTATCCTCGGCGAAGGCGAGCAATGCGTTGTTCGGGCTGACGGCGGTGCTGCCGATGGCGAAGAAGCCCTTGCCCGCCGCCATCTTCGGCTGATCGAGCATGATCTCCTCGGGCGCACTCATCGCGCCCTTGCGGCGCGCAGTGACAGGATAGTCCGCGCCGGTTTCGAAGCGCGTGTAATAATAATAGCCGCGTTTAAGGTACGGGACCGAGCTGTCGTCCTGTTTGATGCGGCCGACGACTTCCTTGTAGAGCCGGTCCTGCAACAGCTTGGTCGGGGCGAGGACCGCGTCGGCATAGGCATTCTCAGCCTTCAGATTAGCGAGCATCTCCGGGTTCTTGCGGGTGTCGTCGCGCAGCCAGTAATAATCGTCTTCACGCGCGCCGTTGGGGGATTTGACGAGGAACGGTTTCTTCGCCGCAACCGGGGGCTTGGGCGTTTCTTGCGCGACGGCCGGTATGGCGACGGCGGCGATCAGGCTGGCGGCGATCAGGTACTTCACGGATAATTCCCCCGGTGATTTTGGCGGGAAGCTAGCGCGGGCCGCGGGCGTGGGGAAGTGGCATCCTGCACCCCACGCACTCCCGTCATCCTGAACTTGTTTCAGGATCCATCAAGCGGCTTGGTCCGCGGCTAGAAGCTCGAGCGCAGGGCGTGCGGCACGATGGATCCTGAAACGAGTTCAGGATGACGGGAGTGCGTGGGGGTGGGGTGACTACAAAACAAACCGCGACAGGTCGGTATTCCGCGCGATGCTCGCCAGCTGGCTTTCCACATAGGCCGCATCCACCGTCACGGTCTCACCACCGCGATCCTCGGCATCGAAGCTCACCTCCTCAAGCAGCTTTTCCATCACCGTCTGCAGGCGGCGCGCGCCGATATTCTCGATCTCGCCATTCACTTCCGCGGCGATGCGCGCCACCGCCGCGATGCCGTCTTCGGTGAAGTTCACCGTCACGCCCTCGGTGCCGATCAGCGCCTTGTATTGCGCGGGCAGCGAGGCTTTGGTGTCGCTGAGGATCGCGACGAAATCCGCCTCGGTCAGCGCCTTCAGTTCGACGCGGATCGGCAGGCGGCCCTGCAGTTCGGGCAGCAGATCGCTGGGCTTGGCGACGTGGAACGCGCCGGATGCGATGAACAGGATATGGTCGGTCTTCATCGGCCCGTATTTGGTCGCGACCGTGGTGCCCTCGATCAGCGGCAGCAGATCGCGCTGCACGCCTTCGCGGCTGACCGATCCGCCACCGCGATGTTCGGACATCGCGATCTTGTCGATCTCGTCGAGGAAGACGATGCCGTTCGCCTCCGCATCGGCCAAAGCGGCGCGGCCGACCTCTTCCTGGTCGAGGCGCTTGTCGGCTTCCTCCTCGACCAGTTTCTCCCATGCGGCGGGGACGGTGAGCTTGCGGCGCTTGAGCTGCGGGCCGCCGAACGCCTTGCCCATCATCTCGCTCAGATTGATCATCTGCGGTGCGCCGCCGGGAATTTCGAACGGCGTGGTCGGCGCGGCTTCCAGTTCGATCTCGATCTCGGTCTGGTCGAGATGGCCGTCGCGCATGCGCTGCGTGAAGGCAGCGCGGGTCGCCTCGCTCGCGCCCTTGCCGGTCAGCGCATCTAGCAGGCGGATCAGTGCCGCTTCCTCGGCCTTGTCCTTGACCGCGATGCGGCGGCGTTCCTTTTCGAGCCGCACCGCTTCCTCGACCAGATCGCGCGCGATCTGTTCCACGTCGCGGCCGACATAGCCGACCTCGGTGAACTTGGTCGCCTCGACCTTGATGAACGGCGCGTCGGCGAGCTTCGCCAGACGCCGGCTGATCTCGGTCTTGCCGCACCCCGTAGGCCCGATCATCAGGATGTTCTTCGGGGATACCTCGTCGCGCAGGTCCGCGCCGAGGCGCTGGCGACGCCAGCGGTTGCGCAGCGCGACGGCGACGGCCTTCTTGGCGTCGGTCTGGCCGATGATATGTTCGTCGAGCGCGCGGACGATAGCTTTAGGGGTGAGTGCGTCGTTCATGTCATCGCTTCTCAAAAATCGTCATCCCAGCGGAGGCTGGGATCTTTGTGGGGCTGGCGTCGAGCGCGCCTCAATGAGACCCCAGCCTTCGCTGGGGTGACGGTTGTGGTTAGGACACCGCGTCCAGCGTTTCGATCGTCAGCCGGTCGTTGGTGTACACGCAGACCTCCGCCGCGATCGCCATCGCCTTGCGGCAGATCGTCTCGGCATCCTGTTCGTAATCGACCAAGGCGCGGGCGGCGGACAGCGCGTAATTGCCGCCCGATCCGATCGCCGCGACGCCGTTCTCCGGTTCCAGCACGTCGCCGTTGCCGGTGAGGATCAGCGTGACATGCTTGTCGGCGACGATCATCATCGCCTCCAGATTTCGGAGATATTTGTCCGTCCGCCAGTCCTTGGCGAGTTCGACCGCGGCGCGCAGCAACTGGCCGTGATGCGTTTCCAGCTTGCGCTCCAGCCGCTCAAACAAAGTGAACGCATCGGCGGTCGCGCCGGCGAACCCGCCGATCACGCTGCCGTCACCCAGACGCCGCACCTTGCGCGCGTTGGGCTTCATCACCGTCTGTCCCATCGACACCTGGCCGTCGCCCGCGACGACCACCTTGCCGTTCCGGCGCACGGAGAGAATCGTCGTGCCGTGCCACGTCATGTTATCGCTCATGGCCGGCATATGGGTGAGAGATCGGAGCGGTTCAATCTCCCGCCCCCCTCGGCACCCCGGCACGGGCGTCACATCCCGGCCGGAGCTACCCTTAAGGTCACACTAGGGTCACACTATCGCTATCTATCGACGCCCTTCGCCTTACCCCAGCTGCGTGCGACGGTGTAGCCGAGGTAACCGGTGCCGAAGAGTGCGTAGAGCGGCTCCGGGATGCCGGCGAGATAGGCGTTCATCCCGCTGGCGATATGCTTCGCCATCTCCGGCTGCACGGCAGCGATCAGCCCCATCGGGATCGCCCACAGCAACAGCGCATACATGACGTACAGGAAGCTCGGGCGGGCGCGGCTGGTCCAAGGATCGGTCGATTGCGCCTCGGCGACGATCGCCGAGAGTTGCGTGCGGACCTGCTCCATTTCCTGGCTGCCCTGGAGTTTCAGCAATTCCAGCTTGGCCGCGTCGCGCGCCTTGGGATCGGGGATGATCTTGTCGATCAGCCCGGCGATCGGGCCGATGATACCTGCGATGATGCTCATGGTGTTAATCCCGCTCTAACCGAATCCTTATGAGACGGCTTGAACATAATAACCTATCTGGTTTTCTGTAGGAAAGATCGATTTGCAACATCGTCACCCCGGGCTTGACCCGGAGCCCCGCTTCTCCTTTCAATCGTTGAAGAAAAGAAGCGGGGCTCCGGATCAAGCCCGGGGTGACGGCAAGTCGGTGGCAGGGAGTGCGCGCGTGAAGGCCAAGGCAAACGGCATCGAACTCGAATATGAAAGCTATGGCGACGATGCCGCGCCGGCGGTGCTGCTGATCATGGGGTTGGGCGCGCAATTGACGCGCTGGCCGATGCCGTTCGTCGAGGCGCTGGTGGCGCGGGGATACCGCGTGATCCGTTACGACAATCGCGATATCGGCCTGTCCCAGAAACTGGACGCGGCGGGCACGCCCAGCATCGCCGGGTTGCTGGTCGCGCGCTTCTTCCGCTATCGCCCGCGCGTGCCGTATCTGCTTGGAGACATGGCGGCGGATGCGGCCGGGCTGCTCGATGCGCTGGGGATAGACCGCGCGCATATCATCGGCGCGTCGATGGGCGGGATGATCGCGCAGATGTTCGCCGCCGCTTATCCGGCGCGCACGCTGTCGCTGATGTCGATCATGTCCTCGACCGGCAATCCCGCACTGCCATCGGCCAATCGCGAGGCGATGGCGGTGCTGACCAAGCGACCGAAGACGACGGATATCGATGCGATCATCTCCTTCGGAGTGCGCGCGGAACAGACGATCGGCAGCCCGGGCTATCCGGTGGACGACGCCGTGGTGCGCGCCAACGTGACGCGCGACGTGACCCGGTCGATGAGCCCGGCGGGCTTCGCGCGGCAGATGGCTGCGATCGTCGCCAGCGGCGACCGGCGCGCGGCATTGGCCAAGATCACCGCGCCGACTCTGGTGCTGCACGGCACGGACGACCCGCTGGTGCCAATCGCCGCCGGCCGCGACACCGCGAAGACGATCCCCGGCGCGACTTTGGTGGAGGTGCCGGGCATGGGGCACAACATGCCCGATGCGCTGATCCCGGTGGTGGTGGAGGCGTTCGAGAAGCTGGTGGCGCGGGTTGGGGCTTAGACCCGCTTTCCACAAACTCCAGTTGTGCTTTCAACTACCGTTCGTGCTGAGCTTGTCGAAGCACTGCCCTTCTCTTCGCTGGGCACATATTTCGGCACGAAGAAAGGCAGCCTTTCGACAAGCTCAAGGCGAACGGAGGTTGCTGTAGCGTATGTCTTTATGACCGGCTTTCGCGGGTGAAGAGATGGCGCGGTAAGCACTAACCGACGTTGGAACGGACTTGGGTTGCCCCTATGATGAGACATCACCCCGTGATCTGCGGCCTCGCATAACTTCGTGGCGGTCATGTTCCAGCCCACTTGGGACAACAGCAGCATGGAGAAAGAGTGACATTTTCGATCTGGTCGCCATCCTGCGCGGCTGGGAAACGGACGGCACATGGGCACAAGCACATGCTCGCTAGATGTGCCGCCCTTTGTGAATTAAACTTCCTGTAAAAAGCGCATCGAAACCTGCAACTGAGCTCCGGGGGCTGATGATGTAGTGCCATGCAAGGAAGCCGAACTGTTAGCGGTTTCGCGTCCTTGTACATCTAAAACAAAATCCGTCAGACCCGCAAAGACGTTTTCCATGCCAACAGAATGTTGGAAGACGTGGAAAGAGCCAGTGACGTCTTCACCGCTCTGATCGATATTGCCTACAAAGGCAAATCCGCTATCCCCGCCTGAAGCGCGTCCGTCCTGAAGTGTGATTACGCCATTACCCATGCTCCCGCCCACCGCAAATGCGACAGCGTACAGACCGTTCTTCATGACAAACTCTCCATTTCACTTATTTAGATAGAAATAGTGAGCCCAGACTCAATATCAATGGCCGCGAGAGTTTGTTCGTTATAATGGCTAGCGCCAAATCGTGCGGTCATTAGCACGCCTGTCGCATCGTTGAACAAGTGATAGGAACCCGCAGCTTACGATCTGCTTATGAATCGAATGCTCACTTGGGCGAGCAACTGCCAACGACTGCGTAAGCGCATGCTAATGTTAGAAAATCTTGGTCGGAGCGACAGGATTCGAACCTGCGACCCTCACACCCCCAGTGTGATGCGCTACCAGGCTGCGCTACGCCCCGACCGAGGGGGTGCGTTTATGCGGAGGTTCGTGCGTATGCAAGCGGAGTCGCACGGCCGCCGCCCCGCGAACACGCGATTGTTGCGCCACCGGGGCGATGATGATAGCGCGCGGCGCTTGTCGCGTGGGGTGTCTCAGCCCCGCGCCTTTGTCTTTGGCCCGTCCATTCAGGTACACGCATGTTGATCCCCCAAGCCTATGCCCAGACCGCGACCGGCGCGGCCGCCAATGGCGGTGCCCTCGGCATGTTCGCGAGCATCGCGCCGTTGCTGCTCGTGTTCGTCGTGTTCTATTTCCTGATGATCCGTCCGCAGCAGAAGCGCGTTAAGGCGCAGGCCGCAGCGATCGACGCGGTGAAGAAGGGCGACTCGGTCGTCACCGCCGGCGGCATCCTGGGCAAGGTGACCAAGGTGGAGGAGCGGTTCGTCGAGATCGAGATCGCACCGACCGTGAAGGTGAAGGTCGTCAAGGCGACGCTGAGCGACGTGACCGGTGCCGGCACCGCCAAGCCCGCGAACGACTGACCGCATCATGCTCGATTTCCCGCGTTGGAAAGTGCTGTCGATCCTGGGCCTGCTGGCTGCGCTGATGCTGCTCGCCGTGCCCAGCTTCCTGCCCGAAACCGTCACCAGCAAATGGGGCAAATTCCCCCATCCGACGATCAATTTCGGTCTCGATCTGGCCGGCGGTTCGTACCTGCTGCTGGAAGCCGACACGACCGAACTGGCGCGCACGCGGCTGGACAACATGCGCAACAACATCGCCGATGCTATGAAGAGCGCGCCGGCGATCCAGATCGGCGACATCGCCAGCGACGGCACGAAATTGAGCTTCCTGCTGCGCGACGTGACGCAGCTGGATGCAGCGCGCGAACGGCTGAACAAGCTGACCGCCGGCGCGGGCATGACCGGGCAGCGCGACTGGGATCTGAGCGTCGTCGATTCGGCGCGCGTCGTGATGACGCCGACCAAGGCCGGCTTCGACCAGGCCGTCAAGGCAGCGATGAGCACCGCGACAGACGTCGTACGCACGCGCATCGACAAGCTCGGCACGCGCGAACCGACGATCATCGGCCAGGGTGCCGACCGTATCGTCGTGCAGGTGCCGGGCCTGAACGATCCGACCGCGCTGAAGGAATTGCTGGGCAAGACCGCCAAGCTGGAATTCAAGATGGTCGACGAGACGCGGGTAGATCCGACCACCAACGCCGTCCCCGTCGGCAGCCAGTTGCTGAACTATACCGATGGCGGGCCGCAGGGTAAGATCCTGGTCAAGCGCCGCGCGATCCTGACCGGCGATCAATTGGTCAGCGCGAGCCAGGGATTCAAGCAGGAAGACAATCAGCCGATCGTCAACTTCGCGTTCGACAGCGCCGGCGGCAAGATCTTCGCCCGCATCACGCAGGAGAATATCGGCAAGCGCTTCGCCGTGGTGGTCGACGGACAGGTGATCTCCGCGCCGCGCATCAACACCGCGATCCTGGGTGGGGCGGGCTATATCGAGGGCAGCTTCACCATTGCCTCGGCCAACAACCTCGCCATCTCGCTCAGTTCGGGCAAGCTGCCGGTCGCGCTGAAGGTGATCGAGGAACGCACCGTCGGTCCGGATCTCGGCGCGGATTCGGTCCATGCCGGCATCCTCGCCTCGGTCATCGCGGTCGTCGCCGTGATCATCTTCATGCTCGTCACCTACGGGCGCTTCGGCGTCTATGCGAACATCGCCGTGGTCATCAACGTGATCATCATCGTCGGCGTGCTGGCGGTGCTGAACGGCACGCTGACGCTGCCGGGCATCGCCGGTTTCGTGCTGACGATCGGCACCGCGGTGGACGCCAACGTGCTGATCAACGAACGCATCCGCGAGGAGCGCCGCCGTGGCCGCAAGGTCGTGCAGGCGGTCGAACTCGGCTACAAGGAAGCGAGCCGGACGATCTTCGAGGCGAACGTGACGCATGCGATTTCGGGCGTGATCATGCTGCTGCTGGGTTCCGGCCCGGTGAAGGGCTTCGCGGTCGTGCTGCTGATCGGTATCTGCACCTCGGTGTTCACCGCCGTCGTCTTCACCCGGATGATGGTCGCCTTGTGGTTGCGCAAGAACCGCCCCACCGACATCAACATTTGATCGGCGAAATCCCATGCGCCTGCTGAAACTCGTACCCGACAACACCAACCTGCCGTTCGTTTCCTTGCGGAAATGGGCGTTCGGGCTGACCCTGATCCTGTCGCTCGCGGCGCTGGCGCTGGTGTTCACGCGCGGGCTGAACCTGGGCGTCGATTTCGTCGGCGGCCTGATGATCGAGGAAAAGTTCGAAACCCCACCATCGCTCGACAAATTGCGCACCTCGGTCGATGCGCTGAAGCTGGGCGAAGTGCGCTTGCAGACGGTGGGTAGCGACGGCAAGACAATCTCGATCAAATTGCCGCCACCCGACAGCATGGACGAAGGCGCGGTCGCCCGCACCGTTCAGCAGGTGCAGGCCGCGGTGAACAAGGACTTCCCGGACGCGAAATTCTCCAAGCAGGATGCGGTGTCCGGCAAGGTGTCGAACGAACTGATCTGGCGCGGCATGCTGGCCGTGGCGCTGGCCGTGGTCGGCATCGGCCTGTTCGCGGTGCTGCGCTTCGAATGGCAGTTCGGCGTCTCGACCGTCGTCGCGATCGTCCACGATCTGTTGATGACGCTCGGTTTCTTCGCGCTGACGCGGTACGAGTTCGACCTGAACATCGTCGCCGCCGTGCTGACGATCATCGGTTATTCGATCAACGACAAGATCGTGATCGACGACCGTATCCGCGAGAATATGCGCCGCTATCGCAAGATGGACATGGCCGGCATCGTCGATCTCTCGGTCAACGAGACGCTGCCGCGCACCGTGATGACGTCGTTGACGATCCTGCTGGCGCTTGGCGCATTGCTGCTGTTCGGCGGGCATGTGCTGCGTGGCTTCACCTCGGCGATGATCCTCGGCATCTTCGTCGGCACCTATTCGTCGATCTACGTGTCGTCGTCGCTGCTCATCACGCTGGGTCTGCGCGCCGATCCGAATGCGGCGGACGCGCCGGTGGCGGCCAGCAATGCCGAGCGCGTCGGCCCGCGCGGCGGGTGATCCTTTCACCCACCTGCGTTTAAGGGTTCGGCCGGGATGAAGATGGACAAGCCGCAGACCGACGGCCCGATCATCGCCGGCTTTTCGAGCGGCGGGTTCAAGGTCGACGAAGGCGTGTATCACGCGCTGCTGATCACGCCGGTGCGCGCCGACGGCTGGTCGCCGCCACCGCTGGCCGAGTTGACCGAGGCCGATCTCGCCCCGCTGCTCGCGCTCGATCCGCCGCCGGAATTCCTGCTGCTCGGCACCGGGGCGAGCCTCGTGCGGCCGGCCCCGGCGCTGATGCGCGCGATCGAGGCGAAGGGATTCGGGATCGAGGCGATGGACAGCCGCGCCGTGGCGCGGGCGTGGGCCGTGCTGCGTGGCGAGGGGCGCTGGATTGCGGCGGCGTTGTACCCGATCGGTTGAATTCGTTCGGGTTCGAACAAACACATTGCCGTCATCCTCGCGAAGGCGAGGATCCCGCTTCTTCTTCCAAGTGCGGGGCAAGGCAGCGGGATCCCCGCCTTCGCGGGGATGACGAGGAAGAAAAATCGGCCGTCAGGCCCGCCCTGTCACCAAAGCCGCCAGATGATCGTACAACCCGGCGCTGTTCGCCTCCCAGGTGAAGCGCTCCGCCGCCGCCCGCGTTTCGGCGCGGGGTGGCGGATCCGCGATCAGCTCGGCGATCGCCCCCGCAAACGCCATCACGTCGCGCGGCACGATCCGCCCGATACAGGGCCGGTCGACGATCTCCGCCGCGCCGCCCGCCGCCGTGACGACGATCGGCGTGCCGCAGGCGAGCGATTCGACCCAGGCATTGGCCAGCCCCTCCGACTCCGAACACAGGGCCATGACGTCGGCGGCGGCGAGAAGGGTCTGCAATTCGCCATGCGGCACCGCGCCGAGCAGGCGGAGGCGCTCGTCCACCCCGTGCGCCGCGATCTCCGCCTCCAGTATCGGGCGGTCCGGCCCTTCCCCCGCGATCAGTAACGTCACGCCAGGCAACGCGGCGACCGCGCGGATCACCACCTCATGCCCCTTGCGCGGAATCAACGCGCCGAGCGACACCACCAACGGCCCGGCGATGCCGAGCGCCGCCTTGGCCGCCGCACGATCCGCGAGCGCGAAGCGATCGAGATCGACGCCGGTGTGATGCACGCGGATCGCATCGGCGTGCATTCCGAGCGCGATCATGTCGTCGCGCATCGCATGCGATACGGCGAGCAGCCCGTCCGCCTGCCGCCCCGCGCGCCGCACTTGCGCGGCGGTGCCGGTCGTCCGGCCCCAATGATGAATATCGGCACCGCGCGCCTTGATCGACACCGGCACCCCGAAATGCTGCCCGAGCGCGATCGCCGCCGGGCCATCGGGGAAGAAGAATTCGGCATCGATCACGTCGAAGGCAAAATCGCGCCGGATGTCGGCCAGCAGCGGTTTCAGCCGACGGACGAGTGAACCGACATGGAAGCGCCCGCCGGTGCCGGGCAGGATCGTGAAGCGCGGACGCCAGATCTCCACGCCGTACCACGTCTCGCGTTCGGGCAAAGCCGCGCGCGAGGCGTAATGCGGCAGGCGCGCGAACGGAGACGGCGGCATACCGATCGGTGCCACGACTCGCAGATCGACATCCGGATGCGCGGCAAGCCCCAGGGTCTGCCGCCCGACAAACACGCCGAAATTCGGGCGCGTAGCGTCGGGGAACAGCGTGGAGAGGGTCAGGACGCGCAGCATGACGTGCGGTGAATAGACCGGCGAAAGTTAAGGTCGCGGCAAATTCGGCTGTAATTTTATGTTTCTAGCGATTGTCTCAGCAAGGTTTACGCCTCCCCGGCGAAGGCCAGGGCCCAGCAGCGAAGGTTGAGGTTACGATCCGCAATGCCCGATTACTTCCGTTTATCGACTGGGCCCCGGCCTTCGCCGGGGAAGCGATCAACAACAACAAGCAAGCGCCATCAAATCCGCGTGTCGCCCGGATAGGCGAACAGCAGGTCGCTGCCGACCGAGGCACTGATATGCGCCGTACCCTCGATCAACAGGCATTCGCCCGCCTTCCACGCCACGCCATCGACCACGCCCTCGCCCACCGCCGGTACGAACCAGCCGGGCTTGCCCTCCGGCAAAGTGATCGTGCGCTCGCCACCCGGCCATCGTTCGAGGACGAATTTCGGCCCCTCGACCAGCAGGATACGATCGTCCGCCACGCGCCCCGGCGCGGCGGGCGCGACATAAGGGGTGGGATCGGCCACCGCGACGCCGTCGTCGAGATGCAGTTCGCGGTCGCTACCATAATCGTACAGGCGATAGGTCGTGTCCGAATTCTGCTGGATCTCGATCACGGTGATGCCGCCGCCGATCGCATGGATCGTGTCGCTCGGCGCGTAATAGAAGTCCCCGGCCTTGACCGGCTTCCAGTCGAGCTTGTGTTCGATCGACCCGTCGAGCGAGGACGCACGCAACTCATCCTTGCTCATCGGTGCCAGCGTACCGATCGCGATCGTCGCACCCGGTTCGGCGGCCAGCACCACCCAGCATTCGTCCTTGCCGCGCGGCAGGCCGCGTTCGTGCGCCTGTTCGTCGTTCGGATGGACCTGCACCGACAGCTTTTCGCCGGGGAACAGATATTTGATCAGCAGGTCCGGCTGTTCGGGTCCGAACGTCTGAAACCAGATTTCGCCGATCGGCGGGGCATCGGCTGCGGGGTCGGGAAAACCGGGCCACAGTGTGTGGCGGCCCCACGGCTTTTCCACCCGGCGCGTGGTGAGCAAGGTCGCGGTCATGGCTTGGGTTTCCTCTTGATCGGCATATTGCGCTGCAACGCACAGAGTGGGCACTCGCTCCGGCGCAGACAAGCGGAAACCTGCGGAAAAAACATTGTTCGTGGCGGCGCGGCTGGGCTATGGCGTCAGGCCATGCGTACCTCCCTGTCCCGCCCGATCGCGCTTGCCATCGTCGCACTCGCTTTATCCACCACCGCGGGTTGCGCGCGCAAAACCGGAAAGAACGATCTGCCCTATGTCGCGCGCGACGTCGGCACGTTGTACGGCGCGGCCAAGCACCGGCTCGATCAGGGACGCTACAAGGAAGCGGCGGCATTGTTCGACGAGGTCGAGCGCCAGCATCCCTATTCCGTATGGGCGCGCCGCGCGCAGTTGATGAGCGCCTATGCCAATTATCTCGGCCGCGATTACACCAATTCGATCCAGTCGGCGCAGCGCTTCCTGCAGGTCCATCCCGGCAACCGCGACGCGCCTTACGCTTATTACCTGATCGCGCTTGGCTATTACGAGCAGATCAGCGACGTGACGCGCGACCAGAAGATCACGCAGCAGGCACTCGACGCGCTGGGCGAACTGACGCGGCGCTATCCCAATACGCGTTATGCCTCCGACGCGCGGCTGAAGATCGATCTCGTGCGCGATCACCTGGCCGGCAAGGAGATGGAGATCGGGCGCTTCTACGAGAAGCGCGGGCTTTGGCTCGCCGCGACGATGCGTTTCCGCAAGGTGGTGGACGAATTCCAGACCACGACGCATACGCCCGAGGCGCTGATGCGGCTGACCGAAACCTATCTGGCGCTCGGCGTGCCGGACGAGGCGAAGAAGTCCGCTGCGGTGCTGGGCGCGAACTATCCCGGCTCGGAATGGTACGGGCGCGCCTTCAAGCTGGTGCAGGAGCATCCGGCGATCGCACTGGCGGCGGTCCCGCAAGGCCAGCCGATCGTGCCGGTGCAAACCGCACCCAGCACGCCGACCCGCCCCGGCAGCGCGGCGATCGCGCCAAAGGACGATCGCTCCGCATCGCCGACACCGGGTAATCCCAACGGCACGTAAGCGCTTCATAAAGAACAATTCCAGAACACGCGGAAATGCGGTAAGGGCCGGCCCGATATGCTGACCGCGCTTTCCATCCGGGACGTCGTCCTGATCGAGGCCCTCGACCTGGATTTTTCCGGCGGCCTCGGCGTGCTGACCGGCGAGACCGGCGCGGGCAAGTCGATCCTGCTCGATGCGCTGGGCCTCGCGCTCGGCGCGCGCGGCGATAGCGCGCTGGTACGGCACGGCACCGCGCAGGCCGTGGTGACGGCCAGCTTCGATGCCCCCGCCTCAGCCGCCGCCTTGCTCGCCGAGAACGGCCTTGAGATGGATCCGGGCGAGCCATTGATCGTCCGCCGCATCGTCAAGGCCGATGGCGGCAGCCGCGCCTTCGTCAACGACCAGCCTGCGTCGGCCGGGTTGTTGCGCGAACTGGGCGCGCAGCTGGTCGAGATACACGGCCAGCACGACGATCGCGGGCTGCTGAACGCGCGCGGCCATCGCGCGCTGCTCGACAGTTTCGCCGGCGTCGATACCGGCCCCGCCGCGACCGCCTATCGCGCGTGGCGCGCGGCGGCCGAGGCGCTGGCGACCGCACAGGGCGAACTGGAAACCGAGGCGCGCGACCGCGAATGGCTCGAACATGCCGTCGGCGAACTGACCGGTTTCGCGCCCGAAGAAGGCGAGGAGGAAATCCTCGCCACGCGGCGCGCCGGCATGCAGCGTGGCGAGAAGATCGCCGACGATCTGCGCGCGATCGCCGATCTGCTCGAGGGATCGGACGGAGGCCTCGCCAAATTGCGCCAGGCGGCACGCGTGCTGGAACGGGTCGGCGAGGATCACGAGGCGCTGGGCGAGGCACTGGCGGCGATCGACCGCGCGATCATCGAAAGCGCGGAGGTGCAGGACAAGGTCGATGAGGCCGCCGCGGCCCTGGCGTTCGATCCGGCGCAACTGGAGGCGGACGAGACTCGCCTGTTCGATCTGCGCGCGCTGGCCCGCAAGCACCGCGTGCAGCCGGACGATCTCGCTCGACTGACGCAGGAATTATCGGATCGGCTTGAACGGCTCGACAGCGGCGGCGCTGGCCTCGCCAGGCTGGAACGCGCTTTGGCGGCGGCGGCGAAGGCCTATGCGGTGGAGGCGGATGCGCTGACCGCGCAGCGTAGCGACGCGGCAATCCGGCTCGACGCGGCGGTGAAGGGCGAACTCGCGCCGCTCAAGCTGGATGCCGCACGGTTCCGCACCGCACTCGTGCCGCTGGCCGAAGACTCTTGGGGTGCGGCGGGCAAGGACCGGGTGGAATTCGAGATCTCGACCAACCCCGGCGCGCCGTTCGCCCCGCTAACCAAGATCGCGTCGGGCGGCGAACTGTCGCGCTTCATCCTGGCGCTGAAGGTGGCGCTGGCCGAGGAGGGCGGCGCGGCGACGATGATCTTTGACGAGATCGATCGCGGCGTCGGCGGCGCGGTGGCCAGCGCGATCGGCGAACGGTTGGCCCGGCTGGCCGATCGCACCCAATTGCTGGTGGTGACGCACAGCCCGCAGGTCGCGGCGCGCGGGGCGCATCACCTGCTGATCGCCAAGAGCCATGACGGCACCGTCACCCGCACCGGCGTGCGCGGCCTGGACGAGGCCGAACGGCGCGAAGAAATCGCGCGCATGCTGTCCGGCGCGACCGTGACGGACGAAGCGCGCGCGCAGGCGGTGCGCTTGCTGGAGACGGCTTGAGGCTCCACCGTCCGCGCGATCACGAAGCACCGCTTCCCCGGCGAAGGCCGGGGCCCAGTCGCGAAGGTCGATATTACGTTGCGCAGCGCCCAACACTTCATGTTTCACGACTGGGCCCCGGCCTTCGCCGGGGAAGTTATAAAGGACGCCGTCCGAAATGCCCGGCAACGTACGATTTATCCTAAAAAGGCATGGTCAGCGTCACCATGATGCGCTTGTCGGGCAGGCCGTCCGGCCGCCCCACCTGAATCGCATACAGATTGCCATGCACATTACCGATATCGAAATCCACGCCCGGCCCATCGACAGGAGCCTTCATGCCGGCAGGTCGGGGGATCGGCTTGAGGCGAAACCGATCGTCATGGGCCTTGCCGCAGACGACGACCTCATCCGGCGCGGGCGAGGTTTCGCACGGTGCGCGCCTTCGCTGCGGGATCATCACCGTCGTCGCACCCGCCGGAGGGTCCGATACGGCGACGGGCAAGGCTTGCAGCACGAGCATCAGAACCGCCGTCATCGCGCGCTTTCTCCCGCAGACCGCACGGATCATCATGCAGCGATGCGGCGGGATTATGGCGCACGCGTAAACATCGCGACAATCGCTGGGCGATCTGCTACACCGAGTCCATCGCGCGAGATTGCCCCCAAGCATCGCACGGCTGAGAGACCCACGCGCTCCCGCTTGTTGTAAGCCCCGGAGCCATTCTCAGCCCCCTCGCCGACCCTCTTTCATCCCATCCGTGTCGTGCATCGCACGATCCGTTTCGAGGCGCACCGGCTGGAGCCGGGCGGCGCTCTCGGTCTTTCTTTCCGGCTCCGTCTACCCAAGGAAATACCTATGCCGATCGGCACCGTAAAGTTTTTCAACGCTGACAAGGGCTATGGCTTCATTGCGCCCGAAGATGGCGGCAACGACGCCTTCGTTCACATCAGCGCCGTCGAAGCAGCCGGCATGCGTACGCTCGATAAGGAACAGCGCGTTTCCTACGAGCTGGAGCAGGACCGTCGCGGCAAGATGTCTGCGGTCAACCTCGCTTCCGCGTGAATGATCTGCGCGGGCGGCGGAATCCTCCGTCGCCCGCGCTCTCATTCCAGTACGGAGAGCGTTCATGAATACCACCGCCATGTTCTATCGCGATCGTGCCCGCCAAGCGGAAGCCGACGCCGATTCCGCCGTGCTGGACAATGTCCGCGATCGCTGGGCCCGCGCCGCCAAGGCTTGGGACGAAATGGCGACCCGCGCCGAAAAGACCGCCGAGCGCCGCTCCGTCAACGAAGAAGCCAAGGCGATGGCAGGCGAAGAGGATTAGCTCAGCGATCCCCTAGGTTCTCCCGTTCGTCCTGAGCCTGTCGAAGGGCGCGTTCGGGGCACGTGCTTCGACAAGCTCAGCACGAACGGTGGAGAGTGAGACGGTTGTATCGCGGCCGCGCCGGGTTTAGCCCGGCCCGATGACCGCGCCACTGTCCGACACCTCCCTTCCCGATACAGACGATTCCGCCGCCGCCGAGCTGGCGACCCTCGCCGCCGAGATCGCGCGCCACAACACGCTGTATCACACCAACGACGCGCCGGAGATTTCCGACGCCGCCTATGACGCGCTCACCCGCCGCAACGCCGCGATCGAGCGCGCTTTCCCGCATCTGATCCGCACCGATTCGCCCAGCGTAAAGGTGGGTGCCGCGCCCGCCGCGCATCTCGCCAAGGTGCCGCATGCCCGGGCGATGATGAGTCTCGATAATGCCTTCAGCGATGAGGAGGTGGTCGAGTTCGTCGCGCGCGTCCGCCGCTACCTGAAGCTCCCCGAAAGCGAACAGGTCGCGCTTACCGCCGAACCGAAGATCGACGGCCTGTCCTGCTCGCTGCGCTACGAAGGCGGCATCTTGGTCCAGGCCCTCACGCGCGGCGACGGGCAGGTCGGTGAGGACGTCACCGCCAACGTCCGCACGATCGGCGACATCCCGCAGACCTTGCCCGACGGCGCTCCGGACGTGTTCGAGGTGCGCGGCGAAGTGTATATGGCCAAGGCCGATTTCGCCGATCTCAACGCCCGCCTGCTCGCCGAGGCCGAGGACACTGGCAAGGACGCGCGCCAGTTCGCCAACCCGCGCAACGCCGCCGCCGGGTCGCTGCGCCAGAAGGATGCCGCCGTCACCGAATCGCGCCCGTTACGCTTCCTCGCCCATGGCTGGGGCGAGGCGAGCGCGGTGCCGGGCGAAACGCAGGCGGAAATGGTGGCGGCGATCCGCGGCTGGCACATCCCCGTCGCCGACGGTTTCGCCCGCGTCGAAACCGCCGAAGCCGCGCTCGACGTATATCGCGCGATCGAGGCTGCGCGCGCGGACCTGCCGTTCGATATCGACGGCGTGGTCTACAAGGTCGATCGGCTCGACTGGCAGGCGCGGCTGGGCGCGGTGGCGAAGGCACCGCGGTGGGCGATCGCGCACAAATTCCCCGCAGAACGCGCCGAAACCACGCTCAACGACATCGAGATTCAGGTCGGCCGCACCGGAAAGCTGACCCCGGTCGCGAAACTGGAACCGGTGACGGTCGGCGGCGTCGTGGTGCGCAATGCGACCTTGCATAATGCGGACGAGATCGCCCGGCTGGGCGTGCGCCCGGGCGACCGCGTTCGCCTGCAGCGCGCCGGGGACGTCATCCCGCAGATCGTCGAGAATTTGACGCCGGAGCGCGAAGCTCCGGACTGGATCTTCCCCGATCATTGCCCGCGCTGCGGATCCGAGGCCGTCGCGGCGGACGGCGAGGTCGATGTGCGCTGCACCGGCGGACTGATCTGCCCGGCGCAACGGCTCGAACGGCTGAAGCATTTCGTCAGCCGCGCCGCGCTCGACATCGGGTCTCTGGGCGAAGAACGGCTGAACCTGTTCCTCGATCTCGGCTGGATTGCCGAACCGGCGGATATCTTCCGGCTCGGAACGCATCGCGACGAGCTGCTCACCATGAAGGGCTGGAAAGAAACGTCGGTCGATTCGCTGCGCGCCGCGATCGAGGCGAAGCGCGCGCCCGATGCCGCGCGATTGCTGTTCGGGCTCGGCATCCGCCATGTCGGCGCGATCAGCGCGCGCGATCTGCTCAAGCGTTACGTGACGCTGTCCGGCGTCCGCCTGCTCGCCGAAGAAATCATCGCACTGCGCGATGCGACTCCAATGGCGCTCGGCGAAAGCGACCAGAAGCACGGCAATCGCCTCGACAAGGCGATCGCCGACCATATCGGGGTCGAGAATATCGGCGCCGCAGTCGGCCACGCGCTGGCCGATTTCTTTCACGAGCCGCATAACCAGACCGTCTGGGACGATCTGCTCGCCGAAGTGACGCCGCCGGACTTCATCGTCGAAACGCGCGACTCGCCGGTCAAGGGCAAGACGGTGGTCTTCACCGGCAGCCTCGAAACGCTGAGCCGCGACGAGGCCAAGGCTCAGGCCGAATCGCTGGGGGCCCGCGTGTCGGGATCGGTATCGGCCAAGACCGATCTGGTCGTCGCCGGCCCCGGCGCGGGATCGAAGGAAAAGAAAGCCAAGGACCTCGGCATCGAGGTGATCGACGAGGCGGGCTGGACCGCGATCGTCTCCGCCGCGCGCTAGAAATTAACGGATTATTCAGGTGATGCTTTTTTGCAACGCAACATGAAACACTGACTCACCCCCCTACACAAGTCCGGCGCTGTCATTTATCCGTCATGAACAGCGCGCAATGGCGCATCCGGTGGCGTGGGACGCCGGACGTATCGGGCCACGAGCCTGCCAAGGGGAAATATGATGCGGACGAAATTTTTTGCAGGCGTTGCATTTGCTGCGCTGATCATTCCGGGCGCGGCATATGCCCAGTCGACTGGCTCGACGGATTTCGATAATGGCGGCGAAGAAGTCGTGGTTACGGCACGGACCACCAAGGGTATTGGTGGCGTCCAGCTTCCCGACGTTCCGAAGTCGCGTTCGACCATCACGTCGGAATTGATCTCGCGCCAGCGCCCCGGCCAGACGGTCAACGACATCATCAACCTGGTCCCGGGCGTCAGCTTCCAGAACAACGATGCGACCGGCGCGGCCGGCGGCACGTTCACGATCCGCGGCTTCGACAGCACGCGCATTTCGCAGACGCTGGACGGCATTCCGCTGAACGACACCGGCAACTACGCAATCTTCTCGAACCAGCAGCAGGATCCCGAGACGCTCGAATCGGTGACCGTCAACCTCGGCACGACCGACGTCGACAGCCCGACGGCATCGGCGGTCGGCGGCACCGTCAACATCCGTACGCGCGTTCCTTCGCAGAATTTCGGCGTGATGATGAGCGGCACTTACGGCCAATATGCGGGTGAAGGTGATCCGCGAAACCGCGACATCCTGCGCATCTTTGGCATGGTCGACACCGGCGATATCGCTCATACCGGCGTGCGCGGTTTCTTCTCGGGTTCGAAGATCGAAGCGTTCAATCCGTTCAACAATTACGGCAAGCTGCGCAAGCAGCAGTATAATGCGCGCCTCTACAAGCCGCTGGGCGACAAGGGCGATTTCATCTCGATCGCCGGCCAGTGGAACGAGAACCGCAACAACTTCCTGGGTTCGGTTCCGCTGCGTAGCGATCAGACGCAAGCTGTAACGATTGGCGGCGTGACCACCATCATTCCTCGTATTCCAGGTCCGAACACGGCAAACCGCGCCCCGCTGACTGCAGCCGAGCGTTTCTACTCGATCAACTATCCGTGCCTGGTCAACGGCGTAGCCCGGCCGGGCGTCGCCGACGGCATTGCAGCAGCACCGGCACAGCCCAGCGCTGGCGCAAGCTGCGGTGCGGAGTTCGACCGTCGCTACAACCCGTCTAACACCGGCAACATCCGCTTAGGTTCGCGCTTCACGCTAAGCGACAAGCTGGTGTTCACGCTGGACGCAAGCTATCAAACCGTGAAGGCCAATGGCGGCGGCACGGTAAACCTGCTCGAAGGCACGGCCAATCTGTCGCAGACCACTGCCGTCGAAACGCTCACCGGCGTGATCAATTCCGGTCCGAACACCGGTAACGCCGCGCCGGCCGGCTTCGGCTATTATGTCGGTCGCGATCTGAACGGTGACGGCGACCGGCTCGATACGGTTCTTGGGATCTCGCCAAGCCAGACCGCCACTCGGCGTTATGGCGCGGTCGCTGGCCTCGCCTACGAACTCGACGAGAACAACCGTATCCGTCTGACCTACTCGCTCGATTATGGTCGTCACCGCCAGACCGGCGAAGTCGGCCTGCTGCAGGCGAACGGCGAGCCGATGGATGTTTTCCCGGTTAATGGCGGCCTCACGGATGCCAGCGGCGCGGTTCTGCAAAAGCGCGATCGCCTTTCCTACGCGATCCTGAACCAGGTTTCGGCGCAGTATCGCGGCAAGTTCTTCGATAACGCATTGAACGTCGAGATCGGTGTGCGTGCCCCGTTCTTCCGCCGCGAACTGAACCAGAACTGCTTCACCGTGTCGGCAAACGGCAACGTAAGCTGTGTGACGCCGAGCGGAACGGCCGCTTATGCCGCGGCGAACCCTTATACGTACTTCGCGCCCGGCGTGACGACCGTGGGTTCGGTGACACGCCCGACGACGACGGGCACGTCATGTGCCGTCACGACATCGGCCTGCGTCGTCGGTTTCGCCCCGCCGCAGCAGCGCGTGCTCAACTACAACCGCGTCTTGCCGAGCGGTGGCTTGACGTACAACTTCACGTCCGAAGCCAGCATCTACGCCAGCTATGCCAAGGGCCTGTCGGTGCCGAGCACGGACAACCTATATAACTCGTTCTACTATGCGGTCGGCTCGCCCCAGGCGACGCCTAAGCCCGAAACGACCGACAGCTACGATGTCGGCCTGCGCTACAACACCAGCAAGGTCCAGGCGTCGATCGCGGGCTGGTTCACCAAGTTCCAGAACCGCACCGTGTCCGTGTATGATATTGAGAGCGATACCAGCATCTTCCGCAACCTGGGTACGGTGAATAAATACGGCGCCGATGCCTCGCTGGCATATCGTCCCGTGCGCGAGCTGCTGCTCTACGTGTTCGGTTCGTATCTGCACTCGGAGATCAAGACCAACGTCGAAGCCGGTCGTATCCCGACGACCAACGCCACGACCTTCTTCCAGACCGCAGGCAAAGCCGAGGGCGGATCGCCGAAGTGGATGTTCGGTGGCCGTGCACAAGGCACGATCGGCCTGTTCGATCTGGGCGTTCAGGGGAAGTATACCGGTGCCCGCTTCGTCAACGACGAGAACCTGCCGGTCTACACCTGCCTGGTATCGACCACTGCAACCGGCGGCATCTGCCCCGACGCATCGCAGAACAAGATCTACGGCGCGCGGATCTCGTCCTACGTGCTCGTCGATCTCGACCTGCGCTTCAACATCGGCAAGCTGCTCAACAGCGACAAGACGTTCCTCCAGGTCAATGTCAGCAACCTGTTCGACAAGGTCTATATCGGCGGCCTTAGCGGCTCGAGCGGCTTTGTTGGCCTGCCCAACCGCTACTCGATCGGCAACGCCGTCATCGGCACCCCGCGCTCGATTACCGCAACGCTGCAGGTCGGCTTCTAAAACCACCTGCCATCGTTACAGAAAAGGCCGCCGCCCCATTCGGGACGGCGGCCTTTTTCTTGTCTTGAGCAGGAGGCCGGTGGCCCTTCCCCCGTCTGCGCTGAATCTGTCGAAGCAATGCCTTGCTCTCACCATCGAGAGTAAGGGCAGTCCTTCGACAAGCTCAGGACGGACGGGTGTGTAGGATACGCCCGCGCCTCACCGCATCAGTACGAGTTCCTCGGCCATCGAGGGATGCAGCGCCACTGTCTGGTCGAAGGCGTCCTTGGTCAGCCCGGCCTTTACCGCGATCGCCGCGGCCTGCAGGATTTCCGGCGCGTCGGGGCCGATCATGTGCAGGCCGATCACCTTGTTCGTGTCGGAGTCGCAGATCATCTTGTACAGCGCGCGTTCGTTGCGGCCGGCCAGCACGTTCTTCATCGGGCGGAAATCCGAGGTGTAGACCTTGCACGATCCGAGCTTGGTCTTGGCCTGCGCCTCCGTCATGCCGACACCGGCCATCGGCGGGTGGCTGAACACGGCGGCGGGGATGTTCTCGTAATCGACCCGCGTCGGCTTGCCGCCGAACACGCTATCCGCGAACGCCTGCCCCTCGCGGATCGCAACCGGGGTTAGCTGCACGCGATTGGTCACGTCGCCCACCGCATAAATGCTCGGGCAGGTCGAGCGATTGTCCTCGTCCACCTTCACCGCGCCCTTGTCGTCCAGTTCGACGCCAGCGGCTTCCAGTCCCAGCCCGGCGGTGTTCGGCTCGCGCCCGGTGGCGAACATCACGCAATCCACCGTCACCGGCTCATGGCCGGACATCTTGACCGTCAGGCACCCGTCCTCGCCCTTTTCGATGCCCTGGAAATCAGCGTGGAAGCGGAATTCGATCCCCTTCATCATCGAAATCTGCAGCAGTCGGTCGCGGATCGATTCGTCATAACCGCGCAGGATCACGTCGCTGCGGTTGATCAAAGTCACGTGCGCGCCGAACTGGTAGAAGATGCCGGCGAATTCGTTGGCGATATAGCCCGCACCCGCGATCAGGATACGCTTCGGAATGGCATCGAGATGGAACGCCTCGTTCGAGGTGATGCCATGTTCGTGGCCCGGGCATTTCGGCACCGACGGCGTCGCGCCGGTGGCGATCAGGATCGTCTTCGCCGTCACCTCGCGCCCGCCGGCCAGCTTCACATCATGCGGCCCGGTGATCGTCGCGCGTTCGGCGATCATCTCGACGTAATGGCTCTCCAGCGTGGTCGTGTACGCGCCGCTGATCCGGTCGACCTCCTCCAGCACATTGTCGCGCAGCACCTTCCAGTCGAAATCGCACTGGTCGGGCACGTCCCAGCCGAAACGCTTGGCATCCTTGAGATCCTCGGCGAAATGCGCGCCGTAGATCAGCAGCTTCTTGGGCACGCAGCCCCGGATCACGCAGGTGCCGCCGATGCGATATTCCTCGGCGACGGCGACCTTCGCGCCGTGCGCGGCGGCTACGCGCGCAGCGCGCACGCCGCCGGAGCCTGCACCGATGACGAAGAGGTCGTAATCGTATTGGGGGTCAGTCATCTCAATGCCTCAAGAAATACCGTTCGTGCTGAGCCTGTCGAAGCACCGTTCTTTTTTCGACGGTGGAGAAGAAGGACGGCCCTTCGACAGGCTCAGGGCGAACGGGGATAGGTGGTGCACAACAGGATGCGGTGGGCGACGTTCAGCCGAACGCCCGCTTGATCAGGTCGTCGGTCGAGGCGTCGAAACTCTGCCCGCCTTCCACCGCCGCCTTGGCCATTTCCTTGCCCAGTTCCACGCCGAACTGGTCGAACGAATTGATCCCCAGCAGCACGCCGTTCACGAACACGCGGTGTTCGTAGAACGCGATCAGCGCGCCCAGCGAGCGCGCGTCGAGATCGTCGAGCAAAATCGTCGAGGACGGCCGATCGCCCGGATAGCTGCGCGCGCCATCGTCGTTATGCTTGCCCTTCATCAGCGCGGCACCCTGCGCGAAGGCGTTCATCAGCAACTGGCGGTGATGCTCCTCCGACAGCGTATCGCCCGGCTCGATCGCCGCGACGAATTCGACCGGCACGAGGTGCGTGCCCTGGTGGAGCAACTGGAACACCGCATGCTGCGCCTCGGTGCCCACCCCGCCCCAGGTGATCGCCGCACTCGGGCGGCCAAGTGGCTCACCCTCGGCCGTCACGCTCTTGCCGTTCGATTCCATTTCCAGCTGCTGGAGATAGGGCGGCAACAGTTTCAGCCGCTGATCATAGGCGAAGGTCGCGCGCGTCTCGGCGTGCCGCACCTGCGTGTAATAGAGGTCGGCAAACGCCGCGAGCGTCGGGGCATTCTCGTGCAAAGCGGTCAGGCGGAAATGCCGGTCCATCTCGGCCGCGCCTTCGAGCAGTTCCTCGAAACAATCCCAGCCCAATGCCAACGCCGCCGGAAACCCGATCGACGACCATAGCGAATAACGCCCACCGATGCTCTCCGCGAACGGCAGGATGCGCGTCTCGTCCACGCCCCATTCCAGCGCCTTGTCCGGATCGGCGGTGAGGGCCACGACCTTGCCGTAGACGTCCGACACGCCGTGTTCGGTCATCCATTGCAGCACGCTCTGCGCATTCAGCATCGTCTCGGTGGTGGTGAACGTCTTTGATGCGATCACCAGCAATGTCGCGGTGGGGTCGAAGCGCGCGAACGCATCCTCAAGTGCCACGCCATCGACATTGGCGACGATCGCCACGTCGTAGCGATCCTCATCGCGGCCCAGCGCATTGACCAGCAGGTCCGGCCCCAGCGCCGATCCGCCGATGCCGACATGCAGGATGTGACGGATCGGCCCCAGCGCCTCGCCCTCGATCGCGTCGATCAGGCCGCGCATGCGGGCGTGCAGCGCGCGCGCCTTGGCCACGCTGTCCGCCTTGCCCTCGCCCCGCTCGGCGGTATGCTCGACCGCGCGGCCTTCGGTTAGGTTGACGATCTCGCCACCGAACAGCGCCTCGCGCTTCGCCGCCAACCCCTGCGCCTTGGCCAGCGCCGCAAACGCCGTCACCGCATCCTCGGTCAGGTGGGTCTTCGACCAGTCGAAATGCAATCCCGCGACGTCGACGGACAGCTTCGCCAGCCGCCCCGCATCCTCGGCGAACAGCTCGATCAACGTCTTGGCAGGCAGCGCCTGAATCGCGCTCCAGTCGGCATTTGGCATCGTCATCTCGCTTCTGTGGGTCGGACCGTAGATTGCCCTAGTATAGGCCGGTTTCAACCGCCAGCTTGACGCACACCGCGCATCCCCCCAAACCGCCGCCATGTCCGATACCACCACCTCCGGGAAGACCGCTGTGCCCGCCGCCGCGGCCAAACCGAAATCCGAAACCCGCGAAACGCTGACGTTTCTGCTGAAGCTCGCATTGATCGTGCTGATCTTTCGCAGCTTCGTCTTCTCGCCGTTCAGCATCCCGAGCGAATCGATGCTGCCGCGCCTGTTGATCGGCGATTATCTGTTCATCTCGAAATGGAATTATGGCTATTCGCGCTGGTCGCTGCCGTTCGGCGTGCCGCTGATTCCGGGGCGGATTTTGGCGCGCGACCCGGCGCGCGGCGACGTGGTGGTGTTCCGTGGCCCTCCCGGCGACGATGTCGACGTGATCAAGCGGGTCATCGGCCTGCCCGGCGATACGATCCAGATGCGGAATGGCCAGTTGATCCTGAACGGCGTGGCGGTGCCCAAGGAGCGCATCGCCGACTTCATCCTGCCGATCAGCCCCAATTATCCCGCCAGCGACGACGTGAACGGCAAGTGCGACGCCGCGCATCTCGGCGTCGTCGAGAACAAGCAGATCTGCCGCTATTCGCGCTTCCGCGAAACCCTGCCCGGCGGGCGCAGCTACGACGTACTGGATGCCGCCAATACGCCAGCGGACAATACCGGCGTCTATACCGTTCCCGCCGGATCGGTGTTCGTGATGGGCGACAATCGCGACAACAGCGCCGACAGCCGCTTCCCCGCGCCGGCGGATGCGATGCCGGGCGAGCCCGTCGGCATGGGCTATGTGCCGATGGACCGGATTCAAGGCAAGGCCGTGGTCGGCTTCTTCTCGACCGATGGCAGCGCTTCGTGGCTGCTGCCTTGGACGTGGTTCTCCGCCGCCCGGTGGAGCCGCATCGGGGAAGGTTTTTGAACGATAGGCTTTTGAACGGTGCCTTGAGCGACTGGATCGAGACGACGCTCGGCCACCGCCCGGCGGATCTTGCGGCCTATCAGCGCGCGCTGACTCATGGCAGCCAGGCGGCGGAGAATTACGAGCGGCTGGAGTTTCTGGGCGATCGCGTGCTCGGCTTGGTGATGGCCGAATGGCTGTGCGAATTGTTCCCCGGCGAGGCGGAAGGGGCGCTCTCGAAACGACAGCACATGCTCGTCTCGGGCGTGACCTGCGCCGATGTCGCGCGCGATCTCGGTGTACCGCTGCATCTGCGGCTCGGTAAACAGGCGCGCGATGCGGGCGCCAGCGACAGCGACAACGTGCTGGGCGACGTGATGGAGGCGCTGATCGGCGCGCTGTATCTCGACGCCGGCCTGGCCCCGGCGCGCGCCGCGATCCGCAACGCGTGGGGGGCGCGCACGACCGGCCAGATCAAGGCACCGCAGCATCCCAAGTCCGAACTTCTCGAATGGGCCGCGGCGCATAAGCGCAAGCCCCCGGCTTATGAGGTGATCGACCGCTCCGGACCGGATCATGCGCCGCGCTTCACGGTGAAGGTCGCGTTGGGCACCTTTGCCGATGCGTCGGCGGAGGGCAGTTCGAAGCAGGAGGCGGAGAAGGCAGCGGCGATAGCGCTGCTGGCGAAATTGGGGTGAAGCGGACCATTCTTATTCGTCCATGTTGAGCTTGTCGAAGGACCGCCCTTCTTTCCACCGCCGAGAGAAATTGCAGTCCTTCGACAAGCTCAGGACGAACGGGGAAGAGGGACGTGCCTCTTGCCGAGACGCTTTCCATGCGCCAACCCGACGATCATGACTGATACCACCCAATCCTGCGGCCTCATCGCCGTGCTCGGCGCGCCGAATGCCGGCAAGTCCACGCTCGTCAACGCGCTGGTCGGGCAGAAGGTCGCGATCGTCAGTCCCAAGGCGCAGACTACGCGCGTGCGGTTGATGGGTGTCGCGATTGAGGGCGACACGCAATTGCTGCTGGTCGATACGCCCGGCATCTTCGAACCCAAGCGTCGGCTCGATCGGGCGATGGTGCAGGCCGCGTGGGGCGGGGCGGAAGGTGCCGATATCCTCGCGCTGGTGGTCGATGCCAAAGGCGGGCTCGGCAAGAAGGTGACCGATATCGCCGAGAGCATCGCCGGGCGGCCGGAGCCGAAATACCTGATTCTCAACAAGGTCGATCTCGCCGACAAGGCCAAGCTGCTGGTCCATGCCGAGAAATTGAACGCCGCGGTGGAATTCGCCGAGACCTTCTTCGTCAGCGCGACGACCGGCGATGGCCTCGCCGACCTGAAGGCGCATCTCGCCAAGGCGATGCCCGAGGGGCCGTGGCATTATCCCGAGGATCAGGTGTCCGACGCGACCGAACGCAGCCTGGCGTCGGAAGTGACGCGCGAGCAGCTCTATCTGCAGCTCCACGCCGAACTGCCTTATGCCAGCGCGATCGAGACCGAACAGTATAAGGAGCGCGAGGACGGATCGGTCGAGATCCACCAGCAGATCCTGGTCGAACGCCCCACGCAGCGCGCGATCGTGCTGGGCAAGGGCGGCGTGCGGATCAAGGAAATCGGCGCGCGCGCGCGGGCGGAACTTTCGAACATCATGGGCCGCCCGGTGCATTTGTACCTGCACGTTAAGGTCAAGCCCGGCTGGGACGAGGATCGCGATTCGTACCGCGAAATGGGGCTGGACTGGGTGGATTGACCGGCGTTTACTCGAGCGCGACGCCCCTTCCGTTCGTGCTGAGCCTGTCGAAGCACCGTTCTTCTTAGTCGCCGGGCAGATAGAAAGAACGGCCCTTCGACAGGCTCAGGGCGAACGGGGAAAGGGTGGCGCAACCGATTTGGGAGCCTCTAACCCAAAAACCTCCCCCACCCATTGCGGTACCAACACCCCCGCCGCACCCATCCGCGCCTCGGCAAAGAATACGCTCCCGGCCGAAGGATCGAGGTTCAACTCCAGCGTCTCCGCCCCGTAATAGCGCGCCGTCTGCACGAACCCGGCGGCCGGATACACCGCGCCCGACGTGCCGATCGAAACGAACAGATCGCAGGTCGCCAGCGCCGCCTCGATCCGCTCCATGTCGTACGGCATTTCGCCGAAGAACACGATGTCCGGCCTCAGCGCCCCCGCCCCGCACGCGCCGCACACCGATCCCGGCGGCAGATCGTCCGCCCACGCCTCGCGCTCTCCGCATGCCGCGCACAAGGCCGATTTCAACTCGCCATGCATGTGCAACATCCGCCGCGCCCCGGCGCGTTCGTGCAGATCGTCCACGTTCTGAGTCACGATCAGCAACTCGCCCGGCCATTCGGCATCGAGCCGCGCCAGCGCGTCATGCGCCGCATTGGGCGCGACCGTCGCCAGCGCCGCCCGCCGCGCATCATAGAAACGATGCACCAAATCCCGGTCGGCCGCCAATGCCTCGGGCGTGCACACATCCTCGACCCGGTGCCCTTCCCACAGGCCGCCCGGCCCACGAAACGTCGCGATGCCGCTCTCCGCCGATATACCTGCGCCGGTCAGCACGACGATGTTGCGAATGTCCCTCATGCGCTACTTTAACCCGGCCCAGCGCCGTGCGCCAACCGTGTCGAAATCATCCACTCGCGACCATAAAGGGCTGTTCGCCCCCCGCCCCGTGTGGCAGCAGGGCGGGCATGACGAAGATCGGCATCATCGGCAGCGCAGGGCGCATGGGTCAGGCGCTGGCGGCGGTGGTGCCCGATCTCGGCGGTACGCTGATCGGCGGGATCGACGCGGGTGGCGATGCGATGCTGCTCGCGCGTGACGCCGATGTGCTGGTCGATTTCTCCGCACCCTCTGCGCTCGAAGCGACGCTCGCCGCCGCGCGAACCACGCGTACCCCGATCCTGATCGGCACCACCGGCCTGTCGCCGACGCACCACGCCCTGATCGACGCCGCCGCGCAGGACATCGCCGTTTTGCAGACCGGCAACGTCTCACTCGGCGTCACACTGCTCGCCAAACTGGTCCGCGAAGCCGCGGAACGGCTTGGGCCCGACTGGGACATCGAGATTCTCGAAATGCACCACCGCCACAAGGTCGATGCCCCTTCGGGCACCGCGCTGCTGCTCGGCGAAGCGGCGGCGGCGGGACGCGGCACGACCTTGTCCGAGACGCGCGTCGCGGATCGCGCGGGGCTCACCGGCGCGCGCAGCGAGGGCACGATCGGCTTCGCCTCGCTACGTGGCGGATCGGTCGCCGGCGATCATCAGGTGATCTTCGCTGGCACCGGTGAGCGGATCGAGATCGGCCACCGAGCGGAGGATCGCGCGATCTTCGCCAAGGGTGCGATCACCGCCGCGATCTGGCTCTCGGGCCAGCCGGCCGGGCGCTATACGATGGGGCAGGTGCTCGGGCTGTGAAGAAAGCTGAGGCGTTCGAATTCTATCGCCGCCTCGCCGAACACGATCCGCACCCCGAAACCGAACTCGAATACGGCAATCCGTATCAACTTGTCGTCGCCGTCGCCTTGTCCGCGCAGTCGACCGACGTGGGCGTGAACAAGGCCACCCGCGCCTTGTTCGCCGAGGTCGATACACCGGAAAAGATGCTGGCCCTGGGTGAAGCGGGCCTGAAACAGCACATCAAGACGATAGGCCTGTTCAACACCAAGGCGAAGAACGTCATCGCCCTGTCGCAGATGCTGATCGACGATTTCGGCAGCGTGGTGCCGAACGACCGCGACGCGCTGGAGCGCCTGCCCGGCGTCGGACGCAAGACCGCCAATGTCGTGCTCAACGTCGCCTTCGGGCAGGAGACGTTCGCGGTCGACACGCACATCTTTCGCGTCGGCAACCGCACCGGTCTGGCGCGCGGCAAGACGCCGCTAGCGGTGGAACTGAAGCTGGACAAGGCCACGCCCCAGCCTTTCCGTATGCACGCGCATCACTGGCTGATCCTGCATGGCCGCTATGTCTGCAAGGCCAGGCGCCCGGAATGCTGGCGATGCATCGTCGGCGATCTCTGTGCGTTCAAACCCAAGACGCCCGCGCCGAAGGGGACGGGTCAGGAGAGAGAAGATGCGTAAATCCATTCTTGTGCTCGCCGCGATCGCCCTCACCGCCCCCGGCATGGCGCGCGACCGCAGCCAGGTCCCAGAGGCCGTGCCCGCCGGCAAGCCCGAAAGCTGCCTATCGATCCCCCGCATCCGCGCCACGCATGTGCACGGCGACCGCGTGATCGATTTCGAGACGACGGGCGGCAAGGTCTATCGCAACACCCTGCCCAACTCCTGCCCGGGCCTCGGTTTCCGCGAAGCCTTCGCCTACGAAACCTCGCTCAGCCAGCTCTGCTCGGTCGACATAATCACCGTGATCGAAAACCCGCCGGTGAGCCGCGGCGCCAGTTGCGGTCTCGGCCAGTTCCAGCCGGTGACGCTGGTGAAGACGCCCAAACGTTAAACGGCTAGCGCCCACCGCGCACCTTTGCTAGGCAAGCCCCCGCATCGGCACCCGTAGCTCAGCTGGATAGAGCGCTGCCCTCCGAAGGCAGAGGCCACTGGTTCGAATCCAGTCGGGTGCACCATTTTCCGAAATCGAGACCGATAGACTAATCTCATCAAGGTTCGGGCCGCGAACTTGAGCCAGATCAGCCTATTAAATCGTCCCCCATTAGCAACTTCCCGACCTCGCTGCCGGTTGACGCCCTACGCCCGACGCGCCTCCATTTCGCGTCGGGCGCACCTTCAACCGAGGAGTGTCACATGGGCTTGTTCACCAAGGATATCGCGACGTTCGATGATCTGTTCCTGCATCAGTTGCAGGATGTCTATTATGCCGAAAACCAGATCACCAAGGCGCTGCCGAAGATGGTCGAAAAGGCCACCGATGGCGGGCTGAAGGCCGGATTCCAGACGCATCTCCAGGAAACCGAAGGCCAGATCCGGCGGCTGGAGCAGGTGTTCGACCTGCTCGGCGAAAAGCCCAAGGCGGTTACCTGCCCGGCGATCGACGGGATCATCAAGGAAGCGAACGAAGTCGCCGGTGACATCGCCGATCCGGCGGTGCTCGACGCGGCGTTGATCGCCTCAGCTCAGGCTGTCGAGCATTACGAGATCACGCGTTACGGCACACTCGTCACCTGGGCCGAGCAGCTTGGCCGCAGCGACATCGCCGCGATCCTGCAGGAAACGCTCGACGAGGAATATGCCACCGACGATAAGCTGACCGCCATGGCCAAGTCGAAGATCAACGCACGGGCTGAAACTGCGGTTGAACCCGCCTGAAACGACATCGGGGCGGCGCCACTGCACCGCCCCGATCTTTCCATTTCCCGACCTCCCCGGGCAAAATCGCTCGATCGCGCCTTAACTCCTGCGCTTCAGCCGCCGCGCGTTTCCAGTCGCAGCCTTATGGATCGGCGCTAGAGTATCGCGGCCTGTTCGCGCCGCCGCCTCGATCGCCTTCAGCCCGCTCGCCGCAGCGGTCGAACCGAACGCCATCAACTCGACCGGCGTCGCTGGACGTCCGCGTAGCATCATCGTACTCAGCGATTGCGCCTGATCCCACCATGCCGCCTGGGCATCGACGCACGCCTGCATCATCACCATGCCCGACGACGAAAAAGCCGCGACCTTTTCCGGCACCATGCGCGACAATTCGGCATAATCGCCGGACCATGGTGCGTTGACCGCCTCGCGCATCGTCTCGCCGCGCGAGGCGATGACCGCGCCGGACGCCTGCGCGGTCTGCACCGCGCGGTCGCCCGTGGCCGCCATCATCCGCCAGCTGGCGAACATCCGTTCCCAATAGGAAAACGGATCGAGCGTCGCGGAACGCGAATGCCCGCTCATGCCAGCGTCCTAACGCCGGGTTCGCGGGCGTAGAATCGCTTCGCCGCAGCCCCGATGAACGCCTGGCCGAGATCGGTCACGCCGTCATCCGGCTCCACCCCGGCCTTGTCGAGCAGCGGCTTGGCGGCATGGCTCGCGCCGATCGCCTTGAGATGCCCGAACGCGTCCATCGCCCATTGCACGGCCGCACCTTCCTTCTGCAACGCCGCGCACCCCTCGTCGGACAGGATGATCGCCACAGCATCGAATATCTGCGACGGGCTGCCGGCAAGTTGCCCATCGGCCTTCTGCACCTTGCCGTCGGACAGCTTTGCGCCGCCGACCTTGGGCGCGACGATCACCGCCTTGCCCTTGGCCGTCGTCACCGCATCGACCACCGCCTTCAGCGCGCCGACATCGGTGCCGTCCGCGATCAGGATGCCGACCGCGCGGCCTTCCAGCGTCTCCTTCATGTTCTTGTGGATCGACAGCGCGTCGGACTGTGCCATGTCCACCGGCTCCTTCGCCGCCTTCGCCTTTTTGGGCAGCTCGATGCCCAGGCCGTCTGCGACGCGCTTGGCCAGATCCTCATCCACGTTGCGCAGATTCGCCACCATGCGCGGCGGCACCTGATCGAGCTGCCCGACCTTGGACAGTTCGAACACGAACGAAGAGGCGATATGCGCCTGCTCGTTCTCGGTCTGCGAACGGTAGAACAAGCGCGCCTGGCTGAAGTGATCGGCAAAGGTCTCGGCGCGCACGCGCAACTTGTCGCCGGTCTCATCCGCGCCGGTCGCGGCGTTGACCGTTGCGAAGCCCTTCGGTGTTTCGCGAGGCCCCGCTTCCTCACCATGCTCGGCCAAGCTGTTGGGTTCGTAATTCGCGCGGCCCTTGGGCACCATCGTCTGCATCATACCGTCGCGCTGGAAATTGCCGAACGGGCAGCGCGGCGCGTTGATCGGAATCTGGTGAAAGTTGGTCGTGCCCAGACGTGACTTCTGCGTGTCGAGATAGCTGAACAGCCGCCCCTGCAGCAGCGGATCGTTCGAGAAACCGATGCCCGGCGGCACGTTGGTCGGCAGGAACGCCACCTGCTCGGTTTCAGCGAAGAAATTATCGACGTTCCGGTCGAGCACCATCCGCCCGATGATCCGCACCGGAACATCGTCCTCGGGTATCAGCTTGGTCGCGTCGAGCACGTCGTACGGTTGCGCATCGGCGAATTTCTGGTCGAACACTTGGATGCCAAGTTCCCATTCCGGAAACGCGCCGCTGTCGATCGCCTCGAACAGATCGCGGCGATGATAATCGTTGTCGGCGGCCTGCAGCTTCAGCGCCTCGTCCCAAATCGTCGATTGCAGGCCGAGCTTCGGCTTCCAGTGGAACTTCACGAAACTGACCTTGCCCTCGGCATTGACCAGCTGGAAGGTGTGGACGCCGAAGCCCTCCATCATCCGCAGGCTGCGCGGCAGCGTCCGATCGGACATCGCCCACATCAGCATGTGCGTGGTCTCCGGCATCAGCGACGCCCAGTCCCAGAACGTATCGTGTGCGCTGCCCGCCTGGGGATAGCCGCTATTCGCCTCCATCTTCACCGCGTGGACGAGATCGGGGAATTTGATCGCATCCTGGATGAAGAACACCGGGATGTTGTTGCCGACAAGATCCCAATTGCCCTCGCGCGAATAGAATTTCACCGCGAAACCGCGCACGTCGCGCGGCGTATCGACCGACCCGGCCCCGCCGGCGACGGTTGAGAAGCGCACGAACACTTCGGTCTTCTCGCCCTTGGTGAACACGGCGGCCTTGGACAGATCAGAAATATCGTCCGTTGCCTCGAAATAGCCGTGCGCGCCGGAGCCGCGCGCATGGACGATCCGCTCCGGGATACGCTCGTGATCGAAGTGGAAGATCTTCTCGCGCAGCACGAAATCCTCGAGCAACGTCGGCCCGCGCGCGCCACTCTTCAGGCTGTTCTGATTGTCGCTGATCGGTACGCCGTGATTGGTCGTCAGGACGGCGGTGTCGCCGTCCGCTTGCTGATGGGTCTCGCCGCCGTTGCCGGGGTTGCGCGGGGTATCGGCCATGAAAAATTCTCCTGATCTCGCTGCCCTGAACAGGACAGCGATGGCATCGTTCCACCTCTTGATATGGCTCAGTGAAAATTGCGGTTGAGAGGATTGCTATCGCTGGCAGACGATTGCCGGTTTCAAGTCGCAACGATTCGCACGGGCACCGACTTCGCCGCCGGCACATGGCTCTGCTCGGCATGATGCTCGACCGGCATCAGCACGTTGCACTCGGGATAATAGGCCCCGAGGCAACCACGCGGAATGTCGTAGGGCGTCACGATCAGCCCATCGCGGCGGCGCACGACCCCGTCCTCGGCGTCGCTTTCCAAAGCGACGATCTGATTCTCGGTCATGCCGGCGGCGGCGATGTCCGCTTCATGCATGAACAGCACGTCGCGCGTGCCCTTCACGCCGCGAAAGCGATCGTGATAGCCGTAGATCGTCGTATTGAACTGATCGTTCGAGCGCAGCGTCATCAACCGGAAGCGTCCTTCGGCCTCCGCAAAACCGGTCGCCGACAGGCCGGTCGGCGTCAGGAATTCCGCCTTGCCACTCTCCGTCAGCCAGATGCGCTCGCTGGCCTTGTTGCCTTTCCAATGGCCGCCGGCTTCGAACAAGGTGTTGTTGAAATCGGGAAAGACCTGCGGATAGGTCTCCTCGATCGCGTCGCGGATCGTGGCATAGTCCGCCACCCACGAATCCCAATCGACCTTCGGATTGTGCGGCAGGATGCGCTTGGCAAGCCCCGCGACGATCGCCGGTTCGGACAGCAGATGTTCGCTCGCCGGAGTCGCCTTGCCGCGCGAGGCATGGATGCAACTGCTCGAATCCTCGACCGTCACGATCTGCGGCCCACTTGTCTGCACGTCGGTCTCGATCCGGCCGAGACACGGCAGCAGATACGTCACCTTGCCGGGAAAAAGGTGATTGCGATTGAGCTTGGTCGCGATCTGCACCGACAAGTCGAGGTTCGGCCATGCCGCCTCCATCGGCCCGGTTTCCGGCACCGCGCGCAGGAAATTGCCGCCTAACGCGATGAACGCCTTCACCGATCCGTCGATCACGCCGCGACAGCTTTCGACGGTATCCAACCCCTTTTCGCGCGGTGCGGTGAAGCCGTATTGCGCTTCCAACCGCTCCACCGGCACCAACTCGGTCTTCTCGGTGATGCCGACGGTACGCTGGCCCTGCACGTTGGAATGGCCGCGCACCGGCGTCGGCCCCGCGCCGGGCTTGCCGATATTACCGCGCAGCAACAGCAGGTTGACGACCATGCGGACATTCTCGACGCCCTTCACATGCTGGGTCAGGCCCATGCCGTAGATCGCCATCACCGCCTTGGCCTTGGCATAAGCCCGCGCGGTTTCCTCCAGTGCAACCTTGGGCAGGCCGCTCTCATGCTCGATATCGTCCCAAGCCGTTCCGCGCACGCTCACGACGAACGGTTCGAAGCCGTTGGTGTGCGCTTCGATGAACGCGGTATCGAGTACCGCCGGCTCGCCTTTGGCGATCGCGGCATCGTGCCATTCGACCAGGAACTTAGCGATGCCCATCATCGCCGCAATGTCTCCGCCCGCCTTCACCTGATGATATTGCGTGGAGATGTTCGTCTCTTTGAGCGTCGCCATCTCGAACGGGTTCTGCGGATCGGTGAAGCGCTCCAGCCCGCGTTCCTTCAGAGGATTGAACGTCGCGATCTCCGCCCCGCGTTTCCGCGCGCTGCGCAGATCGTGCAACATGCGCGGCGCGTTCGATCCGACATTCTGGCCGAAGAACAGGATCATGTCGCAATGCTCGAAATCCTCGAGCCGAGTGGTGCCGACCGGCACGCCGATCGCCGCCTTCAGGCCGACCGAAGTGGATTCGTGGCACATGTTCGAACTGTCGGGCAGGTTTTGATTGCCGTACATGCGCGCCATCAGCCCGTACATGTACGACGCCTCCAGACTGGTGCGGCCGGAGGAATAGAAGACCACCGATTTGGGCGCCATCGGCCGCAGCGTCGCGCCGATCTCGTCGAACGCCTCGTCCCACGAACAGGCGACATATTTGTCGGTCGCGGCATCGTAACGCAACGGGTGTGTCAGGCGGCCATTCTGTTCGAGATCGTAATCGCGCCACGTGCGCAATTCGGTGAGCGTGTGCTGCGCGAAGAATTCGGGGGTGGTGCGATACGTGGTCAATTCCCACGCGGTCGCCTTCGCGCCCTCTTCGCAGAATTCCACCGGATGGACATGCTTCGGCTTGGGCCAGGCGCAGCTAACGCACTGGAAGCCGTCGGGTTTGTTCTGGCGCACCATCTCACGCAGCGTTTCCGCCGGCACCCGTTCGCGCGGGAAGATTTCCGCCAGCGACCGCACCGATCCCCAGCCGCCCGCCGGGCCCTTGAACGGTGTGATCTCGGGCTTGTCGGACTTCTGCTTGGTCATCGGGTGGATCCTGCCGGAAGGGTTCGGTCGCGATAACGCATCGTAACGCAGAAAGGTCGCGCAAATAGGCGAAGCCAAGCGGTTGGCGCGGACCGGAATTGCTTTAGGACGGCGACATGAGCGATGAATCCGTGCCGCACCTGTTCGATCGCATCCGCGCGAACGGCGGCGACGTCGAAGCGATCACGCGCGCAATCGCGGTCGAGCGGCCGATCGCGATCGAGTTCAACGGGATCGGTTATGCCGTGATGATGGCGACGCCGTCCGACCTTGAGGACTTCGCTATCGGATTTGCGCTCAGCGAGCGGCTGATCGCGGATGCCACGTCCGTGCTGGAGATCGCGACACATGCGCGGCCCGAAGGCGATGTCCTGCGCGTGACGCTGGCACCGGAATGTGCGGGCGGGCTGCTCGACCGCGTGCGGCACCGGGTATCGGAATCGTCGTGCGGCCTGTGCGGGATTGAGAATCTCGAACAGGCGCTTCGCCCGCTGCCTACCGTGACTGCGCAAAGCGCGGCTGACCATGCAGCGCTGTTTCGCGCGCTGGGCGATCTGCGCGCGCGCCAGCCGCTCAATCGCGAAACCGGCGCGGTTCATGCCGCCGCGCTCTGTTCGGCGACAGGCGAGGTGCTGCTGGTGCGCGAGGATGTCGGGCGGCACAATGCGTTCGACAAGCTGATCGGCGCGATGGCGCGCGAGGATCGTGGCTGGGACGGCGGGTTCGCGTTGCTGTCGTCGCGCTGTTCCTATGAGCTGGTCGAAAAGGCCGCGCTGGCGGACTGCCCGTTGCTGGTCACGATCTCCGCCGCGACCGACCTTGCGATCGCTCGTGCGAAATCCTGCGGACTGCGTCTCGTCATGCTCGCGCGGAACGATGCGATTCTGGCCGTGCCATCGTGAGGCTGCTCGGCGCGATCCTGGCCGGCGGGCGGGCGACGCGCTTCGGCAGCGACAAGGCGCTGGCCGTGCTCGATGGCCGGCCGCTGATTTTGCATTCCGCCGATGTCTTGCAGGACATAGTTTCGAAGATCGTGGTGTGCGGGCGTGACGTTGCGCCGGAGGACATGGAGACGATCCCAGATTGGCCGAGTGCCGATCTTGGGCCGCTCGGCGGACTATGCGGTGCGCTGCGCCATGCTGTGGCGCAGGATTTCGACGCCGTGCTGACGATCGGCTGCGACACGCCGATGCTGCCGGCCGGACTGCTCGATCGGCTAATGAATAGCGGCAGCGCCAGCTTCGTCCGCCAGACACCAATCATCGGATATTGGCCAGCGAGCCTGGCCGATGATCTCGCCCGACACTTGGCGCAGGACGGCGATCGAGCTGTGCGCCGCTGGGCCATCGATATCGGGGCGACCGCGTTCGATGCCGGCGAAGAGATCGCGAATTTCAATCATGCCGACGATCTGGACCGGTTCGCCCAAGGGCGCGTCAGACCGTAACCTCGTCGGTGATCACGTTGAAGCCGACCAGTTGTGCCGGGCCGAAGGTCGTCGTCAGCGCGGTATCGGTCGCGTCGCGGCCCCGCGCCATCAGAATGCGGCCGATGCGCGGCATGTTGTGGCGCGCATCGAACGTATGCCACTCGCCGCTCAGATACACGTCGAACCATGCCGAGAAATCGCCCGCTGCATAAGGTGGCGGCATGCCGATATCGCCGAGATAGCCGGTGCAATAGCGCGCCGGAATGTTCATGCAGCGGCACAACGCCACCGCCAGATGCGCGTAATCACGGCACACGCCCTGTCGCTCCTGATACGAATCCCATGCCGTCTTGGTCGGCCGCGCGAAGTGATAGCCGAACTCGATATGCTCATGCGTGAAGGCGACGATCGCCTGCACCCGAGCCCAGCCCGGCGCGATATGCCCGAACAGCGACCAGGCGGTGTCGGACAGCCGGTCCGTCTCGCAATAGCGGCTGCCGAGCAGGTATACGAGCACCTCGTCGGGCAGATCCTCCACCGCGTGCTGCACGGCATCGGGCGACAGGCGATCGGGCAGGCCGTCATCCTCAACCGTGAAGTCGCACGACAAGGTCAGTCCGCCGGCCGGCACCGTCACGCGCGTGCAGACGTTCCCGAACGCATCGAGATAATCGTACATCGGCACGTCGGGCGACGCGACGATGCGGTGCGTGGTGACGAGATCCTTGTGCCGCGACGGATGCACGCTGAGCATCGCCATCAGCGGCGTGGGCACGTCGGTTTCGTAGCGTATCTCGTACCCGGCGCGGATCAGCATCATACGGACTTTCTGAGTAAGGGGGCATCGATTGGTGCTTCCGCGCCGCGATCGACGGCGATGTCGACCGAGACCTGCATGTCGAGAAAACTGCCGGGAAATCCGCTCCACGTGCCGGAGATCGGAACGGCCTGATAGATATCGCGCGCCACCGCCACGCGGATCAGCCCGCGGCTGCCGACGATGCCATTGGTCGGATCGAACTCGACCCAGCCCGAACCGGGCAGATACACCCGCACCCAGGCATGCGTATTGCCACCGCCCAGATGCCGGTCATGCTGCGACGGGCTGTAGACGTACCCCGAAACGAAGCGCGCCGCGAAGCCCAGGGCGCGTACCGCCTCGATCATCAGCATCGCATAATCGCGGCATGTGCCCTTGCGCTTGGCGAGCGTCTCGATCGGCGTCTGCGTGCCTTTTTCGGGCCGCCCGACATAGGTGAAGTCGCGCTTGATCGCCGCCGTCATGTCGCTGAGCATGCCGAGCGTATCGGTTTCCGCGCCGCTCTTCACGAAACGCCGCGCCCAGCTGTCGATCTGACGCTGCGGATCGACATGCTGCCGCTCGATCGAGCGCAACAGGTCCGGCATCTCCTCCGACGAATAGGTGAAGGGATAGAGCCGGGCGTAATCCTCGATGTCGACATGCTGCAATTCGGTCGGCCGGTGATCGACGCGTACCTCGCTGTTGAGCACCAAACGTTTCGATGGCTTGTCGAACGTCGCGATCGCCACGGCATTGCCGAACACATCCTGCAGCCAACGGATTTCGACCGGATCGGGATCGATCGTCAGCGTCGCCGCGATCAGATGCTGATCGAAACTCTCGCGCGGGCGCACCATCACGCGATGCTCGCCGAAGCGCACCGGCTGGCGATAGGTATAGGTCGTCATGTGGGAAATGGTCAGCAGGGGCATGGAACACTCGTCTCACGACCAGCCAGACATCCAAAGTGCTGATTGCGGCGAACGCTAAGTTGCCGGGTCGGGGTATGAAACGGCGGCAGGAGATGTTCGTTCCCGCACTGTCGTGATCGCCGTACTCGTAGCGGAATCAGTCACTGCGCCCTCGACGTGGCAGACCCCTTACCGGTCCACCGCCAGCCGGTATCCGACGCCCAGTTCGTTCTGGATGCGCTGCGGCCGCGACGGGTCTGCCTCCAGTTTCTGGCGCAAATTGCGGATAACGATGCGCAGATATTCCAGCCGGTCCGCCTGCGCCGGGCCCCACACGTCGCGCAGCAATTGCGCATGGCCGACGATCCGTCCCGGATGCCGCGCGAGTTCCGCGATCACGCCATATTCCTTCGGCGACAGATGCACCTCTACCCCGCCGCGCGACACCCGGCGCTGGTCGAGGTCGATCGCGATATCGCCCGCGACGATCACCGTTTGTGTGCCCTGATCGGTGATGCGGTGGCGCAGCGCGGTGCGGATGCGGGCGAGCAGTTCCTCTGTGTCGAATGGCTTGGTCAGGTAATCGTCCGCGCCCAGATCCAGCGCGGCGACCTTCTCTTCGGTATCGGCACGCGCGGATACGACGATGACCGTCGCCCCTTTCGCCTTGAACAGCTGGATCAGCTCGATCCCGTCGCGGTCGGGCAGGCCGAGATCGAGCAGCACCAGATCGGGCTTGTCGATATCCAGCAGCGACAGCCCCTCGCGCGCCGTCGCCGCCTCGCCCACCCGGTACCCCGCCCGCTCCGCCGCAACGCGCAACAGGCGGCGGATATGCGTGTCGTCTTCGACGACGAGAAGTTTGGGAGAAGGCGGCATCGCCGCCATCGTTACGGCTTCGTCGCCAGCCGGTCGAGCGCCAGGTTGAGTTCCAGCACGTTGACGCGCGGTTCGCCGAGCAGGCCTAGCAACGGACGCTCCGTCTGCTGCTCGACCAAAGCGGTCACCGTGGCCGCCGCGACACCGCGGGCGCGGGCGACGCGCGCGATTTGATAAAAAGCCGCCTCGGGGCTGATATGGGGGTCGAGCCCCGAGGCGGAGGTCGTCACCAGATCGGCGGGGACCGAAATGCCCGGTGAAGCCTTGTGCGCCGCAGCGACATCGGCGGTGACGCGGTCGGCGAGCACCTTCGAGGTCGGGGCGAGATTGGAGCCGGAGGAGGCGCTGGCATCATAGCCCGCGCTGCCGGCGGCGGACGGACGGCCATGGAAATAGCGTGCGCCCGCGAAACCCTGTCCGATCAGGCTGGAGCCGATCGTCTTGCCATCGCGTACGATCAGGCTGCCATTCGCCTGTGCGGGGAAGATCACCTGCCCGATACCGGTTAGCGCGAGCGGGTAAGCCAGGCCTAGCAGCAAGGCGAACGCGAGCGTCAGCGCGAGTGCGGGGCGGAGGGCGGTCTTGAAATCGGTCAGCATCTTGGAATTCCTCTTAAAACCGGTGGCCTCACGCCAGCCCGATCCCGGTCACGGCGAGATCGATCAGCTTGATCCCCACGAACGGCGCGAGCAGCCCGCCCAAACCGTACACGGCAAGGTTGCGCGCCAGCAGCGGCCCGGCCGGCATCGGCCGATACGCCACACCCTTCAGCGCCAGCGGCACCAGCAGCGGGATGATCAGCGCGTTGAAGATGATCGCACTCAGGATCGCCGATTGCGGCGTCGCGAGGCCCATTACGTTGAGCACGCCCAGCCCCGGATAGAGCACGACAAACATCGCCGGGATGATCGCGAAATATTTCGCCACATCGTTCGCGACCGAAAAGGTGGTCAGCGCGCCACGCGTCATCAGCAATTGCTTGCCCAGCCCCACGACCTCGATCAGCTTGGTCGGATCGCTATCGAGATCGACCATGTTGCCCGCCTCGCGCGCCGCCTGCGTGCCGGTGTTCATCGCCACGCCGACATCCGCCTGCGCCAGCGCCGGCGCATCGTTGGTGCCGTCGCCGCACATCGCGACCAGCCGCCCGCCTTGTTGTTCCTTGCGGATCAGCGCCAGCTTGTCCTCCGGCGTCGCTTCCGACAGGAAATCGTCCACGCCAGCCTCGGCGGCGATTGCTGCGGCAGTCAGCGGGTTGTCGCCGGTGATCATCACCGTGCGGATGCCCATTGCGCGCAATTCCCCGAAGCGTTCTCGGATCCCGGCCTTCACCACATCCTTCAGTGCGATCGCACCCAGCAACCGCCCGTCGCGCGACACCGCCAACGGCGTCATCCCGCCGCGCGCGATCTGCTCGGTGATCTTGCGCAGCTCCACCGCCGCCGGCGTCTCGCCGAGGCCCGGATCGGCGCGCAGGATCGAATCCACCGCACCCTTGCGGATCACGCTGTCGCCGACGCGCACGCCCGACACACGGGTCTGCGCGGTAAAGGCGATGATCTCGGCACTGGCCGGCAACGCATCGAGATGCTGCCCGTATTTCTCGCGCGCCAGCACCACGATCGAGCGGCCCTCGGGCGTCTCGTCGGCGAAGCTCGCCAGCAATGCCGCCTCGGCCAGCGTCTCGACGCTCACGCCGCCCACGGCGCGGAATTCGCTCGCCTGACGGTCGCCGATCGTGATCGTGCCGGTCTTGTCGAGCAGCAACACGTCGATATCGCCCGCCGCCTCGACCGCGCGACCCGATTTCGCCAGCACGTTGAAGCGCACCAGCCGGTCCATCCCCGCGATGCCGATCGCCGACAGCAGGGCCGCGATCGTCGTCGGGATCAGCGTGATGAGCAAAGCGGCGAGGATCGACACCGGCACCGCGCCACCGGCATAATGCGCGAAGGCGGGGATCGTGCCGACCGCGATCAGGAAGATGATCGTCAGCCCGACGAGCAGGATCGTCAGCGCGATCTCGTTCGGCGTCTTCTGCCGCTCCGCGCCCTCGACGAGCGCGATCATCCGATCGAGAAAGCCCTGCCCCGGCTCCGCCGTTACGCGGACCTTGATTGTGTCGGACAGCACCCGCGTGCCGGCCGTCACGGCGGAGCGATCACCGCCCGCCTCGCGGATCACCGGTGCGCTCTCGCCGGTGATCGCGGCTTCGTTGACGCTCGCCACGCCCTCGATGACTTCGCCATCCGCCGGAATGAGGTCACCGGTCTCGACCAGCACCACATCACCCTTGTTGAGCCGCGCGGCGGAAACCAGTTCCCAGGCATCGGCCACGCCGATCAGCATCTTGGCCTTCAGATCCGCCTTGGTCGCGCGCAGCGACGCGGCCTGCGCTCGCCCCCGCCCCTCGGCCAGTGCCTCGGCAAAGGTGCCGAACAGCACCGTCAGCCACAGCCAGACGATGAGCTGGATCTGGAACCCGACGCCGAGCGGCTCGCCGCCGAGGATCAGCAGCACGGTCAGCAGGGTCGCAACGATCGCGGTGGTGAACATCACCGGGTTCTTGATCAACTGGCGCGGATCGAGCTTCTTGAAGCTGTCTCCGATCGCCGGCCCGATCAGGCTCATGGTGAAGATGGAAGTGGGTGCGGACATATCCGTCGTCCTCAGGAGAGTGTGCCGCTGATCATCGCGAGATGATCGGCGATGGGGCCAAGCGCGAGGCTGGGCAGGAACGTCAGGCCGCCGAGGATCAGGATGATCCCGACCAGCAGGCCGACCCAAAGGGGTCCGGTCGTCGGGAACGATCCCGAGGACGGCGGCGTGTACTTCTTCGCGGCGAGCGAACCGGCGATGGCCAGCATCGGCACGATCACGAAGAACCGCCCGACCCACATCGCCACCCCGAGCAGCCCGTTGTAGAACGGCGTACCCGCGGTCAGCCCGGCAAAGGCCGACCCGTTATTCCCGACCGCGCTGGTCAGCGCATAGAGAATTTCGGAGAAGCCGTGCGGCCCCTTGTTCAGCGGCCCGGCCAGCCCGCCCGGCAGCACCGCCGCCAGCGCCGTGCCGCCAAGGATCATCAACGGCAGCACTGCGATCGCCAGCACCGCGAACTTCACTTCGCGCCCTTCGATCTTCTTGCCAACATATTCCGGCGTCCGCCCGACCATCAGCCCGGCGACGAACACCGCGAGCAGCGCGAACAGCAGGAAGCCATAGATGCCCGCGCCCACGCCGCCGACGACCACTTCGCCCAATTGCATGTTGATCAGCGGGATCATGCCGCCCAGCGCCGTGAAGCTGTCGTGCATCGCATTCACCGCGCCGCACGAGGCCGCCGTGGTGACGACCGAGAACAGAGAGGACGCGGCGATGCCGAAGCGCACCTCCTTGCCCTCCATATTGCCGCCGGCAATGCCGATATGGTGCAGCACCGGGTTGCCCGCCGCTTCCTGCCAATAGGCAACCGAGGTGCCAGCGAGAAACAGCAAAGTCATCGCCGCCAGGATCGCCCAGCCCTGCTTCGTATTGCCGACCGCCTTGCCGAAGCACCAGGTCAGGCCGAAGCCGATCAGGAAGATCGACAGCATCTGTACGAGGTTGGTCAGCGCGGTCGGGTTTTCGAACGGATGCGCGCTGTTGGCGTTGAAGAAGCCGCCACCGTTGGTGCCGAGCATCTTGATCGCTTCCATCGACGCGACCGGGCCCAGCGCGATCGTCTGCTTGGCGCCTTCCAGCGTCGTCACATCGACCGATTGCGCCAAGGTCTGCGGTACGCCGCTGGCGATCAGATACACCGCATAGACGATCGAGATCGGCAGCAGCAGGTAGAGCGTGACGCGCGTCATATCGGCCCAGAAATTGCCGATCGATTTCGCTTCGCGTCGCGCGAAACCGCGGAATAGCGCGAACGCCAGCGCGATGCCGGTGGCCGCGGACGCAAACATATGGATCGTCAGGCCGAACATCTGCGAGAAGTTCGACATCGCCGCCTCGCCCGAATACCATTGCCAGTTGGTATTGGTCGTGAAGCTGATCGCCGCGTTCCATGCGCCATCCGGCGAGATCCCGGCATAACCGCGCGGGTTCATCGGCAGCAGATTCTGGAAGCGCAGCACGAAATAGGTAAGGATCAACAGCGCCAGATTGAACAGCAGCATATGCACCGCATATCGGCGCCACCCCTGCTCGGCCTGCGGATCGATCCCGCCCAGCTTGTAGAAGCCGGTTTCGACCGGCCCGAGCACGAGGTGCAGCGGCGTGCGCCGCCCTTCGTACAGCGCGAACAGCCACATGCCCACCGGCTTGGCCAGCGCCCATAGAATGATGATGAAAAGGGCGATCAGCCCCCAGCCCTGAAGCGTCATGGCGTGGCTCGATTCAGAAACGCTCGGGCCGCAGAAGCACGGCCACGAGATAGAGGAGCAAAGCGGCGGCGGTGATCGCGGCCAGCGTGAGGTTGAGGCTCATGGCGTCAGGCCCCGTTGCCGGTTTCGTCGCACAAGCGAACATAAGCGAGCGTCAACGCGACCAGCCCGGCGAGCGCGCCGAGCCACAGGATATCGGTCATGGAATGCCTCCACGCCCAGCAGGTTCGCCGGGGTCGGCGGTGCATCTAGGGCGGAGCGGCGTTAAGATGCGCGGGCGAATGCGGTGCGTTCGCGTAAAGATCGCATAAAGATTGCGGGTCCGGCGTGGTGTTGGCCGCCGGCCCGCGCCATACGGCAGGAGTGATTTTTACACTCCCTGCCTCCCACCGTCATCCCGGACTCGATCCGGGATCCAACGTGCCGCAAACCAATCGGCCGGTGGATACGCGGCACGTTGGACCCCGGATCGAGTCCGGGGTGACGGGGGTGGCGAGGAGCGCATGAACACCCCCCGGCCCTCCCCCGACGCGCTCCTGAAAGCGGCGCAGCGCGAACAGCGCGGCAAGCTGAAGATTTTCCTCGGTGCCGCCCCCGGCGTCGGCAAGACGTTCGAGATGCTTGGCGAAGGCGCCGCACGCGCCGCCGCCGGCCTGGACGTCGTCCTCGCGATCGTCGAAACGCATGGCCGCGCCGAGACCGAGGCTCTCGTCTCCCCGCTGGACCTCATCCCGCGCCGCCGGATCGACCATCGCGGCCAGCCGCTCACCGAGATGGATCTCGATGCCGTCCTCGCCCGCGCGCCGCAACTCGCTCTGGTCGACGAACTCGCCCATACCAATGCACCGGGCAGCCGCCATCCCAAGCGTTGGCAGGACATCGCCGAACTGCGCGATGCCGGCATAGACGTCTACACCACGCTCAACATCCAGCATGTCGAGAGTCTCAACGATCTCGTCGCCAGTTTCACCCGCGTCCGCGTGCGCGAAACCGTGCCCGATCACGTGCTGGAGGATGCCGAGATCGAGGTGGTGGATATCCCGCCCGACGAACTGATCGAGCGGCTGCAACAGGGCAAGGTGTATATCCCCGCCGAGGCGACGCGCGCGCTGGGCCACTTCTTCTCCAAGGCCAACCTCTCTGCGCTGCGCGAAATGGCGCTCCGGCGCGCGGCCGAGAATGTCGATCGCCAGATGCTCGAACATCTCGACGCCAGCGCCGCGACCGGCACCTTCGCCGCCGGAGAGCGCGTGCTGGTCGCGGTCGGTGATCTGCCCGGCGTCGATGCCTTGGTCCGCACCGCCAAGCGCCTCGCCGATGCGCTGAAAGCGCCGTGGACGGCCGTGTTCATCGAAACCGCGCGTGCCGAAGCGTTCTCTCCCGAACAGAAAGCGCGCGTCGCCGCCACGCTCCGCCTCGCCGCCAGCCTCGGCGCGACGATCGTTACCGTACCGGCCGAAAACGTCATCGCCGGGCTGCAGGCGCAGATCGCCACGATGCGTGCGACGCAATTGGTGATCGGGAAGTCGCGCCGCAGTTGGTGGTTCGAGATGCGCCACGGCTCGGTCGTGGACACGATCCTGCGCGACTCGACCGGTTTGGCCGTCCACGTTATCCCATCGGGCGACGAGGTGCCGCGAACGCGGCGGCGTTTCGACGATCCGCTATTACCCTATCTCTGGGCGACGTTGCTGGTCGCCGCGACCACGGTCCTGGCGTATTTCGTGGAGCCTTTGATCGGCACCGGCGCGCTCGATCTGATCTATCTGTTGCCCGTCATCGGCGCGGCGAGCCGGTTCGGCCTGCGCCCCGGTGTGCTGGCCGGCGTGCTCGCCGCGCTGGCGTTCAACTTCTTCTTCCTGCCGCCGATCCACACTTTGACGATCGCCGATCCGCAGAGCGTGCTGACTTTCGTCATCCTGCTCGGCGTCGCGGTGCTGATCAGCCGCCTGACCGGAAACATGCGGTCGCGCGCCACGATCGGGGTGCGCGGCGCGCGCGAGAATGCCGCGCTGGCTGCGTTCGCCCAGTCGCTGACCCGCGTTTCGGATGCGCAAAGCACGGCGGAAACGATCTGCGCCGAGGTCGCCGCCCTGCTCGACGTCAACGCGGTCCTGCTCGGCGAGCGCGATGGCAGCGCGACGATCGTCGCCGCCACGCCGCCCGAGGCCGCGCTCACCCCGATCGATCTTGCCGCTGCCGAATGGGCGTTCCGGCGCGGCGAAACCACCGGCTACGGCACCACGACGCTGAACGGCGCGGACTGGCAATTCCATCCGCTCAAGACGTCGCTCGGCGTCCTCGCCTTGCTCGGCGTTTCGCGCAACGACGGTGGCGAGCCGGTGCCGGCGGATCGCGCGGTGTTGCTCTCTACCCTGGTCGGCCAGGCGTCGCTGGCACAGGAACGGCTACGGCTTGATGGCGAAATGCGGGAATTGTCGCTGCTCAAGGAGCGCGACCGGCTGCGCGCGGCATTGCTGTCCTCGATCGGCCACGACCTGCGCACGCCGCTCGCCGCCGCCTCGGGCGCGATCGACACGCTCGCCGCCGACTATCCGGACGCGCCCGCCATCCCCGTCGCGCGCAGCGAGATGCAACGGCTGCGGCGCTTCCTCGACAATCTCGTCGCAATGGTCCGGCTCGATAGCGGCGCGGTGCAACTTTCGCTCGAACCGATCGACCTGACCGACGCGGTGAATGGCGCGATCGATGCCTCGCGCGATCTGCTGCACGACCGGCAGATCGATCTTCAGGTTCCGCCCGACCTACCCCTGGTTCGGGCCGATCCCACCCTGTTGCACCACATCCTCGTCAACCTGCTCAACAACGCCGCGCAACATGCCGCCGCCGGCCGGATCACGATCATCGGCGCGCGCGCTGGCGATACCGTCACGCTGGACATAAGCGACGACGGCCCCGGCCTGCCGGACACCGGACGGGACCTGTTCGAACTGTTTGCGCGCGGCGAGGGCAGCGACCGCAACGGCGGCAGCGGCATGGGGCTGGCCATCGTCAAGGGCTTCGCCGACGCCATGCGCGTCGCGGTGACCGCCGCCAATGGCGCATCCGGCGGCGCGAGCTTTACCCTGACCTTCCCGGACATGGTTTCACTGAATCAATGAAGTCATTCGATCAGCGGTGACGGGGCCGTGCGGTCGAAATCGCGCCAGTCGAGATCTAGCGCCCCGACGACGGTCGCGGCGATCTGCCCGGCCGTCGCGCAGGGCGCCTTCGGAACGTAGCGCAACGGCGCGGGGCCGATGATCGCAGCCCAGACAGCCTGCGATCCGGCCGCTTTCCGGTTCGGATGGGCAACCCCATTACGATCCAGCCCGCTACCGTGATCGGTCCAGCGATCGGGATAGGTCGTGCCGGCACCGCGACCGTGATCTGTGGTGACGATCAGCGTCGTACGCCCCGCCCAGGCGGGGTCGCCCTGCGCTGCGTCCCACAGCTCTTTCACGAAGCGATCGGCGCGATGGATCGCCAGCAGATATTCGTCATACGTGCCGGCATGGGCGTGAGAGTCCGGCTCGCCATAGCCGACATACAGCATGCGCGGTTGATCCACGCGCAGCGAACGCAGCGCATAGGCATGGGTGAAGGCGTCGAAGCGCTCATCTTCGCTCCACGGATGCGGCGTGTCGTTTTGAAGTTTGTCGATCAGCGCCACGTCGGGCGCGCTGCCGCCGAGCGGCTCCAACCCGGCATTGACGGGAATGCCGCTGCGCTGGTCGTTGAAGATCGCGTGGAATGTCTTCCACGTGCCGAACGCGCGGACCCGTCCGGCGAAATCCGGGCGACGGTTCAGCCATTCCAGCACGGTGACGTTGGCATTGGGCACCGGATCGTTGGAAGCGATGCGCGGATCGACCCGCCCGGTGAGCAATTCGTTATAGCCGGGATAGGAAAACCAGAACGGATTGGCCACGCGCATGCAGCCGCCATGATCCCTGTCGCCGATCAGGATGCCGCCTTTGGCGGGCAGGCTGTGCAGGAACGGCGTCAGCGCGGTGGCGCGATCGGCTGGCGCGACGAACGTACGGGCGATCTCCTCGGCCTTGCTCGTCCGCTCCTTGTCCGCCGCGATCACCGGATCGGCACCGCGGAAAAGCTCCTGCCAGCGTACCCCGTCGATCACCACCAGGATCACGCGCGGCGCTTGCGCTTCGGCCATCGCAACGCCCGGGAACAACAAAGCGGCGGCCAGGACGGCGATCGTTCGGCGCAGGGTATTGGTCATCGATCGGGTCTCGCTATCGGATGTAAATCGGATTGCCGACCAGCCATAACCGGCCATCGGCGGTACGCACATCGGCGCGCAGCCAGCGCACCTTCCGCGCATCCGGCAGTGCGAAGGCGATCTGCCGGTCCGTGCCGAGGATCGCCGCATGCGGCAGCGGCACGATCTTGCCGTCGACGATCAGGTCCACCGTGCCGCCGGCCACATCGACGATATGGACCGATCCGGTGATCGCACGCCTTTGTGTCGGCTTGGGCAGTGTCCCGCCCATAACTGCCTGCCCCGTCCCGATCCGCGCGGTAATATCGAGCACGCGGCCCCGCCCCTCGCCAAGGTCGATGAACACGCGCCCGCTGCGCAGGCCGGCAAGCACATCGCCCTGCGACAGCGACGCAGCATAGACCACGGTCGCCGGACGCCCGACCGGCGCTTGCGGGCCGATCGGCGAAGTCCCCCGCGCCTGCAAAGCGTCGTGATTGTCGCTTCCGCCGATCCCCACGAGACGATAGCCTTTGTCGAGCAGCGCCTGCCACCAATCGACCTGCCGCCGGATCGCAGCATCGCGCCCGCCCGGCATTTCCAGCGTGCTGCCGCCATTGACCGCCTCGATCGCATCGACCTGCGTATAATTGGTATCCGGCGCGCTCCAGCCACAACCCAGGCAATCCTCGCCGGTCGAGCGCGCGGGGTGATTGATCGTCAGGAACCCGCCCGTGGCATGGGCATTGGCGAGCAGCGCGTTCATCGTCTCCGCGCCGGGGCGGGAGAGTTCGGTTTCCAGCGGCCCCATCGGCCCCACCAGATTGGCATGGCCGAACCGCGTGGTGATCTCGCGTCCGGGCAGCAGCAACAGCGTATCGAAATAGGGTTGCAGCGCGCCCAGTTCGGCGAAGTGCGAGGTGACGTTGTGATCGGTAAGCGCAAGAAAATCGAGCCCGTGCGCTGTTGCCTGCTGTAGGGTGAAGACGATGGGGCAGCTGGTTTCTCGGCCGGCGAGGCTGCGGCAGCGGGCGTCGCTGTGGCCGCTGTGGCTGTGCAGGTCGCCGCGATACCAGCCGGGGGCGGGGTTTAGCGGGGCGGTCGCGAAGGCGATTTCGCCGAGATCGGTGCGCTTCGACAACCAGATGCGCGCGCGCCAGGCCGCCGCGTCGCCGTCGCGGATGCTCGGCACGGTCATCACGATGCGCCATTTTCCGGCGGGGATCGGCCCGGGCAGGAAGGACGGCGTGGCGAAACCTTCGGCGATCGAGAAGGTGCGCTTCACGCCGCCGCCCCAGCCCCGGAAGCGCGTCGTGTCCCACACGCCCAGCGTCACCGTCACGCCCCGGTCCCGGCCGTCATAATCGAACGCGACATGCACCTGCGCGGTGTCCGGCGGCACGTCGAACGGCAGATCGCGGACGCTCGCGCGGTCCGCACCGTGCAATTCGCCCTGCAACGTCACATCCGGTGCCCGCGGCAACTCCGCCGCCGCCGCGCCGGGCAGCGCAACGGAAAGGACGAGCGCGACCCACAATGCCAATCGCATCTTCATGCTCGACATGCAGGTCGCTCCCACCCTTCGCGTCACATCGTCATCGTCAGGCTGAGCTGATAGACCCGGCCGGTCTCGATATAGCCGCCGTTGCGGTCGTTCGAGATATAGGTCTTTTCCTTGCCGACGGTCGCCCAATAGGTCGGCGTATCGAGCAGGTTGCGCAACGATGCGCCCAGTTCGAGATGCGAGTTGATCGCCCAGGCGAGGCCCAGATTCAGTTCGCTGACCGACTGGAGATAGATGTCCGGCTGGCTGTCCTGCACCGACACCAGGCGGCGGCCGGTGTGATTGTACCACAGGCTCGCGCGTATCGGCTTCGCGTCATAGACGAGCGAGGCGTTGTAGATCAGGTCCGGTGCCTGGGGCAGGCTGGTGCGGCGCAGATCGGTGGCGGAGATGCGGTAATTGGCTTGCGTCTTCTGGTACGTGACGTTGCCGTCGAGCCCGAAGCCGCCGAGGAATCCCCCACCGACCAGATCGCCGAGCATGAAGCGGCCCGACGCTTCCACGCCGGTCGCCTTGCCGGTCAGACCATTGACCGGCTGGATCGTGGTGACGCCCGCACCGGTGAGGCGTTCGTTGCGCGTGCCGGTCGGCACGATGATATTTTTGAGATCCTTGTGATAGGCCGCGACCTGGAAATACCGCCCCGAAGCGGCGTAATATTCCAGCCCCAGATCATAGCTCCACGCCTCGACCGGCTTGAGGTTGGGGTTGGTCTGGGTGATCGTCAAACCATCGGCGCTGATCGTCGTCGGCCCGGCCAATTGGTCGAATGCCGGCCGACTGTAGCTCGATCGGGCAGCGGCGCGGACGACGAGGCGATCGGTCGGCCGCCATGTGGCGAGCAGGCTGGGATCGACATGATCGTAATCGCGCCCGGCCGAGACGAAATTGTACGTCCGTCCGCCATCCTGCGTCTGGTAGAAGCGCCCATCGAAATGGTTCTTCTCGTAACGGATGCCGGGCACCAGCTCGACGGTGCCCAGCTTCACGACCGCGCTGGCGAAAGCTGCCTTGCGGGTTTCGTTGCCGCTGGTCAGGCCCTGGTTCAGCGTCGTCTGCGAAACGGCGATGGTCGGCACATATAACGCCGCCTGCGCCTCGACCGCGGCACGATCGAGCAGCTTGATCGCGCGGGGCGGGTAATAATCGAGGAAGCTGTTGACGATCTCGCCCGGATAGGCGGCGACCGTCGCACCCTGCACCGTGCCGCTCTGCAACGGGGTGAGGAAGCGGTAGCGCGTCGGATCGCCGGTCAGCGTGCGGCCCTGGCGATCGGAATCCTCGTACAGGCCGCCGACCGTGAAGCCGGCCAGAACGCCCTCGCCGTTCCAGCCGACGCTGCCCTTCACCGTCTTCTTCTTCTCGCGCAGATAGTCGTAGCCCTTCTGGACATAGAGCTGGGTCGGGCGATCGAGGCTGGAAATATAGGCGGTCGCGGCGGACGACAGGATCGGGCGCGGCGAGGAGGGATTGGACAGATCGATCTTCAGCCCTTCGGTCGCAACCCCGGTATTGGTCGCGGTGCCGTTATAGGCGACGCCACGGAACGCCGCCTCGATCCGGTTCGGCGAATTGAACGCGCCATCGGCATAGCCGCCCTCCAGCGACAGGGTGAATCCACCGCTATACAGCTTGATGCCGATCTGGTTCGACCACAGATCCTGATGCACGTCCTCGACGCGGAAGTAGCTGGCCGGGTTGATGCCGTAGGGGGTGTAGACCCCGGCCGAATTATATTGGTTGCCACCGGGATTGGTCGAGGGATTCGGGTTGCTCTGGCCGCTGGTCAGTTCGCTGCGCAACCCGGTCTGGTTCATCGTGTTGGTGTTCTCGAGCACCGCGTAATTGGTGTGCGCGTACAGATCGAGCGCATCGGTGCGATAGTCGAAAGATGCGCTGCCACCGTAGCGCTTGATTCTGTTGTTGAAGAAATTCCACTGAATGCCGTCCGCCGACAGCGGCGCACCGCTTGCCGCCGCGGTACGGACCGTGGCGGGGGCGGTGATGGCATTCGTCGTCCGGTACTCGCCCTGCGTGGACGTGGATTCGGCGGCGTTGCTGCGCTCCTCGTAATAGCCCGCGACATAGATGCCGAACTGCTTGTCCGATCCGAACCGGCGCGCGGCATCCAAGCCGACCGCGCCACCCCAGGCCGCCTGGTTGGTCTTCAGCGCGAGATCGGCCGCTTGCGTCAGCACGCGGGCGCGGATCAGCGGCTCGGCGAAATCGAACGCGGTCGGCGTGCGCAGATCGACGATGCCGGCGATGGCATCGGCATCCTTGGTCGCGCCCGGCGTCTTGTCGGTAATGATCCCGCCGATCGCGAAGGGCGAGAACAGGTTGAGCGAAATGGCGCGCGACGATCCCGCCGTCTGAGGCAGCCGCATGCCATCCAGCGTATAGGCATTGTAGCTGGTGTCGAAGCCGCGGATCGCGACATATTGCGCCTCGCCGGTCGCGCTCTGGTTGCGCCCCTGATCGCGGCTGACCGACACGCCGGGCAATTGCTTGGCCAGATCGGCGATATTGGTCTGCGATTGGAGTGCAATGTCGCCGGTGGCCACGACGTCGATCGTGCCGGTTGCCTCGCGCTCCAGGACGATCGGGGTCCGCTTGCGATTGCCGTTGACGACGATGTCGGATTCGCGACGCGTGTCGTCAGTCGATTGCTCAACCACCTGTGAAAGAACAGGATTTACATGCATGCAGCCGATAATAGCGACGGTGCTTGCCACCGATCGCATCAACAAGTTCGTATTCACGCTGTCTTCCCCGCTTATTCGATGGGCGGGCAGATACCGGAAATATATGACAGAACGACGAAATTGGACTTTAATTGGTTTTGTAATTTATCGTGTCGGACTTTGGAGCTGCGACGGTGTTGAAATCGCCGGATATTCTAGAATTAAGGTGTGCGGAGCCCAGGGCTGATCGACATTCGGTTTTTCGGCCGGCTCCGAGAGGGTTTTCCCGCTAAAACCGTGACCCCGGATGTGTTCGGGAGTTATACCGATCGGCCATCTACGAACGTGTTCTCCCGCGAAAGCGGGAGTCCAGGGTCGCAAATGATACGGTTTGTGGCCCTGGACCCCCGCTTTCGCGGGGGAACAGTGAACGTACATGTTTCAGGGCGATCGCCGGTCCCTCGTGTTCAACGGGAAGGTTTTACAGCCCGAAGCGCAACGTCGCGCGGATATCCCGGCCCGCCAGCGGCGCGAAATCCTTCAGGAAGCTTGCCGAGCGTCGCGCCTCGACATCGAAGATATTGTTCGCGCTGATCAGCAGGCTGGTCTTGCTCGCCTTGCCTAACGGCGAGAAACCGATCGAGGCGTTGACCATCGTATAGCCTTTGGTCGGCGTTTCGAACGTGGCGATGCGGTTCTGGTCGAACACATGTTCCGCCTCGATTCGGCCCTGCAGCTTGTCGCCCTGCGCTTCCAGCCCGCCGAGCACGCGCGCGGGCGGGATGCGCGGGATCGGCCCCTGATCGATCACATTGGCGCGCACGTAATCGCCCAGCAGATCGGCATTGATCGTATAGCCGCCGATCCGCGCCAGCCGGATCGAGGCATCGGCCTCCGCACCGTAATAACGCGCATCGGCCTGCTGATACTGGAAGCACGGCAGATCGACATCGCGGCCCGACGGTGCGGCGGCCGTCTCGCAAATGCCCTGCGCGACCTGATTTTCCGAAATGTAGTTCGAGAAGCGCGTGTAATAGACCGAAGCGTCGAAGCTGAAGCCGTCGCCATGCGCGTGCATCGTGCCCTCCACGCCCCAGCTCTTCTCCAGCTTGAAGTCCGGATTGCCGAGTTCGTAGGCCTGCGTGCCGGCATGGCCGCCATTGGCGAACAATTCCTCGGCCGACGGCGCACGCTCGGTGCGCGAGACGTTGATGCCGAGGCGCACCGCATCGGTCACGCCGTACGATCCGCCGAGCGAACCCGACAGTGCCTGGAAATGGCGCTCGCCCCGGAAGAAGCGCAGATCGTCGGCCGGCGTGCGGGCGGCGGCATCGGTGAATTCGTAGCGCAAGCCGCCCTCGGCCTTGAATGCGCCGCTGCTATATTGTTGCAGCGTGAACAGGCCGGTCTGGTTGGTCTCGTTCTTGGGCAGGAACGCCTCGTCGCCCTTCACGTCGAAGATGCGATTGAAGAACTGCACGCCGCTCGCCCCCTGCCAGCCGCCACGATTCTTCTGCACCAGCTCCAGCCGTCCTTCGAGGCCCTTGTTGAAAAACGCGGTGCCGACCGCGCCATCCGGATCGAGTTCGAAATGGCGATAGCTCGCCTGGCCCGCGCGGAGGCGGATCTTATCGAGGAAGTCGCCACCGGTATTGATCTCGGCGCGCAGATCGACCCGGTTCTGCACCACGTCGAGCCGCGGCGCTTCCTGCCCCTGCCCGACCGCCGTCGCGAAGCGGATCGGCACACCGTACAGGCTGTCATAATGGCTGTACGACACGCCGAGACTGCCGGCGTCGGTGATGATCGATGCGCCCGCACCCGCCGTCCAGGTCTCCGACGCGGAATTGGGCAGTTTCTTGCGCAACGCGGCCGAGGCGGCGAAGTCGATCGGCTCGGCATTGGGATCCTGCGGCAGGCCGACCTGCGACAGAGCGGCGGCGCGCGCCGTATCGGACAGCAGATACCCCTTGCCGATGCGCAGATCGTCGCTCTTCAGATACGATCCATCGGCGTGCAGCACGAGATGCTCGCCGACCGCGACATCGCCCGCCATACCGCCCGACCGCTCGTTCGCGGCGCTGCCGTAATTGGCGATGCCGTTCAGGCGATAGCCCTTCTCCGGCACGCTGCGCGGAATGCGCGTGTCGACCACATTGACCACGCCACCCACCGCCGACGATCCGAACAGCAAGGCGGATGGGCCGCGCAGCACCTCGATCCGCTCGGCCAGCAGCGGATCGATGATCACCGCATGGTCGGCGGAGGTGTTCGAAACGTCGATCGAACCGATCCCGTCGGTCAAGACGCGAATCCGCTCGCCCTGGAAACCGCGCAGGATCGGGCGCGAGGCGTTGGGACCGAAGGACGAGGCCGACACACCCGGCTGGCGCGCCAGCGTCTCGCCGATCGTCGGGCGAAGTTCGCGGGTCAGTTCCTCGCCCGTCAGGATCGATGTGCCCTGCAACACGTCGGTTTCGCTCTGGCGGATCGGCGCGGTGACGATGATCTCGGCGGGCGACGGGGCGGTGGGGGCGGTCTGCGCAACGGCGGGCTGGGCGATGAGGAAGGCAGTGCCGGCGAGCAGGGAATGGCGAATCATGTACGGCCCTTTTGGTTTCGTTGTGCGGCGCGATAGATGATATGATACAAAGTCACAAGACAGCTCATCGCGCTTCCCGAGCGCCTCGGCCATAGCTAGGGTTGTCCTGCACCCGAGATGAACGGAGACCCCGATGCCGCGCCTGAGATCGCTTTTGTTCGTTCCCGGCGATCGGCCCGACCGGATGGAGAAGGGGCTGGCGCTCGGTGCCGATGCGCTGATCCTCGATCTTGAAGATGCCGTTGCGCCGTCCGCGAAACCGGCGGCGCGCGAGATGATTGCGGCATTCCTGCGTACCGAGCGGCGGGCGACATTGTTCGTGCGGATCAACCCGCTCGATTCGGGGCTGAGCGACGACGATCTCGCGGCGGTGCTGCCCGCCCGGCCCGACGGCATCATGCTGCCCAAGGCCGAAGGCGGCGCCTCGCTCGCCACGCTGGATGCGAAGCTTAGTGGTGACACGATGATCCTGCCGATCGCCAGCGAGACGGCGGCGGCGATCTTCGCGATGGGCAGCTATGGCGGCGTCACCCCGCGCCTCGCCGGTCTTACCTGGGGGGCGGAGGATCTGCCCGCCGCGATCGGCGCGACCACCTCGCGCGAGCCCGACGGCAGCTACACCGCGCCGTATCAGCTCGCCCGCTCGCTCACTTTGTTCGGCGCGCATGCCGCCGGCGTGCCGGCGATCGAGACCGTCTATCCCGATTTCCGCGATCTCGACGGTCTCGCCGCTTATGCCGCGCGTGGACGGCGCGACGGCTTCACCGGCATGATGGCGATCCACCCCAGTCAGGTCGCGGTGATCAACGCCGCCTTCAGTCCGTCCGAATCGGAGATCGCGCATGCCCGCGCGGTGGTCGCTTTGTTCGCCGCGAATCCCAAAGCGGGCGCACTCGCGCTCGACGGCAAGATGGTCGACGCGCCGCACCTGAAATCGGCGCGCGCCTTACTCGCCGGCGTCGCGGACTGATCGCCCGGCACGCCGCAACCGGATCGATGCGCCGATCCCCCACCACATCAGCGCCCAGAGCGACCCGAAGCCCCAGCCGGTCAGCACGTCGCTCGGCCAGTGCACGCCGAGATAGACTCGGCTGCAGCCGATCAGCGTCACCAGCACGATCGCCGTGCCCAGGATGTAGATCCGCAACGGTCGCCCGCGCACGATCTGCATCACGAGCGCCGCGATCGTGAGATAGACGATCGCGCTGCTCGTCGCATGGCCGCTCGGGAAGCTGGCGGACGACACCTGCACCAGATGATCGACCAGAGCGGGCCGTGGCCGCGCGACGATCGCCTTGGCCACCGCCACCGCGATCGCCCCGCTGATCGTCCCCGCCAGCACCAGCATCAGCGTGAGCCACAAGCGCTTCAGACCGAGGAATCCGGCCACGATGATCGTCACTAGGGTCAGCACCGTCACGCCGCCCAGCGCGGTGATATCGACCATCGCCGCCCGCACCCAGGGGGGACCGATCGGCACACCGTGCATCGTGCCGTGCCGCGTCCACAACATGATCGCGGCATCGAAGCGGAACTGCGCGCCGCGATCGATCAGCGTTCCGATCCCCGCCACCAGCAACACGGCAAGCCCGAGCGCGCCGATCGAGATCAGCAACCACGGCGGATGCCGCACATTCCCCGGCACCGCGCCCGCCGCATCGGTACCCTCTGCGTGAAGCGGATCGGTCATCGGCGTGCGGTGCTCATCGAATAAGGCCGGTCGGCCGGTTGCGTCGCCCAATCCTTGTTCGGCGCGGCCTGCATCGTGAAGTGCAATTCGCCACCGGCCATGATCTCAGCATGCCGAATATAGCCGCGCGTAAGCGGCTTTCCGTTCAGCGCAACCTTGCCGACATAGGGGCGCGCATCGTCCAGCCCGTCCGCCACGATCGTGAAGCGCTTGCCGCCCGCCAGTGCCAGCGTCGCGCGCGATACGAATGGCCGACCGATGACATATTCCAGGCTGCCCGGCGTGACCGGATAGAAACCGAGCGACGTGAACACCAGCCAGGCCGACATCTGCCCGAGATCGTCATTGCCCGAGAGGCCATCCGGCGTCGGCTTGTATTGGCTGCCCACGATCTGCGTCAGCCGCGCCTGCGTGCGCCACGGCGCGCCGGCATAGTTATACAGATACGCGACGTGATGGCTGGGCTCGTTCCCATGGATGTATTGCCCGATCAGCCCGGCGATATCCTCGGCATGGGAATAATCGAGCTTGGAATTGTCGTAATCGAACATCGCGTCCAGCTTGGCGACGGTCGCCGCATCGCCGCCCATCGCGGCGATCAGCGCGGCCTGATCCTGCGGCACGAACCAGCTATATTGCCAGGCGTTCCCTTCCGTATAATCCGATCCGTAATTGATCGCGGTCGGATCGAACGGCACGCGGAACGACCCGTCGCTCTTGCGCGCGCGGACGAAGCCGGTCTTCGCATCCAACGTGTTGCGCCAATTGCCCGCGCGCTTGTCGAATGTCGCGGCGACATCCAGCCGCCCCATCGCGCGCGCCATGCGGGCGATGGTCCAGTCGTCATAGGCATATTCGACCGTCTTTGAGGCGGCTTCCGGCTCCTTGTCGATCGGGGCGTAGCCGAGCTTCATATACTCGCCCAACCCGCCATAGGGCGCATAGGTCGCGCTCGCGACCATCGCCTCCAGAGCGGCATTGGCGTCGAAGCCGCGAACGCCCTTCAGATAGGCGTCCGCGATCACCGGCACGGCATGGTAGCCGATCATCGTCCAGGTTTCGCGCCCCTGAAACTGCCACACCGGCAGGATACCGAACGGACTGTCGCGCTGGCTGTCGATCAACGACCGGACTATGTCACTGGTCGTCTTCGCCGGCTGCACGAGGGTCAGCAGCGGATGCTCGGCGCGGAACGTATCCCAGAGCGAGAAGGTCGAGCGGAAGGTGTAATCCTTCGCCACATGCACCTGATTGTCCGGCCCGCGATAGCGCCCGTCGGCATCGCCAGCGACCGACGGCGCGAGCAGGCTGTGATACAGCGCGGTCATCACATTGGTCTTCATGGCCGCAGACGCTTCGATCGTCAGCGCGCCGAGCGCCTTGTCCCAAGCGGCCCTGGTCTTCGCGCGGACCGCAGCGAAATCGCCCGGCGCGCTCGCCAGATTGTTGAGCGCGCCAGCCTCGTCGACCGACGAGATCGCGACCTTCACCTCCAGCGGCTTGGCCAGCACCCCGAAATCCAGCCGCGCGACCAGCGCTCGCCCGGCGCGCTCGGCGACATCATCGGTGCCGCGCCCCGGCCCCTGAAAGCCCTTGTACGGCACGTCTTTCTCGGTGCTGAGAAAGGCATGCGTCCTGAGCGGTGCCGAAAAGCGCATCGCGAAATACAGCTTGCGATCGGGTGCCCAGCCCCGCGTTTCGCGCGCGCCGATGATCGTCCCGTCCGGCAGCAGGCGCAGCGACGACCACAGGATCTTGCCGGGATAGTTATACAACGACGATCGCAGGTCGATCACGAGATGCGCCGCCTTGCCGGGCGCAAACGCATAGCGATGAACACCCACGCGCGTGCCGGCGGTCATCTCCGCCCGCACGCCGGCATCGGTCAGCGTGACGGCGTAATAACCCGGCCGCGCAACCTCGCCATCATGCGAGAAGCGCGAGCGATAACCCGATCCCGGCTTTGCGGGATCGCCCGGTTCGATCGGCACCGCATCGCCCGACACCGGCATGACGAGGAAATCGCCGAGATCGGAATGCCCCGCGCCCGAGAAATGCGTGTGGCTGAACCCCTGGATCGTCGGATCGGTATAACGATAGCCCGCGGCATGGGCATAACAGTCGCGGATCGTGCAGGTCGTGTCGGTATCCGGGCTCAACTGCACCATCCCGAACGGCGCGACGGCTCCTGGAAACGTGTGGCCTTCGCCGCCGGTGCCGATGAAGGGATCGACCTGATCGGATTGCGCCTGTGCGGGGCCGGCCAGCGCGAGGGCGGCGGCGAGTGCGACGCGCAGGGGCATTTTGCTGAACATCAGTGCGTTAGAGCAAATGCGGGGGCTTTGGGGAAGCTTGTGCCTCGAACTTCGTGCCCGTCGGTCGCGGCAAAGCCGCGCCCTATGGGCACTGCCTTTTCGCGCCGGCCGTGCTTGCGGAAGTGCGCTGCAACTTCGTTGCTGCGTCTCTTCCGCTGCGCATTGGTGGGCCCGTCGGGATTCGAACCCGAGACCTACAGATTAAAAGTCCGTTGCTCTACCAACTGAGCTACGGGCCCGACCAAGGATGGCGCGTTACGGGCGGCGGGGGCGGCGGTCAACCGCTTGTGCCAGCCAGGCGAGTTGTCGCACGGTGGAATTCGTCAACGGATCGCGCCAGTCCGCCGCGATTTCCAGCAAGGGGTCCAGCACGAAGCGCCGCGCGCGGAACGCCGGGTGAGGCACGATCAGGTCGTCCTCGGCCCATGAGCCCGCCGACCACAGGACGATATCCAGATCGATCACCCGCGCGCCCCAGCGCTGCCCGCGCCGCCGCCCGAAATCGCGCTCGATCCGCTTCAGTCGCGCGAGCAGTTCCGCCGGCGTCTCGCGCGTTTCGATCAGCGCTGCGGCGTTGGCGAAGCGACGAATCGAGGGGCCGAGCGGCGCACTCGCCACGATGCCCGACACGGCAACCACCGCTCCCAGCGCCCGAATCGCCGCCGCCACTTCGCGTTCCGGCGCGCCGTGACGGCCGCGACGGTTCGATCCGATGGCGATGGCATAGCTTGTCGTCGGCATGGACACGCGCCTAACGCATCGCGATGACCTTCGCACCAAGCTTGCCCGCCCCGCCGTCCGATTGCCCGCTCTGCCCGCGCCTCGCCGGATATCGCGCGGAGTTGCGCACCGAACAGCCCGATTGGTGGAATTCCCCGGTCGGGGCGTTCGGCGATCCCGATGCCTGGCTCGGCATCGTCGGCCTGGCTCCCGGCAAACATGGCGCGAATCGCACCGGGCGGCCGTTCACCGGCGACGGATCGGGCGCCTTGTTGTTCGCCGCGATGCGCGACCACGGACTGGCGAGCGGCGATTTTCTCGGCACGCCGGACGACGGCCTGACTCTTCACGGTGCGATGATCCTCAACGCGGTGAAATGCGTGCCGCCGCTCAACAAGCCGACGCCGGAGGAAATCCGCACCTGCCGCCCGTTTCTCGAAGGCGAGGCGGCGGCGCTGCCAAACGCGCGAATCTATATCGCGCTCGGCCAGATCGCCCACCAATCGGCGGTCAAGATGCTCGGCGGGCGACTGCCCAAATGCCGCTTCGCGCACCTTGCCGAACATCGGATGCCCGACGGGCGCATCCTTATCGATAGCTACCATTGCTCGCGCTACAACCAGAATACCGGGCGGCTCACCCGCGAGATGCTCGACGCCGTCTTCGTCCGCGCGCTGGAATTGCGCGGTCAGGACGCCGCTTAAGCGTCGATCAGATCGCGCAGGCTGTCCTCGGCCGCCGGCGTCAGGCGCACGGGGGCGGACAGGCCGAAGGTCGCATCGTCATAATCGATCATCCCGCTTCCCCGAAGCGCCCGCAGCCAGCGCACCGATACGCTCTTGGGCACCGGTACGTCCTCGCACAGCCGATAGATGGTGACGCGCAGCCCGCGCTCCTGCGCGATGAACAACGCAAGCAGCAATTGCCAGGCGATGTCGTTGACCGCCAGGCCATACGGCTCGAACACCCTCGACCGGATATGGCTGAACGCGAGAAGGCGCGACGCATTGTCGTGCGCAGTCGGTGGTCCGCTGCCCGACGCGCCGATCTTCGGCCCGTCGCCGCTCGTGATCCGATCAGGCACGGTCGCCTCCTAAAGCCCGCGGGAACTCCAGTCGGGATCCGCGCCGTACAACCGCACGCGCTGGAAGTGGCGCGCGGTGCCGATCACCAGCAACGCCAGCATCGGATAGGCGATGCGGGAAATCACGCCGAAATAGATGATCGGCAGAACATCCTGCTGATACGCTTTCGCGATGTGCACGAGCAGTGCGAACAATTGAAACGAGGCGATCCATATTGGCCAAAACCTGTTCGCCCACAGCGCAACGGCCACCAGCACGAAGAGCAGGCCTGCATCGATCAGCAGCAGGCCCCATTCCAGTCCGTGAAAGCGTCCATGCACCGGTATGGCGGCATAACTGGCCGCGGCGGAGGCGATAAACGCCACCGCCACGACCTTTTCCGGCGCGCCGCCCCGCACGAAGGCGTAGACGGCGCACGATGCGAGAAGAGCATTGAAGAGATAGACGATCAGCATACCGCTCGTTCCGACCTGGATCTGTGTCGAATCAACCGGACCTGCCAGGCGTCAGGCGGCGATGCGCAGATGATCGGTGCGGGCCACGCCGGTGGTGAACACCTTGTCGTCCGGCTTGGGGCTTTCCTCGCCGAAGCTGATCACGGGCAGGCCCATCAGTTCGCGCACCTTGTCCAGATGCTTGTGCGTGGCGACCGTCTGGCGGCGCGCGGCGACGAGCGACTGCACCGCCTCGCTCAGCGTATCGAGCGAATGCTGGCCGACCACGGCCGGCAATTTCGCCTCGACCCGGGCGCGCGGCAAGGCTGCGGTCAGTTCCGCGCCGCAGCTCACGGCTTCGTCGATCAGCATTTCCAGTTTGTGAAGCAACGTGCCGACCTGGCCGGCAATGGTTTCGTGCGTCGTGCTCATGGCTCTCATCCTAGATGGTCGGTCCATATCGGACCGATAAGCGCCTGATCAGGACATGACGGACGTGAACAGCTGAAGCAACTTCCCCGCCACGCTGAGCCCGAAACCCAGCATGCCGACCGCGACCGCGAGCGCCACCGGGATGATGCCGATCCAGGCCAGCCGCTGCCATGGCGAAAGTGTGTTGCCCCTGCCGCCCTTGGAGCGGATCGGCAGCCAGGTCGCTGTTGCGACCCGACTGCCTCCCCTTTGTGCCAACCCCTCAGACACACCAAGCATGTCGGATTGAGCGGCCGGCACAATGTCGGGCGATTGGTATACGAAAGGTTCGTATGTGGCGGAGAACGGCGCAAGCGCGGCCCCCTCATAGTCGCCGAGCAGTCTCGCGGCATCAAAGCGGCTGGTCGCGCCGATCGTGGCGATGGCGCGTTCCAGCCGTTTGTCGACGGTGTGCGAGGAGATGCCCAGCGCAAGTGCGATCTCCTTCGAATTGCGCCGCGTCAGCACCAGCCGCAGGCATTCGCGCTGCGGCTCGGTCACGCGGTCGAAGCGATCGATCACCACGGGCGCATGGCCGGTCCGGTCACGAATCCTCTACCAGCCGGTGATAGAGATCGGGGCGGCGATCGCGGAAGAAGCCGAAAGCGGCGCGGTGGCGCTTGATCCGGTCGAGATCGAGCGTCGCGACGATCACGCCTTCCTCCTCGCGGCCGAGCTCGGCCAGGATGTCGCCGCGCTCGTCGGTGATGAAGCTGGTGCCGTAGAAGGTCTGGTCATGTTCGGTGCCGATTCGATTGGCGGCGACCACCGGCACGACGTTGGATACGGCATGGCCGACCATCGCGCGTCGCCACAACCGTGCGGTATCCAGGCTGTCATCATGCGGTTCGCTGCCGATCGCGGTGGGATAGAACAAGACCTGCGCGCCCATCAGCATCATCGCGCGCGCAGTCTCGGGATACCATTGGTCCCAGCATACGCCGACGCCGAGCGTCGCGCCACCGGCCGCCGCCGGGCCGGGCCACACCTTGAAGCCGGTATTGCCGGGGCGGAAATAAAATTTCTCCTCATATCCCGGTCCGTCGGGGATATGGCTTTTGCGATACACGCCCATCACATTGCCGTCGGGGCCAATCATCGCCAGGCTGTTGTAATGATGCGGCCCGTCCGCCTCGAAGAAGCTGGTCGGGATCGTCACGCCCAGCTCCGCGGCCAGCGCGCGCATCGCCAGCACCGCCTTGTGCTCGCCGACCGGCTTGGCATTGGCGAACAGGCCTTCGTCCTCGACGCGGCAGAAATACTCGCCCTCGAACAATTCCGGCGGCAGGATCACCTGCGCACCGCGCCCCGCTGCCTCGCGCACCAGCGTCGAGACTTTGGCGATGTTGGCATCGATATCGGGCGTGAAGGCAAGCTGCAGTGCAGCAACAATGATCTCGGTCATGACCTCACCTTAACCATTCGGCATGAGCTTTGAAATGCATCGTGGCAGGAATTAACGCGACTTTAGAGTAAAGCCCATGCAATCGCCGCTATCAGCCAAGAAATGGCGCGGCGATCTCCGGACGCACGCGCAGCAATCGCCCCGTGGCGCGATCGAGCAACGCCCAGGTCGTCACCGCCTCCACCTTTACGCGGCCATCGCCGCCGGTGAAGCGCACATGCCGGTCGAACCGCGCGCCCTTCGGTCCCTCCGGCACCCACGTATCGCCCGTCACGGTCTCGCCGGCGGACACGTTGCCGCGATAATCGATCTCATGCCGCGTCACGACCCACACATAGGCCGCGACATGCTCGGCCGGCGCCACCGCCTCCCAGTGCGCGGTGGCGATGCGCTGGATCCACTGCACCCACACCGCATTGTTGACGTGGCCGAGTTCGTCGATGTCGTCGGGCGTCGCGGTGATTGCGAGGGTGAACGGCTTCAATCCGCCACACCCATTTGCCACAGCACGAACGCATGCTCCTCCGCTGCCTCGCGCAGGCTCTCGAATCGCCCGGACTTGCCGCCATGCCCGGCGCCCATATTGGTCTTGAGCAGCAGCACATTGTCGTCGGTCTTCACGCTGCGCAGCTTGGCCGCCCATTTGGCCGGCTCCCAATAGGTCACGCGCGGATCGTTCAGGCCGCCCGAAATGAACATCGGCGGATAGGCCTGCGCCGTCACCTGATCATAGGGCGAATAGCCCCGGATCAACTCGAACGCCGCCTTATCCTCGATCGGATTGCCCCATTCGGGCCATTCGCCCGGCGTCAGCGGCAGATCGCCATCGAGCATCGTGTTGAGCACATCGACGAACGGCACGTCGGCGATCACCGCGCCCCACAATTCAGGATCGGAATTGACCACCGCCCCCATCAATTCGCCCCCCGCCGATCGCCCGGCGATCGCGATCCGTCCGGCTTTGGTCCAGCCTTCCGCCACCAGCCCCTTCGCCACATCGACGAAATCGTTGAACGTGTTGGCGCGCTTTTCCAGCTTGCCGTCGAGATACCATTGCTGCCCGAGATCGTCGCCGCCCCGGATATGCGCGATGGCATAGGCGAAACCGCGATCGAGCAGGCTCAGGCGCCCGGTCGAAAAGCCCGGCGGAATGGCATATCCGTACGCGCCATAGGCATAGAGGAACAACGGCCCGCTCCCGTCGCGCGGAAAATCCTTCGGATACACGATCGACACCGGCACTTCGGTACCGTCGCGTGCGACGATCTTCAGCCGTTCGGTGCGATAGCGATCCGCATTGTAGCCCGACGGGATCTCCTGCACCTTCAACGTGGTCAGTTCACCCGTCGCCACATCGTAATCATATTCCGTCCCCGGCGTGACCATCGATTCGTAGCCGACGCGCAGCACGCTCATGTCGTATTCGGGATTGTTGCCGAGGCCCGCGTCGTAGCTCGCCTCGGGGAACGCGATGCGCTGCGCCTCGAGCGGCGTTTCGTAGCGCCGGATCTCGATCTGATCCAAGCCCTCTTCGCGCCCGTCGACGATAAAGAAGTCTTTGAAACACTCGATCCCCGTCATGTAGAAATCCCGCGACGGCGCGATCAGCTCGGCCCATTCGCCCGGCGCGGCGAGGCTCGCGGTGCAGAGCCGGAAATTCGGATCGGTATCGTTGGTGTGGATGAACAAAGTGTCGCCATGCACATCGAGATCGTATTCGCGTCCGTCATGCCGCGGCGACACCAGGATTGGATCGCCCAGCGGATCGTCGCTCGGATAGAGCCGCACCTCGCTCGTGTCGTGGCTGCTCGCGACCAAGGCGATCCAGCGACGATCGCTGGTCTGCTCGACGCCGACCGAAAAGCTGGCATCGTCCTCGTAATAGATCACCACGTCGTCGCTGGCCGGGGTGCCCAGACGATGGAACTTGATCGTGCGGGTCCGCCAATGTTCGTCGGTCAGCCCGTACAGAATGCCGCTGCCGTCCTTGACGAACACGATGTTGCCGATCGCCCCCTCGATCGAATCCTCGCCCCATTTCCCGGCTGCGCCGGCGATCTGTTCGGGTAATGTCGCCCCGTCGGACAGCGCCTTGAAGCGGATCGTGTAGCGTTCCGACCCGTCGTCATCCACGGCATAGGCCATGCGCCGCCCATCCTCGCTGATGCTGATCGCTCCGAGCCGGAAATATTCATGCCCCTCCGCCAATGCCGGTTCGTCGAGGATCAACACATCCTCGCCGCCAGCGACGGGCTTGCGCCACCATTTGCGATATTCGCCGCCGGTTTCGAACGACGTCCAGTACAGCCAGTCGCCGTCCTTCTGCGGCACCGAGGAATCGTCCTCCTTGATGCGGCCCTTCATCTCTTCGTACAGCCGGTCGGTCAGCGCCTTGTGCGGCGCCATGACGCTTTCGTAATAGTCGTTCTCGGCCGCGAGATAGGCCAGAACGTCCTTATCGGTCACATCCGGATAGCCCGGATCGCGGATCCAGGCGTACGGATCCTCGATCGTGATGCCGTGCGTGGTGAAGCTGTGCGGGCGCCGTTCGGCGACGGGAGGAATATTCATGCTCCCCACTACCGCCCCCGACGCCGCCAGCGCAAACCCCAAGTCTTACAGGCCTCAGGGAGCGAGGCGCGGTGCCTGCGCTTCGGCCAGGATCACCGCGAACAGGCCATCCGGGTCTGTCCATTCCGCGATCGGCGTCCACCCGCCGGCGCGCAGCAACAGCCTTGCGTCGCGCTGGCCGAACTTGTGGCTGTTCTCGGTGTGGATCGTCTCACCCGCCGCGATCTCGAAAGGGCGGCCCTCGATCGTGAAGGCCAGATCCTCCGTCGCTTCCAGATGCATCTCGATTCGCGCGCGATCGTCGTTCCAGATCGCGCGATGACGGAACTTCTCCACCGGGATCGTGCCGTCCAGCTCGCGGTTGATCCTTTCCAGCAGGTTCAGATTGAACGCCGCCGTCACGCCCTGCGCATCGTCATAGGCGGTGGTGAGCACGTCTTCGTCCTTCACCCGGTCCATGCCGATCAGCAGCATCGCGCCCTCGCCGAGGCTCGCCTTCATCGCGCGCAACAGGTCGACCGAGGCATGCGGAATCATGTTGCCGATGGTCGATCCGGGAAAGAAGCCCAGCTTGGGCAATGCCGCGACCTGCACCGGCAGCGGGATCGGATTCATGAAATCCGCCTCGACCGGCAGCACCGGCAGACCGGGGAAACGCGACGAAAGCTGTGCCGAGGATTCGCGCAGGAAATCGCCCGAAATATCGATCGGCACATAGGCGGCGGGCGCGACGGCGCTGAGCAGGATCGGCGTCTTCATCGACGAACCCGAACCGAATTCCACTACCGCGCGACCTTCCCCGGCGATCTCGGCCACTTCCGGGCAGACATCCCGCAGGATCGCCGTTTCGGTGCGGGTCGGATAATATTCCGGCAGATCGGTGATCGCCTCGAACAATTCCGATCCGCGCCGGTCGTAGAACCACCGCGCCGGAATCGCGCGCGGGCGCAGCGCAAATCCGCGCAATACGTCGGCGCGGAACGCCGGATCGGCCAAAGTGACGTCGCCGTCCTCGATTTCCTGCTTGAGCATATCAGAGATCTTTCGCGAGGCGGACGCCGGTGAATTGCCAGCGCTGGTGCGGATAGAAGAAGTTGCGATAGCTCGCCCGCGCATGCCCGCGCGGCGTGGCGCACGATCCCCCACGCAACACGCACTGCCCGGACATGAACTTGCCGTTATACTCGCCGACCGCGCCTTCGATCGCTTTGAAGCCGGGATAAGGCCGATATGCGCTGCCGGTCCATTCCCACACGTCACCGAAGAATGCGGGGCCGTCCGCCGAGGGACGCGGCTCAACCGGGCCGGCGGTATCCAACTGATTGCCGCCAGAAGCATCGTATCCCGCGGCGGCGACTTCCCACTCCGCCTCGGTCGGCAAGCGGGCTCCGGCCCAGGCAGCATAGGCATCCGCTTCGTAGAAGCTGACATGCGTCACCGGCGCGGCGGGATCGATCGCACGACGGCCGTCGAGCCCGAAGCGCGTCCAATTGCCGTCCTGTTCTTCCCAATAAAGCGGCGCGACGATCGCTTCCGCCTTCACCCATGCCCAGCCGTCCGACAGCCAATGCGCGGCATTCCTGTACCCGCCATCGGCGATGAACGCGGCCCATTCGCCATTGGTGATCGTGCGGTCGGCGATCGCATGCGGCGTGAGCAGGGTCGGATGGCGCGGCCCTTCGCAATCGAAGGCGAAGCCCTCTCCCTCGAACCCGATCTCGGCCACGTCGCCCGCGCTCTCGATCCAGCCGATCGGGCCGGGCATTTCCACCGGCACCTTGCGCGCCGCCGGCCAGATCGCCGGCTCCAGCGGATTTTCGGACATCAAATGCAGGATATCGGTTACCAGCAACTCCTGATGCTGCTCCTCGTGATGGCACCCCAGAGTCACCAGTTCGAGTGCCGCATCCGGAAGGTCGGGCAAGGCAGCCAGCACCGCCGCATCGACATGATGCCGGTACGCCAGCACCTCGTCCAGAGTCGGCCGCGTCACCATCCCACGCCGGCCGCGCGCATGGCGACGGCCCTCGGCCTCGTAATAGCTGTTGAACAGGAACGGGAAGCGATCGTCGTGCAGCACATATCCGGCGACGAAATCGCGCAGGATGAAGGTTTCGAGGAACCACGTCGTATGCGCCAGATGCCATTTGGCCGGCGACGCATCCTCCATCGACTGAACCGTGGCGTCTGCATCGGACAGCGGGGCGACCAGCGCCTCGGACAAGCCGCGGACCTTGGCGAATCGTTCGGCCAGCGTGGAAACACCGGGGGCGAGGCGGGGCTTTGTTCGCATTCCGTTCTTTCTATCCAGAACGTCGCGCCGGATCAATTGATCTGAAGCAAGCCTCCGGCTAGCGGGATGCGCCGGGCACCCACAGAACGTCGCCACCCGCCTTTTGGTTCACGTATCTGGCGGCGACGAAAAGATAATCCGACAATCGGTTGAGATACGCCAGCGCCAGGGGGTTGATCGAAACCTCGGCAGCCGCGGCAACACCGGCCCGCTCCGCCCGCCGCACGATCGCGCGCGCCAGATGCACCGCAGCCGCGCCCGCCGTGCCACCGGGCAGGATGAAGCTGGTGAGCGGCGGCATCTGCGCATTCATCGCGTCGATCTCTTCCTCCAGCCGCGCGACTTGAGCCGCCACGATCCGCAGGGTCATTTCGCCCGGTGCGAAGTCCTCGCCCGGCGTAGCGAGGTCCGCGCCGAGATCGAAGAGATCGTTCTGGATCCGCGTCAACGCAATTGCGAGATCGCCAACCCCCAGCGCGACGATCGCCACGCCGATCGCACTGTTCGCCTCATCGACATCGCCGATCGCGGCCATGCGTGCATCGGTCTTCGCCACGCGAGACCCATCCACCAGGCCGGTGGTGCCGTCATCGCCGGTGCGCGTATAGATCTTGTTGAGCTTGACCATCGTTCAGGCCCGCCAGCGCCGGGTCGACCCCAAGATCAGCCCTTACCGGCAAGCATCAGCAGCAGGACGACGATCACGATCGCGATCGCCTGAAAGAAGATGCGATACTGCATCATCTTGTTCGATTTCAGCGCCGATGCGCTCGGCCCGGTGCCGCCGTTTTTCGCTTCCTCGGTCGCATTGGCGAGGAAGACGACGAGTCCGCGCACGAACACGACCACCACCGCGATCATGGCGGCGACGAGGAGGACGATCAGGAAAATGCTCATGCGCCCTATCTAGGCGTTCGGCAGGCCAAAGCCAATGGGCAGCCGCCCGGCGCGGAGATCGTCGGCCAGCGCCCGACCGTCCATCCCTTCCGCGCGCGAAGCCGCCAAAGTCGGCGCGTCGTTGCGCTTGGCCAGCCGCTGTCCCTGCGCGTCGGTGAGCAAGGGATGGTGCCGATAGATCGGCGTCGGCAACCCGAGCAGCTCTTGCAGTAGACGATGGATATCGGTCGCTTTGCGCAGATCTTCGCCCCGCACCACATGCGTCACGCCCTGGAAGGCATCGTCCACCACCACCGCCAGATGATAACTGGCCGGCGCATCCTTGCGCGCCAGCAAGACATCGCCTTGCGCCTCGGGATCGGCCTGTTGCGAACCGGCAATCTCATCCTCCCAGTAGAGCGTCCCTACGCCCGCGACGGCAGCGGCCATATCGATGCGCCACGCGTGTGGCTCGCCCGCCAGCCGAGCCGCGCGACGATCGGATTCGATATGGCGGCACGTACCTGGATAAGCCGCGATGGGCCCGTGCGGCGCGGACAGGCTCTGCGCGATTTCCGCGCGGGTGCAGAAGCAGGGATAGAGCAGTTCTCGTGCCTTGAGCGTTTCCAGCGCCGCATCGTAAGCGTCCAGCCGGGAAGACTGGAACAGCATGTCCTCATCCCAATCCAGCCCAAGCCAGCGCAAATCCTTGCAGATGCCCGCGACATGCTCGGGCCGGGATCGCGTCCCGTCGATATCCTCGATCCGCAACAGGAAGCGCCCGCCATCGGCCCGCGCGCGATCATGGCTCTGGATCGCCGAAAAAGCGTGGCCGAGATGCAACTTTCCGGTCGGGCTGGGCGCGAACCGCGTCACCGTGCTCATCGCAGTTCCGCGCCCCCTTGACCGTGAGTCGTGCGCCGTGCTGTCATGACACCGTCATCCAAGTCGGCAAAAGCGCCGTCAAGGACTTGAGCAGCGGCGCGCAGGCGCGCGACGAGAGAAAGGGGGTTATGTACCATCCCGATCTGATCCGGCATCCCGACGGGTGTCCCGCGCTGGTGCTGAACGCCGATTATACGCCGCTCAGCTATTATCCGCTGTCCGTCTGGCCGTGGCAGACCGCGATCAAGGCGGTGTTCCTCGACCGCGTCGATATCGTCGCCGAATACGAACGCGAGGTGCGCAGCCCGACGCGGCGCGTGAAACTGCCTTCGGTCATCGCGCTCAAATCCTATGTCCGCCCCTCCGCTTTCCCGGCCTTCACGCGGTTCAACGTGTTCCTGCGCGATAAATTCTCCTGCCAATATTGCGGCTGCGGCAGCGACCTGACCTTCGATCACATCATCCCGCGCGCGCAGGGCGGGCGTACCACCTGGGAAAACGTCGCCACCGCCTGCGCGCCGTGCAACCTCAAGAAAGGCGGGCGGACGCCGAAACAGGCGCAGATGCCGCTGCACATCGCCGCGATCCGCCCGACCAGCTGGCAGATGCAGGAACATGGCCGCCGCTTCCCGCCCAACTATCTGCACGATACCTGGCACGACTGGCTTTATTGGGATGTCGAGCTGGAGGCATGAGCGACGCGCCTACCCTGTCGGCGGCGATCCCGATCCTGCGCATCTACGACCGGGACAAGGCGCTGGAATTCTATTGCGACTTCCTCGGCTGTACGCTCGATTGGGAGCATCGGTTCGCGGACGATCTGCCGCTTTACATGCAGGTGTCGCGCGGCGGGATGGTGCTGCATCTGTCGGAACATTATGGCGACGGCACGCCGGGCAGCGCGGTGTGGATCCGCACCGGGAATCCGCGCACCCTGTTCGCCGAATTGCTCGCCAAGCAGACGCGTTTCGCCCGGCCGGGCGTGGACAAGGATGAGGCCACCCTGACCGATCCGTTCGGCAACATGCTGCGCTTCGACGGCAGTCGGAACTGAATTCGCCCGCGCACCGTTCGATGTACTTCCCAGCATAAGGCCCAACGATATGCGCGTGCTTGCCCCGTCCGTTCTCGTCCCGGTTCTGGTTCTGTTGGGGGCCTGTTCCGATCAGGAGGCCAAGGGCGATGCGGTGGATTTCCGTCCGCCGACCAATCAGCATCGCGCCGATTTCGCGTCGGGGATCGAACTGCGGTTTCGCGCGATGGACGCCGATCGCAATTCGACGATCGAGGCCGGCGAACTTCGCCCCGACCGGGTCGCGCGGGTCATGGCCGCGGATGCGAATCACGACGGCCATGTCAGTCTCGGCGAATTCGAAGCGGCGCAGCTCGCCCGCTTCGATGCCGCCGATACCGATCACGATCGCATTCTTAGCAGCGCCGAGCGCGATGCGGCCGGTTGGGGCAAGCGTAATTCGAGCGACACCGCAAAATGATTCGTCCGATCGTTACGCAGGCGGTTGACGACGATCTTGCCGCAGCGCAGCAAGACGCCATGGCCGACCTCCCCACGATCACGAACAATCCCGACATCCGCTTTCTGGGCAAATTGCTCGGCGACGTGATCCGCGCTTATGGCGGCGAGACGCTGTTCGAGCGCACCGAATATATCCGTGCCGCCTCGGTCGATCGGCATCGCAGCAACGGCAATGGTCATGGCACGCCCGATACCGATCTCGGGCTCGACCGGCTGGACATCGACGAAACGCTGGATTTCGTACGCGGCTTCATGCTGTTTTCGATGCTCGCCAACCTTGCGGAAGACCGGCAGGGTGTGACCTCGGAGGACGGCGCGACGGTCGATGCCGCGCTGAAGCGCCTGGCGGGCGAGGGGATCGGCCACGATGCGGTGATGCATCTGCTGGATCACGCACTGATCGTCCCCGTGCTCACCGCGCACCCGACCGAGGTGCGCCGAAAGTCGATGATCGATCACCGCAACCGCATCGCCGCGCTGATGGCGCTGAAGGATCGCGGGCTCGACGAGACGCCGGAAGGCGACAAGGTCGAGGAGGCGATCCTGCGCCAGATCGCTTTGTTGTGGCAGACGCGCGTGCTGCGCCGGGAACGGCTCTACGTCACCGACGAGGTCGAAACCGCGCTCAGCTATCTGCGCGACGTGTTCCTGCCCGCTTTGCCCGCGCTCTACCAGCGCTGGGATCGGGCACTGGGCGCACGCACGCCGAGTTTCCTGCGCCCCGGTAGCTGGATCGGCGGCGACCGCGACGGCAATCCCTTCGTCACCGCCGATTCGTTGCGCACCGCGCTCGGCAAGGCGTGCGAGGCGGTGCTGGGCTACTATCTCGACGCGGTGCATGCGCTCGGTGCAGAACTCTCGATCTCCACCGATCTCGCGCCGGTCGATCCCGGCGTCGAGTCCTTGGCGGACGCCAGCGGCGACACCGCCGCCAGCCGCAGCGACGAACCGTATCGCCGCGCGCTCTCCGGCATCTATGCCCGGCTCGTCGCGACCCACGTCAAGCTGACCGGCAAGCCGGCACCCCGCCCCGGCGCGCTCAAGGGCGAGGCCTATTCCGACCCGCAAAGCTTCCGCGCCGATCTCGTCGCCATCGCCCATGCGCTGGCGGTGGAAGACGTCGTAAAGAATGGGGGCCCGCTCGCGACCGGGGGTGCGCTCGGCCGGTTGATCCGCGCGGTCGAAACCTTCGGCTTCCACCTCGCCACGCTCGACCTGCGCCAGAACAGCGCGGTGCACGAACGCGTCGTCGCCGAACTGCTCAAGGTCGCCGGGGTCGAGGACGATTATCTCTCGCTGGACGAGGCCGCACGCACCGCCTTGCTCCGCACCGAACTGTCCAACGCCCGCCCGCTGACCAGCAGCTTCGCCGAATATTCCGAGGAGACGACCGGCGAACTGAACATCGTCCGCGCCGCCGCCGAGGCGCATGCGCGCTACGGTGCGGGGTGCATCACCAATTACATCGTCTCGATGGCGCAGTCGGTGTCCGATCTGCTCGAGATCAACCTGCTCCTGAAGGAAGTCGGCCTCTACCGGGCCGGCGAAACCCCAAGTGCGGCGATCATGGCCGTGCCTTTGTTCGAGACGATCGGTGATTTGGAGGCTGCCCCCGGCATCATGACCGAGTGGCTGGCTTTGCCCGAGATCGTCGCCATCGCCGGCAAGCGCGGCCATCAGGAGGTGATGATCGGCTATAGCGACAGCAACAAGGACGGCGGCTACCTCACCTCGACCTGGAGCCTGTCGGTCGCCTCCACCGCGCTGAAGCCGGTGTTCGAGAAGGCCGGGATCGGCATGCAATTGTTCCACGGTCGCGGCGGTGCGGTCGGGCGTGGCGGCGGCTCCAGCTTCGCCGCGATCCGCGCGCAGCCGTTCGGCACGGTGCAGGGCCGCATCCGCATCACCGAACAGGGCGAGGTGATCGCGGGCAAATACGGCACCCGCGAAAGCGCGATGGCCAATCTCGAGGCGATGGCTTCGGCGACGTTGCTCGCCAGCCTGGAGCCCGATCAACTGTCGGCCGCCGATACCGAGCGGTTCGGTGCGGCGATGACGACCCTGTCGGACGCCGCGTTCAAGGCGTATCGCGGCCTCGTCTACAATGACGATGCGCAAGGGTTCCGCACCTTCTTCCGCCAGATGACGCCGCTGACCGAGATCGCCGGCCTCAACATCGGCAGCCGCCCCGCCAGCCGCACCAAATCCGACCGGATCGAGGATCTGCGCGCCATCCCCTGGGTGTTCAGCTGGGCGCAGGCGCGCGTCATGCTGCCCGGCTGGTACGGCGTCGGCCAGGCGCTGGCCGGGTTCGAGGACAAGGGCCTGCTGCGCGAAATGGCCGAAGCCTGGCCGTTCTTCGCCGCCAGCCTCGCCAACATGGAACAGGTCATCGCCAAATCCGACATGGGCATCGCGGCGCGCTATGCCGCTCTGGTCGAGGACAAGGGCCTGCGCGATACGGTGTTCGGCCAGATCGAATCCGGCTGGGGGCAGGCGCATGACGGCCTGCTCGCCGCCACCGGCCAGTCCCGCCTGCTCGAAAAGCATCCTGCGCTCGACACGTCGATCCGGCTGCGCCTGCCCTATATCGAGCCGCTCAACCTGTTGCAGATCGAACTGATCAAACGTCGCCGCGCCGGCGACGAGGACGAACGGATCGGCGAGGGCATCCTGCTATCGATCAACGCGATCGCCACGGCGCTGCGGAATTCGGGCTGATCCACCAGCAGCCGTCATCCCGGACTTGATCCGGGATCCAACGGACCGCTTGGCAATCACGGCGCGAGAAGCGCAACGTCACAGCAAGCGGAGGAATGGATCCCGGATCAAGTCCGGGATGACGGTGGTTAGCTGAACGAAGACAATCAGCCCGGCCACATCCGCTGCAATTCCTTCTCCCCCTCCATCTGATGCTTAAGCGCGCCCGCCACGTGCACCAGCACCAGCAGATACAGCAGCCATTGCAGCAGCCCGTGCGCCGCGCCGAAACCGTCATGCACCTTGTCGCGCAAAGCGGGGTCGAGCGTCATGATGAAGCCGATGCGCGGGAATTCGAACGTGCCGAACCAGTGCATCGGATGGCTCGCCGCGTCCTTGTACGCCGAATCCATGATCCAGCCGGTCAGCGGCATGGCGAAGATGATCAGATACAGCCCCCAATGCACAACATGCGAGGCGGTCCGCTCCCACCCCTTGTAGCTGGCGGGATAGGCCGGCGGCGTGCGCGCGAAACGCCACAGCACGCGCAGCACGGCCAGCCCCAGCAGCGTCACCCCGATCGACTTGTGCGTATCGATCGCCGGCCGCACCTTCTCGTCGGCGAGATACGGCCACACCCATGCCAAAGCGACATTCGCCAGGATGCCGAGCGCGATCACCCAGTGGAACAGCATCGCGGTTTTGGTATAGCGTCTGACGTCCACATGCAGCTCCTGCGTTCGATCCGCAAAACGCTAGTGCGGCCCGCGATGCGGCGCTAGAGGGGCGGCACTCTTTCCCCCCGAGAGCGCGTCATTTCATGATCCAGACCCCTGCGGCGGATGCGCTCGCCCCCGCGGCGGATGCCCTCGCCAATGCCTTCGCGGTGCAATCGCCTAGGCTCAACCCGCAACCGGCGGGCTTCGCCAGCCGGTCGATCAGCTTCGCCGTGTTCGCGATCTTCGCCGCGTTGATCGCCCAGGCGTTCCTGCGTCAGGGGATCGCGGTGTGGTCGGTCGGCATCGCCTATATCCTCTACGACACGGCCCTGCTGGTGTTCACCGCGTGGCGAATCTGGCCGCTGCGCCACGGCGCGCTGGTCCCCGCCGCCAGCACTGCCCGCCCGCGCTTTGCCGTGATCGTGGCCGCGCGCAACGAGGCAACCGTGCTCGACGTGACGATCGACCGCCTCGCCGCGCAGGACGATGCGCCGGATGTGATCCTGATCGCCGACGACGGATCGGACGATGCCACCCCGGCGGTGTTCGCCGCGCGATACGGCCTAGCGCCGCCCGCGCTCGGAATCATCAGCCCACCGAGCCCGATCCTGCCTTCGCTGCGCTGGCTGCGCCTGCCGCATGGCGGCAAGGCGCGCGCGCTCAACGCGGCGATGCTGGAAATCGATGCCGAGGTGATGCTGACGGTCGATGCCGATACGTTGCTCGATCCCGGCGCCATCGCCGCGATGCGCGCCGCCTTCGCCGCCGAACCCGAGCTGGTCGCGGCGACCGGCGTGATCAAGCCGATGTGCGGGCCGGATCTGCAGGGCCGGCTGTTCGAATGGTTCCAGACCTACGAATATGTCCGCAATTTCCTCTCGCGCCACGCCTGGGAGCAACAGCATAGCCTGTTGCTGATCTCCGGCGCATTCGCCGCGTTCCGGCGCGATGCGGTAGTGACGGTCGGCGGGTTCGATCCGGACTGCATGGTCGAGGATTACGAACTGATCCACCGCCTGCACCGCCACGCCGCCAATGCCGGCCTCGACTGGCGCGTGCGCGTGATCGGCCGAGCCATCGCCCGCACCGACGCACCCGCCACCCTGCCCGCCTTCCTGCGCCAGCGCCGCCGCTGGTTCGGCGGTTTTCTACAGACGCAGCACTGGAATCGCGACATGGTCGGCAATCGCCGCTTCGGGCAGCTCGGCACGCAGATGCTCCCCGTAAAGGCGCTCGATACGGTACAGCCGATCTACGGCCTGGCCGCCTTCGCGATTCTGATCGTCGTTTTGGTCAGCGGCCGGTTCCACATCGTGCTGCCGATCCTGCTCATCATGCTCGCCAAGATTGCGATCGACCTCAGCTTCCATCTGGGTTCCCTGCGCCTCTACGCGCGCTGGACTGGACAGAGCGAAGGCCTGCACTGGGGCCCGGCGCTGATCGCCGCGATCCTCGAGCCGTTCACGTTCCAGCTGTTCCGTCATTGGGGCGCATTGCTCGGCTGGGTCGCGTTCCTCACCGGCAAGGAAACCTGGACCGCGCAGAGCCGCAGCGCGATCCGCGCCTCGCGCGAGATCTGACGCAGCGTCGGTGTCGCAAACGAAAACGGACCTGCCGGCATTGGGGCGCCGACAGGTCCGAGTTACGCGGTACGATACGCGGGCAGGTGCCTCAAAGGGGTAGGCACCCGACACTCGTCTTTCGTTTGTGAAAGACGTTGGTAGCTACGGGCGCGCGATACGTTCGGATGCAGCGCGCCCGTCTTTTTCTCACATCAGGGCATCAGCACCGTGTCGATCACGTGGATCACACCGTTCGACTGGTTGACATCGGCGATGGTGATGTTGGCCGTGCCACCCTTGGCATCGGTCACGGCCCAGCCGGTGCCCGATTTCGAGAAGGTCACGGATTCACCGTTGACCGTCTTGTACGTCGCCTTGCCCATATGCTTGGCGGCATTGGCCTTGATCGCCGCCGCGCTGATCTTGCCGGGGATGACGTGATAGGTGAGGATGCTGGTCAGCGTCGCCTTGTTCTCCGGCTTCACCAGCGTATCCACCGTGCCGGCCGGCAGCTTGGCGAAGGCTTCGTTGGTCGGCGCGAGCACGGTGAACGGACCCTTGCCCGACAGCGTGTCGACCAAACCGGCGGCCTTGACCGCGGCGACCAGCGTGGTGTGGTCCTTCGAGTTGACGGCGTTCTGGATGATGTTCTTGGTCGGATACATCGCAGCGCCGCCGACCATCGGATTACCCTTGGCATAAGCGAGCGTGGAACCACCGGCGACAAGGGCGACGGCGAGAATGGATGCGCGAATCTGGGGGGTCATGAACTGGCTCTCCTGCCTTTTGCATCCGCTAGCGTGCGGACTGACAGGAGCTACGGGCGGCCACCGCGCCCGGATGCAGCCTAAACCTGCGACAGCGTGCCCTTGGCGACCACCGGCCCCTGCGGCAGGCCGGTTGCGGACCCGCCGACCGCCTCGAGCGAGATGGCCAGGGTCCCCCCGGCGGCGATCTGCGCGCGGTTGGCGGCGGTCACGGTCAGGACGGTGCCGCCTTTGGTCCGCAACAGCCCGAGCGAGTGCGGCGTGGCATCCGCACCGATGATCCACAATTCGGCACTCTGGTTGGCATCGGCCAGCGCCGACTCGGTCAAACGAAGACCGCCCGAGGCCGGATCGTAGACCGCCGCCACCGGCGCGCCGGTCTTGCCGGGATCGATCGCGGCGACGAGCATCGCGGCCGGAGTAGCGGCGACCGGAGGCTTGGTCGGCAAAGGCGCGGTCGGCACCGGAATCGGACGCAACATCACGACGAGCAACAGGCTTGCCGCCAGCAGGCTGGCGGCGGCGGCGATGCCCGGCCACAACAGCGCGGACCGCTTCACCGGCACTACCTCCGGCAGCGCGGCCGGCACGTCGATCGTCTGCTCGATCCGCGCGAACACCCCACCCGACGGTGTCATTTCCGGCCACAGATCGAACAATCGCGCGAGATATGCGCGCCAGATCTCGACCGAATGCGCAAAGCCCGGCTCGGCCAGCACACGGCGCAACGCCAGCGCGCGGTCTTCGCCCTCCAGCAGCCCGAGCGCCAGTTCGGCGGCGGCGACATCCGGATCGGGGCCGTCATCTTCTGGAAGAAGCGTGTCGTCGCTCATGATTCGAGGCACTCCTTCAGCTTGAGGAGGCCGCGTCTTACCCAGCTCTTCATCGTCCCCAGCGGCACGTTCTGCGCCAGCGCGAGATCGGCATAGGTCGTGCCGTCGAAAAAGGCGGTGCGGATCGCATCCTGCTGGCGCCGTTCGAGCGTATCGAGGCAGCCATGCAACAGGCGCGCGTCCTGATCGGCGACCATCGTGTCGCTGGCGAGCGGCGCGCCGTCGGCGATCGGCGGCGCGTCCTCGATCGGGCTGGCGCGACGAATGGTCTGCGCGCGCCGCCAGTCGATCGCGCGGTTGCGCGCGATCGTGGCGAGCCACGTGATCGGGCTGGCGCGCGACGGCTCATAGGCCCCCGCACGCTTCCAGATCGTCAGATATACGTCGTGCAACACATCTTCCGCCGCTTGTCGTTCACCGCAGATACGGAAGGTGATGCCGAATAGTTTCGCCGAGGTGAGTTGATACAGTTCGCGGAACGCCTGGCGGTCCTCATCACCGGTCTTCACCAGCATATCGGTGAGATACGCCCGCGCCGCCATGGCGGCGACCGGATCGGTCTTCGGTCCGATCGGTTCGGCTGGGCGCGAGTCTGTCACAGGCCGTCTTGCTACAGGGCTTGGGCGTGCGCGGCAATCGCTTGTGTTGAAAGCATATATCCACGGTGGCGTTTGCCACGCGGTTTGCGTAAGAGCCGCCGCACACGAACACCCCAATACGCCATCAGGGACACGCACGCCGAGCATGCGCATCGCCATCGCATCCGATCATGCCGCTTTCGATCTGAAGGCGGCGCTCGCCACCTGGCTGCGCGAGGCGGGGCATGACGTGGCCGATCTCGGCCCGCGCAGCGCGGATCGCGTCGACTATCCCGATTTCGGCTATGCGCTCGCCGCCGCCATCGCCGCCGGCACGGCCGATCGCGGCATCGCCTTGTGCGGATCGGGCATCGGCATCTCGATCGCGGTCAATCGCAATCCCGCCGTGCGTTGCGCCTTGGTCGGCGAGCCGCTGTCCGCCGCGCTCGCGCGCGAACATAACGACGCCAACGTGCTTGCCATGGGTGCGCGCCTGACCGGCGAGGACATGGCCCGCGCCTGCATCACCGCCTTCCTGACCACCGATTTCGCCGGCGGCCGCCATTCGGGGCGCGTCGAGAAACTCAGCCATCCCCAGTTCGAGGAGCTTATAAAATGAGCACGAACCCGCAGACTCTGAACGACGTCCAGCCGCCCTATTCGGTGGATGGCGGCTTCTTCACCCGCGGCCTGGCCGAAGCCGATCCGGCGATCTTCGCCGGCGTCGCGCACGAACTGAAGCGCGAGCAGACCCAGATCGAGCTGATCGCGTCCGAGAACATCGTCTCCAAGGCGGTGTTGCAGGCGCAAGGCAGCGTGTTCACCAACAAATATGCCGAGGGCTATCCCGGCAAGCGCTATTATCAGGGCTGCGAACCCTCGGACGAGATCGAGGCACTGGCGATCTCGCGCGCCTGCGAATTGTTCGGCTGCGGCTTCGCCAACGTCCAGCCGCATTCGGGTGCGCAGGCCAATGGCGCGGTGATGCTCGCTCTGGTCAAGCCGGGCGAGACGATCATGGGTCTCAGCCTCGATGCCGGTGGCCATCTGACGCACGGCGCACGCGCGGCGATGAGCGGCAAATGGTTCAACGCGGTGCAATATGGCGTCGATCCGGTCACGCACCTGATCGATTTCGAACAGGTCCGCGCGCTCGCGCTGGAACATAAGCCCAAGCTGATCATCGCGGGCGGCTCGGCCTATCCGCGCGAGATCGATTTCGCCAGGTTCCGCGCGATCGCCGACGAGGTGGGTGCGTTCTTCATGGTCGACATGGCGCATTTCGCCGGCATCGTCGCGGCCGGCCTGCACCCCTCGCCTTTGCCCCATGCGCACGTGGTGACGACCACGACGCACAAGACGCTGCGCGGTCCGCGCGGCGGCATGGTGCTCACCAATGACGAGGCCATCGCCAAGAAGATCAACAGCGCGGTGTTCCCCGGGCTTCAGGGTGGCCCGCTGATGCACGTCATCGCCGCCAAGGCGGTCGCGTTCGGCGAGGCGCTCCAGCCCGACTTCAAGAGCTACATCGCCGCCGTGGTCGAGAACGCCAAGGTGCTGGCGGCGACGCTCAAGGAGCGCGGCGCGGAAGTGGTGTCCGGCGGCACCGACACGCATCTCGCGCTGATCGACCTCACCCCGCTGGGCGTCACCGGCAAGGATGCCGACGAAGCGCTCGAACGCGCCGGCATCACCTGCAACAAGAACGGCATCCCGAACGATCCGCTCCCCCCCACCAAGACCAGCGGCATCCGCGTCGGCTCCCCCGCTGGCACTACGCGCGGCTTCGGACCGGCCGAATTCCGCGAGATCGGCCATATGGTCGCCGACGTGCTCGACGGCTTGCGCAAGAATGGCGAACAAGGCGATGCGCAGATCGAAGCGGCGGTGAAGGAACGTGTTGCCGCCTTGTGCGCTCGGTTCCCGATCTACCCGGAAGGAATTTGACCATGAGCGATTTCGAAAAGCCCCAGATCGACAAGCCACTCGGCAAGAGCATGGCGAAATGGGCGGCATTGGGCGCGGTGGTGGCGATCCCGGTGCCGTTCGTCGGCCCGATCATCGGCGCGGCGGCCGGCGCCGGCTACGCCTATCTCAAGGCGAAGAAGAAGCTCTGAATGCGTTGCCCTTTTTGCGGACATGAAGACAGCCAGGTAAAGGATTCGCGCCCCACCGACGACGGGGCGGCGATCCGGCGGCGGCGGCAGTGCGAAGGCTGCGCGGCGCGGTTCACGACGTTCGAACGCATCCAGCTGCGCGATCTCTATGTATTGAAGAGCGAGGACAAACGCGAGCCGTTCGACCGCGACAAACTGCTCCGCTCGGTCTCCATCGCGGCCCGCAAGCGTCCGATCGATGCGCTTCGCCTCGAAAAGCTCGTGTCCAGCATCCAGCGCCAGCTGGAAACGCAGGGCGAGAACGAAATTCCCTCCAAGCGCATTGGCGAACTGGTGATGGAGGGGCTGAAGGGCATGGATTCGGTCGCCTATATCCGCTTCGCCAGCGTCTATAAGGACTTCCGCGAGGCGAAGGATTTCGAGGAATTCGCCGGGAACGTCACGGAAGTGGGCAAGGGGTGAACGCCCCGCCCCCCATCATCGTCCTGGTCCGCCCGCAACTCGGCGAAAATATCGGCAAGGCCGCGCGCGCCATGCTCAATTTCGGGCTGACCGAGCTGCGCCTCGTCGCCCCGCGCGACGGCTGGCCCAACCCCTCCGCCGGCCCCGCAGCAAGCGGCGCGGACGTGGTACTGGAACGGGCGCAGGTCTATGCCAGCGTGGCCGAGGCGGTCGCCGATTGCCCGCACGTCTACGCCACCACGGTGCGCAAGCGCGGCGTGACCAAGCCGGTCGTCACCCCCGAACAGGCGGCAGGCGCGATCCACGCCGCGCCGGGCCGCACCGCGATCCTATTCGGCCCGGAACGCTCCGGTCTCGAAACCGACGACGTGGCACTCGCCCGCGAGATCATCACCGTGCCGATCAACGCCGAGTTCGGGTCGCTCAATCTGGCGCAAGCGGTGATCCTCGTCGCGTACGAATGGTCGAAAGGCACCGGCCTCGCCTCCCCGCCCGAGACCGACCTGCCCGAACCCGCGCCCCAGGAAGAACTGGACGGCATGATCGGTCAGCTGGACGCGATGCTGGAGCCGACCGACTTTTTCTATCCTCCCAGTCGAACGCCAGTCACCAAACGCACGTTGCGCACGTTGCTGACAAAGCCAGGCTGGTCGAGCCAGGAAGTGCGCACATTACGCGGCGTTTTGAGCGCGTTAGCCGGAAAGCGTCCGCGATCCTGATATCACGCTGATTTCTCTTTCGCGATTTGAGGGGCAACGGTATCAACGGTCCTCAATACATTTGGAGATCGTGATGAAGGTTCTTGTTGCCGCTGCGTTCCTTCTTGCCACACCCGTCATCGCCCAGACCCCTCCTGCACAACCCGACGCCAAGGCCGAAGCACCGAAGGCGGCAAAATCGGACGCGGATCGTAAGATCTGCCGCAAGGATACGCGGACGTCCACGCGGCTCGTGAAGCGGACCTGTCGCACGGCAGCCGAGTGGCATGAGCTCGATCAGGACACCACCGGAGCCGATAACATCGTGCGCAATCCCAGCTGATCCTCTGCGCTCTGCTGGTTCGGCCTAGCGCCGGTCGAACGCGGCCAGTTCGTACGCGATCGACGCTTCGACCAGCAGGTCCCACAGATCGGCGATCGCATCCGCCGGCAAACCTGCCGCCTGCGCCGCCGCGATCGCGTTGGAGACCACCTGCGCCTTGCGCCCTTCGTCCCGCACCGCGCCCCGCTCCGGCTTGATCCGCGCCGCAGCATCCATATACGCGAAACGGCGGGCGAGAAGCACGATCAGGTCGCGATCGACCTGATCCACGCCGGCGCGGACCTCCGCCATGGTGCCGCAATCGGGGCCGGCCAAAATCGTCTGGTGCATCGTATCGCTCATGGATGCGCTCTTGTCCGAGCCGCACGCGCCTGTCCAGCTTGACTCGCCGGCCCCGCGCGGCTAACCGCCCGCCTTCGCAAATGGCCCCACACCCCGGTGAAGTGGTGGCCCTGCCCCGAGGGGTAGAGCGATGACCGGGTATCGATCAGCCCAGCCGTAACACGCGAAGCCGGTCTTGTTGTTGGCAATTGCAAGGTAAGTATCATGTCGAAGCGTTCATCCGCAAAGTACAAGCTCGATCGCCGTATGGGCGAGAACATCTGGGGCCGTCCGAAGTCCCCGGTGAACAAGCGCGAATACGGCCCCGGCCAGCACGGCCAGCGCCGCAAGGGCAAGGTCAGCGATTTCGGTATTCAGCTGCGCGCCAAGCAGAAGCTCAAGGGCTATTATGGCGACGTGACCGAGAAGCAGTTCCGCGCCTGCTATCATGAAGCCGCGCGCATGAAGGGCGATACCGGCCAGAACCTGATCGGCCTGCTCGAACAGCGCCTGGACATGATCGTGTACCGTGCCAAGTTCGCGCCGACCGTGTTCGCCGCGCGCCAGCTCGTGTCGCACGGCCACATCCGCGTCAACGGCATCAAGTGCAACATCGCCTCGCGCCGCTGCTTCCCGGGCATGGAAATCACGCTGGGCAGCAAGGCCAAGGAAATGGCCCTCGTCATGGAAGCGCAGAGCCTGGCCGAGCGCGAAATCCCCGATTACGTCGCTCCGGACGGCAACGCGAAGGTCACCTTCACCCGCGTGCCGACCCTGGACGAAGTGCCGTATCCGGTGAAGATGGAACCGAATCTGGTGGTCGAATTCTACAGCCGCTGAGCCGAGGATTTAGCGCAAGCTAAATCCAGGCATCCTCAGCGGCTCGGCCGGCGTCGCTCAAGCGACGTCCGACGACGTGGCTTCGCCACGGCGCAGCCAAGCAAAAAGAAAAGGGCGGCCCCGCAACGGGCCGCCCTTTTCACATTCACATGCCGAGCGACGACCGCAGGAATGCATTCGCCTTGGTCAGCATCTCGGTACGAGCGGCATCATCATTGAGGTGATGATCAAGGCCTTTGAACTCGACCAATTCAACCTTGCCGCCGGCATCCTTGAGCTTATCCGCCATAAGGCGTGATTCCTCGATACCGACGTTGCGATCATAGTTTCCATGAAACAGCAGCACCGGCGCCTTGATTCGTGCGGCGTTGCGCGCAGGGGATCCTTGCACGACGTGCGGACCATGGCCGATGAATGCATCGACCAATTTGTAGTTGGTAAAATTCAGCGACTCAGTGCGCAATGTTTCCAAATCGGTCACCGGTGCAATCGCGACGATGGCCTTGAACAGGGTCGGATCCAGAACCGCCGATTGCAAGGCGGCATATCCGCCATAGGACCAGCCAACGATGCCCAATTTTCCTGGCGCGGCGATCCCCTGGCTTTTTAGCCAACGTCCTCCGTCATTGATGTCGCTGATCGCGATGCGCCAGGATTGGAAGCCGTTCTTCTGGAACCACGCTTCACCATAACCGGTGGATCCTCGGAAATTCGGCTGCAACACCGCGAAGCCGCGATTGGCAAAGAATTGCGCAAGCCAATCGAAACCCCATTCGTCGCGTGCGCCGGGCCCACCATGGGGCATGACGATCGCCGGGATGTTCTTGCCGTCACTGCCCGGCGGCAGCGTCAGGAAACCGGGGATCAGGGTCCCATCCGCAGCCGGGAAAGTGATCGGTTTGACTGTTGCCAACCGTATTCCGTCGAGTTGATACCGTGCCGCCATCACATCTTCGAGACTGTGCGTAGCCTTGCGATAAACGTAATAATGGCCCGCATTGGTGTCGCTGCCCGCGAACAGCAGCAATGCGCTTTCATCGGCGCTGGCATCGACGAAGGTCACCAAAGGCTGGCCAGGCAAGGCCTTGCCGAGCGCCGCTCTCAATTTGCGCAATTCGGGATCGAAAAATTCGCTTTCGCGACGATCCGTCACAAAGGTTGCGCCTACGACGCGTCTCTGACGTCCAACTCGGATCAAGTCATCAACATCGACGTCGTTTCTCGCGAACACAAGGTTTCGCTGCGCAGCTTCGGTCAGGCTCGTGCTGAACAGGGCCTGCCGTCCGTCCTTGGCATCAAACCCGTAGGCGATATCGAGATCGCGATCGACCGCATAGGGAACGAACCCTTGCCCGATGCCACTGCCATCGATTTTGACCGTTCCGAACGTCTTCCAGTCATTGCTATCTTTGGCGGTATAGAAATAATTGATTTCATTTGAGATATAGCCAGCGTTGCTCGGCTTTTGCACGGCCATCAGACGCACCTTGCCATGGCCGTCCGTAATGTATTCCACCGCGTTACGTCGTGGCTGAACGACAACCCGGCGCAGCGTACCGGCCGGATCGACCTGTTCGACCCCAAGTCCATCACGCTCCTGCCGGATCGTCGTGCCAAGCGATGCTTCCGGCACGAAGCTACGCGTCATCAAGATCTTTCCGCTACTTCCGTCTGCCAACCAGTCGATGACGTCGCCGCCATCCTGCATCAGCCCCAGTGACCGACTATTGGTTTTCGCGCTGATCTGTCGCAAATCGGAGCCATCGGAGGCGACCGAAACGAGCCGCGTGAAAGTCAGTTTCCCGGGCTCCTTGGCGATCATGTAAATCCCGCAGATCAGTCGCGTGTCGCTTGACCAATTGCATTTGGTCAGCCGCTCGGGATCGCCGCTCGTCCGAATGATCGGCTTGGCAGGGCCGCCATTGACCAGATCGGCGATCGAAAGGGCTGCTCCTCGACCCTTTGTCGGCCCCACGATCGCGACATGCGTGCCATCGGGCGACAGACTGATCTGTTGCACCGATTCCCGCGCGCCGAATGCAGCGGCCGCATCGAGCGCGGCATCGGGTGCCGCCAACGCAGGCATTTCCAATATCAGCGTACATCCTGCCAACAAGGCGCGCGCCATCAACTTCGAGTTACGCATGATTCCCCCCCCAGTGCGTTAGAATCGCAAGGATAGTCGGAGTCGGGCCGGGCGCAAGTGGGCGGACGGTCTTGCGCTGGTGGATATGCACTGCCACACCTCGATCATGCTGACATACTCGGAGTTGACGATGCGCAAACCCCTTGCCGTACTGCTGCTGGCGACCATCACCCTGCCCGCCAGCGCCAAGGATGCGCCGCCGCAAATCTCCGTGGCCACACTGAAGACCGTCACGCAAACGCTGTCCTCCGACGCCTATGAAGGCCGCAAGCCGACCACTCCCGCCGAGGACAAGACGACCGCCTATATCGTCGAGCGCTTCAAGCAAGCGGGCCTGAAACCCGGCAATCCAAATGGTGAAAATGGGGCCAGCTGGTTCCAGAACGTGCCGCTGGTCGAGATCAACGCGACCAATGTGACGCCGCTCACCTTCACCGGTGGCAAGGTGCCGGTATCGGCACCCTATCGCTCCGGCGTGGTGATCGGCACCTACCGCGTGGTGCCGAAGGTGGCGATCGAGGGCAGCGCGGTCGTGTTCGTCGGCTACGGCATCAACGCGCCCGAGCGTGGCTGGAACGATTATGCCGGCGTGGACGTGAAGGGCAAGACGGTGGTCATCCTGATCAACGATCCGGACTGGCGGACGATGACGCTCGACGGCCCGTTCGGCGGACGCGCGATGACCTATTACGGGCGCTGGATGTACAAGTTCGAGGAAGCGGCGCGGCAGGGCGCGGCCGCGGCGATCATCGTGCATGATACGGAGCCGGCGGCTTATGGCTGGGGCGTGGTGCAGTCGAGCTGGACCGGCCCGCAACTCGAACAGGATACGCCGGGCAACCATATGGACCAGAGCCAAGCCGTAGGCTGGATCCAGAAGCCGATCGCCGAGGCGTTGTTCGCCAGTGCAGGGCAGGATTTCGCCGCTTTGTCCAAGGCCGCCGCGATCAAGGGCTTCAAGGCGGTGCCGCTGGGCGTGAAGGCCAGCGTATCGTGGACCAATACGATCCGGCGTCAGGCATCGAAGAACGTCGTCGGCATCCTGCCCGGCACTGCGAAACCGGATGAGATCGTGATGTATTCCGCCCATTGGGACCATCTCGGCCACTGCGATGCGGTGAAGGGCGACGATATCTGCAACGGTGCGGTCGACAATGCTACCGGCGTCGCCGGGCTGGTTGCGCTGGCCGAGGCGGGCGTGAAGGCCGGACCGGCCACGCGCAGTCAGGTGTTCCTGGCGGTGACGGGCGAGGAATCCGGGCTGCTGGGATCGAAATATTATGCCGAGAACCCGGTCTATCCGCTGGCACAGACGGTCGGTGGCGTGAACATGGATGGCCTGAACATCATCGGCAAGACGAAGGATTTCGTGCTCATAGGCGCGGGCAAGTCCGAGCTGGAGGACATGGTCAAACCGCTGGTCGCCGCAGAGGGGCGCGTGATCACGCTGGAGGCGAACCCCGAGCGCGGTTCCTATTACCGCTCCGACCATTTCAGCTTCGCCAAATTGGGCGTGCCGATGCTGTATGGCGAAAGCGGCGAGGATCTGGTGGTCGGGGGCGTGGCGGCGGGCAAGGCCGCGACCGAGGATTATGTCGTCAACCGCTATCACAAGCCGCAGGACGAATATGATGCGAAGTGGAACTGGGACGGCGCGGTTTCCGACCTGAACGTCTATTATGCGCTCGGCCACGAACTGGCACAGGGCGATGTGTGGCCGAACTGGTATCCGTCGGCCGAATTCCGCAAGATCCGCGACGAAAGCCGCGGCGCGGCTAAATAGCAACGGGCGAAGCTACGATGACGAAGCAATTGGTGCAGCCGGCGGAATGGGCGCCGCACAAGGCGGTGTGGATCGGCTTTCCCAGCCACCCGGACCTGTGGCTCGACGATCTGGAGCCGGCGCGCGAGGAGGTGGTGGCGTTCGCCCGCGCGGTGCATGCCGACGGGCGCGGCGAGCGCGTGATCCTGGTCGCCGCCGATGAGGAAGCGGCCGGCGCGGCGGGGGCGATGGCCAAGGGGATCGCCGATGTCGTGGTCGAGCCGTTCGGCGATATCTGGCTGCGCGATACCGCCGCGATTCTGCTCAGCGACGGCACGGCACGCGATTTCCGCTTCAACGGCTGGGGCGGAAAATACGATCTGCCGGGTGATGACGATATCGGCCAGCGTTTGGCCGCGCGGCGGCGCATCCATGCCGAACGTTGCGACTGGATCTTGGAAGGCGGCGCGATCGACGGCGACGGCACCGGCCTCGTCGTCACGACCGAGCAATGCCTGCTCAACCACAATCGCAATCCCGGCCTGTCCAAGGCTGAGATCGAGGCGCGGCTGCGGTCCGATCTCGGTTTCACGCAGGTGATCTGGCTCGGCGAGGGGCTGATGCACGATCATACCGACGGGCATGTCGACAACCTCGCGCGCTTCGTCGCGCCCGGCAAGCTGGCGATTCCGCAGGCGGCGGAGAACGATCCCAACTGGCTCATCTATCAACACGCCGCCCGCGACGCGGGACTTCATGACGGGATCGAGATCGCACTGCTCCCCTCCCCCGGCCGCGTGCTGCGCGACGAGGAGATCGTGCCGGCGAGCTATATGAATTTCTATATCGGCAATGCGGTCGTGGTCGTGCCGCAATATGGCGCGCCCAACGATGCGGCGGCGGTGGCGGCGATCCAGGCCCTATTCCCGGATCGCGAGGCGGTGGGCCTGCACGCCGATCATATCTTGACCGGCGGGGGCAGCTTCCACTGCATCAGCCAGCAGATACCGGGGTGAATTTGCGGGATCGCGATAGCGAACCTTAGAAAGAAGACTGGTTCACACGAAGGCGCAAAAAGAAGTGAAAGGAGGAAGATTGCCTCCGGCGGTGATGCGAAGCGCAGATTTTCAAAACTTCTTTTCGTGCCTTTGTGCCTTTGTGTGAAACCCCTTCTCCTACGCTCAATGAAAATCCCGCGACTTGGGAATGATCCGCACATCGCGCGGATGGCGGTGGCGCGGGGTGTTGTGCCCTGAAGGTGCCGTATGCTTGGCATCGGGATATCGCGGCTGCGGGTGTTCGAATATGTCCGCCCGCAGCACGGGCATATCGGCCTTGTCGAGATCGGACAGATGATCGAGCAGATCGGTGCGGTCCACGATCCGCGACGCCATCAGATGGACGACATTGCCGTCGATCGGGCCGGCCTTCTGCACGATGCCCTCCACCTCCATTAACCGCGATGCCATCACCTGCCGCCGGAAATGTTCGAACATCCGCGCCCACATCACGATATTGGTCACGCCGGTTTCGTCCTCGATCGTCACGAAGATCGCATTGCCCTTGCCGGGCCGCTGACGGACCAGAACGATCCCCGCCGTACGCACCTGCGCGCCGTTCCGGCTCGCCGACGTCGCGGCGCAGCTCAGCACACCTTCGCCACTGAGTATCGGGCGCAGAAAGGACATCGGGTGCGCCTTCAAGGACAGGCGCGTCATCTGATAGTCGGCGACAACGTGTTCGGCATCGGACATTGCCGGCAGAGCCATATCCGCTTCCTCGCCCAACTCAGCCGCCTCGGCCGCGGCGAACAGCGGCAGTGGGGCGGATGGCGTACGCCGCGCCTCCCACAAGGCATGGCGCCGGCCGAGCCCGAGCGACCCGAAGGCATCGGCATCGGCCAACAGCCGGAGCGCGCGTTCGGGCAGGTTGGCGCGACGGGCGAGGCTTTCGATCGAGGTGAACGAACCGGCATCTTTGCGTGCCTGGGCGAGCGTGCCGGCCCAGTCCTGTTTGAAACCGGTGATCTGGCGCAGGCCAAGCCTTAAAACGAGATGCCGCCCGACCAGTTCATCACGGCCATCCTCGCAAGGGCGAGGATGGCGAGGAAGGTCATGGGATGGCGCCAAACCCTCCGACCGCAGTTCCAGCGCATTGTCCCACGCGCTCGCATTCACATCGATCGCCCGCACCTCGACGTCATGCTCGATCGCATCGCGCACGATCTGCGCCGGAGCATAGAAACCCATCGGCTGTGAATTGAGCAACGCGCAGGCGAATACCGCCGGATGATGGCATTTGATCCACGACGAGACATAGACCAGCCGCGCGAACGACAACGCATGGCTTTCAGGGAAGCCATAGGAGCCGAAGCCCTCGATCTGCTTGTAACATCGCTCGGCGAAATCCTGCTCGTACCCCCGCGCCACCATGCCCCCGACCAGCTTCTCGCGGAAATTATGCATGCCGCCGACATTGCGGAACGTCGCCATCGCGCGCCGCAACTGGTTCGCTTCGCTAGGGGTGAAGGCAGCGGCGACGATCGCCAGCTTCATCGCCTGTTCCTGAAACAGCGGCACGCCATAGGTGTTGCCGAGCAGGGTTTTCAACTCGTCCTCCGGCCCGAATCTTGGATCGGGCGCGGGATATTCGACCTTCTCCACCCCGGTGCGCCGACGCAGATAGGGATGCACCATATCGCCCTGGATCGGCCCCGGTCTAACGATCGCGACCTGCACCGTCAGATCGTAAAGATTCTTGGGTTTAAGGCGTGGCAGCATGTTCATCTGCGCTCGGCTTTCGACTTGGAACACGCCTATGCTGTCGCCCTTTTGCAGCATCTCATAGACCGCTGAGTCGGTGCTATCGAGATCGACCTCCAACGTGTGTTCGCCGAAACCGTGCCGTTCGAGCAGGTCGTAACTCTTGCGAATGCAGGTCAACATGCCGAGCGCCAGCACATCGACCTTCAACAGGCCGAGCGCATCGATATCGTCCTTGTCCCATTCGATGAAGGTGCGATCCGCCATGGCCGCGTGGTGCAGCGGCACCGTCTCATCCAACCGGTTTTCGGTCAGCACAAAGCCACCGACATGCTGCGACAAATGGCGCGGAAACGGCGCTTCGAGAATCTGGTCCATGATGAATCGCAATCGCGCGATCTCCGGATTGGCGAGATCGAACCCGGCGTCGGTGATGCGGCGATCCTCCATGTCGCCGGAATGGCTGCCCCACACGGTACTGGCCATGCGCGCGGGGATGTCTTCGCTCAGTCCCAGCGCCTTGGCGACTTCGCGAACCGTGCTGCGCGAGCGATAATGTGCCACCGTCGCGGCGATTCCGGCGCGGTGGCGGCCGTAACGCCGGTAGATATACTGCATCACCTCCTCGCGCCGTTCGTGCTCGAAATCGATATCGATATCCGGGGGCTCGTCGCGTTCGTCGGACACAAAGCGCGAAAATAGCAGATCGTGCTGCATCGGATCGATCGAAGTGACGCCGAGCAGGAAACAGACTGCGGAATTGGCCGCCGATCCCCGACCCTGGCACAGGATCGGGGGATCCTGTGCGCGCGCGAACCTAACCAGATCGTAGACGGTGAGGAAGTAATAGGCGTAATTTCGGGCGCTGATCAGGGCGAATTCCTCCGCCAGCGTGGCGATCACCTTGGGCGGCATATAATCGGCATAGCGCTCGATCGCGGCGGACCAGGCGACATGCTCGAGCCAGGCTTGTGCTTCCCATCCCTCGGGGACAGGTTCGTGCGGATATTCGTAGCGTAGATCTTTGAGATCGAAGTCTATGCGTGACAATAGCACCTGCGTCTGCGCGATCGCTTGCGGGTGATCGCGGAACAGACGCGCCATCTCGGCAGGGCTTTTCAGATGGCGTTCGGCATTGGCCTCCAGCCGCTTGCCCGCCGCTGTGATCGTCGTGCCGAGGCGGATGCAGGTCAGCACGTCGTGCAACGGGCGCTGCTCCGGCGAGGCGTAGAGCGCATCGTTGGTCGCGATCAGCGGCACGCGCGCGGCGTTCGCGATGCCGTTCAGACGAGCGAGATCGCGCCCGTCCTTGCCACGATGAGGCATCGCCGCGCCGAGCCAGACCCGATCGGGTGCCACCCGACGCAGCCGGTCGAGAGTCGCTTCGATATCGGCGGGCGGCACTTCCACCAGCCGCAGCGCCGGCTTCGGCGGATCGCCGTAATCATAGTCCACCGGATCGCGATGCTCCTGCTCGTCCCGAGCGGTGGAGTAAGGCAGCACGATCAGCAGCAAATCCTGCGCATAATCGATCAGATCGGCGAAGCGCAGGATGCAACCGCCCTTGACCGCGCGCAGGTTGCCGACCGTGAGCAATCGCGTCAGCCGCCCCCAGCCATAGCGTGTGGCGGGATAGGCGACGATATCCGGCGTGCCATCCACGAACACCAGCCGCGCGCCGACGACCAGCCGCAGGTCGATTTCACATGCGGCCCATTCCTCGTCGCTCAGCTTCTCGGGCTCGCCCGCTGCCTTCTTGTCGGCGAGCAACGCCACGCGTGCCCTGTCGGGTGCCGTCTTCAGCGCGGACCAGCCCCTCACCACGCCGGCGACGGTGTTGCGATCGGCGATCCCGAGCGCAGTCATGCCGAGCGCGTTCGCACCGGCGATCAGGTCGGTCGCATGGCTCGCCCCCCGCAGGAACGAATAATTCGTCGCCGCCACCAGTTCGGCGAAGGGCGGATCGGTGGCCCGGCTCACGCGAAGAGGCCGTGCACGTACCAGCCGGGATTCTCGCGCTCGGTGCCGTACAGGCCGTGGCGGAAGACCCAGAAGCGGCGGCCGCGCGCATCCTCGATGCGGTAATAATCTCGCGTCGGGCGGGGTGGGCCATCGCGCCACCATTCGGCGGCGATGCGTTCAGGCCCCTCGAAGCGGGTCACATCGTGCAGGTTGCGCCGCCAGCGGAAGCGTTGCGGCGGTCCATCCGGCACCTCGGCCAAGACCTGGATCAACTGTGGCGGATCGAACAGGTGCAGCGGGCGGCGCGGCGGCTCGCCCGGCTCCGGCGCATCCCAACTAGCGGGCGGCGCGACAACCGCCGGCAGCGCGAGCACCGCCTGTTCGGGGATGTGCGTATCCTGCGGGATCAACCTACGGAACCGCCCGCGCCCGAGCCGTGTGCTGAGCCGATCGATCAGCGCGGCAAGTTCGCCCTCGGCCACCGCCCCGCCCTCCAATTGCAATTGCGTCGGCGCTAGGGGGGCAAGCGTCGGCACGGCCAGGCGGATCATGTCGAAGCCGAAGCCCGGATCGATCGGATCGGCCAGCCCGTCGATCCGCTCCTCGAACAGGCGCATCACCACCTTCGGATCGCGCACGGCGAGACTCGTCTCGACCGCGAGATCGACCGTCAGGCCATCGCTGCGGAACAGGCGCGCGGCGAAACGCCGACCTCCCTGATGCTGTTCGGCCATCGTCTCCGCGACTTCTGTGGCCAGCGCCTCGAGGATGTTCAGCGCGGCGGCGGTCTGCGTCACCGGCTCGGCCAGCCGTCGCTCGACCAGCAAGGCGGGCGGCACCCGGCGCGGTACGATCCGGCTATCGGATTTGCCCGTCAGTCGGGCGAGCGCATCGACCATCGCATCGCCGAAGCGCGCGGCGAGCGGTGCGGTCGGGCGTCCGGCAAGATCGCCGATCGTCTTCAACCCCGCCCGGCGCAGCGCCAGTTCGGTATCCTCGTCGAGTCGGAGCGCGATCACGCCGAGCCGCAGAACCGCCGCCGCCTCGCCCGGCGCGGGCATCGTCTGGAAACGCGCGAGCGCCTGTGCCGCCTCGGGCGAGGCGGCCAGCGCATGCCGCACCTGCAGACCATAAGCGTCGAGCCGGCGCTCGATATCCGCCGCCAGATCGTCCTCGCTGTCGCCATCATGCAGACAGCCGGTGATATCGAGGGTCACCCCGTCCGCGCCATCGATCGCGACCAGCGGCGTGTAACGATCGCAGCCATCGGCGACGCGTTCGAGCAGGGCATCGTCGGCGGCGGGATCGTGATCGAGCGCCACCAGTTCGGGCAGGCGGGCGCGGGCATCGGCCAAGGTCATACCGGTCGCGATCCCCAGCCCCTGCGCGGTGCGATCAACCGCCACCAGCCGCATCGCCCCCTGCTGCTTCTCGACGAAAGCGTGCGGGCTATCCGGCGCGCCGGCGCGCGCCACCCGGTCCGCCGGCAGAAACGGAAACCACAGCGCCAGAAAGCGCCGCCGCCTGATATCCGGCCGGCCGGAAGATTGCCTCGTCACGATCCCACTCCACACACCAGCGACCGCCGGCCTTTCCGCCGCGTTGCCGCGACAATTCCACATCCAGCGTCGGGAAACCCGGCGCGTTCGCCGCCAGCGGCACCGCCGCCGCCGATCGCACCTGCCAGCGCGTGGTCGCGGCACTGGGCGACGGCTCGGCGGCGACGCGCAGCAGCAAGGCGGTTACGCCCGAACTTTCCGCAGCCATGGCGAGGCGTCGGCTCGCCGTAAGATCGAGCATGCGAGGATTTTGCCAAAGTTCGACCACGACCATAGCGACGTCCGCGCAGCGCGTTACGTCCGCCGCAACACACAACAGACTGAGGGCATCGGGCAGCATCCCGACGATCAGGTCGAGGCCGCGCAAACCCAATTCGATTATTCCGGGCATGTGCAGCGCGCCGCCCGCACCCTGCGCATTATCCTGCCTGAGCCAAACAACCGACCCCAGACCGGCGCGACGCACGATCATCGCCGCGAAGCCCGCCGCACTGCTCACATCATCGGCATTGAGAGCGAAAATTTCGTGTACCCGTCCACGCTCCAGCCCTCCGCCGAGCCGAGCATCGATCTCCTCATGGCCGATACCGACAAAACCTGACGTTTCCGTCTGGCGCAGGCCCTCCAGTTGAGACACATGCCGCCTGAGTGCGGCAATAATTTCGACCGAATCACGCATTACAGTTCCCGTTATGTTCCAAATCGTCCGATGCTGGATCGGAGTCAAGCACGGCTGCCCAAATATATCCGGTTCGGGGACGGAGTCGTTCCAACCCACGCGGTTTCGGAACCCCAGGCCTGGCCCTTGCCGATCACACGTCTCGGCCGGACGGCGAGACGTTCCATCAGCTCAGGCCGGTGGTACGCATAAGTTGCCACGCGGCCTGTTCTGACGCATAGGCGTCGCCGCTTGCCAGATGACCAAAGGGATTGAATATTGCGGGTTCCCTCGCCTGATCACGCTCACGAGGGGCAATTCGATACGGTTCGAGGCCTCCCCAGGGCAGAGTGGCCATGGCGCCACACTGCAGCCATATTGAGACACATAACGACCTTCCGCTTGTGGCTGATGATCGTCTTGATACCGTCGACTCTGTTTGCTCTGTATTTGATGCTGATCCAGACTCCCTCCTATGTATGTGAATTTCGCGCCATCGTGCGGAACGCGCAGGAGGGTGGCAATTCTGCATTTCCGCAACTTCCCGGAATTGGCCTGCCTGCCGTCAACGCTGCAGACAGCTATGCTATCATTCAATATCTGGAGAGCGGCCCGGGGGTGAGCGAACTTGATCGACGGCTGAACCTCAAGCTCATCTATTCGTCACCGCGCATCGATCCGACCTCAAGGCTGTCACCGAACGCGTCGAGCGAGGCTTTGTGGCGGTACTGGCAACGCCGTATCGACGCCTATTATGAGAATACGACCAACACACTGGTCGTGAAAGTTCGCGCGTACGACCCCGCTACCACGCTGCGCTTGTCTCAAGCCGTACTCGCTGCATCAGAGCAATTGGTTAACACCATGACGACCCGATCCCGGCGTGATCTTGTCGCCTACGCCCGCGCAAATGCCAGTGAGGCAGGGATGGCGCTGCGCCAGATCAATGTGCGGCTTCAGAGCCTGCGGAATCAGCGCGGACTGATCGATCCACAGCTCGTCGCCAAAGCCAACCTCGAGCAGCAGACTCAGCTCCAAAACGAAATCATCAAGGCTCAGGCCGAGTTGTCCATGCGAGAAAGCTACTCTCCTAGCTCACCTGCCCTGCCTGCTTTTCGGACCCGCATCGCTTCACTTCGCTCGGCGCTCGGCGCTCTTCAGTCGCGCTCGACCGGCGAACAAAATGGTACGGCCAATCTCTCGGGCGCGCTCAGCGCGTTTCAGCAATTGCAGGTCGAGCAGGATTTTGCGCAGAAACGTTATGAACTCGCTATGGTGGCCCAGGAAAAGCAGCAGGCGCAGGCCGCGCAACAGCAATTGTACTTGGACACTATCTTTAGTCCTACGCTTCCTGAAGAAGCAGATGCTCCGCGCCTTGCGCTTTCGCTGGCGATCTTTCTGGGCTTTGCGATGAGCGCGTGGATCATCGCGTCGCTTGTTCTGAAATCCTACCGTGAAAGGATTTAAGTGGCGGATATCTTGATAACCGGTGGCAGCGGCGTCGCGGGCGCTGCACTAGACGCCTTGCTGACCGCGCGTGGTGCAGATATTCGGGTTCTGCGCGGCCGGGCCGATGGCGACCTTGAGGATTGGCACGTCTGTCGTGCCCTGTTCGAGCGCGAGAAGCCGAGGCTTGTCTACCATCTGGCGGGCGCAGTGTTCGGCCTGGGCGGTAACACCGCTTTTCCAGGCGATGCTTTCCGGCGCAACACGCTGCTCAACCTGCATGTCATCGAGGCATCGCGCCAGATCGGCGTCGAAAAGATAGTAGCCATGGGAACCGCTGCGATATACGCGGATGGCCTTCAGCAGCCGATGCGAGAGGATGATGCGCTCAAAGGTGAGCCTCACGCCTCGGAATATGCCTATGCGTTCGCCAAGCGCGGGATGCTGGTACAACTCGAAAGCTATCGTCGGCAGTTCGGAACGCGCTTCGCCTATGCGATATCAACCAATCTTTATGGTCCGCATGACCGATTTAACATCGAATACGGCCACGTCATTCCGTCACTACTGATGAAGTTCGAATCCGCAAGTCGCGACGGTGGTGTCGTAGACATCTGGGGCGATGGCTCTCCCCAGCGCGACTTCCTTTATGCCGCGGATGCGGCGGCCGGCCTTGCCAAGCTGATGGATCAGGGGGAAGGCACCTATAATCTTGCCTCTGGCAAACCTGGAACCATCCATGAGTTGGTGACAGCTATCGCGGCATTTTATCCCGATGTGGTCTATCGATGGGATCCCGAGAAACCGCTCGGTCAGTTACGGCGATCCTACGACGTGACGAAGATCCAAGACATCGGTTTCCAAACGTCCTATTCCTTGAATCGCGGCCTCGAAGAAACGATACTCTGGGTAAAAGAGAACTTCAATTCGCTTCGTTCATGATTTAGATCACGACATCTATTAATCGATTTCTTCTGAATTCTAATAAGAAATTCTCTTTTTTATATCGGGGACATTAGATATGGCAAGATTAGCCATAGTCAGTACTTACAATGAAAACTGTGGGAACGCATCTTATACACACGTCCTCAAGACAGGATTTAGTGAATTCGTTGATGTGGACGTATTGCCGCTCGATCTTTTCCTTCTCCAAAAGAAGGACAAAATTTTCCGGCAGGCTGGAGATGCGCATATCCGATCGATCGCCGCAAAACTGCGCGAATATGATTACGTCAACATTCAATTCGAGGCGGGTTTGTTCGGAAAGACGATTGGCGACATCAAGCGACGGATCGGATGGCTCATTGCGGCGGCACCAAATGTCATATTGACTATGCATCGGATCGATGTGGAAGCAATTCCACGTTCTCGGGCATTATGGCAGGCGATCAAGCAGATGTCCTTGATGCCCTGGAAGCGGCGGGCCGGTTCGCAACGGTTCGTGAATCTGTATCGCGATATCGTGGAGCAAGTCGGCCATGAATCAAAGCGCAAGAATGCTTGGATAAAAGTCCACACCAAGCGTGAGCGAAGGGTCGTTACAGATATCTACCGCATGCCCAATTGTTTCGACTATCCTCTAGCCTTCCTGACCCCCGAAGAGCGCGATGCGGCTTGGGGACAAGCGGACGTCAGCGGCTTTCGAGAGAAGCATGGCTTTGCTCCCGACGATAAGATCGTTGGCCTGTTCGGCTATATATCGGAATATAAAGGGATCGAGACAGCGCTTCAATCGCTCTTGGAACTACCACCCGAATACAAGCTGGTCTTGTTCGGCAGCCATCATCCACAGTCGATTCAAGCGCATTCGGCCGTACATCCATTCATCGAAAAGCTTATGGAATTGATGGGCGAAGTCGACGAAGAGGTTTACGCCCGTGAGATGCGTACCGCAAAGTTGAAGAGATTGGGCATGCCCGTGGTTCAATTGGGCGAACCACAGCGATTGGCCGACGCATCAACCCAGCACCCGCCCCTTCCGCTTCTGTCTGAACGGGTCCGTTTCATCGGCAGCTTGCCGGATCCTGAATTCATCGAAGCGCTCCGCCTGTCTGATGCGGTAGTTCTTCCTTACATCGAAGTCGGACAGAGCATGTCCGGTGTAATTGTGCTCGGAATGGAAGCAGGAGCAAAATTGGTCTGTGCCAACAACCACTCATTTGCCGAGACGCGTAAATATTTCGGTGAAACATTTCTCGGTTTTGACATCGGAAACTATATCGAGCTGGCGCAGAAAGTGCAGCAAGCCGCTGCCCAGCCGGAACGCTCGACTATGCGTTTAGCACGTGACAAAGCCTATTCTAATTACAACATCCGCGGCAGCATTTTGGCTCAACTCCAACGCTTCCAGCACGTCTCTGAAGAGGTCAGAAATGTCTAAGATTGCTTTAATCACCGGCGTCACCGGACAGGACGGCGCATATCTATCGCGATTGCTGATCGATCAGGGCTATATCGTGCACGGCATCGTCCGTCGCTCTTCCGCCCCGAACACGCATCGCTTGTCCAAGCTCCTTGGCGAAGATATCGCGAAGGGGCGCTTGAAGCTGCATTACGGCGACCTCACGGACTTTTCTTCGATGATCCGCATCATCGCGACCGTCCGGCCGACTGAAATCTACAATCTGGCGGCGCAAAGCCATGTGGCGGTCAGCTTCGAAACACCCGAATACACCGCTAATGCCGACGGTATTGGCGTTCTGCGCCTGCTGGAAGCCATCCGCACGGCGGGCCTGATCGATCATGCCCGCTTTTATCAGGCATCGACGTCGGAACTGTATGGCAAGGTGCTGGAGACACCGCAGACCGAAACAACGCCATTTCATCCTCGCAGCCCTTACGGGGTAGCCAAGCTGTATGGTTACTGGATCACCGTCAACTATCGCGAAGCCTATGGAATGCACGCATCCAATGGCATCCTGTTCAACCACGAAGGCCAATTGCGCGGCGAATTGTTTGTGACGCGCAAGATCACCAAAGCCGTTGCCCAGATCAAAGCCGGGCAAAAGCAGACTTTGCGCCTAGGCAACTTGGAAGCAAAGCGCGATTGGGGCGATGCGCGTGATTATGTTCGTGGCATGCATCTCATCCTACAGCAGGACAATGCCGACGATTACGTTCTGGCAACTGGTGAAATGCACAGCGTGCGGGAGTTTGTAGATGTGGCGTTCGGCCATATCGACCGGACAATCCGCTGGGAAGGCGAGGGTGTCAACGAAGTCGGCCTGTGTACCAAAACCGGCGAAATTCTGGTTATGATCGATCCGGAATATTTCCGTCCCGCCGAGGTCGACCTGTTGCTTGGCGATCCGACCAAAGCACGCACCAAGCTTGGCTGGAAGCATGAGCGCAATTTCGAGCAGTTGGTAACCGACATGGTAAGCGCCGACGTCGACCGGCAGCAACGCATCGTGGATAGCCAGATGATGCTCGAGGACTTCCTGTGAGCAAACCCGTTCGCCTCGGGAGGCGTCGCGCAGCATGCCGGGTGACGCACTGACAAAGCAGGGCCTCGACGACGCTGCGGCCAAGGCTTTGGCCGCAGCGCAGCGTCTGATATCCCAAGGCGATCATGAAGAAGCCGGGACAATCATCGCGGCGGCGCTCGCCGAGATCGGTGATCACCGGGATTTGCTCGCACAGCTTGCCTGGCTGCGATCGCAGGCCGGGGACCGAAGCGGTGCTTCCGAGGCCTTGTTGCGTTTATCCGCGATCGTTCCACTCGATGCAGAACAAGATGCGTTTATCGGCTTCGACTATCTCGCCACCGGCCGCGCCGCTCAAGCAGAACCTTATCTGAGAGCGGCCGTCGCGGCCGCGTCGAACAATCCTATATTCAGGACAGCGCTGGTCGAAGCGTTGATGCATCTTGCTCGCCCCAAAGAGGCTCTCGGCGTTGCCTTGCCGGCGCTTCGCGGGGAAACCGCGAGCGTTGCCCTGTGGCCGATAGCGCTGACGGCGGCGGCGATGCTGAAACGTCACCGGCTGGTCTCGTTACTTGGCCGGCGGGCCGCACGGCGTCACCCTGAAAATCCAGCGATACTCTTCGCGATCGCCCGCTTGTTGCTCGACCGCGGGGAGGGTCAGGCAGCACTCGATCAGTTGGCGGCTTTGCCGGATGTCGAAGATGCCGAACTGCGGTTCCTGCGCAGTGTGGCGCTGGCGCAAGGCAAGCAGTTCGAGGAAGCGTTTGTCGAGATCGAACGAGCAATCGCGATTGCACCGACCGAACGAGGCTATCTGCTTCACGCCGTTGCCGTGTTGGGACAACTTGGGCGACACGGCAAGGCGGCGGCATTTCTCGACGAATTGACCGCGTCCAGGCAGGACGGAGCAGAAAGCGAAGCATGGCTCCGTGGCGTCTTCGCCACTTACACCGAGGCCGGCCGCTACGACCGTGCGATAGAGGTAGGCGCTCGTATCGTGCAACTCGCTCCGGCAGATATCGGCTTCTTGTCCGTCTATGAAACGGTGATCAACAAGCATCTGTATGCCCAATTGATCAGTGGCAGACAGACGATAGCGCCTTCCGCAAACCGACGCGAACGCGTGCCCACTCGCGGACATATCCGCCCACCCAGCTTCGTGCGCAGCGTCTCAGCCTTGTTCAGGCGTGAAATGAAGACAAGGTTCGGTCGCTCGCGCCTGGGTTATCTCTGGGTATTGTTCGAACCGCTCGCGCATATCGGCATCATGATCTTTCTGATCGGTATGCTGAACCATGGCGGACTGCCTCCGATCGGACAGAGTTTCGCGGTTTTTTACTTCACCGGCATTATTCCGTATCACATGTTTACCCATACCGCAGGTCATTTGATCGGATCTGTTCCGGAAAACAGGCCGCTGCTTCAAATTCCCAGAGTGCGTATTCTTGATATTTTTGCGGCGCGTGCCGTGCTGGAGGCGGTGACCGAACTGATCGTCGCAGCGATCTTCCTGGCCGCGTTCGTTATAGTCGGCTTGGATGCCATACCACTCGAACCGCTCGCCGTACTTGGGGCGTTGATGATCCTCTGGGTTGCCGCGATCGGGGTTGGCATGATCAGTGCCGCGATCGTTTCGGTGTTTCCCGCCTGGGAACGCATCTGGGGTGCGGCGGCATCGGTGATCTATTTCACGTCGGGTACTTTCTACGTTCCGCGCATGATGCCAATCTGGGTGCGCGACATTCTGGTCTGGAACCCCGTTCTGCAGGGGATCGAGTTGTTGCGCTTCCACTATTTTCATGAACCCGCGCCGGAATGGCTCAGCGTTACTTATCTGGTCGGTTTTGCAGTCGGAACGGTAGCAATTGCGCTTATAATGGAACGACTTATGCGCCGTCGAATGCTGGACGTCGAATGATCGAGCTCGACCGTGTTTCCAAAATCTACCATCCGCGCGGCGGAGGAAGAAATGTCGTGCTCGACAATGCCAGCGTGTTGTTCCCTACCGGTCGCAACGTCGGGGTTCTGGGCCTCAACGGTGCCGGCAAGTCCACCCTGATCCGCCTGATTTCGGGAACCGAGATCCCCGACCGCGGAGAAGTACGCCGCGATCGGCAAGTGTCCTTCCCTCTTGGCCTGGCGACCATTTTTCATCCGGATTTGTCGGGGCGAGATAATGTCTCGTTCCTGGCAGACATCTATGGCGTCGACCGCGACTTCCTAGCCGATGCGGTACAGGATTTTTCCGAACTGGGGAAACAGTTCGACAATCAGACCAAGACGTATTCGTCAGGCATGCTGGCAAAGCTTGCCTTTGGCGCCTGCCTCGGCATCGATTTCGATATTTATCTGATCGACGAGATCACCGAAGTCGGGGACGGAAATTTTCGCGAAAAGGCGCTGGCGGCCTTCGCCGAGCGCACCGCTTACGCCGACATCATTCTGGTCTCGCACAATGTCGACACGATCCGTCAATTCACGGATATGGGGGCGGTCCTGCACGGCGGACGCATCGAGATGTTCGACGATGTCGAGGCCGCAATCGTCCGCTACCGATCCCTGGCATGACCGAAGAAATACTTGGCCGAGACTGGAATCGACGCTCGCTGCTCGCAACGGTAGGCGGCGCTCCGATGCTGCCCGCCACCCTCACTCGATCCATTACCGAACAAAACACAAGTCCTTCGATCGTTCGGACGGGAAGATCGATCGAGACTTTCGGCGCCCGCCCGGACGCCCCTGGGGCGGTCAATCTCCTGGCTTTGCGCCATTGCCTTGCGGCCTGTCGCGACGATGGATCGCCTGTATTGGTGCCTGCGGGCGAATATGCCTTGTCGAATCTCGGCCGCCCGATCTCGCTCGATCTTACACGACAGGTGCGCGGTGCTCCGCATGCCGTCGCCGTCGTCGGGATTGCTGGGCCGGGCCAATCGCTGCTCCGGATCGAAGGCCGTACAGGTGGATTGCGCTTCGAGGGGCCGACGGATTGGTTCGATCCGATCTTGGAAGGGCTTGGTTTCGTTGGAGCGCTCGCGGGTCCGCTTGTCTCGATCGGGCGCGATAACTTTTCAGACCCGGTCAATATGCTTCGAATCCGGGATGTGGCGGTCGACAACAGCTTCGACCAGGGCCCGGTCACAGCCTTGCGGCTCAATTACCTGGCACCGGGCAGCCTCGCCATCGGCCTGAAGGCCAATGCCTATGCGGACGGCCGCGGAAACAACCATGGGACGGCAATCGAGTGTCGCCAAGTCGAGTGCATGACATTTGCTGGTGGCGCAGCGTCGAACGCGACGACGGGTTTCGCGATCCGCGACGGGGTCAATTTCGGGATCACAGTCCAGGGCTTCACCTTCGAAAATACCGATGTTGCGTATAGCAACGAAGTCGCGACATCGGGCGCTCACGCTGTGCTTGGCTGCCAGTTTTCCGAAATTCGGCAGCGGGCGATACGCAGCACCGGATGCAATCAGTCACAATGGATCGAGTTCGTCGCCAATAACTTCGCGCTGTCTGCCACCTCGATCGTGGATCCAAAGGCCTGCGAAGGCGTGCGTATTCACGGTCGACAGGGCATATCTACTCCGCCGCTACCCGCATCCGGCACTCTGCTGCGCAATTTTTCAGGCCAACCAGTCCAAGTGTCGATATGGGGCGGGCTTGTCCGGGCCTTGTTGATTGATGGCGCGCGCATGGATGGCGTAGAGCCTACCCCGATGCCGGTCGGAACCGGAATAATCCTTTCTCCGGGCAGCGCGATCGGGCTGGACTATGTCAGCGCGCCCAATTGGCGCTGGAGCAATGCGGGATGAACGGGACCAGCCCGACCCGAGCCATGGCGCGTCAGTTAACGGGCCGCGTCAGTTCCCGGTAAGTGTGCGTGCAGCAACGAACGGTGAGAACAATTGGTTGATGATGGCGACGAACTTCGCCGTCCGATTGATCGCCGCAGTGCTGACGTAAAGTACGTCTTTATCCCGCATAGGAAAGCGCTGAGCTATAAAATAGCTCGCCGGATTGACCATATCGAGACGGTAGATAACGGGTTGAGCGAGCTGACCCGGGACGGCAGGCGCTTCATAACGAAACAGGAAAACGGCGCGGGGATTTGCCGTAGCATCGTTCGGTCCTCCGGCCCGCGCAACCGCTTCGGCCAAGGTAAGATCACTTTGATCGAACGGAACCTGAGCAACACGACTGGTTGCACCAAGCACGATAAAGGTTTGCGGACGACGGATGAGTTCGATTCTGTCGCCGGGGGAAAGAACAAGATCGTCAGGTGCGCCGACCCGGACCCGATCAAGCCGCTCCTCAGCTTCCTGGTTGCCTCGGGTTACCCGGACGACCATATCCTGGGTCTGCGCGACGGTGCCGCCAGCATTGGCGATCACATCGAGCAGCCGTTCGCGTTGAGCGGTTACCTCGATCCTGCCGGATTTTCGGACATCGCCAGACACGAAGACCGTTTCACTCACATTGCCGCGGATCGTTACGAGCACCTGAGGATTTTGCGATTTTCCACGATAAGCGCGCTCGATCATCAAGGCGATCTCGTTCGGCGTATGCCCCGCCACTGCGATCGTTCCTGCATACGGAAGTCGGATTTGGCCTGCGGTATCGACCGTCACGGTCGGAAAGCGCTGAACCTGCGACGACGCGTCGAAATCGACACCCGCAGGCCGTGCGCCTCCAAAAAGGCTTACGCCGACCTCGAAAACCGCCACATCGAGTTGATCCCCGACGCCTACCGAACCTTTGGTCTGAACGACACTTGCGGTTCCTAATGCGGCAAGCCCGCCAACCACGGCATCATTCGGCCGTGCTGCTGGGGTCGTCAATGTCCCGTCGATGTCGACGATACGCATACCGATCGTATTGCGACCATCCTGCGTGCCGCGGACGACTTGTTGGGCTGTCGGTCCACTCGTCGGCAGCGATGCGCAGCCGGAAACCGCGAATACCGCCGCAACTGATCCGAGCAGATAGATAGCGCCGACACGACCTTTAGGGGACGTCAACTTGCTGGACGGCATAAAACCTCTAAACATTAAAATCAGTATTGAACCACCCAGTCATTTCTCGACCGCCGGCTGGAATTGGCTCGAAAACGATTTGACGCCCAACCGAAATGGCAGCGGTGCCCGCGCTCCGAACGAGCGGGACTAACAGGTTAGCGCAAAAACGCCAGTCGAACGAACCCATGACCGTTTTGGAAACGTATGCTTCGGGTCAGACCGACCATAATGGTTTCCGCCAACGGCTTTCGGCTCGATCCCCGATGGATCAACGAAACCTCCTATATCGCGCGACGCCAGCCGTTGAAACGCGGCCAGCCGAAGCGACCACCACGCGATCCGAATGAGCCCAGCATTTCCTGTCCAAGCCTCAGTCATTTGTTCTGATCGGTCGCAGCTGATAGGAGCGCCGTCATCATATTGACAACCTAAAACCGATCCGGTTCCGAGGATCGGAGCCAAGTCAGATCGAGAGCCCGCCCGAGTATGAATTCCCAGACTTTTGATATCGACGGCCCGGTTGCCATTCAGCCTCTTCGTCGCGGAGACGCCCGCGGTTATTTCGCCGAGACGTTTCGCGAAGATGCTTTCGCGGATGCGGTGGGCAAATTCGTATTCGTTCAGGAAAATGAATCGCTCAGCGCAAAAGTGGGTACGATCCGCGGCTTGCATTTCCAGACCGATCCATTCGCGCAAGGCAAGCTGGTCCGCTGTGTCGCCGGCGCGCTGCTCGATGTTGTGGTGGACATCCGCACTGGCTCCCCAACCTATGGCAAGTCGATCGCGATCGAACTCTCGGCAGAGAACGGACGGCAGCTCTGGGTCCCACCCGGGTTCGCGCACGGCTTCTGTACGCTCGTGCCCGATACGATGCTCGTCTATAAGGTAACCGCTTATTATGACCATGCGAGCGACAAGGGCTTGGCGTGGGATGATTCGGCGATCGGCATAGATTGGCCGGCGGTCGCCGATCCTGACACGCTGTCGCCCAAGGATCGCATCCAGCCCAAGCTGGCCGATCTTCCTGCCTATTTCACCTACCAGGACTGAAATCTAAATGCGGATCATCGTTACCGGAGGTGCCGGGTTCATCGGTTCGGCGCTGGTGCGTCATCTCGTGCTCGAACAGGGTTATGACGTCCTGACCATCGATGCGCTGACCTATGCCGGCACGATGGCGTCGCTGAAGGCAGTGGAAGGGCGCAACAATCACCAGTTTCTGCACGCCGACATCTGCGACCGTGCGGGCATGGATGCGGCGATCGCCGAGTTCCAGCCCGACCGGATCATGCATCTCGCTGCCGAGAGCCATGTCGATCGTTCGATCACGGGCGCGGCCGATTTCATCCGCACCAACATCATGGGCACCTTCACCCTGCTAGAGGCCGCGCGGACCTATTGGCTCGGGCTGGAAGACGGGGCGAAGGAGGCGTTCCGTTTCCTGCATGTCTCGACCGACGAGGTGTACGGATCGCTTGGCGCTGAAGGACTGTTCACCGAAGAGACGCCGTATGATCCGAGTTCGCCCTATTCGGCCAGCAAGGCGTCGTCCGATCATCTCGCAAAGGCGTGGCAGCGGACTTACGGCCTGCCGGTCGTGGTGTCGAACTGCTCGAACAATTACGGGCCGTATCACTTCCCCGAAAAGCTGATTCCGCTGATCATCCTCAACGCGCTCGATGGGCGTCCGCTGCCGGTGTACGGCAAGGGCGATAATGTGCGCGACTGGCTGTATGTCGAGGATCACGCCCGTGCGCTGGATCTGATCGCAGAGCGCGGCCGCCCGGGTGAGACCTATAATGTCGGCGGACGCAACGAGCGGCAGAATATCGAAGTCGTCCGCCGCATCTGCCAGACGCTCGACCGCCTCGTGCCGACCGACACGCCGCGCGAGACGTTGATCACCTACGTCACCGATCGCCCCGGCCATGACGCGCGCTATGCGATCGACGCCACCCGGCTGGAGACCGAACTCGGCTGGCGTGCGCAGGAGACGTTCGAGACCGGCATCGACAAGACGGTGCAATGGTATCTCGACAATCAATGGTGGTGGGGGCCTTTGCGCGAACAATATGACGGCGCGCGGCTTGGCCTCGCCAAGCCGGCGGCCACCGCGCCGTGAGGATCGCCGTCACCGGCCGGAACGGGCAGGTCGTGCAGAGCCTGATCGAACGCGCGCCGGCGCGTGGGCATGTGATCCTGCCCCTCGGCCGACCCGATTTCGATCTCGCCGATGTGGCGAGTGTGCGTGACGCCCTGATCGCGGCGACACCGGACGCGATCGTTTCGGCGGCCGCCTATACCGCCGTCGACAAGGCTGAATCCGAACGCGAGCTGGCCTTCGCGGTCAATGCGACCGGCGCGGGCGCGGTGGCCAAGGCCGCCTCAGTCCTGGGCGTGCCGCTCGTCCATCTGTCGACGGATTTCGTATTCGATGGCACCAAGCCCGAACCCTATGTCGAGACCGATCCGACCGGCCCGCTGAGCATCTACGGCGCATCGAAGCTGGCGGGCGAACAGGCCGTGCTGGCCGCGCATGCCGATACCGCGATCCTGCGCACGGCCTGGGTCTACAGCCCGTTCGGCGCCAATTTCCTGAAGACCATGCTGCGCCTGGCCTCCGATCGCGACGAGCTGGGCGTGGTAGCGGACCAGTTCGGCAATCCGACCGGCGCGCTCGATATCGCCGAGGGGGTGTTGCAGGTGGTCGAGCGGTTGGCGGCGGATGCGTCGCCGGACCTGCGCGGCGTGTTCCACATGACGGCGGCTGGCGACACAAGCTGGGCCGGGTTCGCCGAGGCCATCTTCACCGCTTCCGCCGAGCGCGGTGGCCCGTCGGCGCGCGTGCGCCACATCACGACCGCCGATTATCCGACGCCGGCCACACGCCCCGGCAATTCGCGGCTCGACTGCACGAAGCTGGCGGACGCATACGGCATCCGCCTCGGCCCCTGGCAACACGCCGTCGACCTCTGCGTCGCACGGCACCTTTCCTGATCCCGGACAGACTGGAACTACGCATATGAAGGGCATCATCCTCGCCGGCGGCAGCGGTACGCGACTCCACCCCATGACGCTCGCGACGTCGAAGCAGCTCATGCCGGTCTACGACAAGCCGATGATCTATTATCCGCTGTCCACGCTGATGCTGGCCGGTATACGCGAAGTGCTGCTCATCTCCACCCCGCGCGACGTGCCGTCGTTCCAGACGCTGTTGGGCGATGGGTCGCAATGGGGCATGAACATCGAATATGCCGTGCAGCCGAGCCCGGACGGGCTAGCGCAGGCCTATATCATCGGTGCTGACTTCGTGGACGGCAATCCATCCGCCTTGGTGCTGGGCGACAATATCTATTACGGCCACGGCATGACGGAGTTGTGCGCGAGCGCGATGGCCCGGCCGAATGGCGCTTCGGTCTTCGCCTATCATGTCCACGATCCGGAACGTTACGGCGTGGTCGAGTTCGACGACGCGATGCGCGCGCTGTCGATCGAAGAAAAGCCCGCGATACCGCGCTCCAACTGGGCGGTGACCGGGCTGTATTTCTACGATCATCAGGTCGTGGATATCGCCGCGAACCTGAAACCGTCGCCGCGCGGCGAACTGGAAATCACCGACGTCAATCGCGTCTATCTCGAACGCGGCGAACTGACGGTCGAGATCATGGGCCGCGGCTTCGCCTGGCTCGACACGGGAACCGCCGACAGCCTGCTCGAGGCTGCGGAATTCGTCCGCACGATCGAGAAACGCCAGGGCTTCAAGGTCGCCTGTCCCGAGGAAATCGCCTTCAATCAGGGCTTCATCGACGAAGCCCAACTGAACAAGGCAATCGCTGCGCTGGGCAAGTCCGAATATGCGACCTCGATCAGGCGGATGCTGGAATTCGGCCGACGCTGACATCTCTTCGGACTCAGACACGCACAGGCTGCGCGAAGTTCGCGCAGCGCGCCCACGAGTGCGTGCGAACCCAAGGCAATGCGTCGGATGTCGCGCAAGCTTATGCACCGCCTTCGGGGCTCGAAATCGTACCGCTTCAGCGCTTTGCACTAGCAAACCGAAGCCTTGCCATTGAACCCCAAGTTGTACTGTCGTAAGGGGCCAACGTAAGAAAATGCAACCGAAACAGTTTATTATATAAAACGAGCGTGCAACTTGCGGTCGCAGGGGATTTCGAGTGAAACATATGCTGGTCCGACCGGACGCTGATAGCGATGCCATATTGGCACGCGGGCGTGAGGTCGTTCGGATCGAAGCCGATGCGCTGAGGTTGCTCGAAAACTCCCTGGACGACGCTTTCATAGATGCGTGTCGCCTGATCCATGGCACGCGCCGTCAGCTCGTCGTGACCGGCATGGGCAAATCCGGCCATATCGCGCGCAAGGTGGCGGCGACGTTCGCCGCCACCGGCACGCCAGCGACATTCGTTCACCCCGCCGAGGCGGGTCATGGCGATCTCGGCATGCTGGTCGAAGGCGATGTGCTGCTGGTCTTTTCGAACTCCGGCAACACCGCCGAACTTCATTCGATCCTGACCTATGCCAGCAAATCGGGCATTCCGATCATCGGAGTCGCCGCACGACAGAATTCACTCGTCATGGGTATGGCGGAGGTCGCCGTACTGCTGCCCGAGGCGCGCGAGGCCTGTGCGATCAATTTCGCGCCGACGACCTCCACTGCGATCCAGCTTGCGCTGGGCGATGCGCTGGCCATGACGGTGATGGATATGCGCGGCATCTCCAAGCGCATGCTCGGCGCGCTGCACCCGGCCGGCACGATCGGCTTCCCGCTGACGCCGGTGCGTGAATTGATGCATGGCCCGGACCGCCTGCCGCTGGTGTCGCCGGAAACCCATATGTCCGAGGCGATCTCGATCATGACCAACGGGCGCTTCGGCATTGCCGGCGTGATCGACCCGGAGGGCCGGTTGATTGGCGTGATCACCGATGGCGATGTGCGCCGCCATTTCGATACGATCGACGTGTCCACCGCCGCGCACGTCATGACCCCGGCACCCAAATCGATCCCGGCCGATATGTTGGTGGACGAGGTGCTGGTGCTGCTGAACGAGGCCAAGATCACCGCAGCCTTCGTGGTGGGGGGGCGCGATGCCGACCAGCCGGCCTGCCCGATCGGGATCGTGCACGTCCACGATCTGCTGCGCTTCGGGCTGAAATGACCGGCATCGTACCGCCGTTCACGATCATCATTCCGGCACGTTTCCAATCGAGCCGCTATCCGGGTAAGCCGCTGGTGCCGTTGATCGGAGCGACCGGCGAGGGCAAATCTCTAATCGAACGGAGCTGGACCTGCGCACAGAGCGTGCCCGGCGCGCGCGCGGTGTATGTCGCAACCGACGATGCAAGGATCGCGGACGCGGTGCGCGATTTCGGCGGCGAGGTGGTGATGACCGCGCCCGAATGCCGCAACGGCACCGAACGCTGTGCCGAAGCCGTCGCCACCCTGGGGCTTGGCAACGAGATCGTCGTCAACCTGCAGGGCGATGCGCCGCTGACCCCGTCATTCGTCATCCCCGATCTGGTGGCCGCGCTCACCGCGGAACCCGGAGCGGCCATGGCCACGGTCGCGCTACGGACATCGGCCAGCACCTACGCGCATCTGATCGGCGATGCCGCCGCCGGACGCGTCGGCGGGACGACCGTCGTCACCACAGCATCGGGCCGGGCGCTGTATTTTTCCAAACGCGTGCTGCCCTTCGTGCCACCGGCCCTGGATGCTATCGCGCATGAACAGGTCCGCCTGCACCTCGGCGTCTATGCCTATCGCTGCGATGCGCTGGCGGATTATGCCGCGAAAATCCCGTCCGCGCTCGAAGAGCTTGAAGGGCTGGAGCAATTGCGCTTTCTCGAAAGCGATGCCCCGATCCGGGTCGTCACGTTCGAGTCCGTAGGCTGGGATTGCATCGAACTCAACAATCCCGGTGACGTGCCGGCGATCGAGGCTGTTCTGGCGGCACGGGGCATCGCATAAGCACGACCTATGACCAGCCCAGCCGTTTCCAATGATATCCGCCTGAACCAGGAAATCGTGTTCTCGAACGCCGCGCCCTTCGTGCTGATCGGCGGCATGAACGTGATCGAGGACCGCGACACCCTGATGGAGACGGCTGCGCATTTCGTGGCGGTGACGCAGAAGCTCGGCGTGCCCTATGTGTTCAAGGCCAGCTTCGACAAGGCAAACCGATCCTCGATCAATTCCTATCGTGGGCCGGGCATGGAACAGGGCCTGAAACTGCTCGCCGAGGTCAAGGCACGCTTCGGCGTGCCCGTTCTGACCGATGTGCACGAACCCGCTCAGGCCGTCGCCGTCGCCGAAGTCGCGGATATCATCCAGCTGCCGGCCTTCCTCGCGCGCCAGACGGATCTAGTCGCCGCGATCGCGCGCACCGGCAAGGTGATCAACGTCAAAAAGCCGCAATTCCTCAGCCCGGCGGAAATGCGCCATATCATCGCCAAATGCGCCGAGGCAGGCAATGCGAAGGTGTTGCTGTGCGAGCGGGGATCGAGCTTCGGATACAATAATCTCGTCGTCGACATGCTCGGGATCGACCTGATGAAGGCCGATGCGCCGGTGATCTTCGACGTGACCCATGCGTTGCAAAAACCGGGCGGACGCGCGGATAGTGCCGATGGGCGCGGGCGCCAGACGGCGGCGCTGGCACGTAGCGGTATTGCCGTGGGCATCGCCGGCCTGTTCCTGGAGGCGCATCCCGATCCGGCGCGCGCGCTGTGCGACGGCCCTTCGGCCTTGCCGCTGGCCGATCTCGAAAGTCTGTTGCGACAATTGCTGCGGGTCGATCGAGCCGTCAAAGGCTAGCCCGTGACCGCATCGCCGCCACCGTTTCTCCGTATACCGCCCTTTCCGGGAGGCCGGCCGCATATCGGTGCTGGGTCGGTCGCGGTTGCACCGGGCGAGGCCGAGATGCTGGCTGCCGACATCGTCCGCCTGCGCATCGGCGGGGCATTCTGGAATCCCCAGCCCGTATTGCCGCCCGATCGCGATCTGATTCTCGCGCCCACATCGCGGGACATGGCCGTACTGATGGTAAAAGCCGCACAGAAGGCGGGGCTAACGGCGCGGGCGGTGGCGCTGGCCCCGTCCGCATGGTTCGAACAAACGAACATTCCCTGCTTCGATCCCCGTGCGGATCCCTGGCACATCGTCGCCCGGGCCGGCTCGATATGGGCAGGCGGAAACGACGACCTCGCCTTGATCGCGGCCCTTAGCGGGCGGGATTTACGCGTCTTCGGCGACGGGCGCTTTGCCGCACTTGGCGAAGCGGACCGCGCGACCATCGTGGCCTGTCTCGTCGATGTGCTGACACAGGCCCCGTTGACCAACCCGTTTACGGGCGCGCCATGGGATTTGGCGGCGGCCATCGCGCAGCTTGGCGACTGGCGCGCCTTGATCGAGCTGAACCGCACTCCAAAGGCGATTTACGGCATCGCACGCTGGAAACGCGTGACGATGGACGCCTTGTTGTGGGACGGCAGCACGCGCGTCCGATATGCCGGGTCCAGAATGGCGCGCAGACCCGATGCCGAAGACGATATCCTCGTCTGGACCTCGCGTGTTCCCGAAACGGTGATCGCGGATCTCACGCGACGCGGCGTGCATATCGGCGAGATCGAAGACGGTATGATCCGATCGCAGGGACTCGGCGCCAATTGCGTCCCGCCTTTGTCGGTCATCGTCGACACTGTCGGCGTGCATTTCGATCCGACGCGGCCGAGCACACTCGAACGGATCCTGGCCGACACGGATTTCTCGCCGGCGATGTTGACGAGGGCGGCCGCCCTGCGCCGCAGGCTCGTCGCGGCCGGTTTGAGCAAATACGGTGCCAGTCCGCCGGTGACGCCCGAAGCGTTCTCCGCCGAACCGGTGAAGCGGCGCAAGGTGTTGGTCCCGGGCCAGGTCGAGGACGATCGCTCCGTGCTGACCGGCGGCGGCGGCATGACCAATCTCGCGTTGCTCGCCCGTGCCCGTGCACTGGAGCCGGACGCGTTCATCACCTATCGCCCGCATCCCGATGTCGAGGCCGGCCATCGCAAGGGGCGACTGGCCGAGGCGGACGTGCTCGCGCTCGCGGACGTCATCGAGCGCGGCGGGGCCGTCACCACCGCGATCGAGGCGGCCGATACGCTCCACGTCATCACATCGCTCGCCGGGTTCGAGGCGCTGATGCGGGGCAAACGAGTCGTCACGCATGGCGTACCTTTCTATGCCGGCTGGGGCCTGACCGAAGATCACGGCCCGGTGCCGAAGCGCCGGGGCCGTTCGCGCTCGATCGACGAACTGGTCGCGGCGGTCTTGATCCTCTATCCGCGCTACATCGATCCGGTCACCCGCCTGCCCTGCCCGGTGGAGGTACTGGTGGGCCGGCTGGCGAACGGCGAGGCGCATATCTCCTCCCCGCTCATCAAATTGCGGACCTGGCAGGGCGCGCTCACCCGCTTTGCCGAACGATTTGGGACCAACCCGAAATGACGGTGCAATCGGCGGCGGGCCGCCACTTCCTGTTTCTGCAAGGGCCGCCTGGACCGTTCTTCCACCTGCTCGGCGAAGAACTGGCGCGCCTCGGTGCGGACATCCACCGGATCAACCTGAGCGGTGGGGACCGGTACGACTGGACCGAAGGTGCAACCGATTTTCGCGGCACGATGCCGTCATGGCCGCTCTATTTCGACAATGTCCTGCGCGATCGGGACATCACCGATCTCGTTCTGTTCGGCGACTGCCGGCCGATGCACCGCGCGGCCCTGGGGCTTGCGCAACTGCGCGGGGTGCATGTGCATGTCTTCGAGGAAGGCTATATCCGGCCCGACTGGATGACGCTGGAGGGCGACGGCGTGAACGGCCATTCCTCCTTCGATCGCGACGCGGCCGTGATCCTGGCGGCGGCACGCACACTGCCGCCGCTGCCGAAACTGCCGCCGATCACCGCGACTTTCAGCCGGCGCGCGCGCGACAGCTACTGGCATTATCACCACGTCGTCACCGGAAAATTGCGCTTTCCCTTCTATCGATCGCACCGGGAAGGATCGATCACGCTGGACGGGATCGGCTGGGCGCTGCGATTCCTGCGCGCGAAGCGTCGGGCGCGGCAGGCCGAACAGGTGTTGCAAGCTCTTGCGGGCAAGAAATATTTCCTGTTTCCGCTGCAGCTGACCGGCGATTACCAGATCCGCGCCCATTCGCCGTTCGGATCGATGCCGATCGCCGCCGATTACGTACTGGAAAGCTTCGCCCGCCATGCGCCGAAAGATTGCCTGCTGCTGGTGAAGGAGCATCCGCTCGACAGCGGTTATCGCAACTGGCGGCGCTTTCTGCGCAAGCATTCCCGGCAGCGCGATATCGCCGATCGCGTCCTGCATATCGACGGTGGTGATCTAAACAAACTGGCCAGCGGCGCGCTGGGCATGGTGTGCGTCAACAGTACGTCCGGCACGCTGGCACTGGAAGGCGGCACGCCGGTGATCGTGCTGGGCGAAGCGGTCTATGACGTGCCCGGCGTCACCTATCAGGGCAGGCTTGACCAATTCTGGTCCGCGCCGGGCAAGCCCGATGAGAAGCTCTACGCCGCGTTCAAGCGGATGCTCCACGCCAAATGTCTGGTGCGTGGTGGCCTCGCGAGCGAATCCGCGATCCGCATCCTGATCGACAGCAGCGTCGAACGCCTGCTCGCTGTCAGGTCCTGCTGACGGCGCTCAGGCGCCCGGAACCAGCCCTGAATCCTCGAGATATCCCCGCGACCGGAGCGCGACGAACACGCGGTTGATCAGCGGGTTGGACCAGCCACAATTGGTCGCGAAATCGCGCTGCAGCGTGTCGTGATGCAATTGATGTGCTTGCGGCGTCATCAATAATCGCAGGCGACGCATCCAGTCGATCGCCGCCGGATTGTCGTCGCGGTGCAGCGATCCGTGGAAATATTGCGCGAACGCACCACCGACGATCAGCGCCAGCAGCATCGCGACCAGCCAGCCCGGCACCGGTAGCAGCAGCGCAGCCATGTTCAACAACACGCTCATCGGCAACGCGGCGATCACGACGCTCGATCCGATCAGCCGCCACACCGGACGACGACCCAGCGCCATGGGGCGCGGATGGTGGTTCTTGAAATCATAGACCAGCCGATCGAACGCGCCGATGCCCGCCATCCGGTCGCGTACCAGCATCAGATACTCGTCGGACTCCCGCGATCCGGTGTAGAAATACAAATCGTTGAGGCGCTTGCCCGGCGGACAGGGCCTATAATCGAGCAGCATGTGAACGACACCCGAGGCCAGATCCGCCAGATACCAGCCCACGATCAAGCCGAGCACCGACAGCAAGGTAAACGTCGCGACCATCGCAGCGGCGTTGAAGACCAGCGAAATCAGGAACGATCCCAGGATGATCCGCCGCCACATACCTCAGCACAATCCTCGAATGTACACGCTTCGCCGCGCTTGCGGTTGCCTGGCGGGACGAAGCGGCCGATAGATAGGCGATGCGTGACCCACACCGCAACCCGTCCAGAAGCCGAGATACCGGTTTCCAGCCCCGCCCACCGCGCCTCCGCCTCGCCTGATCGGACATGCCGGCGACTATGCTGATCGATGTGAGCCGCTTGGTCTGGCGTGTTTGGACAGGCCGCCTGCCGACCGGAATCGATCGCGTATGCCTCGCGTACGTCGAACATTTCGGCCCGAAGGCCCAGGCCGTCGTCCAGCGTGGGGAATGGCGCGCCGTGCTTTCCGTGGCGGATTCCAGGCGGCTGTTCGCGCTGCTGATCGCAGGCGGTCCGCGCTTCCGACGGCGGTTGGTCGCCTTGCTCGCCAAGGCTTTGCCGCACGCACTGGCGAGCCGGCCCCATAGCGGCGCGCTGTATCTAAATATCGGCCATACCGGGCTGGATTCGCCCGGCCTGCCGGCGTGGATCGCACGGCATAAGCTGCGCGCGATCCACCTCATCCACGATTTGATCCCGATCAACGCGCCCGAATTCTGCCGCGCGGGCGAGGCCGAAAAGCACGTGCAACGGATGACCAACGCTTTAATCAGCGCAAGCGGCATCATCGCCAATTCGGCGGTCACCCTGGCGGACCTGCACAAGTTCGCGGCCGACCGGGATCTGCCTTGCCCACCGGGCATCGCGGCTTGGCTGGCCGGCCCGGCGTTGCCCGAAGACGTGACGTCCCCGCCTGCCGCGCACCCCTATTTCATCACGATCGGTACGATCGAAGGCCGCAAGAACCATATCCTGCTCCTGCGCCTGTGGCAGCGGATGATCGCACGATTGGGCGCGGAGACACCGCATCTGCTGATCGTCGGTCAGCGCGGCTGGGAAGCCGACCACGCGCTGGCCGTGCTGGATCGCGGCCTTGGCCTGGATGGGATCGTTCATGAACTAGACCGCTGCTCCGACACCGAGCTCGTCCAACACATCAAGGGCGCACGCGCATTGCTGATGCCGTCCTTCGCCGAAGGGTTCGGCCTCCCCGTGATCGAAGCGCTGCAATTGGGCACCCCGGTCATCGCCTCCAATCTGCCCGTGTTCCGGGAGATCGCCGGCGACATTCCGACCTACGTGTCGTCGTCCGACCCGGTCGCATGGGAACGCGAGATTCGCGATTTTTGCGGAACATCGCCCGAACGCAAGCGACAGATCGACGCCATGGCCGCCTATCACGCCCCGGATTGGCGAGATCATTTTGCCGCCGTGGACGACTATCTGGCCCAACTGCCCGATATGCCGCTCTCGCATTGACGGTCGATCTCCAAATCATCCGTCGCGCCAGCACAGCCCGGCGTCCCGCGAACTAACAGTCGCCCGTTCCCAAAAGAGTGATTGCCGACCGAATTGGTGAAATTGTTAAGGGCAGACCGCGGCCGTCATCGAAGCTGGGCACCGATCCAGGCTCGCTGCTTGGCAACGAAAGCAAGATTTCCGGCACCGCAGGAGATGAGTTTGTCCGAAATCCGTGTACAAACTCCAGACGCCGCAGCGCTGCCGTTTCTGCCATCACTGGAAGCCACTGTATCTATCGCTCATGTCGTCCTATGCTGCGCCGCAGCAGGGGGCGTGGAATTGCGCATAGCGATTGTCGATGAAAGCTCCGCGCGTGCGGCGGTGATCGAGGAGGGCCTGCGCGATGCTGGCCTCAGCGATGTTACGACGTTCGTCGATCGGCAGGGGATCGCGGCACGGCTGGAGGTGTTATCGCCGGACGTCGTTCTGATAAATCTTGCCAACCCCCACCGAGACGAACTTGAAGAGCTGTTTGCCTTATCCAAGGCGATGGCGCGGCCGGTCGCGATGTTCGTCGATCAGAGCGATGTGGCGGGGATCGAGGCGGCGATTGATGCCGGCGTTTCGGCGTACGTCGTCGATGGGTTGAAGAAGGAGCGGATTCGCCCGATCCTGGAGCTCGCGATCCGGCGCTTTCGCGCGTATTCGCGGTTGCGTACCGAACTGGATGAAGCACGCAGCGCGCTTGCCGAGCGCAAGGCGATCGACCTGGCAAAGGCGTTGCTGATGAAGAAGCGCGGAATCGACGAGCCCGCCGCCTATGCCGCTTTGCGCAAGGCTGCGATGGATAGCGGACGACGGATCGGTGACGTCGCCGATGCGATCGTTACCGCCGACCGGCTGATGGGGGATCTATGAGCGATACGTCCTTCCGCATCGGTTTCATGCCGCTGGTCGATGCCGCGCTGCCGATCCTCGCGCGCGAGTTCGGCTTTGCCGAGGCCGAGGGAATCGATCTCGAGCTGGTGCGCGACATGAGCTGGGCAACGGTCAACGACCGGTTGCTCTACGGCCATAGCGACGCCGCGCACCTGCTCGCCCCGCTGGCGATCGCCACGACGCTGGGGCTTGGTCGTCCAGCCACGGCACTGTCGGTGCCGTTCGTGTTGGGTCTCAACGGCAACGCGATCACGCTGCGCCCGGATCTGGCCGCGCAAGTAACGCGGTCGGGCGCGCCGGGTGACGTGACGGCGATCGGCGCGCGCCTGGCCGGGGTCGCGAGCGCCGCGCGCGATGTGGGGAAGCGACTGCGCTTCGGAGTGGTACATCGCTATTCGAGCCATAATTACATGCTGCGCTATTGGCTGATCGGGTGCGGCATCGATCCGGACGGCGATGTCGAGATCGTCACGGTCGCGCCGCCCTTCGCCGCGGATTCGCTCGCGGCGGGCGAGATCGACGGGATCTGCGTCGGGGAGCCGTGGAACAGCGTCGCCGTCGATCGCGGCGTCGGGGTGATCGTCGCGGTCACGTCGCAGATATGGCTGCGCGGTGTGGAAAAGGTGCTGGCGATGCGCACCGCGCGGATGGAAGAGGATCCCGACCTGACCGTGCGCCTGTTACGGGCGCTGTACCGGGCCGGCGTAGCGTTCGTCGATCCGGCGCGACGTGAGGAGATCGCCGCGATCCTGGCCCGGCCGGAATATCTCGATGGATCGGCAACGCTGATCGAGCATGCCATTTCCGACCGGATTGTGTTCGCGCAAGGGGCCGAGCCGATCGATGTGCCGGATTTCATGTTCCAGCACCGCGAGGCCGCGAACTTTCCGTGGGTCAGCCAGGCGGCGTGGCTTTATGCTCAGATGTGCGTGGCGGGCCATGCCACGCCGAACGAGACGGACTATCTGGCGGCACAACGCGTGTTCCGGCCGGATGTCTATCGTGGCGCGTTGCGTCCGCTCGGCGTACCGTTGCCGGGAGCAAGTTCCAAGCTGGAAGGCGGGATCGCCGAATCGCTTGGCGTGGGCACGACGCAGGGGCGTCTGATCCTCGGCGCGGACCGTTTCTTCGATGCGCGAAGTTTCGATCCGGCTGATCTGACCGGATATTTTGGCGGATTCGAACCTTAATGTGCTGCGCCGCAGAAAGATGTTGCGCTGCGGCGAGACCCGAGGCATCTTTCGTACATCGTCGGGCTGCTGCAACGAAGTAGCGGATTCGACATCACCAACATTCTGGCAAAGTCGCCGTCGCGTCTCGAACTGTCGAGCGCCGCGGCGGCTTTTTTGCGTTTGCCCGAGGGGGATCGACGCGATGACGCAAGCGAACATGGCATTCAGCGAGGGACTGATCGGGGCAGAACCCGCCGCGATGAAAAGCACCGGCAGCGGCTTCTGGCAATCGGGGGATCGCGGCACGCTGATCGCAGCATTCCTTTATTTCGACCTCGCCTTCATGGTGTGGGTGTTGCTCGGACCGCTTGCGCCGATCATCTCGAAGGATCTCGGTCTTTCGTCTGCGCAGAAAGGATTGATGGTTGCGGTGCCGACGCTCGCGGGCGCGGTGCTGCGGCTGGTCAACGGATTGCTGGTCGATCGGATCGGCCCCAAGCGCACCGGCGCGATCGGCCAGATCATCGTCATCGTCGGGCTGCTGATGTCCTGGGCATTGGGCGTAGACAGTTTCGGCGGGACGCTGGCGGTCGGCGTGTTGCTGGGCTTTGCCGGGGCGAGCTTCGCGGTCGCGCTGCCGCTCGCGTCGCGCTGGTATCCGGCGGAGCATCAGGGCAAGGCGATGGGGATTGCCGGCATGGGCAATTCCGGCACCGTATTGGCGGCCCTGTTTGCGCCGTTGCTCGCCAAGGCGTTCGGGTGGAACGCGGTGCTGGGGCTGGCGGTGATCCCGTTGGCGATCGTATTCCTGTTCTACATGGCGGTCGCCAAGGATGCGCCGAGCCAGCCGGCACCCAAGCCGTTCACCGCCTATCTCGCGATCCTGAAGCATCAGGATGCCTGGTGGTTCATGCTGTTCTACGGCGTGACGTTCGGCGGGTTCGTCGGCCTGTCGTCGAGCCTCTCGATCTATTTCACCGACAGTTTCGGCCTGACGCCGGTGATCGCGGGCTATTGCACCGCCGCGTGCGTGTTTGCCGGATCGCTGGTGCGCCCGATCGGCGGCGCGGTGGCCGACAGGATCGGCGGGATCAAGACGTTGAGCGTGGTGTATCTGCTTGCCGCCGCGACCCTGGTCGCGATCAGCCTGGGCACGACATCGCTGCCGCTGGCGCTCGGGCTTTTCCTGCTGGTGATGGGTACGCTCGGCTTCGGCAACGGCGCGGTTTTCCAGCTCGTGCCGCAACGCTTCGGGCAGGAGATCGGCATCATGACCGGTTTGGTCGGGTTCGGCGGCGGCGTGGGCGGCTTCTACCTCGCCTCCTCGCTCGGACTGGCCAAGCAGCTTACCGGAACACCGCAAGCCGGCTTCCTGATCTTCGCCGCCCTGGCGCTCGTCGCGCTCGCCGGGCTGACCGTGGTCAAGAACCGCTGGCGCGCGACCTGGGGTGTCGCCGGCACCGGGGCGCGGATCTGATGCGCGCCTTGCCGTTCGTGGCGTTAGGCGGGCTGTTGGCCATGCCTGCGCTGGCCGACCCCGTCGCCCTCAAGCCGATCATCGATGCCCGCCTGCGCTACGAACATGTCGAGCAGGCACCCGCAACGAAGGATGCCGATGCCGTCACCGCGCGCCTCCACGCCGGGTTTGAAGCGAAGGCAGGCGACTTCGCCTTCCTCGCGGAATCCGAGGCGACGCTGGCGATCAACCCGGCCTATAATAGCGGCCTGAATGGCAAGACGACCTATCCGATCGTGGCCGATCCGCAGAATATCGAACTCAACCGGCTGCAACTGCAATATCGCGGGCTGCCGAAAACGGTGCTGACGGTCGGGCGGCAGCGCATCAATCTGGACGACCAGCGCTTCGTCGGGGCCGTGACGTGGCGCGACAACGAGCAGACGTTCGACGCGGCGCGAATCGAATATTCGGGCATCAAGAATTTGAAGGTCGACCTGACCTATGCCGACAATGTCCGCACGATCTGGGGTGTGGATGGCGGCAACCGCTTCGGCCCGGCGCGGCTGGGCGAGATCGGCGGCGACAATATCTTCGCCAACCTTGCCTACACGACCAAGCTGGGGACGTTGACCGGGTTCGGATATCTGATCGACCAGGATCAGGCGCCGGTGTTCGTCAACAGCAGCCAGACCTATGGCGGCCGCTTCGCCGGGGCCCATCCGCTGAGCAAGACGGTAAAGCTGACCTACCTCGCCAGCTATGCGCGGCAGAGCGATTATCACCGCAACCCCAACCGCTACCGCGCGGATTATTATACCGGCGAACTGGGTGTGGCGGTGAAGGGGTTCACGCTCGGCGCGGGCTATGAAGTGCTCGGTGCGTATGAAGGTGCTGCCCTCACCAGCTTCCAGACGCCGCTCGCCACGTTGCACAAGTTCAACGGCTGGGCCGACAAGTTCCTCGTCACGCCGCCGGACGGCCTTCGCGATCTGTACGGCAGTGTCGGTTACGGCTGGAAGAAGGTGCTGCACGTCGATGCGATTGCGCTGAGCGCGATCTACCACCGCTTTTCCAGCGACCGGCTGGAGCGTCGCTACGGTGACGAGATCAATCTGCAGGCCAGCATCAAGAAGGGCCGGACCACCGCTCTCGTCAAATATGCCGATTATTCCACCCACGGCTTCGGCAACGATACGAAGAAGCTGTGGCTCTCGCTCGACTGGAGCCTCTCGTGACCGATCTTTCCAAACCGCATCTCGTCGTGGTGGGCAACGGCATGGCCGGGTGCCGGGCGGTCGAGGAAATCCTGGCGCGCGATGCGACACGCTATCGCATCACGATCTTCGGTGCGGAGCCGCGGGTGAACTACAACCGCATCATGCTCTCGCCGCTGCTGGCGGGGGACAGGGGCTTCGACGACATCGTCATCAATGACATCGCCTGGTACGCCGATAATCATATCGACCTCGTCTCGGGCGATGCGATCGTCGCGATCGACCGCGCGGCGCAGACCGTGACGGCGCGATCGGGCCGGGTCGAACATTATGATAAATTGCTGCTCGCCACCGGATCCGATCCGTTCATCATTCCGGTGCCGGGGCATGATCTTTCGGGCGTGGTGACGTTCCGCGATATGGACGATGTCGGCGCGATGTTGCGCGCGGCGGAGGCCGGGAAAGCTAGCGCCGAAAAGGAAGGGAGCGGCGGCAGCGCGGTCGTGATCGGCGGCGGTCTGCTCGGCCTGGAGGCGGCGCACGGCCTGTCGCTGCGCGGCATGAAAGTGACCGTGCTGCACATCATGCCCACGTTGATGGAACGCCAGCTGGACGAAGCCGCCGGCTGGCTGCTGAAGGAGGAACTCGAACGGCGTGGCCAGACGATCCTGACCGGCGCGGACACGGCCGAGATCTACGGGCAGGGCCTGGTCGAGGGCGTGCGACTGAAGGACGGGCGGGAGATTTCGGCCAGCCTGGTGGTCATGGCGGTCGGCATCCGGCCGAGCGTGAAGCTGGCGCGCGAGGCGGGGCTGGCGATCGGGCGCGGGATCCATGTCGACGATCATCTCGTCACGTCGGACCCGCACGTGCTGGCGGTCGGCGAATGCGTCGAACACAACAAGATGGTCTACGGCCTCGTCGCGCCGTTATGGGAGATGTGCCGCAGTCTGGCCGACGCGCTGGTTGCGACGCCTTCCGGTTATACCGGCTCGGTCACTTCGACCAAGCTGAAGGTCTCGGGGATCGACGTGTTTTCGGCGGGCGATTTCTCGGGTGGCGAGGGGTGCGAGGACATCGTCATGCGCGATGCCGCGCGCGGCGTATACAAGCGCGTGATCGTCAAGGACGACAAGTTGATCGGGGCGGTGCTGTACGGCGATACGCAGGACGGAAACTGGTATTTCGACCTGCTGAAGAAACAGGAGGATGTCGCCGAAATTCGCGACGCGCTGATCTTCGGTCAGGCCTTCGCATCGGGAGGAGGGGCATCGGCAAACCCTAATGCGGCCGTCGCGGCGATGCCCGACGACGGCGAAATTTGCGGCTGCAACGGCGTATCGAAGGGCAAGGTGGTCGCGGCAATCTGTGGCGGGGCGGAAACGCTTGATGCGGTGCGCGCCTGCACCAAGGCGTCGGCCTCGTGCGGATCGTGCACCGGGCTGGTCGAAGGGCTGCTCGCGATCACGTTGGGCGACGATTATGCCGGCGAGCGCGCCGCCCCGACGATCTGCAAATGCTCCAGCTTCACGCACGAGGATGTGCGCCGCCTGATCGTGGAGAAATCGCTCAAGGCAATCCCGCAAGTGATGCAGGAACTGCACTGGACGACGCCCGACGGCTGCTCGTCATGCCGCCCCGCACTCAATTATTACCTGCTGTGCGCGTGGCCGGGCGAGTTCGTCGACGACAACCAGTCGCGCTTCGTCAACGAACGGATGCACGCCAACATTCAGAAGGACGGCACCTATTCGGTCGTGCCGCGCATGTGGGGCGGCGTGACCAATCCAAAGGAACTGCGCGCGATCGCCGACGTCGCGGAGAAATACGAAGCGCGGATGGTGAAGGTGACGGGCGGCCAGCGGCTCGACATCTTCGGCATCAAAAAGGAGGATCTGCCCGCCGTCTGGGCCGACCTCAACGCCGCCGGCATGGTCAGCGGCCATGCCTATGCCAAGGCGCTGCGCACGGTGAAGACCTGTGTCGGATCCGAATGGTGCCGCTTCGGCACGCAGGATTCGACCGGCCTGGGGATAAAGACCGAACAGATGACCTGGGGCAGCTTCATGCCGCACAAGTTCAAGATCGCGGTATCGGGGTGCCCACGAAACTGCGCGGAAGCGACGATCAAGGATTTCGGCGTGATCTGCGTCGACAGCGGCTACGAACTGTCGATCGGCGGCAATGGCGGGATCAAGCTGCGCGGCACCGATTTCCTGTGCAAGGTCGCGACGGAGCAGGAGGCGATGGAATATTGCGCCGCCTTCATCCAATTGTACCGCGAGGAAGCGCGCTATCTCGATCGTACCGCGCCATGGGTGGAGCGGGTCGGGCTGGACTATATCCGGCAGCGCATCGTCGAGGATGCGGCGGGCCGCAAGGCGTTGCGCACACGCTTCCTGTTTTCGCAACGCTTCATGCAGGATGATCCGTGGGCCAAACGCGCGGCGGGCGAGGATCATAAATTACACCAGCATCTCGCCGAGATCCGGCCGCTGCAAAGTCATGTGGGGGTGCCGGCATGAGCGCGCCAATCACCGGAGCGCCGGAGTGGCTCGATATCGGGCCGGTCGATCAATTGCCGGCGCTGGGCGCACGCACTTTGCCGGTCAAGGGTGGGCGCGAGATCGCGATCTTCCATACCGCCAACGGCGACGTCTACGCGCTGGTCAATGCCTGCCCGCACAAGGCCGGGCCGCTCAGCCAGGGCATCGTCCACGATACGACGGTGACGTGCCCGCTGCACAATTGGCGCATCTCGCTGGTGACGGGCGAGGCGCTGGGCGAGGACAAGAGATGCGTGCCGGTGATCCCGGTGAAGATCGACGGCGGTCGCATCCTGATCGGGCGGGCGGCGGCATTGGCGGGGGTCGTTTGACGGCGGTCAAAACCACCTGCCCCTATTGCGGGGTCGGTTGCGGTGTTCTCGCCACGCCGACTGGCGCGCGCGTCGCGACGATCGCGGGCGACCGGGATCACCCGGCCAATTTCGGCAAACTGTGTTCCAAGGGCACGCATCTCGGCGAGACGATCGGGCTCGACGGGCGGCTGCTGCATCCCATGATCGGTTCGGAGAGGGCCGGCTGGCACGAGGCGTTAGATCTCGTCGCCAGCCGTTTCGCCGCGACGATCGCTGAATATGGCCCCGACAGCGTCGCCTTCTACGCCTCGGGCCAGATGCTGACGGAAGATTATTACGTCGCCAACAAGTTGATGAAGGGCTTTATCGGAACCGCCAATATCGACACCAATTCGCGACTGTGCATGGCGAGCGCGGTGGCGGCCCACGTCCGCGCGTTCGGCGAGGATGTCGTGCCGTGCAGTTACGAGGATCTCGACGCGGCGGACCTGATCGTGCTGGTCGGATCGAATACCGCCTGGTGCCATCCGGTGATCTGGCAGCGGATCGAGGCGGCGCGGGCGGCGCGGGGCACCAAGCTGGTCGTGATCGACCCGCGGCGCACGGAAACCGCACGAGGCGCCGACCTGCACCTCGCCATTGCGCCCGACACGGACGTCGCCTTATTCAACGGGCTGCTCGGCGAACTGAAATCCAGCTGGCGACTCGATGGGCGCTATATCGCCGACCATGTCACGGTGCCCGATGATTTCTGGGATAGCGTCTCCGTGGCCGACGTGGCCGGTATCTGCGACCTCCCGCCGGCCGATCTGCAGGCTTTCTACGATCTGTTCATCGATCACCCACGCACCGTGACTTTGTTCAGCCAGGGGGTGAACCAATCGACCAGCGGCACCGACAAAGCCAATGCGATCATCAACCTGCATCTCGCCACCGGACGGATCGGCAAGCCCGGGGCGGGGCCGTTCAGCATCACCGGGCAGCCGAATGCGATGGGCGGGCGCGAGGTCGGCGGGCTCGCCTCGACGCTGGCCGCGCATATGGGCTTCAGCGATGCTGAACGCGATCGTGCGCGACGCTTCTGGGCATCGCCGACGATCTGTCCCGGGCCGGGCCTGAAGGCGGTCGACATGTTCGAGGCGATGGCGAAAGGCCGGATCAAGGCGGTATGGATCATGGCCACCAACCCTGCCGTGTCGATGCCCGATGCGCGGCAAGCGCGCGTCGCGCTGGCCAATTGCCCGTTCGTCGTCGTCTCCGATTGCATCGCGAACACCGACACGAGTTTCTACGCACAGGTGAAATTGCCCGCGCTCGCCTGGGGCGAGAAAGACGGCACCGTCACCAATTCCGAGCGGCGCGTCTCCCGCCAGCGTGGCTTCATGGCCGCACCGGGCGAGGCGCGGGCGGACTGGTGGCAGATCGCCGAGGTGGCGAAGCGCATGGGGTTCGAAGGCTTCGACTATTCCGGCCCGGCCGACATCTTTCGCGAATTCGCGGCACAGACCGGGTTCGAGAATGATGGCGCACGCATGCTCGATCTTTCCGATTGGGCAAAGATCGGCGATGGCGATTATGCCACGATGGCCCCTTTTCAATGGGGTGGAGCATCGCCCTTCTCGGACGACAGCTATCCGACCCTGGACGGCCGGGCGCGGATGGTGACCGCGCGCTACTTGCCGCGCGCCGATCGCAGTCGCGCATTCCCGTTGCGACTGAATACGGGGCGCTATCGCGACCAATGGCACACGATGACGCGCACTGGCCGGTCGCCCAAATTGTCGCAACATCGCCGCGAGCCTTTGGTTGAGGTCCATCCCGACACCGCCTCGCGTTATGGCTTGATCGACGGGGGCTTGGCGCGCGTGCAGACCGCGCAGGGGCACAGCATCTTCCGCGTTGCCGCCTCCCCCGATCAGCGCCGCCGCGAACTGTTCGTGCCGATCCACTGGACCGACCAGACCAGCGCGGGCGGGCGTGCCGGGTTGCTGCCCGGCCGCGATCGCGATCCCGTGTCCGGCCAGCCCGGCTTCAAGAACACGCCCGTCACGATCAGCGCCTACAAACCCGAATGGACCGGCTTCCTCATCACCCGCGATCCGCCCGCCACGCCTGAATGCGCCTATTGGACGCGCATCCGCACCGCGCATGGCTGGTTGACCGAGCTGGCCGGGGAAGGCGATCCAGCAGCGCTCATCGCTTTGTTGCCGACAGGCGAGCGTGCCGAGATGATCGATGCGCGACGCGGCGTAGTCCGCGCGACGGTGCTGGATGGCGGGCGCTTGCGGGCGACCTTGTTCGTCGCGCGCAACGCAGCATTGCCGTCGCGCGAATGGCTCGTCGCGCAACTCGGTGCCGAGGCATCGTCTTCGATGGAACTGCTCGCCGGGCGACCCGCCACACCGGCGCCCGATCGGGGTGCGATCATCTGCGTGTGTTTCGATGTCGGCTTGAAGACGATCGTCGAGGCGATCGCCGGGCGGTCCCTGATCAGCGTCGAGGCGGTCGGCGCGGCGCTGAACGCCGGCACCAATTGCGGATCCTGTCGTCCCGCGATCGCGGCATTGCTCGAATCCCGAAAGGCCCAACATGGATGACCTGATCGCGCCCGGAACCGTATGGCTGGTCGGAGCCGGACCCGGAGACCCCGATCTGCTGACGCGCAAGGCCGAGCGGCTGATCGCGGCGTCCAGCATCATATTCTACGATGCACTGGTCGGGCCGGGCGTGCTCGATCTGATCCCGGCGCATGTCGTGCGCGTCGCGGTCGGAAAGCGCGCCGGACGGCATTCGCGTACCCAAAGCGAGATCGATGCGTTGCTGGTCGATGCGGCACTGGCCGGCGAACGCGTCGTGCGATTGAAGGGCGGCGATCCGTCGATCTTCGGGCGATCGACCGAAGAGATTGCGGCGCTGGCCGGGCACGGTATTCCGGTGCGGATCTGCCCCGGCATCACGGCGGCGAGCGCGGCGGCGGCCAGCGCTAGCGTGTCGCTCACGTTGCGCGGCACGGCGCGGCAATTGCGCTTCGTCACCGCCCATGCGCGCAGCGGTGAGCCACTCGATCTGGATTGGGCTGGGCTGGCCGAACCGGCGACCACGCTCGCTTTCTACATGGGGCGTGCGGCAGCACCCGATCTCAGCCGCCAACTGATCGCGCATGGACTGGACGGTGCAACGCCGGTGCTGATCGCGAGCGAGGTCAGCCTGTCCGGCGAATGCCTGATCTACACACGGCTCGACCTGTTGTCCTTGGCGATCGACCGGACGCCCGGTGCCGGCCCCACGCTGATTTTGATCGGCGATGCGGTGCGTGCGCCTTCATACTCGGGGCATACCAACGAGGCGCATACCGTAGCGAGCGGAGCATAGTCCTCGTCTTCACCATAGCGATCGCGTGTCTATCAAGTACACTGAGCGGTTCGCCGAAGCCGGTATCGAACCGTCTGGCGGCAGCGTTGGCGATAGCTTGCGAAAACACGTCGGCTGGGCTGTACGCGTCGTCCACTGGCGGACAAACTACGGTTTGAGACGAAAACACGCGGTTAGATCGCGTGAACGAAAACCGCGATGCGGTTAGGAAAAGCCATCATGAGGCACCGTCGATGCGATGTGCCTCAGGATGCGCGCGCGCGCTTTCAAAAGTGGGCCGATCAAGGCCGCGCCGTCCGCGAAACGCATGCTGGGGACGGGGACGGAGATCGCATAAGGGCGACCCGCAGGATCTTCGAACCATGTGCCCACGGCGCTGACGCCGAGGGTATGCTCTTCCCGGTCGAATGCGACCTTCGTGTTTCTGACGATCATCAGCTCGGCATTCAACGTCGCAATGCTCGTTATCGTGTTCTCCGTGTCCCGATCGAGCGGCTCGCTCAAGAGCAAGGCGGCAGCCGACGGAGCGAGGCTAGCCAACAATGCCTTTCCATTGGCCGTGCTGTGCAAGGGGAACTCGGTTCCCGAATGCGATACTGCTGCAAGGCGCTGCGTGCCGACCACCTGATCGATAAAAAGAGCAGTCCTATCTTTGAATAAAGACAAATCGACCGTTTCGCCGATCTGCGCGGCCAGCTCCTCCATCACCGGCTTCACGAATTGCAGGATATCGACCTCCGCACTTTGTCCGAGCCTTACCAAAAGAGGCCCGAGCTTCACGCGCGACTTCGAAGAAGCGGGCATCAACAATTGTTCGTCGGCCAGAGCCTTCACGATGCGTTGCACCGTCGATCGTGCGAGACCAAGCTGCGAAGCAAGATCGCCCAGGCTGAGGCCCTGCGGCTGATTCTCGAGCGCCCTCAGCACCGAAGCAGCCCGCGCAATGACCTGTACGCCATTTCGATCCGGCCCAATCTCTTCCGTCTTCGCCAAAATAAATCCTTGGATTTGAGTGCCCGCCATAGCCTTTGGAGCCTGATCTAACAGAATGATATTGACACAGTCACGACCTAAGCGATATCCACAATGCAGTACAATAAAACCGTATAGCGGTTAAATAGGAGGGCTTGCATGTGAGCACCGTACCGGATCTCAAACACCATCATATCGGCATTTCGGTGCCGGACATCGACATTGCGGTGCGCTGGTGGAAGGACATGCTGGGTTTCGCGGAAAGTCACCGCTTCTATATCGAGCATGCCGGGGCGCAGGTCGTCTTCCTTTCAAGAGCAGATCTCAACATAGAGCTGTTCCAAACCAAGGACGCGGCGCCGCTGCCCGACGATCGACGCATTCCGATCCTGGATCTCAAAACTCACGGAAACAAGCATGGCGCCTTTCGTGTCGACGATCTCGACGAACTTCTGGCGTATGCTGAAGCAAAGGGCGCTGACGTCGCGATGGGAAAAACCCCTGTTCCGATCGGCCTGGTCTGTTTTCTTCGCGACCCGGCGGGAAATCTGATCGAGTTCGTGCAGGAATCTGCCGATTTTACAGCCGCAAGGGCGAACGCGCGTTGAACTCACGCGATATCCTTGTCCGCGACGGCGCGGAGGGGGCGGCGGAAATAGAAAAGGTAGGATATCAGTGCCCAGCGTAGGACGAGGTGCAGCGGAGCTGTCGAACACGCAATTCGACTACATCGTCATCGGCGGCGGCTCGGCCGGTTGTGTGCTTGCTGCTCGTTTGTCCGAGCGCCCGGACATTCGCGTCCTGCTCATCGAGGCGGGTGTCGATCTTGAACCTGGCGATGCGCAGGCGGATATTCGCGATCCGGGCATGCGCACGCTGCTCAACCCGAAATATTTCTGGTCGGGGCTGACCGCGGAAGGCGTGCGCGGCGTGCATCCCGGCCCCACCCCGATGATGCAGGCGCGCGTCATGGGCGGAGGGTCATCGGTCAACGCCATGCAAGCGCAGCGGGGCGAAGCGTCCGATTATGACGAGTGGCGCCAGCTGGGGGTGAGAGGCTGGGGATGGGACGACGTCCTGCCATTCTTCAACAAGCTCGAAGCCGACCGCGATTTCGCAGGCCCCCTGCATGGCAACCAAGGGCCGATCAAAATAAAACGGTGGACGCATACGGCCTGGAGCGGCTTCAGCCGTGCCGTAAGCGACCTTTTCGAACACCAGGGCATTCCCCGCGTGGCGGACGTCAACACGCAGGCGGGCGAGGGCGTCGGGCCGATACCGCTCAACGCGACCGATCAACGCATGTCCGCGGCCGTGGCCTATCTTACGCCCGAAGTCCGCGCGCGTGAAAATCTCGCGATCCTCGCGAACACCGCGGTCAAGCGCCTCACCTTCGAGCAGGGCCGGGTCACTGGCGTGGATCTGGCAGACCCCGCCGGATCGCACCTTCAGGCGTCCCAGGTGATCGTCAGCGCGGGCGCGATTCATTCCCCCGCTTTGTTGATGCGTTCCGGGGTCGGCCCCGCGCATCGCATGGCGGAGGCAGGAATTGAACTCGTGGCCGATCGGCCCGGCGTCGGCCAGAATCTTCAAAACCATCCCATGGTGCGGATTTCCGTCCATCTGAAGCGGCAAGGGCGCCGTCGGCAAGCCGTGCGCGAGCCTGCCCTGATGGCGGCCCGATTTTCATCGGGCCTGCCGGACTGCCCCCCCCGCTGACATGATGTTGCTCCTTTGGGAACGCACGCCTGGCGGGCTGGTCGTCGATCCGCTGGGGCGGCAGTTCGGCGAATTCATGATCGTCCTCAACAAGGCCTTCTCGGTCGGTGAGGTCGGCTTGAATCCCGCCGATCCGTTTGGGTTGCCGAAGATCAACAACAATCTTTTGGGCCATCCCAGCGATCGGCTGCGAATGACTGAAGGTTTTCGCAGGATCGGCATGATGGCCCGCAGCCCGGAATTGGGCGCGCTGGCCAATCAGGCCTTTATCATGAAGCATAATCCCAAGTTGATGCAGCTTATGCGGGACAATTGGAAATCGAAGCTGTTCACCAAGCTTGCGGCTTTTGCCCTGGACGGGCCGGGCTTTATCCGTCGTCGCCTCCTGCGGGATGCGATCGTCCCACTGGAAGATTTCCCCACGGAAGGCAGCGCCTTGGAGAACCGGATTTTGCCCTTCGTACAAACGGGCGCACATCCGGGCGGAACATGTCGGCTGGGCGATCCTGCGGACAACCATGCCGTGGTCGATTCACGCTGCAAGCTTATCGGCGTCGAGGGCGTGCGCGTGGTCGATGCGTCGATCTTCCCTACGCTCATGCGGGCCGGGACGAACATTCCCGTCATAATGACGGCCGAGAAGGCCGCTTCCATGATCTTGGAAGATGCTCTCGCCAGCTAGTCCGGCGGGCTTGTGATAGGTTGATGGGCCCACGCCTGTAGAGGCTGTGGTTGATCCAATGGCGGTGCGAACACCTCTACCGTCGTCGCCACAAGATCGAGATATCTGAAAGACCGGCGACGCATCCACGCTCCGCTGCGATCGCAGCGCCCACCTTCATGTCCGCGATCATGCTAGGGTCAGGACCCATTGATGTAAGCGTCGCGATCTGATTCAGGCTCTGCGAGGAGACTGGGCATGAGCGACCTATATTGGCTGACGGACGAGCAGATGGCGCGGCTGGAGCCGTA
>NZ_JAXOJL010000011.1:0-78378 GCF_036663755.1 Parasphingomonas caseinilytica
GGCTCAAATTCTCGGCCAGCCCTTCGTTCAACGCCTGCGTCGTGACCTTGAACCCCCAGTTCCACACCTCGTTGCCGGTCTCGAAATACGCCTTGCCCTTGAGCGTGTCGCGGATCAGCGTCGCCATGCGCCGGACGTAATCGTCGTCGGCATTCCATGGCACCGTGAACCACGCGTCGGCCCCGGCGGCGTTGGCGATCTCGATCTGGTCCTCCAGCGGTTGGTCTGCAGTCACGTACGCGGTGCCGGGGAGCGCCCGCGTCGCCCAGGTGATCGGAAGATTGTTGTTGGCGTTCGACCAGTCGAGGAAACGGATGACGCCGTAGATCTTCATGTCATCGACGTAGCGCTGGTCGAGGCGACCGTTGGTGACGACCCCGGCCTCGCGGCAATCCAAATTGCGGAAGCTGCCGTCGCTCTGTGAAAGGTCGAACCACAACACCCCGTGCTTACCCGGCACGCCATGCGGTACCCACACGACCGTAGCGGTATGATCGCCGTAGGTGGTCTGCGACATGCCGCCGAGATAAGCGGTGCCAGCGCCTTCCCACGTGCAGGTGATCGTGGTGGACTGTCCGCTATAGACGGCGTTCGGGGCCGCCAGATAGATTCGCCCGGCCGTATTGGGATTGCCGACGCTGTTATAGCCGCCGACCACATTCATCCATTCGCTGGACCGGTAGGCGAGATTGGCCCAGATGCGCTCGGTGCCGTAGTAGATTTGCGGCACGGCGCTCACGCCGATCTGAGAATTTGACGGGCTGGGCGTTGGCGTTGGCGTGGGCTGAGGTTCCGGCGTCTTGGACGATCCCGAGCTGACGACGGAGGCGTCGTCTGCCGGCGCAGTGCTCGATCCCCCACATGATGCGAGCATCAGGGCGGCGGAGATCGTGCCGGCCCAATTCTTCGCGAACTCTCGATACGCGCGCTTTTCCGCCGAGCCGTCTGCGCTGACCATCTTAAATTCTCACTGGGTTGAATGGATTGATACATGAGGATCGATGCCCGTCGCGACGATCCAATCCTTCAAGCGGCGACGCCGCTTGATGAACACGGTGAGACGGTTGTTGGTAAGCTGACCGGATGCCCCTGCGAGAGCTGCCGAACTAAAAACGACGATGCGTCAAAGCGGTGCGATCCCATACGCACGATCCCCCTGTCAGCCCCCAAACTGTTGTTCGATGGTTTCGTAGGCGGCGACGGGAGCGAGATTAAACCCCCAAGCCTCCAGCACGTCGTCACTTAAAACCGGACTGGCGACAATTGTGTTATAAATCAGTCAAGTAGATGCATCCGCGCTGCACGTCAGCGCATTCGAGCGGCCACGGCTGCATGCGCCGCCTTCAAAATGCGTCGCTCGGGCACTGTCGGCGCAGCAGGCGCCACATTGCCTGCCGACGCGTCGTGCGTTCGCTTCAAAGCGATCCGTCTGCGCAGTCTATCCCAGGTGCCGCAGGATCAATTGTCGTAATAACTCCGGGACCGCGCCACCCGGCGGCGTTTGCGCGTTGCCAGCGCCCAACAGGTCAGGCTGACTCCGAAGACGCCCAGCGCGACCAGAGCGATCATCACCGTGTTCGGCGCGGGCGCGGCATAGGCAAAAACCAGGGCAGCCATCAACGCCGCCAAATAGGCGAAGCACGCGATCACCACCCGGGTACGTTCTCGCGGGTTGGGCGCATCGAACGGGCAGACGATCGCGAGGCAGGCCGCCGCCACTACGATTGCGGCCAGCACTGCCCAACCGACCTGATAGAGCAATGTCAAAGCGCCGACGATCAGAGACAGGATCGACAAGATCGAGGCGAACATACGCAGTCGTACCATTAAAGCCCTCCTGGGCTGGGCCCGATCGATGACGGGGTTGCTGGAGGCACGATAGCCGCTTCGGCAACGCGCGCCTGCAGAAATTCGATAGTCGCCCCTTCGAGGCGGACGGCGGTGAGCACGCCGGTTTCGTATACGCCCGTATCGATACCGATACGGTGGGGGGTTATCACCGGGTCGCCTGAACTCCAGCTATGGCCATGAACGACGACCTTGTCGAACCGGTGGTCGCGGGTCAGGAATTCCTCGCGGATCCACAGGCAATCATCGTCCGATTGCTTCGATATCGCGACGCCAGGCCGGAACCCGGCATGGACAAAGATATAGTCGCCGCATGTCTTTTTGACCGGCAATCCGCGTAAAAGATCGAGGTGGGAGACCGGCATGCGATCGCTCAGCTCGTCGCGCAACCTCCGGCAATCCGCCTCCTCGATCGCCATGGGATCGGCAGCGATCGGTACGCCGTATGAGCCGAGAGTCAGTTGGCCTTCGCGCTGCAGCCACGTCAGCTGCTCTTCGGGACGTTCCAGAAAGCCGAGCAGCATCTCTTCATGATTGCCGCGAAGCATGACGATCTCGACCGGGGCAGGACGCGACAGCCAGACGAGGGCGGCGAGCACGTCGGACGATCGCGGACCACGATCGACATAATCCCCGCACAAGATCAGCAATGCCGGCACGTCGTCCGGATTTGCCGCGATGTCGGCGACGATCGCCTCCATCAACGCCACGAATTGATCGTAGCAGCCATGGACATCGCCGATCGCATAGATGATCCTGCCGTCCGTCGATGTCGCTCGTGCGGACTGCATCGGCGGGCTGCGGGACACAGTGACGGCTTGGGCGGAGCCCGTGGCATCCGTCATTCGCCTTCGCTCCGGGCCATGCGATCCAGAGTCCGAGCCAACTGGTTATATTGCCAGATCGTACCATCTGGGTCGTCGTCCGCATCCCGCCGTGCCGCGTTCCAGCGTGCCCTGATCGTCGCCAGTTGCGCGTTCGAGACCCCGGTTCGCTGGGCGTTGTCGAAGGCCGTCCGCAACCTCGCGTCGGCATTCAGGACGTCCTGATAGATGCAGCGGTCCTCCGTGCTACCCGGCGTGCAACGGGGCAGATTCGCAAAGTCTTCACGCCGGTCCAGAACCCTTTGCACGGCACCGCCCGATCTTGCCAAAGCGGGATTCGCGTCGGCCCGTGATTTAGCAGTCGCATTAGGACGAGGTGTGGTCGTCGCACGCTCCGACGGCGTTGTCACCGACGCGCGCAAAGTCACGGGAGGTGTCGGTGTCTCGACGGCTTGCCCATCCGGTAAAGACGCATCTTCCGGCACCACCAGCGCCTGTATTTGATTGGACGAGTTCGGGACTTCCGTCGATATCCGTTTTGGCAGGGCGGAGTGTTGCTGTGGCGTTGGCTGCGATCGAGATGGTGCGGCAGTTGTGCGCTCCGTCGGACTTTCGCTGATCACATAGGCAATGGACAAACCGGCCGCGGCAATGATGACCAACGCGGGTGCCGCAAACATCATCAATCGCCGCTTTGGATTGGCATTTTCAACAATCGCGCTACGCCCATGGAGAGTTGCACTCGCCAGCGTACGACCGGCAAGCGGTGCGAAGATCCGCGCCATGTCCGCTGCCGCCGCACCATTTGTAAAACCATCCGGCATATCGATCCTAATTCACTGTCTAGTGTCGGGTTACCCGGCTGTATCCGCCCTGAACTGGATGCTTAGCATGGGCCGGGCTGCAAGATGCGCCACCTAAATCTTCATGTGTCTCAACACGAAACAGATCGTATTAGAGGGTGCTGAGCGGGAGGGTGCAAGTTTGCGGAACACCATCGTGTCACGCGGCGTTATTCTCAGACCAGCTTTTTCGCTGGCTCAGGCATCTGACCGCTTGTCATCGATTTGATGGGTACGCCGGATGTCACCACTCGCGGCTACCGCTGGTATTTGAAAACGCGACGGCTCGGTCCTCGGATTGATTAGGATCAGCTACCTTTTCTGGAACGCTCGGATGTCGCCGAGAGTCTTCATCCCCATGCCCGTTCCTGAAACACCTTTGTACCGGTGGCGACACAACGCCCAGACAGAACTCGAAGCGCTGATGCATACGCACGTCGCTGATCCGTCATTTCCATGCGTGGGCGCAAAGGCCGCGCTCGCCAAGGGGACGCTTCAGGTCTTGGCATGCAACCGCATCGATAGCGGATGGGACGATTTACGAATCCATGATGGTCTGTTGCGCTTCGCCTCGGCGTATAAAGAGGAGCCATCGCTTTTCCGGAGCTTCGCCGTCGTATTCGAAGGCCCCGAAAATCTCTCCGAGGCAGCATTCGAGACGGAACTCTGGAAGCGTGTGCAGTCGATTTCCGACAAGGACGTTTGGCGTGGCCAGACGTATGACGATGCGGTGAGCAACGATCCGGAAAGCCCGCATTTTTCGCTTAGCTTTGGCGGCGAGGCTTTTTTCATCGTCGGATTACATCCGAACGCCAGCCGGCCCGCACGCAGATTTCCTCATCCTACAATGATTTTCAACCTGCATGACCAGTTCGAGACCCTGCGGGCTCAGAACAAATACGAGACGATGCGAGAGAAAATCATGTCTCGCGACGAGGCCCTGGCGGGCACGAGAAACCCTATGCTCGAGCGACATGGCGCAGCCAGCGCGGCCCCACAATATTCCGGGAGACATGTCGATGATAACTGGAAATGCCCTTTTCACTATAGCGGCGCCCCAGGGTGAGTGAGACGATCGAAATCCCGGAACGCAGCGGCACGGCTTTCGCCATCAAGAAGGGCGAGTTGCTCTTCGTGATCGACCCTCGGGGTGAGCAGGTCGCGGATATGCTGGCGTTCGATCAGACCGATACCGGCCATGTGATCTCGTCCGGCCGCACTCTCGATTATGCCGAGACGCTCTATCTGACGAAAGGGCACACTTTATACTCGAACCGCAGTCGCCCCATGCTGGTGATCGAACAAGACACGGTGGGGCGGCACGATTTCCTGCTGACGCCGTGTTCGTACGATACGTTTCACCATTTCTATCCGTCGCTCCAGCCACATCGTGGCTGCTTCGGCAATCTGGCGGCAGCGCTGGCGAAATATGGCATTTTGCCGGATCAGATTCCGGTTGCGTTCAATTGCTTCATGAATGTGCCGATTGATGGCACAACCGGCAAACTGACCGTGTTGCCTCCGCTAAGTCGTGCTGGGGATCGCATCGCGTTTCGGGCCCAAATGGATCTGATCATCGGCCTGACCGCCTGCTCGGCACCGGATAGCAACGGCGGTACGTTCAAGCCGATCCACTATTGTATAGAAGGCAATTGAGAGCGGAAAAGGCGGTCAGGCCACTGTCGGGTTCAGAGCCGGATTGGCGGCTTTCGCTGCCAGCCTGGTGCCACCAGCATTCAGCCACAGGTCTCCAAGTTCCGCGTCCAGCGACGCGGGGTCGAAAGGATCGAGCCCGGACCCGGGATAGAAGCAGATCTCGCCAAATAAGGGTTGTCGGGACGGCTGGTAGAAGTCCACGCGGGCAAAGGAGAAGCCACGTGCAAGATCCTCCGCTCCGGCGATCATGTCCTTGAGCGCCGAGGGTCTGGCGATTTCTTGGCCGGCGTTGGAAATAGGCTTCCAATTGGTGTCAAAAGCCGTCCAGCGATGCTTTTCAGCACGATCGAGATGAACCTGGACGTGGCTGACCCTTCCATCAAAAACATAAAATTTATAGTCGATCGGCAACTTACTCCCGACGCCGATATGAGGCTCGACGAGGAGGCCGCGAGGTATCTCGGTGTACAGCCACTCGTCGAGCCAACGACCATAGGTTTGCCTCATCCAGTTCGCGGATCGCGACCGAACATTCTGCCAATCGGCCGATGGATCTGAAACAAAGGCATTCTGGTTGCAGCCATGCCGGGATTTTACGACGATCGGTCCTTCCCACTGCGGATGATCTGGCAAAGAAGAGCCGGACCAAAGCAGGGGTATTACCCATTGGCTGCCGAGCCGATCGGCAACCAGATTCTTGACGGCAACCTTGTCGGCCATGCCGGGCATGCGATGGTCGCGATCGCGCAATTTGCGAGCTTGGACGAGCTCGGTAAACAGCTTGGGGTTTGATAGATTGGGCAGCCGCCCATGTCGCCAGAGATACGTCAGCCTGATCCGCGCAAGCGAAAGAGGATCATCGTTGGCATTGGCCGGCGTTTCACTGAACATCGAGCCATAGCGTTAGCGGTCAAATGTTGTTCCACCTGCGAATCAAACGCAGTCGCATCGAAAATTCGATCGAGACTGAGAAGACAAAAAGGCCGCTTCCCTTTCGAGAGGCGGCCTTTGATTAATGTTGCGTAGCCATCTTTATGCGAAGGTAACCGCCGTCCTCACCTTGCGGCTACGAACTGCTGCCCCGATCATGCCAAAACCGAGGATCATCATGCCCCACGTCGTCGGTTCGGGTACCGTGCCGGCTGCGATCGTGATCTGGGCCGGACCGGAAGTGATGCTGGACAGGTTGAACGTCCCGAAGTTGAAGACTGGCTTATCGTTGACGATAGTGAACAGGTCCGGCCCGCCATATTGGGTGAAACCGAGTGCAGTGCCGCCGATATTCAGCTGGGCGAAGATATTCGTTCCGAAGCCAATGGCAGCGTTTCCTGCGGCACTCCGAAAATCCCCGAAACATTATTGAACGAAATCTGATTGCCAAAGGCGCCCACACTGAAAAAGTCAGGCACGGCCGCTGAATCGATCATGAAGGTCGCACTTTTACCACCGCTCAGTTGAAACAGAATTGGTGCGGCCACAGCCGGAATTGCGGTCAGCGTGGCAGCAATAACTCCGCATGCTAGAAGGATCGTTTTACGGTTCATTTCGCGGTCGCCCTTTGTGATCGGAGAGCGAGGAGAAATATTCGCCTCGTCAGTTCTCGCGATTTCTATCCGCAACCTTCGTGGTCACGCAGGCGAGATACGGTGGCCGATGAAAATGGCTGCGTATTTTGTTAACTATAATTTGGCGCGAACAATTCTGTCGGAATCCTTTTCGCTACGGCCGCTCAGCTATTTGGTGCCTGGCGGCATCTCCCGGTTCAGGAATGCCGCGGTGTGGTCCAGAACCGGCCCCTTGCCCCGGAACGGCTTGGACAATGCCATGACGATGTTTTCGTGGCTGAGCCCCGGATAGTCTTCGTGCAGAACGCTGCCACCCATCGCCTTGATCCGGGCGGTGAGGTTGATCGCATTGTGGGCGCGAACCTGCACGTCGTCGCCGGCCGAGATCAGCAACATCGGCGCTGCGTCGCCGCGGGCGAAATGGATGGGCTGGGTCATCACCGGATCCGCTGCACCGCGCATGGCCTCGGCAGCGCGCTGTACCGTGAAGGGGTAGAAGTCGTAAGGCCCGCACAGCCCGACCGCCGCCTTGATGATATGCGGGTCGACGTTCTCGGCGCGCAGCCAGCGCGGATCGAGTGTCAGCATCGCGACGGTGTAGGCCCCCGCCGAATGGCCGGCGAGGGCGATGCGGTTGGGGTCTCCACCATACTCGGCGACATGATCGCGCGCCCACCTGACCGCTTCGGCGCCGTCCTGCAGAAATGCGGGAAAGCGCACCTGCGGTACTTTGCGATAGTCGGGTATGACAGCGACAAAGCCTCGGCTCGCCAAGGCTCGACCGGCAAAGGCATAGGCCTCGCGCGATCCATGAGCCCAGCCGCCGCCGTACCAGAAGATCACCACGGGCAGGTTCTTCCGCGGTCCACCGGACGGTTGCCAGACGTCCAGCGCCTGGCCGTGGGTGCCGAACGGCACGCCCGTGCCGGTCCGGTGCGTACCCCGGCCACCTCCGACCATACCGTCGAGAAAGCTAAGCAGACCTGGCGGCGAGGTCAGGGCGGCGGCGGCGGCCATGGCTGCTATAATCACCATGATGATGAGACCGGTGATCCGCCGTGTCGTCAGCACGATCGTTGCCATCCACGCACGGATGACCCGGATTGACCGCAGCGGTTCATATCGTCTCTCCCATCGTCGTACGCTGTTGATTGTGCAGCTAAGCCTCAAACGCCCCAGTTCCGCTCAAAGCGCCACATGCCATTCGTTTGCCGTAATACCAACGTGAGTGCTCGCGTTCACTTCGCCTGATGCGAGGCGCGGGCAAGGAGAGCCGCTGGTCCAAAGGCCGGCGGCTTGCGTGGACCGCCGATCGGTCGTGGGCGTCTGCGATCGGGTCAAAATGCTCGCAGCACAGACCAATACCGCCCCAGATTATAGCTTAGAAGTTTTCGCCATTCACAGCGAAGCGGCGGCAATGTTCGAGATAACCGACTTCATGAGCCCCGGCCATGGCGACGATCGCTTGCCACAGCCATGATGACGCATCGAGTTCGCCGTCGCGCGCCATCAGCTTGTCGCGCCATGCCAGTCTGGCCTTGTCGCTCAACTGGCGAGCGTGCGCCTCGCCGACCACGAACGACAGATAGGACGCGGCGGCGATCGCTTCCTTGCGACTGAACTGATCGACCTCGATCTTGAGGTCCTGCGGTGCCAGTTCGCGTAGCACGACGGGCTTGCCCAGCAGCCGCGCGGCGATCATCCGGTCGCCGAGGTTGGGCGACAGGGCCTTGGCACCGGCAAGCACGCGCTCGGCCGAATCTTGCGGCATCGCCGTCCTGGTGGCGATCGGTACGACCGAGGGGATTGCCTCCTTGATGTCGACCAGCGCCAGACGTTCATCCTTCGCCTTTCCGTTCGAGATGCCGATAAGCACCGCGAACCTCAGGCGCCCGAGCGAGCTGCACCCCTTCCGCCAATACGCCGCGTCGATCACCCGAAGGCTGCCGTCGTCTGCCGCGCCGGCCAGCTCCAGGCTCCGTGCGCGAACCGATTCATCGGCGAACAGCGCGACGATCGCATCCTTTTCGGCGCGTGCGAGCTTCCAGAAGCGCTTGTTATGCGGGATGTTCGGCGCGACATCCTCGAGACGATCCTTCGCCAGATGCCGCCACCGCCGGCCGATCGCCTCACGCCTCACCGACCGTACGACATCGGGTTCGCGCGGATCGTCGTCGATGGTCGGGGTAAGCGCCCGGATATATCCATCGATCATCGCCTCGATCATCTGGGCGGTCGTCACGCCCGGCAGATCGGAACTGCGCGCTGCGGTTTCGAGCGACAGGCCAAGGCGGATGAGGTCGTAGGCGGGATTGGCGATCACGGTCTGGTCGAGATCGCGGATCTGGATATCGACGCAGTGATCGGCATCGGCCACCGGCCCCAGATTGCCGAGATGACAATCGCCGCAAATCCACACGGCCGGACCCTTGGGAATGCTGGCGGCAACGGGGGACGCGTCGAGCCATTCGTAGAACTGCGCCGTGTTGCCGCGCACATAAGCGTGGACCGACCGCGCCATCTTGAGCGCGCGGCTTCGCGCCAGCACGGCCGAGCGTTCGTCGGGAGCTACGGCCATGGGCTGACTTTCAAAGCGGGGAAGGCAAAGGATCGGCGTGCCCCTTATCGACGATCGTGTCACGACTACGAGGACCGAAGCGCGCAGGCAATCGCCTCACAAGCCCGTGCAAAAGTGTAGCGATTTTCTCGACTACGCTGTGCCCGCGATGATCAGGCGTCGTTCCTTCGCCGAAGGCGCGGCGACAAAGCCGCCGACAGGATGCTTCGTTACCCTGCTCGACCGGGAGTGGGGCAATCTTCCAAACATGAAGACAACGACACGTCGCTGTTCGTTCGGCGTCATCATCAATCTGGTAGCGCGTCGCCGATCCCCCGGCGATGAAACTGGAAACAAGATATGTTCGATAGCGCGGTGGCAATCGTAACCGGTGGAGAATCAGGTATCGGCGCGGCGTGCGCCACAAAATTGCGGGCGGCCGGTGCGCGGGTCGCAATCACCTATTATCGCGATGTGGCCGCAGCCGAGAAGATCTGCGCGGCCATTGGCGGCAAGGACCGGGCAATCGCGGTTCAGACCGATGTGGCCGACGAAACGGCCGTGGGCAAATTGTTCGACACGGTCGAGCAGGCGTTCGGCATCTCGACGTTGCTCGTGAATTCGGCTGGCCTCAACATGAGCGGCATCAACCTGGTGGATATGGAACTCACCCAGTTCGACCGGGTGATCCGGTCCGATCTCTACGGCCCATTCCTGACATGCCGCCGGTTCGTCCGTGCGATCGAGGCCAAGGGCATGACCGGACGGATCGTCAACATCTCCTCGATCCACGAACGCGCGCCGCGCCCGGGTGGTGTCGATTACGATTCGGCCAAGGGCGGCCTCGCGCAATTGACCGCGACGCTCGCGCTCGAATTGGCACCAAAACGCATCGCAGTGAACGGCGTGGCACCGGGCATGATCCTGACCCCGATGAACCAGTCCGCACTCGATCACCCGCAGGAGCTGGCGGCGAAGGAAGCGGCGATTCCGTGGCGGCGGGCCGGGCGGCCGGACGAGGTCGCCGATCTGGTCGCATTCCTGCTTTCCCCGGCGGCGGATTATATCACCGGCACGACCGTCACGATCGACGGCGCCTTGTCGCTGACCGTAGCGCAGGGGGCCTGAACATGGTCACGTACGCTGTCGAACAGCTGGACGACGTCGCCTTGGTCGGTGGACCGCTCGGCAAGGGCTTCGACCTGATGAGCCCGTTCGTGTGGCGCGAAGGCGGTGGATACCGCATCATGGTGCGCGGGGTGCCGTGGCCGCTCGGGCCGACCGATCCGACCGGCATCATCGCCGGCGGGCACAGTTCGGACGGGCTGACCTTCGAGATGCAGGACAAGCTTGCGATCGTCCCCGGTCCAGACCCCGACGATGCGGGCGGATGCGAGGACCCCACCGTCGTCGTGCTGCCCGACGATCGCTTCCTGGTCTATTATACCGGCGTCGATGCGGCACGTACGCAGGGCGCGATGATCATGGCCGAGGGGCCGAACCTCGATTCCCTGGTCAAGTCGAAGCTGGTGCTGAAGGCGCCGCCCGACGAGGGCAATATCAAGGAAGCGACCCTCGCCCAGACCTCTACCGGCGAATGGCGGCTGTTCTACGAATACGCCGCACATGAGGCATCGCGGATCGGCATGGCCGGCGGCCCGACCCCCGAAGGCCCGTGGACCGTGCTGCCCGATCCGTTCGGCATCCGCGAGGACAGCTGGGATAACTGGCATCTGTCGACGGGGCCTATGACGATGATCGACGGGCAGGATCCGGTGATGTTCTACAATGGCGCGACGCACGACGCGCGCTGGCGGATCGGCTGGATCAGCTTCGACAGGGATTTCAGCCGCGTCACCGGGCGCGGGCTGGAGCCGATGCTGGTCCCGCCGCCACCGACGCACCGCGATTCGACCGACATCGCCTTCGCTGCTTCGACAGTGATGGAGGGTGATCTAATAGCGCTCTATTTCTCGCTGGAGGATCGTATCCTGCGCCGTGCCCTGATCCGCCGTTACGGGTAGATGGCGCACCGATCCCGCCGGATATCGCAAACGGCTGCTGTCACGTAAAGATGACGATGGCGACCCCCGCGATCGAGAGAGCCACGCTGAGGATGACCAGCCACTTGAGCTGCGGCGAATGCCTGGAACTGGCGCGGTGGACCGCCACGAGCAAAAGGGTCGTGCTGAGAAGGACAAGGGCACTGCCGACAAGATCGCCCTGGTTTTCGCTCATCGCTCGTCCACTCGTTACCCTGTGCATAGGTTACGAAGTCAAACCTGACCTCGTGGTGACGTTTGTATGAACGGCGCGGTAGGCTGGTCGTTGGTCACGAAGGCCTTGCGGATCGTAGAAGCCAACCGCCAACCCTCTAATGAGCGGTGCACTTGCTCTGACAGCGTGGGCGGCAGCGGGGTCATCGTCGCCTTTCGTAAACACGCGCCGCCTCCGCCGATGACTGCCTCTATGCGCTACACACTACGATCCCACGCCTGACGGATCACAGCTTGACCAACGCGCCGATGAAGTAGCTGGCACCATTGTTCAGTTCCTCGCGGAGCAGGCCGAAATTCGGGCCGAATACCCGCTGCGGCCGTTCGTTGGTCAGGTTCTTGCCCTGGACCACGACGGTAAGGTGGCGGCTGAACGTCCAGCGGAGCTGAGCATCGATCACGTCGCTGGCGGCTAGACGCCGGTCCTGCAGCGCGTCCGTGGTCGAGACCGAGAACAGCAGTGGCGAGGTATGGTTATAGGCCAGCTGCGCGGTGACCGAGCCAACCGTGTAGAATAGCTTGGCGTTCGCGACGACATCGGCGGATTCGACCAGCGCCGAAAGCTGACGCAAATTGGCCGGATTGCCGTTCATCGCGACCGACAGCGGCGCCGTATCGAGCAGGGTGACGTTGGCGGACGCGCCAAGACCGGCGAGCGGGCCGGGCAGAAACGTCATCCGCGCGACGACCGCGTTCAGTTCGATGCCGTTCACCCGGGCGGTCCCGGCGTTGATCGGCTGGGTGGTCGTAACGATCGTCGAGACGCCGTTGATCGTTTCGGTCGTCTGGTTGGCGGTGGTGATGATCTCGTTGCGGATCACCTTGCGGAACAGCGCGGCGGACAACAACGTATCGCGATTGGCGTAATATTCGACCGACAGATCGAAATTGTCCGACAGGCGCGGTTTCAGGTCGGGGTTACCACGCGTGATCGAACGGATGCCGAGCGTATCGCTGACCGTTTCGCGTTCGGCGAGGTCGCTATAGTTCGGCCGTCCGAGCGACCGGTTATACGCCGCCCGCACCCGCAATTGCCGGCTGGCGTCCCAGTCGAGCGACGCCGAGGGCAGCCAATAGCCATAGGATTGCGTCGACTGGATCGGCGTGAACGTCGTCACACCAGCCCGCACATTGCCCCGGTTGGAACGCGTGGTCAGATCCGTCGCTACATAGCGGACACCGGCATCGGCGCGCAGCGCGTCGGTGGCGATGCGCGCCTGCACATAGCCCGCATAAGTGTCTTCGGTTAGCTGGAAGTCCGACGCCTGATTGCGGACCGCGTTGGTGGCGTTGAGCGTGTATCCCGATGCGTTGGCGTCGAAGAATGTCTGCGCGGCGCTCGGATCGACCAGCAGGATCGGCGTGCTGCCGCCATTGTAGACGGTGATCGTGGTGGGGCTGGCGACGCTCGATAACAGGAAATTGCTCGTCGCCCGCGGCTGATAATTGCTTTCCGCGAAATCGTAGCGGCGATCGACGAAGCGGACGCGGTAGCCGACAGCCAGGCCGAAGCCGCGATCGTCCGGCGCGCCGTTCCAGGCGGCATTGCCATATCCGGTCAGCGCCTCTTCGCGATTGTCGTCCGAATTGGTGCCGAACTCGAACTGGCGGTAATTGGCCGGATCCGCAGCAAAAGCGGGGTTGGCGAGGTTGAACATCGCAAAGCTGCCGGGATCGATCGTATAATTGTAGGCGAGGTTGCTCGTGTTGGCGATCCGGTAGGTCGCGAGCCGAGCGTCCTGACGATAGGTGGCGACCGCCAGGTTGACGCCGCCGTCGAATACCAGCCGATCGGTCGCGCGCAGTTCGGCATGACCGTCCACATAGCGAATCCGGCGTTTCTGGTTGAATTCTGCGAGATCGACCTGACCGTTGGCGACCGCGACAGATCCGCTGGTCGGGGTGACATTGGTCGGCGTACCGCTGAGGATAACGATGTTGCTTTGCCGCTCCTCGTCGTTGGAATGGCGAAAATCCGCGGCGGTGAGCGCAGCCTTGAACCGTTCGTGGTCGTCGAACTCCAGCTTGCCGAACACGCCGTAACGTTCGCGGACATTGTCGTAATGCAGCCAGCGGCGGCGATCGGGCACGACATTGGCCTTCGACACGTCCTGCGTCAGCTGGTTCAATCTCGCGCCGGTGCTGGGATCGAGATAAAGATAATTGTCCGTCGCGGAATTGAGCGAGGCAGAATCGCGGCGAAAATAGCTGCCCGACACGACGAAGCCGAACTGGTCGTTGGAACCGAAGGTGTCCGACACGACCAGCTCGGCCTGGCCCGACGGCCCGGCCTTCCGGCGCGCCTGCTTGTAATCATAGGTACCGATATCGGCGCGCCCGCCGACGAACAACTCGCCATTGCCGTCGAAGGCACTTCGCGTGCGCAAGTTCGCGGTGCCGCCGATCGCATTGCCGTCCATGGCCGCGGTGCGCGTCTTGTACACCTCGACCCGCGAGGCGAGCGACGAAGGGATCACGTCGAGCGAGACGTTGCGACGATTGATCTCGTTGGCTGGTAGCGAGACGCCATCGATTTGCACCAGATTGTAATCTGCGTTGAGGCCACGGATCGACAGGAATTGCGCCTCGCCCCGCGCATTGTTCTGGATTGCTGAGACGCCGGGAACCCGTTGCAGCGCCTCGCCCAGGCCGAAATCGGGAAGCGTCCCGATCTCGTCCCCGCTGATGCTGTCGGAAATCACGGCGATCTCGCGTTTCGCGGCGATCTCGCGAACCGACTGGAGCCGCGCGCCGGTTACGACGATCTCGTCTTGGGGCGCGGCATCAGCAGGTGATGGATCGACCTGAGCGAACGCTGGCCCGGCAAGAAGCGTAGATCCCAGCAACGATAGCAGCAGGCGTTGCGAAGAATTTGGAATCGTCATGTGTCGTCCCCGTGAATGCATCAGTCCCAAACATATTTATTCACCTTAAGTGAGATATTTGTGACACAATCGCGCGTTAGAGGAATTCATCGTGGAGCCAGGACGGAGAACAAGACCATGTCGCTGTACCGGTTAGTAATTTTTTCGGCGATATTCATGATGGGGCCAGCGAATGCGGCACCCGGCGCGGCGCTGCTCTACGCCTGCGGCGACGATCAGGTGCGCGAATATGCGGTCGATAGCGGCGACAAGGCGAAGGAAGTATGGCGATGGACCGCCGCTCAGGCGACCGATCTCCCGGCATCTTACCGTGAAACGTTGCTGACAAGGATCGACGAGTGCAAGCCGGTGGATGGCGACCGGGCGATATTGGCAACGTCATCCACCGGCGGAGTGGTGCTGATCGACCGACGGACGGGCAAGGTGCGGTTCCGGGCGACCGCGCCGATGGCGCATTCGGCGGATCTGCTGCCCAACGGTCGCATCGCGGTAGCGCTGTCGATTCACGCCGCCGGCGATCGATTGGAAGTGTATGATATCGCCCGGAGCGAATGGCCGCTATTCCATCTCGATCTGCCATCGGGACACGGGGTCGTCTGGGATGCCACCCGCGCCACGCTGTTCGCACTGTCACGCGACCATCTTCAGACGTTTGCGTTAAAGGACTGGAACAGTGCCGCACCTTCGCTGGTCGAAACTCATCGCTACGACTTGCCGGGGGAGCGTGACGGCCATGACCTGTCACACGATGCCGCGACCGGCGACTATATCGTGACGACCGCCGAAAGCGTCTGGCGGTTCGATCCCGAGTCGGGCACATTCGCAGCGTTTGCGCCCCTGGCGGCCTTGCCGCGCGCCAAGGCGGTTTCGTTGACGCAGCGGCGCATGGCTTGGGTGCAGGCCGAGGAAAGCTGGTGGGCGCATGGCTTCACCGTGGCTGGCCGTACCGGCGGCGCTGCGATGCGGACGGAGACGCCGGGGCTGCACCTCTACAAGGTCCGCTGGGTGCGGTGAGTCCACGCGGCATCCATACGGCCTATTATGTGGCGCATACGGCCAAGAGTCTGTTGTGGACAGCCAGCGACTTGGTCACGATCTACGCGCTGGTCAAACTGCACGGGCTGGATCCGGGGTTCGCCGGGTGGATATTCCTGATCGGGCTGGCAATGAACGCGCTCGCCGATCTGGCGGTCGGCGCGTGGCTTGACCGGCATCCGGAAGGAACGCCGCGCCTGGCTGGTGCCGGCCTTGCCATCGCGGCGCTTGCCTTTCCCCTGACCGTGCTGGCCGCACCGCTGGGATGGAGCGCGTTGCTTGCCGCGACTTTCGTCTTCCGTATCGGCTATGCCGCCTATGACGTGCCGCACAATGCGCTGCTGTCTCAACTGGCCAAAGATGCCCGTGCGACCACGCGCCTCTCGCGCGGGCGCACGCTCGGCACCGGCGCCGCGGCGGCAGCGGTCGGCCTTGGGTTGCACCTGATCGATGGCGCTGCAGGGATAGCGTGGCTGCTTTGGGGGCTCTCCACTGCCGCCTTGCTAGGGGGCATGGCGCTGTTGCCGTTGCTGGTGCGGAGTCCGGCGGCACAGCGATCGTCCGCGATGGCGGCCGGGCCGGGACTGCCCTGGCGCTTTCTCACGGCGAGCCTGCTGGGCATCGTGGCGCTTGGTGCTTTCGCCAAGGGTGTCCTGCACCTGCCCGCCACCGTTTCGCACGCCGGTGTCGGCATGACCCTGATCCTGCTCACCGCAGGGCGGACCGCCGCGGCGCTCCTGCCGCTTCGCTTCATCGACGCACGGCGCGGGTTGCTGCTGCTCGCGGCATGGTATCTCGGCGCGGCGATGTTCGTAGTGCCACTGCTGCGGCTGGGCGGCTGGATGCTACCGCTGGGGCTCGGCCTGATGCTCGGCATGACCAATCTGATCGGCTGGGCGCTGCTGCCGCTGCTGGCAAGAGGCGCACGCAGCTACGGCCTCTACACCATGGCCAGCAAGCTGGCGCTGGGTGCGGCGGGCCTGGCGATGACGGCCACGCTGGGACGAGGCACGACGTTCGCGGCAGATGGATTGTATATGCTGATCGCCAGCGTGATTTTGGCATGTGCGGCAGCCGCGATATTGCTGGTCATGCCCCGCTTGACAGGACGTTCGTCAGCAGGCGGAAGGCGCGGATGACCGCCCGTTTTGCCGGCGCCTTTGCGCGCAACTTCCTCCGCGCCGACGGCCACCGCACCGCGACCGCGAACGAGCGAGTGATCCTGACCATCTTGTCGAAACAGGGGGCGGCCTCGCGCGCCGATCTGGCGCGCGCGACAGCGCTTGCGCCGCATTCGATCGGCCGGCTGATCGAGCCGCTGATCGACCGCGGCCTGATCGTGGAGGGCATTCCGGAGGTCGCAGGACGCGGAAAACCGAGTATCAAGTTGCGTCTGGTACCGGATGCCGCCTTTTCGGTCGGCCTGTCGGTCATGACGGACGCGGTGACGCTGGTGCTCATGGACCTTTCGGGCGCGGTTCGCGCATCGGCCTCTGCTGCGTTGGAGCAGATCGCCATCGCGCCAGCCGCCGAGCAAATCGCTGGGATGATTGCGGAAGCGACCGATCGGGCCGGGTTCGACCAGGCCCGCCGGGTCGGCATCGGGGTCGGCGTCACCGGCTATTTCATCGGCGATGGCGCGCGCCTCAACCCTCCGGAGCAACTCGATCCCTGGGCATTGATACCGCTCGACACGCTGCTGGCCGAACGGCTGGGCGGACCTTTATGGGTCGACAATGACGGCAATGTGGCCGCGGTGGGCGAAGCGATGCTGGGCGCCGGTCGATCGGTAAGCGATTTCGCCTATCTCTATTTCGCGGCGGGGTTCGGCGGCGGGGTGGTGGCGGGCGGCGTACCGTTGCGCGGCGTTCACGGCAATGCCGGCGAGTTCGCCTCGATCCTGCCGGCGAGTTGGCCATCTCCCAATCTCGAGAACCTCCGACACTATCTAGCGGAGCGCGGCCAGCACTTTGCCGATCTCCACGCGATGCTCCGCGATTTCGATCCCGCCGCCTCCGTTATCGACGACTGGCTCGAATTATGTGGGCCAGCACTCGACCTAGTGGCGTCCGCCATCTCGGCGACGCTCGATCCCGACCTGATCGTACTTGGCGGACGGCTGCCGCCGGCGCTGGCCCTGCGCATCGCCGAGCGAATGCGCTTCACCAATCCTGAACGCCGCGCGCATCGCCGCCCGGTGCCGCGCATCGTCCCCTCGAAGATAGGCAGCGACGCCGCCGCCATCGGTGCCGCAATGCTGCCGATGCGTGCCGCCTTTTTCAGCTAGGGCCGATCGACCTTCAGGTATGCTGCATTTTCGCCTCTCCAACCATCGTCACCCCGGACCTGTTTTCGGCGTGACGGCATATTTCGGGTGAACAGCCTGAATGTCGATCGGCCCTAGCCCTGCGATGCTTCAATCCAGTTTGAAAACTCAACGGCCCAAATGCCAGCGATGCGCTGCGATAAGACGGAAGGATGCGCCGCGATATCGCCTGTCAGAGGGATGTGCGAAGAGCCGGTCTTAAACGCATCTCCCGTTCGCCCTAACGATTGAAGAGCTTCATCGCATCGATCGTGAATTTGAAGCCAACGACGAACGCATCGGGAATATCGGTTACGCGCGTCGGGGCGCCGGTCTGGTCGGGATGCAGAATATATTGCAGATTGGGCGATATACGGATCGCCCGGCCTAGTTGCGCGCCATAGGTGAGTTCCATCATGATCTGGTTGCGGCGCACGGTCGGCTGGCCGCCGGCCGCCACGCGCAGCGCGTTCATCCGCTGGATGGCGAGATCGCTGAAGCGCTGATCGTTGATGACGAAGCCCACGGTATCGGCGTCGCGTCCGGCGAAGGTGCCGTTCTGCACCAGTCCCAGTTCCAGGAAGCGGCTTTCCTCAATGCGGCCGGACAGGTTGGTCATGGCGACGCCGAACACCGTCAGCCCGCGCTGCGAATTCGGATCGGGCCGGGTCAGCGTCTGGTCGAACCGCACATAAGCACCGCTACGTCCCTTGAGCGTCCGGGCGGGGCGCCCGGTCAGCGCGGCGCTACCGCCTTGGGTATCCAGCAGCGGATCGGCATAGTCGCCGCGGTCGATCCAGCCGCCCAGGATGAGGTGGCGCGGCAGGCGCGCATTGGTGTAATCCGATTTATAGCCAAGCTCGAACGGCACGATGAAGCCGGTGCCGCCCCTGAAGCTCAGGCTAAAACCGTCATCGTTGGGCCGCTTGCGATTGGGATTGACCTCGTAGATGCCGGCATGCGCGAACCAGTTGCTGTCCACGGTCAGCATGGCCTTCGCCATCCAGCTGGATGCCGGAAAATAGGTGAAATTGCTGTTCTTGAACACGAAGGTGGGATTGCCGCACGCCGAGTTCGACTGAAAATGACAGTAGAGCGGCGAGTTCAGGAAATGGATGTTGGCCTGGCTCTTGCCCACCTCGATCGCCAGCGCGCCATCCAGCAGCTTCTGCTCGTAGGTCAGGATGGCGAGATGGGTGTTCTGGGTGCCCCAGATTTCCTGCACCGACGTATTGTTGCCGATCGCGATGTTCGACAGATTCTCGCCATGACGGTTGGTGACGGCGACATGCACCGCGCCGCCCGAAATACCCGCGATCCTGGCCAGATCGAGATCCACGCCAGCATAGATCTGCCCCGCATAAGCCGCCTTCTGGCGCACGCCGCCGGTGGGGTTCGCCGCCGCTTCGCCGGTATAGTTCAGCGACAGGGTGATGCCCTTATCGGCCAGCGGCTGATCGTGATCCGGTGTGACGGTGGCCTGGGCAGGGTCGCTGACGGCGATCGCCTTCGCGACGGCCTTCGGATCGACCTGGGCATGGGCTGGAGACATAACTCCCCCGATCCCCGCGGCGGCCAGCGCCACGAGACTTTTCTTCGCAATCATCGTCGGGCATCCTCTCTTAGAGTGATCGATTGAAGGGCGGATCGGTCAGGTCGCTGGCACCGGGCGCTTGAGCAGCCCCACCAGCGCGGTGCTCACCAGGGTGCCGGCCACGATGGCCAGCGAATAACCGCCCAGGTGCGTGACCGCGCCCGGGATGGGCAGCACGAAGATGCCGCCATGCGGCACGCGCAATTCCGCCCCGAACGCCATGGAGATCGCGCCCGCGACGGCCGAACCGGCCATCAGCGACGGGATCACACGGAACGGATCGCGCGCTGCGAAGGGGATCGCCCCTTCCGATACGAACGCCAACCCCAGCACGGCCGCCGCGCTGCCGGCCTCGCGCTCGTCGCGCGTGAAGCGATTAGCGAACAGGCGGGTGGCAAGAGCGATGCCCAGCGGCGGCGTCATGCCCGCCGCCATCACCGCCGCCATCGGCGTATAGACCTGGCTGGCGATCAGCCCGACGGAGAAGGCATAAGCGGCCTTGTTCACCGGCCCGCCCATGTCGAACGCCATCATCGAACCCAGGATGAGGCCGAGCACCACCGCGCTCGACCCCTGCATCGCGCGCAGCCATTCGGTCAGGAAAGCCAGCGCCGCGGCGACCGGCGCGCCGACGGCATAGATCATCAGCAGGCCGGTGAGCAGCGTGCCTAGCAGCGGCAGGATCAGCACGGGTTTCAGCCCGGTCAGGTTCTTGGGCAGCACGATGAAGCGGTTCAGCGCATACACGCCATAGCCCGCGATGAACCCCGACACGATACCGCCCAGAAAGCCCGCGCCCAGATTCGCGGCGAGCATGCCGCCGATCATGCCCGGCGCGATGCCCGGCCGGTCGGCGATGGAAAATGCGATATAGCCCGCCAGTGCAGGCACGATCAGCGCGAACCCGCCCTTGGCCCCGATCTCGAACAGGGCATGGGCCAGCGTGCCCGCCGCCGCATCTTCATTGGCGTGGATGCCGCCCAACGCGAACGCGAGCGCGATCAGCAGCCCGCCCGCCACCACGAAGGGCAGCATGAACGATACGCCGGTCATCAGATGCTTGTACGGGCCAGCGCGGCCGGCTGCAGGCGCGGCGGTGTCCGCGCCACCGGCCTGGCCGCCCTGCACCGTCGCTTCCGCCAGCGCCTTTTCGATAAGCGCCGCACCCCCGGTGATGGCGGGCTTAGTGCTGCTGGCGAACACGCGTTTGCCGGCGAAGCGGCTGCGGTCCACCTCGCGATCCGCGGCGATCAGGACGATGTCGGCGGTGGCGATATCCTGCGCACTCAGCGGGTTGCCCGCGCCGACCGACCCTTGAGTCTCGACCTGGATGGCATAACCCAACTGCTTGGCACCCTGCTGCAGACCCTCGGCCGCCATGAAGGTGTGGGCGATGCCGGTGGGGCAGGAGGTGATCGCCACGATGTGCCGGGCGGCTGTAACCTCCGGCACGTCGGCCATGGCCAGCGCCGCATCCGGATCGGCGAGCACCGCCTCCAGCGTCAAGCGGCGGTGCGGACGCGATTCCACGGCCGCGTCGTGACGGCCTTCGGGCGCTACGAACAGCAACAGGTCGCCGTCGTCCGGCACCACCGGGTTGATCACGCCGTGCTGCGTGCGCAGTTCGATCCTGATCTGCCGGCCCGTCTCCTGCGCGGCGCGGCGCAGCGCCTCCCCGGCCAGCACGGCCGAAACGCCGGTCTCGCCGGCCTCCACGATCGCAAATATCGGTTTCATCGGGCCTCTCCCAGCGCAGCCTGACCGGTTGTCCCGGCCATGGTAATCGTCACCGCCTCGCTCAGCGCGTGGACGGTCGTCACGTTCGGCAGATGCGGGCCGGGACGGCCCAGCTTGGCGACGGCGAAGGCGGTGGCCAGGCGCGCGATCCGCTCCAGCCCGGCACCCTCGATCACCGCGGCGGCGATGCCCGCCACCATCGCATCGCCGGCACCGACGGTGCTGGCCAGATCGCCCGCCGGCAGACGGGCGAACAGAGCGCCCTCGTCCGACAGAAACAGCGCGCCGTCCTCGCCCATCGACACGACGACGAGGCCGATACCGCGCCGGTGCAGGCGTTCGGCGCAGCGCCGCACGTCCTCGATCGTGCCCAGCGATTCCCCCGCCCAGGCTGCCAGTTCGCGGCGGTTGGGCTTGATGATGTCGGGCAGTACCGTTGCCGTTAGAGCCTGCGTCAGCGGCGGGCCGCTGACGTCCAGCAGGACGCGCGCCGATCGCGCGCGGAGAAGCGCGATCATCCGGGCATAGACATGCGTGTCGCATCCCGGCGGCAGGCTGCCCGACAGCACGATCAGCGTATCCGGCCCGGCGAAATCCTCCACCGCGGCGACGACACGGGCCTCGTCCGCTTCCTGCACCGACAGACCGTCCATGTTGATGTCCGTGGTGTCGCCATCGTCTACGATCTTAATGTTGATCCGCGTGGCACCGGGCAGGCGGACGAAGCGGTCGGTGATCGCCTTGGCGGCGCACAAAGCCTCGAACGGCGCGGCATTGTCCGCGCCCAGCACGCCGAAAGCCGTGACCGGCACCCCCCAGTCGGCAAGGCAACTGGCGACGTTGACGCCCTTGCCGCCCGGATCCTGCCGCACGGCGCGGGCGCGGTGGACCTCGCCGCGGACGAGGCGATCCACTCCGATCGTCTGGTCGATCGCCGGGTTGAAGGTGAGCGTGGCGACGCGCACCATTAGAGGATCTCCCGGTTCAGCGCGCGCACCTCGGCCGCCGTTCCTGCCGCCAGCGCGGTGGCTGCCAGCGCTTGGAGCGCGGCGATGTCGGCGGTGCGTAGACGCGCCTTCACCGCCGGAATATCGCGCGGGGTCATCGACAGTTCGGTGACGCCCAGCCCGACCAGCAACGCGGCGCCGAACGGATCGCCGGCCAACCCGCCGCACACGCCGACCCAGCGGCCGTGCGCTTTGGCGCCCTCCACCGTCATCGCGATCAGGCGCAGGACGGCGGGGTGCAGGCTGTCCGCCTCGCTGGCCAGTTCGGGGTTCTGCCGGTCGATCGCCAGCGCATATTGGGTCAGGTCGTTGGTGCCGATCGAGAAGAAATCGGCATGCGTGGCCAAAGCGTGCGCCACGATGGCGGCCGCCGGCACCTCGATCATGATGCCCACCGGCACGCGCGGCGCGTCCAGTTCCGCCCGGATCGCCTCGCAGCGCGCGCGCAGCGTGACGAGTTCGGGCACGGAGGTGATCATCGGGAACATGATCGACAGGTCGCCGCCCAGCGCGGCGGCACGGTACAAAGCGCGCAGTTGCGGATCGAGCAGGTCGGGCCGGCGCAGCAACAGGCGCGCGCCGCGCACCCCCAGGAAGGGATTCTCCTCCTTGGGCAGATCGAGATGCGGCACCTGCTTGTCGCCACCGATATCGAGGGCGCGGACGATCAGCGGGCGGCCCTCCAGCGCGTCGATCATGCCACGGTAGATGGCGAATTGCTCGTCCTCGCCGGGCGTGTCGCCCTGTTCGAGAAACAGGAATTCGGTGCGCATCAGCCCGACGCCCTCGCCCCCCTGCGATAGGGCGAAGGGCGCCTGATCGGGGCGGTTGATGTTGGCGGCGATGGCGATCCGAACGCCGTCGGTGGTGATGGCCGGGCGGCCGCGTTCCGCCTCCTGCGCGACGCGCACGGCCTCGCGTTCGACGATCCAGGCGCGGGCGGAGGCGAGGTCCGCGTCCGAGGGGTTGAGCCACACCCGCCCGGCATCGCCGTCCACGATCGCGGTCGCACCAGCGGCCAGCGACAGCAGTTGCGCGCCACCCGCAACGACCGAGGGGATGCCCAGCGTGCGCGCGAGAATGGCGCTGTGCGAGGTCGGGCCGCCCAGCGCGGTGGCGATACCCACCACCCGCTGCACATCCAGCGTGGCGGTGTCGGAGGGCGACAGGTCGCTGGCCACCAGGATGCATGGCGCGTCCGGCAGGTCGTCCAGCGTGCCCGTGCCGATGCCCGGATCGATCTCCACCAGCACCCGTCGCCCCAGATCCCGCAGATCCGCGGCGCGCGCGGCCAGCACCGGATTGCCCAGCGCGGCAAGCTGGTTCGCCATGCGCTCCACTGCCTGGTGCCACGACCAAGCCACCCCATGCCCTTGCACCATGATCTGGCAGGTCAGGGTGATCAGGTCGGTATCGTCGAGCAGCGCGGCCTGCGCCTTGAAGATGGCGGCTTCGGCCACACCCAGGCGACGGCTGGTGTCGTCGATCAGCACGGTCATCCGCGCGCGCGTGCGCACCAGCGCATCGTCGAGCAGCGCGCCGCCGGCGGCGAGATCGGTCGCGACATCGGCGACGGTCAGGTCCGCCGCAGCGAGGACGTGGACGGTGCCAATCGCCAGACCCGGACTGGCCGAGACGCCAGCGATCATCGGCGGATCGCCGGCGGGCATCCAGCCCTGCGCCGGCGTGACGATCTTTTCCGCGGCCCGGGCGGCATCCGCCTGTTCGCGCGAGGTGAGGCGCGTGACGACGTCGTGGAACGCCTTCACTTCCGCCACGGCATCCGTGCCGGCCGCGGACAGCGTAACGCGATCGCCGGCCCGCAAGCCCAGTTGCAACAGCGCGATCAGGTTGCGCGGATCGGCCATGTCGTTTCCATGGCGCACGCGCAGCGCGACGGGGCTTGCCTTGGCCGCCGCGACCCAGGCCGAGGCCGGGCGCGCATGCAGGCCGACGGGATAATCCACCGTCCATTCGGCGGTTTCGGCCAGATCCTGCGCCGCCTCGCGCGCTTCGGCTTGTGGTGCATCGCCGTGCAGTGCCTCGGCGATCACGCGCGCATCTCTGGTGGTCGCCAGCGATTGCAGCCGCGCCTCGTCCTGGATCAGCCGGGTCAGGCGACGCAGGATGGTGATATGGCTGTCCGAATTGGCGGCGATGCCGACCACCAAATGGGTGATCTGGCCGGGATTCCATTCGATCCCCTCCACGAATTGCAGCACCGCGATTCCGTCACGCCGGACCAGCCCACGATCCTCGCCCATGCCGTGAGGTATCGCCACGCCGCTGCCCAGATAGGTATTGGCGACGGCTTCGCGCGCCAGCATGCTGTCTTCGTACCCGGGTGCCACGCATCCCGCATCGACCAGCAACCGGCCGACCTGACGGATCGCATCGGCCTTGTCCGTGGCGTGGGCGTCGATGCGCACCATATCCTCGAAGGCGATTGCGGCCGAAACTTCTTGGAGCATCAATTCATGCCTCTCATCCGGCGACTTGTGTCTTCGCCCTGTCGTGAGAAAACGTTTTCCCGATAATTTGTCAATCCCTCTTGCACAAAGGCTTGAATCTCTGGCAATTCGGCTTGCCAAGGGTGCAGGATCCGGGCGGAGAGGAGAAAACGTTTCCCCATGAGCGTCGGAATCAAGGATGTCGCGCGGGTTGCGAACGTATCGGCGGCCACGGTGTCGCGGGTGCTATCCGGCCGCGCCGTCGATCCCGCCATGCACGACCGCGTCCTGGAGGCCGTCCGCACGGTCGGCTATCGTCCGAACCTCGCCGCCCGACGGCTGCGGTCGCGCCATACCAACACGATCGGCCTGATCGTCGCCGACATTCGCAACCCGTTCTTCACCGCCGTTTCCAGGGTGGTGGAGGATATCGCCTATGAGCGCGGGATGCGCGTCATCCTGTGCAACACCGACGAAGATCCTGCGAAGGAGGCGATGTATCTGCAACTGATGCAGGAGGAACGGGTTACGGGCATCATCCTGGCGCCCACGCGGCAGGGGCTGGAAAGCGCCGCCCGCACCACGTCCGATTTCCCGATGGTGCTGATCGACCGCACCGCAAAGGGCATCGAACACGACAGCGTCGTGCTCGACAACGAAACCATGGCCGCCGAGCTTGTCGATCATCTGCACGGCTGCGGCTTCACCCGCATCGCCGGGCTGTTCGGCGCGGCAAGCACCACCGGTATCGAACGCCGCCTCGGCTTCGAACAGGCCGCGCGGCGTCTGGGCGTTCAGGCAGAGGCGATCGCCGTGCCGCACGGGCCGGGCGCGGCGGCCCGGAGCGTCGCGGCCCTGCTCTCCCGATCCGTGCGCCCGCAAGCGCTGGTCGCCAGTAACGGCGTGATGCTGATGGCGGTCCTGCGCGCCGTCCGCGCCCTGGGTCTGTCGGTTCCACACGACATCGCACTGACCGGTTTCGACCGGGAAGACTGGATGGAGTTCGTCTCCGGCGGACTCTCCGTCATCCAGCAACCGGTGGAAGAGATCGGGCGTACCGCCATGACGATGTTGTTCGACCGGATCGCCCACCCCGATGCCCCCGTCCGCAAGGTCGTGCTGGCCGGCCGGATGGTGATCGGCGGATCGAGCGGTTCGGAGTCTCTCCCATGACGCAGACCAAGACCCTGACCCGCTTCCTGATCGAGCAACAGCGGCGGGAAAACGCGCTATCCCCCGAACTGCGCCTGCTGATCGAAACCGTCGCCCGCGCCTGCAAGGTCATCGGCCATGCGGTCTCCAAGGGCGCCCTGGGCGAGGTGCTGGGCAGCCTGGGCCAGGAGAATGTGCAGGGCGAGGTCCAGAAGAAGCTAGACGTGATCGCCAACGAACTGCTGCTGGACGCCAACGAATGGGGCGGCCATCTGGCGGCGATGGCGTCGGAGGAAATGGAGACCATCCACCTCATCCCCAATCGCTATCCCAAGGGCGAATATCTGCTGCTGTTCGATCCGATCGACGGATCGAGCAACATCGACGTGTGCCTGTCGGTCGGCACGATCTTTTCCGTGCTGGCCGCCCCGGTCGCAGCGGCCGGCCGCGAGGTGACGGAACAGGATTTCCTCCAGCCCGGCACCGCCCAGGTCGCGGCGGGCTACGCACTCTACGGCCCGCAGACTTTGCTGGTGCTGACCGTCGGCACCGGCGTGTACGAATTCACCCTCGATCGAGAAGTGGGGTCATGGCGGATGACCGATGGCCCGATGCGGATACCGCAGGGCACCCCCGAATTCGCGATCAACATGTCCAACCGCCGCCAGTGGGACGCCGGCATCGCCCGCTACATCGACGATCGCATCGCCGGCACCGCCGGGCCGCTCGGCCGCGATTACACGATGCGCTGGACGGGATCGATGGTGGCCGATGTGCATCGCATCCTGAAACGCGGCGGCGTGTTCCTCTATCCGGCCGATTCGCGTCCGGCGGGCACGGCGCGCCTGCGGCTGATGTACGAAGCCAATCCAATGGCCTTGCTCATCGAACAGGCTGGCGGTCTCGCCACCGATGCCGCCACCCGGCTCCTCGATCTCGGTCCCCAGGGGCTGCATCAGCGCACCGGCGTGGTGCTGGGCGATCGCGGTGAGGTGGAGGCGGTTGCAGAGTCCGTTGGACGCTAACCACCACCACGCCCGCCGTGGGTGTTGATCACAGATCGGAAGCGGCCGCTCGACGATCAACGCCGTAATGGAGGGTTGATCATGACGAACTGGATCAGCCCGGGAGAAGCCTCCAACCTGGCTGAATGGCAGAGATGAACCTTCAAATGCACCATCAGCCTCCCGATCACTGTTCAGCGATCAACTCGCGGACGCGATTGGCCAGCGCGTCCATGGCGAACGGCTTGGTCAGCACATGCATCCCGGCCTCCAGCTGCCCGTTGCCGATTACCGCGTTCTCGGCATAGCCGGTGATGAAGAGCACCTTCAGGCGAGGTCGGTCGACCCTCGCCGCGTCGGCAAGCTGCCGACCGTTCATGCCCTTTGGGTCACTGGCGTCCAGGAGGCGGTGCGGAAGCTGCTACGCGCAGGGAACATCGCGGGTCTCCGCGATGGGTCGGCTGTGAGCCTCTCCCGCAAATCCTCGATCCATCACGGGCCTTCCCGGCCAACTCTCACTCTGATCGAGGAGTCCGGACGAAGCGGTCGCTGCGACTCACAATCGATCATGCCAATCCGAGAACCGCTGCCTCAGAGCCAGCCGTCGGACCGCCGGTAAAAAATTCGCCAATCTGTCAGTGTCCACGCCACGAAACGGTGGACACCAAGTGGACACCAACGCCGAACGCAGCTTCGCGGCCCTTTCGGGTCACGTCGCTAAGCAACTGAAACTGCTTGTAAAAACTGGAGCGGGCGAAGGGATTCGAACCCTCGACCCCAACCTTGGCAAAGTTGCCAAAGCCCTTTTTCTTAACATCCGATCGTACGCTATTGTGCGCTATAGTCCTATATATTTCAGTGGTTTAGACGACAGTATTACGCTAGAAGGTGCCGACAGATATCCGGCCATTTCCGACTTCGGTGTGGACCAGGTGCGGACCAAAAGCGAGGTTGAGATGGGTAAAACTTCGACGATTCAGCTGACGAAGACTGCCATTAATGCGGCAACAGTCCGCACCAATCGCTACGCACTTTGGGATAGTCGGCTTTCCGGCTTTGGCATTCGGATTGAGACGACAGGCACCAAGACCTTCATCGTTCGATATAGGGCACAAGGGGGAGGACGTTTAGCGCCAGAGCGCTTCATGACGGTCGGCCGCTTCGGCACTCTAACGCTCGAGGACGCCCGCAAGAGGGCACGACAACTGCTCGCCGCAGCAACGGTAGGCGAAGACCCTGCCAGCGAACGGCAGGCCAAGCGCCGAGAGATGCGGATTGATGCCCTTGTCGAACTTTATGAGCAAGAAGGGTGTTTCATCCAACGCGGCAAGCGGCAGGGGATGCCGATGAAGGCGCTAACCAAACAATACACTGTCGCGCGCCTGAGGCATCATGTTGTCCCTCTGCTAGGCCACAAGCGGGTCAGCGAAGTTGGAACAGGAGAAATCGAGCGCTTTTTCCGCGACGTCGCAAATGGGAAGTCGGCAAGCGACATTAAAGTCGGACATCGCAAGCGGATCGTCGTGAAGGGCGGAGAAGGCGCTGCGCGCAAGGTTTTTAGAGACCTGTCGGCCGTGTTTAGCTTCGCCTGCCGGCGCGATATCGTTGAAAAAAATCCGTGCGAGAAGGCGGTGGTTCAGAAGACTGACAATCGCCGTGATCGTTTCCTGACGCTGCATGAAGTCTCAAAGCTCGGCAAAGCCTGTGACGATTTAGAGGTGGAAGGAATCGACCCTAAAGCGCTCAACATCACCCGCTTATGGGTGTTGACCGGATGCCGGCGCGACGAAATCGCCGCGTTAAAGTGGAGTGAGGTCGATCTCGAACGCAGTTTGCTGGTTCTCGAAGATACTAAAACAGGCAAGTCGATACGGCCGCTCGCTTCCGCTGCGGCGGCGATTCTTAGAGGAATTGGTCAATCGAAAGACAGCGATTATGTTTTCCCATCTGATCGCGCCGAAAATGCTTACTTTCAAGGTACAAAAACAATCTGGCCAAAGATCATAAAAAAGGCGGATTTACCCGGGGTGACGCCTCACACTCTCAGACATACGATGGGGGCGACTGCCACAGGAACAGGCGAGCCGCTGGCGCTCACTGGCGCGATACTTGGTCACGCCAATATGCGTTCGACGATGATTTACGCGCACATCGAGCATGATCCGGCGCGCAAAGCGGCAAATCGTGTCGGGCGAAAAATAGCCTCCGCTTTGGCCGGGAATATTGTCGTCAAGGCCAAGCCGAAGGCTACACCAGCGGGTCGTCCGTGTCCTAAATGATCAACAGGATTGTTTAACCGATAGTTTCAATCCGCGCGGATATAGACCCCTGATCGGCGTCAGATATCGGCTCTAATTCTTTTTTGATGGAATTAGCGCCCTAATGGCAGCGGAATTCAATCGGGAAGCAACGCCTTGCAGAATGCACTTCTACCCTTCTCGGTGATCCCAGCGGGCTTTGCAGTTGTGGGCTCATCGGTGGCGGATTCCTGTGCAACGGTCCTGATACGCAGCACGTCGCGGACGAGTCTATGACCAAGGTGCGGCAGTGCCAGCTGTCCGTATTCATAGACGCTAACGGCGCCAGATTTCGGATCTGCTTTGCAAAGGCCAAGGTGATCGCTGCTAATGCCGAAACGGTTCGGCTCAACCAATCGGCCTTGGTCCATCTTCGAAATGGGGTAGCTGGAGTCAGCATAAATTTACTAGGCATCAATCCCCCAAAGCGGCGCGCAGTGCGTGAAACAGTCAGGAACCGGTAGCGAGCCTGAAATCTACTCGATCTCGCCCGCCTCTTCAAAATAGATCAAGTCCTGCGCCCGCTTGCGTCGCCGCGTCGCTCTAGCGCGCTCATTCAGCTCTCGCTGAACCGCCCCGATAAAGAAGAAAATCGCCACAGCCAAAATGACCGCCAACGCAACGAGTAAGATCTTCATCATAACGCCACCCGAATCGTCCGGGCAGATTATAACGCGCCGATTTGACGAATATGACGAGGTTTTTGTGCAGCGCGGCATAAAGTCCCTTATCGGGACTCTCAGGGGTCCTAGTTCCCAGGATACTTCGCTAGCCGGTTCCACACTGCTCCCGGTACCGCCGCCGGGACGCCCTCGCGGACAAACACCTGAAGATATGCGTCCCGGCTTCCGACGAACCAGACAGTCAGGCAAGACCGCCACCCTGTTCAGCGGCTAACTTTGCCCGCCGGCTCAAGACGCTCAGCGGCCTCACACCCTCCGAATAAATCGCCAAGATCTGTACAGAGGCAGACCGGTTCATCGACAATCCGATGCACCAGATGCCGGGAAATACATAAGTTTAAATAGGGTACGAAGGCATTCAACCCACAGTTAGACGGTCACGCGGGCTATCACAGGCCGACTTCAGACTTGCGCTCATATTGATCGGCGACTGTCCGCACCTCCGTTGCAAAGATATCGGCGGCTATTGCGCTCAGGTTTTCGCGGTGGCGCTGGTCCCAGCTCGGCAAGGCGAACGGAGATGCTCGTCGCGACATAACCTCGGAGCACCGGCAGCCTTATCCGAAGTTGCTCCAGTGGTGCAGGGCCGTGGCGTTGTAGCGGACCATTGCGTTCACGAGTGTTCCGCGCAGGTCTGTATCGACGAGTTCGTCAGGCAGCAGCGGGTCCGAGTTGATGACGCGGATGACTGATTGCCCGAGGAGGAAGGTTTCGCGCGCCGCCTCGGGGATCGGCATCCCCGCGGTCCTGGCTTGGCTGGCTTTCAGTTCGTCGATCCAGAATAAATAGCCGTTCTCAATCAGGTCGGGTGACCACAATGCCCGGAAACGCGCATCGTCGGCGGGCTGTGTTACGCATCCGGCGAGTATTGTCGCCTGCCTGTCGAGCCCCAACCCCGCAAGTTCGTCGGCCAGCGATACCGTATCGCGGCGCAGATTGTCCGGCCGCACCCATGCGCCGGTATCCGCTTCGGCAAAGCCGGTGAGCCGCAACGCTCGCTTGCCCGCCTGCAGTCGCGGTCGGTTGATGCGGCCCAAATGGTGCGTCAGCACGACGATCCAAGCCCCGTTCCAAGGCCGCACACCATCCTCCACCTGCGGCCACTGGCGCGCCTTGATGTGTAACGCCGCAGCTTTTGGCCCCAGCGAATACACTCCTCGTTCGGTCTGATCAGCGAGGCCTTCCCGCACCAGCCGCCCCAGCGCGACGCGCATTGCCGCGGGTTCAATGTCGAAAATGTGGGCACGGTCGATCAGCGTGCCGGCGCGCAGCGGCGCGGGCGCCGCGGTCGACAGGAACCACAGGGCCAGCGATTTTGGCGTCACCGGTGTGCGCCAGTCATATAACATATTTTGACTCATGCTGCTCTATCGTGTTACTAGCGTCGCGGAAGGATCGCCAGCATGAAGGTAACCGATTTTCTTGCAAGGGACGAACTCGCCGCATTAACGCGCCGATCGGATCTGCGAGCGTGGTGGGCGTTTGCGGTGAATTGGGGGATGATCGCCGGTGCCTTCACCGTCACGATCATCTGGCCCAACCCGCTGACGATCCTCGCGGCGATCCCGATCATCGCCGCGCGCCAGCTCGGGCTCGGCATCCTAGTGCATGATTGCGCACACCACGCGCTCTTCACCAGCCGGCGCACGAACGAGATTGTCGGGCAATGGCTAGCGGGAACGCCGATCAACCTTTCGCTCACGGGGTATCGCACTTACCATCTGGCTCATCATCGCCATGCCGGAACAACCAACGATCCCGATCTCGGCTTCGTCGCCAGCTACCCGATCACTGCTCAGGCGCTGCGCCGCAAGCTGTTGCGCGACGTGACCGGCCGCACCGGCTGGCGCGATCTCGTCCAGTCGCTCGCGCGCTTCACGATCACCAATCAATGGGCGTGGATCGCCTTCCACATCGGTTTGTTCGTCGTGCTTGCGCTGGCGGGCGGCTGGTGGGCGTACGGGCTGTGGTGGGCAGCGCAGATCTTCGCCTATCCTGTGATCGCGCGCCTCCGGCAGATCGGGGAACACGGAGTCGTGCCCGATCGCGGCGACTCGGACCCGCGTATGAACACCGCAACCACGATGGTATCCTGGTGGGAGCGCCTGCTGGTCGCCCCAAACCACGTGAATTATCATGTCGAGCATCATGTCGCAGCGGGTGTTCCGCCTTACCGGCTCGCGCGGATGCATCGCCTGCTTAAATCCCGCGGTTTCTACGATGGGTTCGACTCGCTGTCACACGGCTATGGCGACGTGGTACGCCGCGCGACCCACCGGTCCGCCTGAAGATATGACCGATCAGGCAGATTCCAGCCGGAGCGTGCGGGTCGAGCGCGACGGGCCGGTGACAACCATCATCATGTCGCGGCCACGGCACCGCAATGCGGTCGACCGGGCGATGGCGGACGGCCTGCGCGCCGCGCTGCTTGCGTTCGACGCGGACGAAGAGCAGCGCGTCGCGGTTCTTTGGGGTGAGCACGGCATCTTCTGCGCCGGCGCGGACCTGTCGGCGGTGGAGGACCCCGAACGATCGCTCGCGCTCGATCGCGCTGGCGGCGGGACCGGGCCGATGGGGCCGACCCGGATCGCCTTGTCTAAGCCGCTGATCGCCGCGGTCGCGGGCTATGCCGTAGCTGGGGGGCTGGAACTGGCTCTGCTCGCCGATCTTCGCGTGGCTGAGGACAGCGCAACGTTTGGTGTCTTCTGCCGGCGGTGGGGGGTGCCGCTGATAGATGGCGGGACGGTCCGGCTGCCGCGCATCATCGGTCAGGCCCGCGCGCTCGACATGATCCTGACCGGGCGAGCGATCGGTGCTCAGGAAGCGCTGTCGTTCGGGCTTGCGAACCAGATCGTCCCCGATGGTACCGCGCGCGAAGCGGCCGAACAACTCGCGCGGCAGATCGCGGCCTTTCCGCAGCAATGCATGCTGGTCGATCGCCAATCGGCATTCGCACAGTGGAGCTTGCCGCTCGACGAGGCGCTCAAACGGGAGGGCGCGTCTGGGGTGCCGATCGTAGAGGCGGAGGGTAAAGCCGGCGCCCGCCGCTTCACCGCAGGGGCAGGCCGTCACGGCGTGTTCGAGAGCGACGAGTGATCGCCGCCGCTCCAACGTATCGCGACCTCATCGAACGTGGCGCCCGCGCGCATGCCGCGCGGACCGCGATGATCGTGGGCGAACGAGCCTACACGTTTGCCGAGGTTAACGATCGCGCGAACCGCCTTGCCCAGGCGCTAATCCGTTCGGGAACGAATAAGGGCGCGCGGGTGGCTGTGCTGCTCGAAAACGGTGCCGACAGCATCCCCATTGATTTCGCCGTTTCCAAGGCGGGTTTGAACAAGGTACCGCTGAACGCCCGCCTGTCGCCTGACGAACATGAGCGCATGGTTGTGGAGACCCAATGCGAATTCCTGCTGTTCGGCGACAGTCACGCCGGCCGCGCAGCCGAGTTGATCGAGGCGGTTCCGGGTCTTTCACCGCTCGGCCTGGGGGCGGCGCTGGCGGGGGGACCGGACATCGGCGCGCTGGCCGTAATGCTGGATCCTGTGCCGCCGCTGGTCGCGATCGACCAGGCCGACGTAGTCCTGACGCTATTTACGTCAGGAACGACCGGCGTGCTCAAGGCAGCGCAGCACACTCAGGCTTCCTATGCGGCAATTTGCCGGAACGTGCTGCTTAACCTGTTCCCGATCCAGCCGGACGACCGGATGCTGCACGCGGCATCGTTGATCCACGCCAGCGGCACGTTCGTGCTGCCCTTCTGGCTGCGCGGTGCGTGTAGCGTCGTGCTGCCGGGGTTCGCACCCGATGCCTATTTGGCTGAGATCCAAGCTCACCGGGTTACCGCGATCAACCTGGTGCCGACCATGCTGCAGATGCTGCTCGATCATCCCGCGCTCGACCACACCGAAATCACATCGCTGCGCCACATCATCTATGGAGCATCGCCCATGCCGCGCCCGTTGATCGCGCGCGCGATGGCCCGGCTGGGGCAGGATCGGTTCTGGCAGTATTACGGACAGACCGAGGCGCCGTTGTGCATCGCCGTGCTGCGCCCGGAGGATCACGAGCCGGAGCGATTGGGCGCGTGCGGGCGCCCCGCGGTCGATGTCGATATCCGGTTGCTCGACGAAAACGGTCATGATGCGGCGGACGGACCGGGTGAAATCATTGTCCGCATGGCGTCGTCTGCGATCGACTATTTCAACGCGTGCGACCTCTCGACCGAGACCTTCGCCGATGGCTGGGTCCGTACGCGCGACATCGGACGGATCGACCAGGACGGCTATCTGCACTTGCTCGATCGTACGTCGGACATGATCATAACGGGCGGCTACAACGTTTATCCGCGCGAGGTGGAGGATGCGCTGCTGTCCCATCCGGCGGTGGCCGAGGCAGCGGTCGTAGGTACGCCCGACGACAAATGGGTCGAGGCGATCGTCGCCTTCGTCGTTGTCCGGCCAGAGCAGGAGATCGACGCCGCCGCGTTGGTGGACCACGTCGCCGCGCAGATCGCCTCCTATAAAAAGCCCAATCGGATCGTCTTCACGGCCGAGCTTCCGAAGACGGTGGTCGGCAAGCTAAACCGTAAAGCGCTCCGAGAAGGGCTGGGTGCGTGATACTAGGTTTTAGTCCCGGCATCTGGTGGATCGGGATCGGTGATGAACCTGTCTAGCTGACGACCAGATCTTGGCGATATATTCGTAAGGCGTGAGGCCACTGAGCGTCTTGAGCAGACGGGCGAAATTGTGGGCCGCGATGAAGTCGCCAAGATGCGATCGCAGCTGATCGTGGTTTTCATCATGGAAGCGCTTGACGGTCGCCTCTCTTATGATGCGGTTCATCCGCTCGACCTGACCGCTGGTCCAGGGGTGATTCGGCTTGGTGAGCCGGTGCTTGATGTCGTTTGCCTCGGAGAACATGTCGAAACGCACCTGGCGTGACAGGCAGTTTTACTGGTGCGCGGTTACTCGGCGAACTGGATGCCGTTGTCGGCAAGGATGTGTGGATCCGGTATGGCACCGCCTTCAGCACTTGTTCGAGGAACTTCCACGCCGTCCACCTGTCGGCCTTATCAACGAGCTGGGTGACCGCAAGCTTACTCGTGCAGTCGATGCCGACGAACAGATATAGCTTGCCTTCGGCAGTTTGAACCTCGGCGATATCGACGTGGAAGAAGCCGATGGGGTAGCTCTGAAACGCTGGTGCCTGGGCTTATCGCCTTCGACATCAAGCAGACGGGACACGCCGTGGAGCTGCAGGCAGCGGTGCAGCGCTGAGCGGGTCCAACGAGGGATCGACGGTTTTAATGCATAGAGGCAGTCATCCAGTGGCAGGGATGTGTAACTCCGGAATGCCACCACTGCTGCCTCCTCGGCATCGGTCAAGATCGGGGAATGCGGGCCTGCGGCCCGGTTTTCAGGTCCTCGACCGTTACCCGCTTGCGCCACTTCGCCGTTGTCTTTGGGTTAATCCCCAGCTCCCGGCTCAGCGCCAAGAAAGGACCTTGCGATCGCTGTATTGCTGTTCTGACAGCGTGCGTGGTCGTGGCGCTCCCATGACGTACCTGTTCCCTATGGCTTCCTTCCATTCCAACGAAAGGATCACACCATCAAACCATGGGATCAAACACCTAGCTACGCTGAAGCCGCTAATGTATTAATTTTCTTGCTTGGTGTAGCTAAAGCCCGATGAGGCATGGCTCAGCTCGTTTCCGCTTTAGAAAGGCAAAAAAGAATCAATTTAAAAGAAAATATCCATCAGCATACGGACCGCCCGGTTTTCAACCTACCTGCTGCTGTAAAGGCACTACGACCTGTATCACCGTTGTGACGGAGAACATCAATGTTGATTTTTACCTATTTTTTTTGGTTTCTGGCAGGAGCATTTCTCGCGAATGCGATCCCTCATCTAGTGTCGGGATTGACGGGAAGGCCTTTCCAAACTCCATTTGCCAAACCGCCCGGCATCGGTCTGTCCCGTTCAACAACGAATGTCTTATGGGCATTCGCTAACCTTGCTGCCGGGTGGGCGCTGTTATTTCATATCGGGCAGTTTAATGCGAGCTCGTTGTCTAATGTCGGGGCGGCTGGGTTGGGCGCGTTAGCGATTTCGCTGTATCTGGCGAGCCACTTTGGGAAATTACACGGTGGTGACTTGGCCGCGATAGATAGATAATCGCAAGGTCGCGACCCGAGATATTAGGGCCGCACCAGATCGCGGTCGATATCATTCAGTCGCTGCTCGTCCAGCTCGCCCGCCGCCGCGTAGAGCGAAAGGCGGCTGCGTTCATAGCCACGCAGCGCGTCCCCTAGCCGGCGCTCGCTCTCTATCACCTGGGCCTGAGCCATCAACACATCGCTTTGTGTCCGCACGCCGACCTCACGGCCGGTAATCGCCGCCTTTTCCTGCAACCGCGCCGATGCGACCGCAGTGCGCAGCGCGGCGATCCCGGCGACGCTACCCGATTGCACGGTCCAGGCTTGCTGCACGTTGAGGCGTACGTCGCGCCGCGCCATGTCGACTTGCTCGCGTGCGCTTCGCGCCTGCGCGGCTGCCTGCCGACGCTGCGATTCAAGTGCCCCGCCGGTGTAGAGCGGCACCTGCAGCCGGACACCGACGGAATAGCCTCCGATTCGATCGATCGAGGCGAGATTCTCGCCGATCCTGGGAAACCGGACGCTAGCGGCACCAGCCATCGCGTCGACCCTCACACGTGATTTCCAGCTATATTCGCCGACATGCGCGCTCGCCGCGTCGGCCGCATAACCCCGGGCGGTCACCGCCGGCGATGCCGTCTCGCCCCGCCGCTGCCAGTCGGTGAGCGACCCGGCGGGCAGGACCGGCACGATGTCGGGGCGCAGCGGCACCACAGACGATCCGTCGAGCCCAGTCAATTCCGCGTATCGCGCGGTCGCGGTATCAACCCGGCCATCGGCCTCGATGCGCTGGGCAGCCGCGCCGTCGCCCCGCGCCTGCGCCTCGCGGACGTCGGTGATCTTCGCGCGCCCGACGTCGAAGCGTGCCTGCGCGGCGCGCTGTTCGCGCCGCGCCGACGCTTCCTGCGCCGCGAACGAATCGCGCTCTTCGCGCGCGGCCAGCACGCTGAAATAAGCCTCCGCAACCCGTAGCATGAGCTGTTGCCGGGTGCCCTCCAGTTGCGCAGCGCCCGCCTTGACGCCAGCGCGCAGCTGCCGCGCCTGTGCCGAGGCTTGGCCGTTCAACAGCGGCTGTTGCGCGGTCACGAGGCCATAGACCGCGCCGCCCGAGCGGCTTAGCCTATCAATGTTCTGGACCGGCGGCGGCAGGGTTACGTCAACCTTCGTCTGGCTGTATCCGCCGCCGCCGATCGCGGCGACCTTGGGCAGGAACAGCGCGCGGGCCTGCGCATCGCCCTCGCCCGACGCCGCTGCATCCTCACGCGCGCTAAGCCATTCGGGGTCGCGCGTCAGTGCAGCGCGATAGGCCGCGCCAAGGCTCTGCGCGGACGCCGGCCCCGACACCAGCGCGGAAACGATCAGCGCGAGGGCTGCGTGGCGAGAGTCAGGCACGGGCGGCCTCCGGTTGATCGGCATGGCGTCTGAGGCGATAGCCGGCGGCATAGACCGCGGGCAGGAAGAACAGGGTCAGCTGCGTCGCGATCAGCAGCCCGCCCATGATCGCCCAGGCCATCGGACCCCAGAAGATCGAGCGGGTGAGCGGGATCATCGCGAGGATCGCGGCAAGCGCGGTCAGCATGATTGGACGGAAACGATGCACCGCCGCCTCGATCACCGCCTCAAAGGAGGACGTGCCCTCCGCTTCGAGCAGCTCGATCTGCGACACGAGGATGACCGCGTTGCGGATCACCAGCCCGAACAGCGCAAGCGCGCCCAGCATTGCAACGAAACCGAAGGGAATTCGGAAGATCGCAAGCATCATCGCGACCCCGATCAGCGCGAGCGGCCCAGTGAGCAGCACGAGTAGCATCTTCTTGGTCCCGCGAAGCTGGATGACGAGCAAGGCGATGATCAGCAGGAACGCCGCCGGAATCTGCGCACAGACAGAGTTGGACGAGATCGCGCTTTCCTCGACCACGCCACCGACCGTGATCGAGGCGTTGGCGGGCAGCTGTTTGCGCAACGCGTCCAGCTGACGCTTCCAGTGCGCGACCAGATCTGCGGGCTGGCCACCGACGACATCGGCCTGGACCGTGATCGTAGGTCGGCCCGACCGCCGGTTGAGTTCTGCCGACTCGAACGCGGGCACGAGACGGGCCACATCAGCCAGCGGAACGGAGCGGCCCGACGCCGTCGGAATCTGCGCATCACCCAGCCTATCGAGGCTATTACGCTCACCGGGCTGGAGCCGGGCGACAACCTGGATCGAGCGATCGCCATCGCGAAAGCGAGTGATCGGCGTTCCTTCGATCGCGCCGGCCAGGCTCTGCTCGACCGCCAGCGTCGTCACGCCCAGCGCCCGTGCCTTGTCCTGATCCAGCTCGGCGCGGACGGTCTTCAGTCGCTCGCCATAGTCCTTGTTCGCGCCGCGGACGCGAGGATCGGACCGCATAAGCGCCTCGATCCGGTCGGCGATGGGCGCGATCGTCGCGAAGTCCTCGCCCGACACGCGGATCTTGAGCGGCTGGCCGACCGCAGGGCCGAGTTCCAGCGTGCTGATCCGACCACGCACCTCGGAGAATCGCGTATCGAGCAGATGCTGGATCCGGTCGTGGACCCGCGTCCGCGCCTCACCGCCCTTGGTGAAGACCACCAGCTGCGCAAGTGACAGACTGGGCGTCTGCACATCCATCGAGAGGTAGAAACGTGGGGTGCCGCCCCCGACATAGGACGTGATGGAGACGATATCGGGATCGTTGCGCAGCGCGGTTTCCATCCGGTGCGCGGACGCCGATGTCGCTGACCAGCTCGCATTCTGACTGAGCCGCAGATCGACGACCAGTTCGGGGCGATCGGAGGTCGGGAAGAACTGCTTGGGTACGCCGACCGCGAACAGCCCGATCGACAGGATGAACATCGCGGCCGTAACCCCGATTACCAGCCAGCGGTGATCGAGGGCCCAGCCAACCCAGCCGCGGAAGCGGCGATAGAAGGGGCCATCGTAGACCGCCTCCCCGCTCGCCTCGCCCGCGTTTTCGCCATCAGTGGCAGCCGCCTTGGCCTTGCCGTCGGGCAGCAGGCGGTTGGCGATGAACGGCGTGACGAACACCGCGACCAGCCACGAGAAGCCAAGCGAGATCGCGACGACCTCGAAGATCGCCTTGGCGTATTCGCCCGAACTCGACTTGGCGAGCGCGATCGGCATGAAGCCGATGGCGGTGATGAGCGTTCCGATCAGCATCGGCCGCGCTGTGATGAGATAGGCCGACGTGACGGCCCTGGCGCGATCCCATCCCGATTGAAGATGCGTCTCAATCTGTTCGACGACGATGATCGCATCGTCGACCAGCAAACCGAGCGCGATGATCAGCGCGCCTAGTGAGACCCGGTGCAGCGGGATATCGAGCATGAACATCGCTCCGAAGGTGAGCGCGAGCACGATCGGGATGCACAGCGCCACGACGATACCCGACCGCCAGCCCAGCGCGAGGAAGCTGACCGCGAGCACGATCGCCACCGCCTCGGCGAGCGACCGGGTGAATTCGCCGATCGCCGCCTTCACGACGCGCGGCTGGTTGGCGACTGTGTGGATCAAGACGCCGAGCGGCACCTGATGCTGATACTCGGTGATCCGCGCGTCGATCTGCGTGCCTAGCCGATCGCTGTTGCCGCCCTTGCGCAGGCTGACCAGCAGACCGACCGCGTCCCGCCCGTCGAACCGCATCAGAAAACTGGGGGGATCGGCCATAGCACGCGTGACCGTGGCGGCGTCGCCCAGGCGAACGATGCGCCCGCCGGCCGCAATCCCGATGTTGCGGATCGCTTCGACCGAATCAAAGGCGCCGGTCACAGCTATACGGACGCGTTCGGACCCGGCGTCGATAACGCCTGCGGAGGTGACCGCGTTAGTATTTTGCAGCGTCTCGACGATGCCGCGCGGATCGACGCCCATGCCGGCCAGTTTGGCCGAACTATATTCGATATAGATACGCTCTTCGGGAGCGCCTTCATATTCCACGCGAGCCACGTCGGGCAGCTGGAGCAGCTTGTCGCGAAGCGTGTCCGAATATTCCTTGAGCTGCGGTAGGTTGAAGCCGTCCCCGGTCAGCGCATACACATTGCCGTATGTGTCGCCGAAGTCATCGTTGAACTGCGGGCCCTGTACGCCGTCGGGCAGCGCGCTTCGCTGATCCGTTACCTTCTGGCGAACCTTGGTCCAGGTGGTCGCGACTGACGATGGCGGCACCGTGTCGCGCAGCTTGACGTTGATGATGACCTGCCCCGGCTGGGCGTTGGTTCGGATATAATCGACCTCGGGCAGGCTCTGGATCGCGCGCTCGATCGGCTGAGCGACCTGGTCGGTGATCTCGCGCGCGCTCGCCCCCGGCCACGCCGCGGATACCAGCATGTTCTTGACGGTATAGTCCGGATCCTCCTGCCGACCCAGCGACAGGTAGCAATATAGCCCGGCAACGGCCGAGAGCACGATAACGAAGCGCATGATACCGGCATGGGCCAGCGCCCATGCCGATAGATTGGGACCCTTCACCGGGGATCGCCCGCGACCGGCGCTACCCGCACCACATCACCGGGATGGAGCAGATGCACGCCAGCAGTGACGATACGCTCGCCGGGCCGAAGATCGCCCGAGAGCAGGACGGCGTTCTGCTGGACCTGGACGATGGCGACCGGGCGCGGCGTCACGCGCGCCGGAGCGCCCGACACGATCCAGACCGCAGGTCGGCCATCGCGTTCGGTCAGCGCCCCCACCGGCACGCGCAGCGCCGATGCCGCGATCGCACTGGTCGAGGCGACCTCCGCCGTCGACCCGATCGGCGCGCCGCTGCGTCCGGGATCGAACGCGACGCGGGCGTCGAAGGTCCGCGTCTGCTGGTTCGCCGCGGGCGACAATGTGCGGATATGACCAACATAACCAGGCCCGACCTGCGACCAAATACGGACGCGAAGCACGGCGTGACGGAACCCGGCGACATCGCCCTCGGGAACGCTAATCGCCGCTTCAGGCGCGGTGGTATCGGCGACGATGACGACGGGCTGCCCCGCCGGCACGACCTGGCCGACATCGCCCTCGAACGCGGTGACGACGCCACCGCGCTCGGCGCGTAATATGGTATAGTCGAGTTGGTGGCGGGCCCCCGCCTGCTGCGCCCGCGACGAGCGGAGCTGCGCATGCGCCTGATCGACGCCGACGCGCTGGCGATCGAATTCGGCCTGCGAGATGAACCCTTCGGCCAGCAGCGCGCGCGCGTGCCAGATCGACCGCCTGCTGATTGGCATTGCTCGCGGCAGCCGAGGTCTGCGCCGCGGCGCTGTCCACGTTCAACCGAGCATCGGCGGGATCAAGCCGCGCCAGCGGCTGGCCGGCCATCACCGTCGCGCCGACATCGACTAGCTTGGCGACGAGCGTTCCAGCCACTCGGAATCCCAGTCGACCCTCGTAACGCGAGACGACCTGGCCAGGGTAGAACGCGACGGTGCCGCCTCCAGGCGATGCCACCTGCATCGTCTCGACCAGTCGGGGCGGCTCCGCCGGTGCTTCATGTCCACCGCATCCTGCGAGCGACAGGAGAGGTCCCAGAAATGACAGTCGGCGGTTCATGCGGGTCTCATGTGTCCGGCGGGGACCGATGTAATCATCGATGCTTGAATGACATTGGCGAGAGATGGCTTACCGCGGCGAAGCCCCTGGCAGATCACGCTCCCGCTCCAGAGCTCACTCACATGAGCGGGTGCGAGGCAGACGATATCGGCCACTAAGTTCACGACTATTTGAGCAGGCCAGCAAGCTGACGGAGCTTGGCGACCGTCACATCGGTGTTGCCGACCAGGTTACGGATCGCGGACACGACCAGCTTGCCGGTGATCTTGGGCTTGACGAAGCTCTTGGGCATCTTCTCGCCCCATTGCGCCATGCCGTCGCGCGATAGCGCGTGATAGCCGGTCGGCTTGGCGGCAGTGAAGACGTCGCCATCGGTGTAATGTTCGTGCTTGTCGCCGAACGGGTCGTACCAATAATCGAACAGCTGGCTTCCCAGCACGTGCCGTCCGATGCCCCAGGCATGGCGCCAGCCGCTTTCGCGCAGCATCCGCTGGCCGACCCCGATCGCGTCCGCGTCGACGACCTCATAGGCGCTGTGGCTGTAGGTCGCGGCGATCCCCTGCGCGAGCGCGAGGGTGTGATGATCGGCGGGCTCGTCGCCCAGATCGAGCCGCATGAACGCGACCGCGGGCGATCCGTCGTCGAGCAACTGGACGTCCGAGGGAATGAATCCGAAATGCCGGGTGTACCAGCCCGCCGTCGCCTGGAATGCGGCGAGTTCCAGGACGAGGTGCCCCAGCCGCAGGACCTGGGGCGGCACCAGCGGGAACCGCTGGGTCGCGTCGACGCGCGGGCGTTCCTCCGCCTGGTTGAATACCGTCGGCGCCCGGTGGGCGATGGGCAGCGCGGGCGCGGCCCCGAACACCGCGTGCACCTCGAACCCTGAAGGGTCGATCAGCCGGACCATCTCGCCGCCACCCGGCCAGGCAATGGGTTCGATGCCCGACGCGCCGCCGATCGCGGTAAGCGCTTCGAGATCGGCGCGCGATTTGACCGCAAGCCCAAGGCCTCGAAATGCCGACCGCTTCGCCTGCACCGCGACATAACAGAAAGGCGCCGCCGCCGACCCCCGCATGAAGAGCGCATCGGGCCTTCGGTCGGCGACATGAAGGCCGAAATCGACAAGGAACTTACTTGTCAGATCGAGATCGGCCCTGTCAAAGATGAGGTAGGAGAGCGCCCTCGCCTTGACGGTGGGGGATGGATGGCGCGCCGGCTCGGCAGTGGTCAGGGTGATGGTCATGCGATCGCGGCGCGGCTGGGGTTTCGGAGTTGAACGGTCGGTTCGGTCGTTGAACAGCCGAGCAGAACGACCGCCTCGCGGATCATATCGTCGACATGCTCTGCGAGGCCGGCCTGAACGATCATCCGGTCAGGGCGGACAAGGACGACCCAACCGAGCGGGATCGATCCCGGGATCAGCGCGCCCTCGATGTCCTCCCAACGTTCGGTCGTCGGCACGCTCGGCAAGCGCTGACCGCGAAAGCGGATCTGGAACGATCTTCCACCGATCTTGGCCAGCGCGTTCGCCGAATTGGCGCTGAGAAATGCCTGCGGATCGACCCCGCCGCCGATTAGCCGGAAGCCCACACCTAGGACATCATCGCTGAGCCGCACGGTTCCCGCGTCATCGCGAAGCCAACTTTGGGGCAGCAGGTCCCCGGCGAGCCGGCGATTGGCCGCGACGCCTCGCGCGAACAGGCCGCGGCGGAACCGGTTGATCGGCTTTATGCCGGATTCGTCGAAGTAGCGGCGGACAGACGGCAGCATGCGGCCCAGCCGCATCGCGCCGTGGATCAGCAGCGCGGCCGCACGGTTGGTCGGCATCACCAACCGCCCGGTGAACAGCGCGAACGCGATCATCGCCTTGGCATGGGGGCGTCGCTCCTCGTCATAGCTTTCGAGGATGGATGGCGATGCCTTGCCCTGGATGACCCAGGACAGCTTCCACGCTAGATTGGCTACATCGCGCAGCCCCGCGACCAGCCCCTGCCCGGCGAAGGGCGGCGTGATGTGCGCGGCATCGCCGACGAGGAAGACGCGATCCTTGCTGAACCGCGCCGCCGTGCGAGCCGCGAACCGATAGACAGCCTTGCGCTCGATCGTCAGGTCTTGCAGCGCCGACCAGGGCGCGAGCAGCTTGGCGACGTTCGCGTCGTCCAGCGCATCCGTCGCGGACTCGCCCGGTCGCAGCATGAACTCCCAGCGCTCCCGTCCGCCGGGCGCCATCATGTGCGGGGTCGGCCGTCGCGGATCGCACAGGAATTCGACGTGGTCGATCGGCGCGGCGGACCCGGTTGCATCGACGATCAGCCAGTCCTGCTCGAAACTACGCCCTTCGAAATCCAGCCCCATCGCCTTCCGGACGATCGAGTTCGCGCCGTCGGCCGCCACCACATAGCGCGCACAGACGACCTCTTCGCCCGCCGTCGATCGCACCCGCGCGACGACACCGGTCGCATGCTGTTCGAGCGAGACCAGTTCGACGCCATCGGCGACAGCGACGGTTTCGGCATCCGCCAGCCGATCGCGCAACGCCCGCTCCAGGCCTGGCTGGTGAAACGTCACGAGCTTTGGATGCCCGTTGAGCGGCCCCAGCGTGTTCATCCGCCCGAACAGTCCGCACAGTGGCGACTGGAGCCGCACATACGGGATCGCCATCGTCTCGAAATCGGCCTCGGACAGGCCGATATTCTGCAGGATGCGCAGCGCGTCGTTGTCGAGCGAGATCGCGCGCGGTTGCGCGAAGATGCCCGCGAACCGGTCGATGACGAGCGTGCGCACGCCGTAGCGCGCTAGCATATTGGCTAACACCGCGCCAACCGGGCCGTAGCCGACAACAAGCACTTCGACCCCACCGTCACGCGCAAGGTGCAGTCCATCGGCTGGCTGGGGCTGTGCAAGGCGGGAGACCGTACGCGTTGCCACGAAAATGCTTCCCTCCATCGTCGAGAATCGCTGTCTAACATGACCGTATAGTCATTGTTGAGATCGAAGATCAAGGCGAGGGTTCGTCGATACTGGCGCTCTCGCCCACCTGGATCTTACTGCAACGAGATCAGCTTTTGACTACACCATCAGAGGCGTCGCCCTGAGAGCGCGATCGAGCGCCCCGCGATTTGCCTACGCGTCGACTTGACGCAAACCGAACTCATGACCATTCGGTCATGCTTGAGTTCATCCAATTCCGGAATCGTGAGGATCGCACAGATGGTAATGCATATCGCCCGCTTCAGACACGACCGCACACTGCGATGGGGCGTGATCGAGAACCAGTCGGTGGTCCCGCTGCACGGCGAGTACCCGACCACTCGGGATCTGATCGAGCGCGGCGAGGATGATCGTCGCGGTGCGATAGGTCGTTCGGCGGCGATCCCGCTGTCCGCGGTAACTCTGGTTTCGCCGATAACTGCGCCGTGCCGCATCTTGTGCCAAGGAGCCAACTATCGGCAGCACATGATCGAATCCGGGCTCGATCCGGATGCGAAGGGGTATAATCTGTTCTTCGACAAGAGCGATTGTACCGTCAACGATCCGAACGGCAGCGTAACGACGCCGACAAACGTCAAACTACTCGATTACGAGATCGAGCTGGGACTCGTCTTCGGCACGACGATCGATGCGCCGCTCAAGGTTACCCGCGAGACGTTGGCCGATCATGTGTTCGGCTTCGTGATGGCGAACGACGTAACCGCACGCGATGTTCAGCTGAGCGAAACCCAGTGGTTCAAGGGCAAGAGCTATCGCGGCTTCTGCCCGTTCGGCCCATACATCGCAATCCCCGAGCGCGACGAGTTTGCCTATATCGACGCGCTGTCGCTATCGCTGTCGGTGAATGGCGAGGTGCGGCAACGGGACACCACGGCCAATCTGGTCCACAAGCCAGCACCGACGATCGCCGAGCTGTCGACGTTTTCCGACATCGTGCCTGGCGACATCCTGCTGACCGGCACCCCGCACGGTTGTGCACTGTCGGTTCCGTCGCCGATGGTCCGCCGCATCGCGAGCGCGCTGCTGCCTGAAAAGAAGCTGTGGGAGGTGTTCCTGAAACGGCAGCGTAATCGACCCTATCTTAAGGTCGGCGACCTGATGACCGCGACGATCGCCAGCGACGATGGAGTAATCAACCTCGGCCAGCAGAATGTGACGATATCGTGAAGGGAGACAAGACTTCCGGTCGAGCGTCCCACGATAAGTTTGTAACTCTCGGGGACGTTTTTTCTTGAGGATGGACCGGATCCTTGCAGAGGCGCGAGATTCACATTCGTGGATGCGCGCCGTTGAATGGTGAGCCTGTATGAACATGACACCGAGCTTCGATGGGGTCAGCCGGGCGATAGATCCGGATCCCGATTTTGCACTGCAACTTTAGTCCATCTCTACATCATTGCGGCGTTTTTCGCGTCACTTGGCGAAGAACGAGACCATGGGCGACGATCTCGCACAGGATACCCTCGTCAGGGCTTGGTCGAACCGACATCGTTTCGAACACGGCACCAACTTCCGGGCATGGATTTTTCGAATCGCGCGAAACCATTTTCTGTCCGGAATCCGACGCAGCTGTCGTCACATCGAATGGAACCCGGACATTCACGAGAAACTGCTAATCGCCCGGCCGTCTCAGGAAGACTCAATTCACGAAAGCGACCTCGAGGCCGCGCTGTCAACGTTGCCGGAATCTCAAAAGCAAGCGCTGATACTCGTTATCCATCACGGACTTAACTATGCGGATGCCGCTCGCCATCTCGGGATCGAGTCGGGGACCTTGAACAGCAGGGTGGCGCGCGGCCGCGCCAGCGTGATCGCGTATTTCTCGGATGTGCCGCCCAAGCGCCCATACGCCGATGTTGCCGAACGCAATGCGAGACCGGGCCAAGTGACCGATAGATCAGGCCGATCGACCTACCAGAAGTGGAAAGCCTCCGACTGTCGGACGATCGGCTGAGATGCGAGGCAGAAGCGTGCGTCGATCCCGCTCCCTACCGTCACCACTCCTCAGGTATTCCCCGCACCGACAAGCGGTAGCAAGGTCTTGTATTTCGCGGGCCGCCCGACGGAAATCAGGGACCCAGCATTCGACCGCACATGCGGGCCAAGGATGGTGTTCAAGCCGTGCCCAAGCCGCATGACTATGGCACAGGGCTGAGGCGAGCACACGCTGTCATTGCAGTTCCAAGCAGACTCCAGTATCCTGAAAGCAGGCGACCCGTTCGTAAAAGGGGACCGGTGAGAGGATGTTCGAAAACGTACGCTAAGCGTCTCGGCTGGTCTGGTTGAGGCGCAAGGGTGTGAATCGACACCCAAATCAGGACCCCGTCCTGAGCGAGGCAACCGCATATAATCGTTAGAAAAATAAGGTTATGAAGGGGGCCCGATCGGTGCCGATCGGGATCTCCCCTCGGTGGGAATTCAGCGCAGGATCGATAGCTTGGCAAAGCTAACGGGGTCCCGCTTTGAACGCCGATCCACATCTACCGGCGGGCGCGGCGTCAAAGACAGCGGATCGAGCGCGTGTTCAGCCACCTAAAGCGCAACCTGGGTTTATGAACCCTCGGCCTCTGCGGTCGCACGATCCATGACAATCTGCGCTGCGGCGCCGTCGGACAATTGGCTGGCGTTGCCGGCGGTGACGCTGGTGCCTGAGCCACTAAATTCTCCCCCGGCCCAAACCGTTTTAAGACCACTTAACGCCTCAATCGTAGTGCCCGGGCGAATGCCCTCGTCCTGCTTTAAAGTGACGGTCTCGCTACCAGTGCGGTTGCAATCCTTATCGAAGAGAGCCTTTACGACGGTGATCGGTGCGATCTCCTCGCGAAAGGCACCGTTCGTTAACCCTGTTGCGGCGCGCTGCTGGCTTTGCGCGGCATAGGCATCCTGCGCCTCACGCGTGATGCTGTAATGGTCGGCAACGATTTCAGCAGTTTCGATCATTGGTATATAAGCGGCGGCAACCTCATCGATGACGCTCTGATTGACGTATCGCGGCGCGTCCTTAGTAACGGTAAGGCTGATCGACTCCATCCCGCCGGCAAGTGCTACGTCGATATCGCCCGCTATGATCGATCGCGCGGCCAGCGCGACCGCGGTCAGGCCAAACCCGCATTTGCGATCGAACGTAAACGCAGGGATGCTGTGTGGTAGACCACCTGCAAAGATGCTCATGCGACCCGCGTTGCCGCCCTGCGTGCCCCATTGATTGCCGACGCCCCAGAACACATCGTCGATCCGGGCGGGGTCGATCCCGGCGCGTTCCACCACCGCGTTCATGACATGGCCGGCGAGTACCGGTGCCTCTGTCGCGTTGAACGCACCCCGATAGGCCTTGCCGATCGGGGTGCGGGCTGTGGCTATGATTGCAGCTTCACGCATCATTCTTCCTTCATCAGAACGCGGCAATGCCGGTGATCGCGCGACCTAGGATCAGAGCGTGGACGTCGTGCGCGCCTTCGTAAGTGTTCACCGTCTCGAGGTTCATCGCGTGGCGCATGACGTGATATTCGCCCGCGATGCCGTTGCCGCCGTGCATGTCGCGGCTCATTCGCGCGATATCGAGAGCCTTGCCGACATTGTTGCGTTTCACGATCGAGACCATCTCGGGCGCGAACCGGCCTTCGTCCATCAACCGGCCGACCCTCAGAGATGCCTGTAGCCCGAGAGCGATCTCGGTCTCCATGTCCGCCAGCTTCTTCTGGAACAGCTGGCGCCCGGCGAGCGGCGTGCCAAACTGGTTGCGGTCGAGGCCGTACTGGCGCGCGGCGTGAAAGCAGAATTCGGCGGCGCCCAGCACGCCCCAGCTAATCCCATAGCGCGCGCGATTGAGACAGCCGAATGGGCCCTTCAAGCCCTGCACGTCGGGGAGCAGCGCATCCTCGCCGACCTCGACATCATCCATCATGATCATGCCCGTGACCGACGCTCGCAAGCTCAGCTTGCCTTCGATCTTTGGTGCCGAGAGGCCCTTCATCCCCTTTTCGAGGATAAAGCCGCGGATGCCGCCGCCGTGTTCGTCGCTCTTTGCCCAGATCACGAAGACGTCCGCGATCGGGCTGTTCGAAATCCAGGTCTTGGCACCGGAGAGAACATAGCCGTCATCGGTCTTACGCGCGCGCGTCGTCATCCCGCCTGGGTCGGAGCCCGCGTCGGGTTCCGTCAGGCCGAAGCAGCCAATCCATTCGCCGCTCGCCAGCTTCGGCAGATATCTGTGCTTCTGCGCGGTGGAGCCGAACGCGTTGATCGGATACATGACCAAGCTCGACTGGACGCTCATCATCGAGCGATAGCCGCTGTCGATCCGCTCCACTTCACGGGCGACGAGACCGTAGGCGACATAGCTTGCGCCGACGCCGCCATATTTTTCCGGGATGGTGGGGCCGAGCAGGCCAAGCGCACCCATTTCCCGGAATATCTCGGGATCGGTGTGCTCGTGCTGGAACGCCTCGACGATCCGCGGCGCCAGCTTGTCCTGCGCAAAGGACTTAGCGGTGTCGCGCACCATGCGCTCGTCGTCGCTCAGCTGCTCATCGAATAAGAACGGATCTTTCCAGTCGAACTGTCCCATGCCGCTCATATCAGTTTCTCTTCTCTGATCTGGAAATCGGTTATCGTGTTTGCCACGGAAGGCAGCGCCCTTGACGCGATCCACACGAGCACTGCCGCTAGAATTGATAGGACAGCTAGCAGAACGAGCCCTGAGGCGTAACTTCCCGACCGGTCGAACGACACGCCCATGATGAGCGGCCCTAGCACCGACCCGAGCTGAACGACGCCGAATGCGATGCCGTACAATCGCCCGAAGCACCGTAGTCCAAACGTTCTGCGGAGCATCCACGGCAGCATGTCCGCCTCCACTCCATAGGCGAGGCCGATACATGCCGCCGCGCATAACGGCGCCATACCGCCCGCGCCGCTAGCGAGGATAAGGCAGCCGACCGCCTGCATCGGAAAGATTATTACGCCCAACAAGCCGAAGCCGTACTTGTCGAGCACAGCGCCTGACATTGCGCGGCCGACGAGCGAAAAGATCCCGATCAGCCCTACAAGCCACGCGGCATCAGATATGCCCCAGCCTCGGTCACTCAACAGCGGGGCGAGATGGGTCAGCATCGCCGCGGTGACAAGCTGGACCAGGAAAAAGGCGACTGCCGCCGTCCAGAAGGTCGCGGTGCGCAACGCGACGCCTAGCGGGACGCCGATGATATCGTTCATCCGCCCAGCTCGGCGTGCGGCCAGGATGGCAGGGCGATCGCGCGCCGCGACCAGGGCGCTTGTCACGCCGACTACCGCGACGATGCCAGCGACGATCGCCCACGCAAACCGCCACGGTAAGGCCGTCAGGAGATGCCCATGTATCATCGCCAGCCCGAATTGCCCGAGGCCCGACCCGAACATCCCGATCGCCACCGCCCTGCCCAACCTCGCAGAGAACCACTGTGGCAACAGGCTGACGTAAGGGGCAGGTGACGAAATGATCGAAACCAACCCCAGCACCGCACCTGCCGCCAAGAACATCGGATAGCTTGCCGGGAGCAGCGGCAGAATTAGCAACGCGCAGGGTAACGCAATACTAGCGACCAGAATGACCGGACGTGAGCCACGCCGATCGAGCAGAAACCCAAGGAAAGGCGTTCCGATCGCACCAATGATCGACACAAGGGAATAGATCGCGCTAACCTGCGTGCGTGACCAGCCGAACTCAGTTGAGATCGGTTTCACATACATTCCGAAGCTCGCGATGAAAGCCGGGCCGAAGGCAACCACCAGACCGATGGCAGCGCCGACTGCCACCCTCCATGCGGCGCGGCCGCCATCAATCCGGTCGTCGATCATCAGAACTTAGCGTCGAGCGCCAGCCCCCACGTCCGCTGTGCATCATAGGCGACCGTCTGCGAGTAGTACGCGCCGCTTAACTGGGCGACCGTTCGATACACGAAGTTCGCCTTGAAGATGTTCTTGCCGTAGAAGCTGAGGCCGAACCGATCATCGGCGGTGCGGATGCCGGCGGCAATGTTGACGACCGAATAGGCCTTTTGCCGCTCGAACGGGTCAGCGACCGCGTTGAATACCTGTTTGCCCTGATAGCGATAATTGGCTTGGCCGAAAAGCTTTTCACCACCCGCGAGGCTGACCTCTTGGCGAGCGGTCATGTTGGTGGTGAACTTCGGCGAATTGTTAAGCGGTTCGCCATTGAGGCTCTGCGTGCCGTTGATGCAAAGCCCAGGCGTCGGCGATGTGCCGATTGGCGCGGTGGGCTCACGCGGATAACAGGCGGCATCGGTAAAGTCGGTGAACCGCGCATGGATATACGCAGCTGCCGCATTAAACGAGAAGCCGCCCCCCGGACGAATATCGAGCGTTCCCTCTACACCCGAGGATCGCAATTCATTGGCGTTCTGCGTCGCAAACGCCGGGGCAGTTGTGGGTAGGCGGGTTGCGACCTGGAAATCACGGAACCGCTCAAGGAAGGCCGTGAGGTTCAGAGTCACCTTTCTATCGAGGAACCTCGAGCGCACGCCAATCTCGTAATTGGTCGCGATCTCCGGATCGACGACCAGCCCGGTCAACGCCGCTGCGGCAGCTGAAGCAGTGAACTGAAAGTCCAAGCCCGGAGCCTTGTAGCCGCGGGACGCCGTCGCGTAGAGCATCACGTCGGGCGCCGCATCGAACTGTACGCCAAAGCGATAGCTTGGTTCGTTGGCCGTCGTCCTGGCGCTGTACGCAAAGGGTCCGAACGACGCGCCGGGGCTGTTTACGCCGGGAAAAGGGGTCGGCGGATTGTAAGGCGCCACGAGCGCACGCGAAAAATTGCCAGACACCTTGTCATGCGAGGCGCGGCCGCCGGCGACCAGACGAAAGCTCTTTGTCAGGTCGAACGTCGCTTCGCCGAATACCGCATAATGGATCGAGCTGAGATCGGTCGTTATTCCGACGGATGACGGTACAGGCGTCGCGCCGACCAGCGTCGAATAGAAATAGTCGTCGAGGTCGAGCCGGAAATAAATTGCGCCCAGGACATAGCGCAGCCGCTGGGTCGCAGGGGACGTAAGCCGCAGCTCCTGACTGAATTGACGATAACGAACGTCATCTCCTTGGAAGGATTTATAGAGCGGAGCGTTGGAGCTTTCGGGATCGAAATTCTCGTTGACATTGATCTTGCGATACGAGGTTACGGAACTCAGCGTGTGGTCCGCAACGTCCTGATCGACCGCCAGCGTATAGGCCTGCGAGCTGGACTTGTTGAATAGATCGACCGGCGAAGTCGTATTAAGATTCTTGGGTCCGATCGGTGTTCCCGCTGCGGTTTCGAATGTTCGCACGCCAAGGGCATCAGTGGCAAAGACACGTAAGGTCGTCACCGCCGGATCCTGATCGGCGCCGGTCCATTCGCCTGTCAGGTTTATGTCGGTGGACGATGTCGGCTGCCAACGCAGCCTGACCCGTCCGCCATAGCTGTCCTTCTTGCCGAGCTTGCGGCCTAGAACGGGGGCATCGACGAAGCCGTCGTGCCGGAAACGCCAGGCGGAAGCGCGAATTGCGGCGTTGTTCCCGAGCGGCAGGTTGACGGTGCCGTTCATCTGCAATTCGTTGAAGCTACCATAAGCGATGCGCGCGTCTCCCCCGGCTACGCCCAGGATCGGCTTACGCGTCACGATGTTGACGAGCCCGGCGGATGCGTTCTTGCCGAACAGCATGCCCTGTGGTCCCTCCAGCACTTCGACCTGCGCTATGTCGACAAGGTCAGCAATGCTGCCACCGGATCGCGCAAGCGGCACCCCGTCAAAGGCAATGCCCACGCTTTGGTCGAAGCCGTCTGAGAAAACAAAGGTGCCGACACCGCGAACGGAGAAGTTCACCAGCTTGGTCGTGGCGCCCCCGACGAACTGCAGCGCAGGTACGAGCCGAGACAGATCACGGGTGTCGGCCAGATTTTGTGCGCGGATAATCTCCTCTGGAATGGCCGTGACGGCGATCGCCACCTTCTGCAGGTTTTCCGCCCGGCGGTTGGCAGTGACGATGATGTCGCCAGTCGCGGTATCGCCCGGCGTCGCCTGCGCAGCGGCGGCCTCCGTCGGCGCTGCCGGCGCGCTGGTCGCAGCGGCCGTTGCGTCGGCCTGCTGAGCGAGTGCGCTGGACGCGCAGATCAGTTGAGCTGCGGCGCCTGCCAGCGCCGCCGCCCGGGCGGTCATTCTCGTCATGTCATCCCCTCTCGTTGTTTTATTATTTGTCCGTCATCAGACGGTAGTTTCGTCCTCGATGCTGTTAGTCAGCGTACCGAGCTTTTCGATCTCCACCTCGACCGTGTCGCCGGGCTTCATCCACAGCGGCGGATCCCGGAACAGGCCGACGCCGCCCGTCGTGCCCGTGGCAACGACGTCGCCTGGCTGCAGCGGCATGATCGTGGAAAGGTAGGCGACAAGTTCGGGGACGCCGAACAACAGGTCGTCGAGCTTGGCCCGCTGCATTTCCTGTCCGTTCAGCCGAGTGACAAGCGTCAGCGCGCCGATCGGCCCGGTCTCGTCGGGCGTCACCAACCACGGGCCGAATGCGCCGGAACGCCAGAACGTTTTGCCGGTCAGAAACTGCGTGGTGTGGCGCTGCCAGTCGCGGATGGAGCCGTCGTTGAGGCAGGCGAACCCCGCGACGTGATCGAGTGCGTTAGCGGCCGCGATATGGCGCCCGCCTTTGCCAATAACGAACGCGAGTTCGCCTTCGAAATCGAAATTCTGAGAGGCCTTGGGCCGGATCATCGCCTGTCCGGACGCCACCAGGCTATCTGGGTACCGCGGAAACATCATCGGATATTTCGGCGGCTCGCGACCAGTTTCAGTGATGTGCGTCTTGTAGTTCAATCCGACGCAAAGGATCCGGCCAGGATCGGGGACGGGGGCTAGGAGCGTGACACTGCCGGGATCGATCGCCGGGCCACCGCTCGTCGCGGTTGCTCCCGCCAGATCGGCGAGCGCGGATTTCAGCGTGGGGTAGGCATCGCTGGCCATGTCGACAATACCGTCGTCGCGCCAGATGCCCCAAGATGCGTTGCCCTTGTGAAGAAAGCTAACGAGCTTCATGTTACGTCCTTGGAACGCGCCGCAGCGCTGGCCGAAGCCTGATGGTGAAAAGTGCCGCAATCACCAGCGGGAGCGATCGTCGCTGGCGACGGAGTGCATGCGCGCATCATCCCAAGCTCCTTTCCGCTCCGCCGAGACTGACGCCGGCTGGTCCACACAAGCTGGCACTCGGGACAGGAGCGGACAATGCGGGCATCGTCACCGTCCGCCTGGCGGGACGATGCGCGCTGCCGTTGCGGCTGTGATCCTTGCGAAATCGACTCCGGGGGCGAGCTCGATCAGCCTGAACGCGTCGCCGGTCGGCTCTAGAACACCCAGATCGGTGTAGATCCGTCCCACTATCCCGCGCCCGGTCGCGGGTAACGTCAGACTTTCTAGCAGCTTTGGGCCGCCATTGCGCGTCGTGTGCGTCATAATAACGCGAACGCTCTTGGCACCCGCCGCCAGATCCATCGCACCGCCGACGGCCGGCACGCCGCCTGCGCCGGTCGTCCAGTTGGCGAGATCGCCGTTCGCCGCGACTTCGAAAGCGCCCAGCAGACAAATGTCTACATGCCCGCCCCGGATCATCGCGAAGCTATCCGCGTGGTGGAAGAACGCGCCGCCTGCCACGAGCGTTACCGGTTTTTTGCCCGCGTTGATGAGTTCCATGTCTTCGGCGTCCGCAGCGGGGCGCGGCCCCATGCCCAGAATGCCGTTCTCGCTGTGCAGCACGATTTCGATACCGGCGGGAATGTGATCGGCGACCTTCTCGGGCTGACCTATGCCGAGATTTACGAAGGCGCCCTCCGGAATGTCGCGCGCCGCACGCGCAGCGATGTCGTCCATCGACCAGCCGATCGTCATGCCGACAATCCTTCCAAGAAATCACGTTCGGAGATCGGATCGGGCACGCACACGACATGGGTGGTAAAAATCGAGGGCGTGACGATTGTCTCCGGATCGAGATCGCCCAGCGGCACGACTTTGCGGACCTGCGCGATAGTGGAGCGCGCTGCCGTCGCCATCACGGGCCCGAAATTGCGCGCGGCTTTGCGATAGATCAGATTACCCCAGCGATCCGCTTCCTCCGCCTTGACGAGTGCGACATCGCCGTGGAGTGCCTGTTCCAGCACATAGGTCCGCCCGCCGAACTCTCGCGTCTCCTTGCCGTCCGCCAGCGTAGTGCCGGCCGCGGTGGGCGTATAGAAGGCCGGTATGCCCGCGCCGGCCGCGCGAAGGCGTTCGGCCAGCGTACCTTGCGGTACCAGTTCCAACTCGATCTCGCCGGCACGGTAAAGCGTATCGAAGACATGGCTGTGCGAGCTGCGCGGAAACGAGCAGATTATCTTTGAAACTCGCCGCTCTCGAAGCAACAACGCGAGGCCGACTTCCCCATTGCCCGCATTGTTGTTGACGAGCGTGAGGTTTCGCGCGCCGTGATCGAGCAGCGCATGAACGAGTTCGGTCGGATTGCCCGCCTCGCCGAACCCGCCGACTAGGACGGTATCGCCGTCCTTGATGATGGCCACCGCAGCGCGGGCGTCGGTCTGAACCTTGTTGATCACGCTGTAAGACTTTCGAGAGACAGGGCTCGTTGCCAGTTATGCGCCAATGCGGTGGCCGCCCCCGTGCCAAACACGTAGCGATCGGGCCGGACGAGCACCGCGTCGCTACCAATGACGCCAAGCCAGGCTGTAACGGCCTTGGAAGTGCCGGGCGGCAGATCGTGGGTCGCGTCGACGATACGCAAGTCGGCGAGCGCTGGCGCTGCGGCACCTCCGACGTGGATCAGCCACGCGCCGTCGCCCAGAATGTCGTCGAGCCGCCCCTCGCCCTCGACGACGGTCTGCGGAAAGATCGTACCCGCCGCGTTGCTTCCGTCCAGCGTCAGCCCGCGGATCGCAGGGAAGGGGACCGGAGCCCCGATCTTCGGGTTTGCCAGCATCTCGGCATCGCGTATCGCTGCACGCGCCGGATCGAGCGTGCATACGACACGGCCCATCTCGATTGCACGCTCGATGACATAACGGACATGCGCGTCGCGTTCGGCCTGGTAGCTGTCGAGCAGAGACAGATCGGCTGACGACAGCGCGGCATCGATCTTCCAGGCAAGGTTGGCTGCGTCGCGCAGACCCGAGCACAGCCCCTGTCCCATGAACGGGGGCATCTGATGCGCCGCGTCCCCCGCCAGCAGAACACGTCCCTGTCGCCATTCGCGCGCCACCAGCCCGTGGAAGCGATACACCGCGGTACGCTCGACAGTGATGGTGCCGGCCTTGCGCCATGGGGCCAGCAACGCGTCTAAGCTCGCGGCCGTACGCATGGTGTCCGGATCCTCGCCGGGCTTAAGCATGAACTCCCATCGCAACCGGCCCGGCCCCATGTGGACGTAGGTCGTGGGCCGCTGCGGATCGCAAAGTTGCAAGTTCATTGGTGGGAACAACGTCTCGTCGTCGACCAGTGCATCGAGCACCAGCCAAGGCTCGTCGAACCCGTAATCGTCGAGCCCGATGCCGCACGCTTCGCGCACCGGGCTCCATGCACCGTCACAACCGATGACCAACCGGGACCGGATGCGGCGCTCGCCGACATCCTCGCTGGCGATCAACGTCGTCAGCGCGTCGGCATCTATTGCTTCGATGCTGACGAATTTTGATCCGAACATCGACTTGACCACGGGCAATGCATCGAGCCGCTTGCGGACTGCACGCTCGACGCCGGGTTGATAGAAGTTGAAGCCGACCGGCCAGCCCGACGCGCCCATAACGCCTTCGCGTTCCATTCGCATCAGCGTCCGCCCGTCCGCTGTACGAAACTCATAATTGGGCGCTACGCGGACATGCGGCGCGATGTCGTCGATGATATCCAGCGCCTGAAACAGCCGCATGATCTCGTGATCGATATGCGCCGCCCGCGGCAATGGATACACGTCGCGTTGCGGATCTATCGCTATAACGTTACGACCAGTCTGGCCAAGCAAGGCAGCCATTACCGCGCCAACCGGCCCAAGGCCCACGACGAGCACGTCGCAGTCCAAATCGTGCGCTTCCATTATACCTCCACGGAGACTTGCAGGCTGGCGAGCCCGCGTAACGTGTTGTTGAGCGCCCATTGCGGCGACGAAACGGTGAAACGCCGTACGCGCGTCAGGAAAGCGGTCATCAGGCATTCCATTTCCAACCGTGCGAGATGCATTCCAGCGCAGCTGTGGACACCAAATCCGAAGCCGAGCTGATCCGCGTTGCGTCGCCGGATATCGAAGCGATCCGGGTCGTCCCATTTACGTTCATCGCGATTGGCGGAAGCATACAGCATCAGCACGCGCGCGCCGGCCGGGATGGGGCTGCCGTCGACCGTTACGTCCTTCGACGCTAGCCGCGTGAAACCGCGGATTGGAGACTCGATGCGCACCGCCTCGTTGATCGCGCCTCGGAGCAGCGACAGGTCGTCGTGCAGAAGCTCCCATTGATCGGGATGTTCACCAAGTAGCCAGAACAGCGACGCGGTAGCCAAAATCGTTGTGTCGAGTGAAGGCGCCATGAAGTCACGGAACAACGAAGGCACCCGCTCCGGCTCGATCTCGCCAGCATCCGCAAGGTCGAGCAGCCGGTCCGCCCAGCCGCCCGGCGTTACGAGCCCGCGCTTGGCGACCGACGCCGCGTAGGCCCGCATCGCCATGACATGTGGCCGCGCTTCGGCCGCGCGGTCATTCGCTGGTCCCAGCACGTCGAACGTGGCCGCTGCCCAGCGAAGCATGTTCTCGCGCCCCTCTTCGGGTAGCCCCACGAGATGCGACACGACCGCAAGGGGCAGCGCCTGCGCAGCGTCGGTCACCATCTCGAACGTGCCGCGTTCGACCAGCCGTTCGACGACATCGTCTGCGGTACGGGCGATCACCTCACGCAGTTTCGACACCGAACTCGGCGACAGCGGCACCATCATTACCTTGCGCAGCTTGTCATGTTCGGGCGGGTCGCTAGCGATCAACGTTCCGATCGCCTGACGCGCGGCGGCATCATCCGCACCAACCCCTGCCGCTGACGAGAAGGTCGCGTGATCACGGAGCGCGTCGCGGACATCGTCGTATCGGGACAAGGCGTACAAGTCATGCTTTGGCAGAAATACGACGGGCCCCGCTTCTCGCAGATCCCGATATAGCGGGTAAGGATTTACGATAGCGCGATCCGAATACAGATCGATCTCAGACACCGGAACGGACGTCATCTAGGCTCCCCCTGGCTGCTTCGGAACGCGCGCAGGCCGTTGATCTCCTGTGTCGCGACCACTGGGTTACAGCGCCAGCGGTGCGGCACTTGCGTCCGCCTGACGGGACGCGCAGACTGGAAGATATGGAAACACAGGCGTCCTCCGTCCGCAGTCTTGAGCGAGGGCTTCGCCTTCTCCAAGCCATGAACCGCGCCCCGCATGCCTCCGTGACGCAACTTGCCATCGATATCGAGGTGCCGCGATCTACCGCATATCGCCTGCTCGACACCCTCGTCGGGCTAGGCTTCGTAACCTTCGGGCCCGATGGCTATGCCTTGTCGCGCGAGGTCCGGACGCTTAGCGATGGGTTCATCGACGAGGCGTGGATCACGCCGGCCTGGGCCGAGATGGTCGAGATCAGCCGAAAGCTGATCTGGCCGGTATCGCTGTTCACCGTAGAAGCCGCCACCATGGTCATCCGGCGAACAACCCACGAACTGAGCACTCTGTCGATTGACTATGGCATGTCGGGCAAGAGGTTGCCGATCACGGAGACGGCGGCGGGGCGGGTGTATCTGGCGTTCTGTTCGCACGCGGAGCGCCGGTCGATCCTTTCGATGCCGGCGGCATATGTCAGCGATCCAACTCGCCTTGAGAGAGAGCGGATTGAAGCGCGACTGGAGCAGGCACGCCAACGGGGGTACGACACCCGTGTTGGCGGGGTGGTCGCGAGAACTGGCAGCCTGGCGGTGCCGGTATTAGTCGAGGGGCGGGTTCTCTGCTCGCTGTCCATCATTTATATCGCGTCGAGCCTGTCTGTCGAACAGGCGATCGAACAGTTCGAACAGCCCATGAAAGACGCAGCAGGCCGTATTGCCGATGCCGTTGTCCGCCTGTCGGACGCTTCGCCCGCGTTGGTTGAACGCAATTCCTGACCGGGGGAAGGCGCGAGCAGGAGACGTTATGCGCGCAATCACCTTCAAAGATTTTGGTGGACCAGAAGTTCTGGAGATCACAGACGAAAGTGCCCCCCAGCTTCGCCCGGGCGACCTGCTCGTTCGCGTCAAAGCGATAGGCGTCAACAGGGCCGATCTCAATCAGCGACGCGGTGCCTATGGCCGGGAAAATTTCGGCGACTCAAGCATCATGGGGCTCGAGGTCGCCGGCGAGGTTATCGCGGTGGCCTCCAATGTTACCGCCTTCGCTAAGGGCGACAGGGTCATGGGAATCGTTGGCGGTGGCGCATATGCCGAGATCGCGCGCTTACCCGCTGCCATGGCAATGGCTATCCCTGAAAGAATCAGCTTCGAGGACGCGGCGGCGGTCCCCGAGGCGTTCGTAACCGCGCACGAAGCACTGTTTCATCGTGGGCGACTTGCGGCGGGAGAGGCCGTGCTGCTGCACGGAGCCGCGGGCGGAGTTGGAATGGCCGCGGTCGCACTTGCTGTGCAAGCCAAGGCGATAGTCCTGTTTACCGCGCGCGACACCGCGATCCCGGCGGTCGTTGCTGTCGGTGCCGATCGGGGGTTCGATTATCGTAACGATTTCCTCCCGGCCCTGCTCGACGCGACCGGCAACAGGGGCGTCGATTTGATTGTCGATACGATCGGCGCGCCTAATCTCGAGCGCAACGTTCTCGCATTAGCCGATGGCGGCAGGCTGGTGCAGCTCGGACTGATGGGCGGGCGGGGCGCGGCCCCGTTACCGATGGATCGCCTGCTGTTCCGACGGCTGGAAATTATGGGCAGCGTTATGAAATCACGGACCGCAGCGGAGAAGGCGGAGATGACGCGACGGTTTGCGGATCGCTGGATGCCGGCGCTGGCCTCCGGCGCGATAAATCCCATCGTCGCCAAGGTCTTTCCCTTGGCTGCTGCGGCGGAGGCGCACGTAGCGATGGAGGCCGGGGGACACATCGGCAAACTGGTGCTGGTCCCCTGATCCGTCCGCCAGGTGGACAGGTGCACCGACTCCATTGTTGCATTCCTTAGGATCGTCGCAGCGTGACGCTCGAACCCGGAAGGATGCCGCAGTGGAATTACTGGCACTTGGTTATATCGGAATTCGCTCGGCGCACCTGGACGACTGGAGCAATTACGCCACCGGGTTGCTCGGGATGCAACCGATCGATGTTACAGCGGGGGCGCGCGCCTTTCGGATGGACGATCGAAAGCAGCGTCTCGTTATCAGCGCGGACGACGGCGATACGATCGGTTTCATCGGGTGGGAAGTTGCCGACGCAGCGGCGTTGGGACGGCTCGGCGCGGAGCTCGAGGCTGCCGGGGTCCAGGTAGATAATGCAACCCGTGGTCTTGCAGACCAGCGCCGTGTCGCTGACCTCATCATTTTTCATGATCCCGCCGGCAATCGCCTTGAGGCCTTTCATAGCGCAGAGATTGCCCGCGAAAAATTTATTCCTGGGCGTCCGATCTCTGGTTTTAAGACCGGTCCTTTAGGTATGGGCCATGTCGTATTGAATGTGCCCGATGTCGAGGCAATGCTTCCCTTCTACCGTGACTTGCTCGGGTTTCGCGTCACAGACTATGGCCTGACACCCTATAAATTATACTTTTTCCATCTGAACAGTCGTCACCACAGTTTTGCGATGGTCGGCAGCGGCAAAAACTCGTTCCATCATTTCATGGTCGAATTGTTCAGTCTGGACGATGTCGGGCAGGGCTACGATCTAGCGCAGCTTGAAGAGGGGCGCGTCGCTTACACGCTAGGGCGACATACGAACGACCATATGACATCCTTTTACTCCAACACCCCGTCGGGCTTCTTCGTGGAATATGGGTGGGGTGCGCGCGAGATCGATCCGGCGACATGGCAAGCCCATGAGACGTTCGACGGCCCGAGTTTCTGGGGTCATGAGCGGCTCTACATGCCAGAGGATCAGCGCGCGCGGCTAAGAAACATGCGCCTCGACGCCGCGGCACGCGGTATCCGAGCGCCGTTAGCGGTGGACTGCCCTTGGCTGGACGCGGTCATCGCCAACGAATGAGCGTCATGATTTGGTCTGTCCCGTCTGGCGGACGCATCTGGAACGCGTCTTGTCCGGAATTGGACGATCCGCATGATGGCTCTAACAACGACAGGAGAGGCCCCAATGACGTTCGCCAAAAACGGCTGGTACTGTGCCGCATTCACGTCAGAAGTCGGCGAAGCGTTGCTCGCCCGTCGTATTCTGGGCCTGCCGATCCTGATGACCCGGGACTCCGACGGCAGGGTTCGCGCGATCGGGGATCGATGTCCGCACCGTTTTGCGCCGCTCCATTTCGGCGTGCGTGAGGGCGACACTGTCGAATGCCCCTATCATGGCCTTCGCTTCGACCTTGGCGGAAGATGTGTTCATAATCCCCATGGCGAAGGGCGCATCCCTGAAACCGCACGCGTCCCGACCTATCCGACCGAAGAACGCGACGGCGTGGTCTGGCTCTGGCCTGGCGATCCGGTGCTTGCGGACCAATCGATGATCACCGACCTTGAACTCGTCGATCGCGGCAACCGGGTTCCAGTCGAAGGCCACCTGAGCATGCCCGTCGATTACCGGCTTATCCTCGATAACCTTATGGACCTCAGTCACGCGGCCTATATCCATGCCGGGACTCTTTCCCCGTCACGCGCCAAACGCAATTCGCGTTACGAGACCGATGACAATTCGATCCGCGTCAAGACGGTCATGAACGACGTCCCGACCCCCTCCAGCCAGTCATTGTGCTTCGACGCCCCCCGCGGTGATTATCATTCCGACATTGAATGGGTGTTCCCCAGCACGTTGCGGCAACGCTTGGCTATGACCGAGACGAATGCCGATCCCGGTGCCGGCTACGTCACGCGCAACGCCCACCTGATCACACCTGAAACCGAGCATTCGACGCATTACTTTTGGATCCATACCCGGAATCGAATGATCGACGATACCGACGCGGACGGTCGCGCGCGCAATATTCTCACCAATGCGTTCGTAAACGAAGACGAGCCGATGATCCGTGCCTGCGAAGATTATATGGACGGGAATGAATTCTTTTCCCTTCAGCCGCTTTATCTCGAAACGGATTATGCGGGAACACGCTGCCGCCGAATGATCGAAAAGCGAATTTCGATAGAAACCCGAGGTGTGCCTGACGCTATTCCGGCATCGGTATCGGCATAATCTGACGTTCCAAACTTTTTATGGAAAGTTCGCCGCCAAATTGCAAACATAGGCGATTTCCTACCTGAAATGGTTTGTCATCTTTCGTATCTTCTATTGGCACGATGAGCGTTTAACTAACAATGATCTTGCGCTCTAGCTTTCAGTTTTAGGATAGTTGTAATGAAGACCCGTGCTGCCGTCGCGTTCGAAGCGAAAAAGCCACTGGAAATCGTCGAGTTGGACCTTGAAGGCCCCAAGGCCGGCGAAGTGCTGGTCGAGATCATGGCGACGGGTATCTGCCATACCGACGCCTATACGCTGGACGGGCTGGATTCGGAAGGGTTGTTCCCCAGCGTGCTGGGCCACGAGGGTGCCGGCATCGTCCGCGAGGTGGGCGCGGGCGTGACCAGCGTCGCCGTCGGCGACCACGTCATCCCGCTCTACACCCCCGAATGCCGCCAGTGTAAGTCGTGCCTGAGCGGCAAAACCAACCTGTGCACCGCAATCCGCGCGACCCAGGGCAAGGGGCTTATGCCCGACAGCACGACGCGGTTCAGCCATAAGGGCCAGCCGATCTTCCATTACATGGGCTGTTCGACCTTCTCGAACTTTACCGTGGTGCCCGAGATCGCGGTGGCGAAGATCCGCCCCGACGCGCCGTTCGACACCAGCTGCTATATCGGCTGCGGCGTCACCACCGGGGTCGGCGCGGTGGTGCATACCGCCAAGGTCCAGCCGGGCGACACCGTCGTCGTGTTCGGGCTGGGCGGGATCGGGCTTAACGTGATCCAGGGTGCGCGACTGGCGGGGGCGAAGATGATCGTCGGCGTCGATATCAACCCCGATCGCGAGGAATGGGGCTGCAAGTTCGGGATGACGCACTTCGCGAATCCGAAGGTGGTGGGCGAGATCGTGCCGCATATCGTCGCGCTGACCGATGGCGGGGCGGATTACAGCTTCGATGCGACCGGCAATACCGACGTGATGCGCCAGGCGCTGGAATGCTGCCATCGCGGCTGGGGGACAAGCATCGTCATCGGCGTGGCGGAAGCGGGTAAGGAGATTAGCACCCGGCCGTTCCAGCTGGTGACGGGCCGCAACTGGCGCGGGACCGCGTTCGGCGGCGCCCGCGGGCGCACCGACACACCCAAGATCGTCGACTGGTACATGGACGGAATGATCCAGATCGATCCGATGATCACCCACCGGCTGACGCTCGACGAGATCAACAAGGGGTTCGACCTGATGCACGCGGGCGAAAGCATCCGCAGCGTTGTGGTGTACTGACATGGCAACGCTGATCGTAACGACGCGCGAAGGCGACGTTCGCGAACTGGACGGCCAGTCTGGTCTCTCGGTGATGGAAAACATCCGGGATGCTGGCATCGACGAGCTGCTTGCGCTGTGCGGAGGATGCCTTTCCTGCGCGACCTGCCATGTCAATGTCGATGAGGCCGACTTCAATCGACTTCCTCCCATGAGCGAGGACGAGGATGACCTTCTAGGCAGCTCGGACCGCCGGACGGCCACCTCGCGACTGTCCTGCCAGATCCTATTCTCCGACGCGCTGGCCGGTCTCCGCGTGGCGATCGCGCCTGAAGACTAGATCGGCAAACATCCCGGATCCCACGACAACCCCAGGTCAACTGGTGTTCGCCACCGCCGCGATGCGGCAATTACAGGAGTTACTATGTCGATTTTTTCGCACGCGGTGCTTGGCACCAACGATCTCGACAAGGCGCAACGCTTCTATGATGCAGCGCTGGCCCCTCTCGGCAGCAAGCGCCAGGGGCCCTTCGGCGAAAATGGCATGATGTACGGGGCCGAGGGGCCCGAGTTCATCATAACCAAGCCGGGTAACGGCGCGCCGGCTACTTTCGCCAACGGCGGTACGCTCGGCTTCCTTGCCCCGGACCGTGCCGCGGTTCGCGCTTTCCACGAGGCGGCGCTGGCGAACGGTGGGACCGATGAGGGCGCACCAGGTCCTCGCGCATTCACCGATACGGCCTATGCCGCCTATGTTCGCGACCCCGACGGCAACAAGATCACCGCCTACAGCTTCACGGCGGAATAATCGACATGAGCTTCGAGACGATATCGACCAGCAAAGCCGACGGTGGCGTCCAGCATGTCTGCCGCCATCGGAGCGACAGCACGGGTACCGATATGACCTTCTCGGTATTCGTGCCTCCACACACGGATGGTGCTGCGCTTCCGGTCGTATGGTATCTCTCGGGGCTCACCTGCACGCACGCCAATGTCACGGATAAAGGCGAATATCGCAGAACTTGCGCCGAATTGGGGCTGATCTTCGTCGCTCCCGACACCAGCCCACGCGGAGAGGGCGTTCCTGACGACCCTGCCGGAGCCTACGATTTTGGGCTAGGTGCAGGTTTCTACGTCGATGCTGCCGAGGCACCCTATTCCGAACACTACGGGATGTGGCGGTATGTAACCGAAGAATTGCCCGCCCTCATCTCAGAGCATTTTCCCGTGGATCGCGACCGGCAGTCCATCATGGGGCATTCCATGGGCGGACATGGTGCGCTGACTATCGGTCTCAGCCACCCGGAGCGCTACAGGGCGATCAGCGCATTCAGTCCCATCGTTGCACCCAGCGAAGTCCCTTGGGGGCAAAAGGCGCTGGAAGGCTATCTTGGTGGCAACCGCTCGACCTGGCGCCGTCACGACGCTGTCGCTTTAATAGAAGATGGCGCGCGTGTCGCCGATCTGCTGGTCGATCAGGGCACGGCCGACCAATTCCTCGATGAGCAACTCCGGCCCGAGCGGCTGCGCGAAACCTGCGATCGTGCCGGTATCGCGCTGACGCTGCGCATGCAGGAGGGATACGATCACAGCTACTACTTCATTTCCACATTCATGGACGATCACCTCCGCTGGCACGCGACAAGGCTCGGCGCAGGCTGATGAACCCGACCGAAAGCGAGCGATCAGGCGCCGGCGCTGCCACGGACCAAGTCGACTATGTCGAGGCATTGGCCCGCTTGCTGCCCGAACAAGGGTCGAACCGCGGAGCACTCCTGCCGCTGCTTCACGCCTTGCAGGACGAATATGGCTATATCGACGATGGCCTGGTGCCGCTGATCGCCGACGCGCTTAACCTCAGTCGGGCCGACGTTCACGGTGTCATCACGTTCTATCATGACTTCCGCCGCTCGCCGCCTGGACGACACCGTATCAAAATCTGCCGAGCTGAAAGCTGTCGCGCGCGCGGTGCCATAGCGGTGGAGCGTGCAATCGTATCCGCGGCCGGCGTAGCCGTCGGCCGCTCCTCTGCGGACGGCTCATTGACGATCGATCGCATTCATTGCTTCGGGCTATGCGCAACTGGTCCGAACGTCATGGTCGATGGCCGTATCCGTTCACGCGTCGATCCTATGGCGATCGCCGAACTTCTTGACGAGGTCAGCGCATGATCCGGGCATTCGTCAGCAGGGACATGGCGTCCGTAGCGCTCGGCGCGGACGCCGTCGCGGCGGCGCTCAGCGGCCACGGTGTTGAAGTGATCCGTACCGGCTGTCATGGCTTGTTCTCGATCGAGCCGGTGGTTGAGATCGAGACCGCCGAGGAACGGCTGGCGTACGGCCCGGTCGATGCCACGGACGTCGGGCGCGTGCTCGATGGAACGCACCCGAACAGCCTCGGCTCCATCGCCAACCTTCCATTCTTCGAAGGTCAGCAACGTTTCACGTTCGCTCGGTGCGGCCTCATCGACCCGCTCAGTGTCGAGGCTTATGCAAAGCATGGCGGCTGGCGAGGCCTTGAGCTTGCTCGGGCCCAGCCATCTCAGGCCGTGGTCGAAGCCGTGAAAGAATCCGGCCTGCGCGGACGGGGCGGCGCAGGTTTCCCGACCGGGATCAAATGGCAGACCTTACTCGACGCACCGGGAACGGAAAAGTTCGTTGTCTGCAACGCCGACGAAGGAGACAGCGGGACGTTTGCGGACCGCATGCTGATGGAGGGCGACCCTTTTTGCCTGGTAGAGGGCATGGCGATCGCCGCTCACGCGACGGGTGCCAGTCACGGCTATGTCTACATCCGTTCGGAATATCCCTTCGCTATCGACACCATGCGCCGCGCTATCAGTTTGGCAGCCGACCGCATCGCACCGTTCACGCTGGATGTGCGCGTGGGTGCCGGGGCCTATGTCTGCGGCGAGGAGACCGCACTCCTAGATTCGATTGAGGGGAAGCGAGGGCAGGTCCGTGCCAAGCCGCCGTTGCCAGCGCTATCCGGCTTGTTCGGACGACCGACCGTCATCAACAACGTGCTGAGTCTCGCTGCGGTGCCGTTCATTTTGTCGGAAGGTGCGGCTGCCTATGCCGCGGTTGGCTTCGGCCGTTCGCGCGGCACGATGCCGATCCAGCTCGCCGGCAACGTCAAACATGGCGGACTGTACGAGGTGGGCTTCGGCATCACGCTGGGCGAACTGGTAAACGATATCGGCGGGGGCACGATGAGCGGTCGGCCGGTGCGCGCGGTACAGGTCGGCGGACCGCTTGGTGCCTATGTGCCGCCGTCGCTGTTCCACCTGCCGTTCGATTACGAGAGTTTTGCCGCGGTCGATGCGCTAATCGGTCACGGCGGCATCACCGTTTTCGATGACACCGTCGACATGAAGGACATGGCGCGCTTCGCCATGGAATTCTGCGCGGCCGAGAGCTGCGGTAAATGCACGCCGTGCCGGATCGGATCGACGCGGGGGGTGGAGATCATGGACCGCGTTATCGCTGGTTCCGACGTCGCGGGTCAGGTCGAACTGCTACGCGACCTCTGCGACACGATGAAGTTCGGTTCGATGTGCGCACTAGGCGGTTTTACGCCCTATCCGTTACTCAGCGCTCTCAATCACTTTCCCGAAGATTTTAATCCGGCGCAATTCGCCGCGGCTGCGGAGTAACGCCGATGGCTTGGCAACGCGAAACCGATCTCGGCACCAAGCCCGCGCCCGCCATGGCCCAGGACCTAGTCGCGATCAGGATCGACGGCCGCGCAGTCACGGTCCCGGCAGGAACCTCGATAATGCGCGCCGCCGCCATGGACGGGACGACCATCCCCAAGCTGTGCGCGACGGACACGCTGGAGGCATTCGGGTCGTGCCGTCTCTGTCTCGTCGAGGTGAAGGGACGCGCCGGCTATCCCGCATCCTGCACGACGCCGGTCACGCCCGGCATGGTCGTGCGCACGCAGACCGAGCGGCTGAAGAAACTGCGTCGTGGTGTTATGGAACTTTACATTTCCGATCATCCGCTCGACTGCCTCACCTGTGCAGCCAATGGCGATTGCGAATTGCAGGATCAGGCTGGCGCGGTCGGCCTTCGCGAAGTGCGCTACGGCACGGAAGGCGCCAGCCATCTCGGGCAGGAAAAGGATGCCTCCAACCCCTATTTCGACTTCGATCCGTCGAAATGCATCGTCTGTTCGCGGTGCGTGCGCGCCTGCGACGAGGTGCAGGGCACGTTCGCGCTGACGATCGACGGCATGGGGTTCGGCAGCAAGGTCTCCGCCAGCCAAGCCGAACCGTTCTTCTCCAGCGAATGCGTGTCGTGCGGGGCATGCGTCCAGGCGTGCCCAACGGCTACCCTCGTCGAGAAAAAGGTCGTCGAGGTCGGCACACCCGACCGCTTCGAAGTAACGACGTGCGCCTATTGCGGCGTCGGCTGCACCTTCCGCGCCGAGATGCGCGGCGAGGAACTCGTGCGGATGGTCCCGTGGAAGGAAGGCAAGGCGAACCGCGGGCATAGCTGCGTCAAGGGCCGCTTCGCTTGGGGCTATGCCAATCACCGTGAGCGCATCCTGAACCCGATGATCCGCTCCTCAATTGACGAACAATGGCGCGAGGTATCATGGGACGAGGCGTTCAGGCACACCGCGTCCGAGTTCCGCCGTATCCAGGTGCGGTACGGCCAGCGCAGCGTCGGCGGAATCACGTCTTCGCGCTGCACCAATGAAGAGACGTTCCTTGTTCAGAAGCTGATCCGCGCCGGGTTCGGCAATAACAACGTCGATACCTGCGCGCGTGTCTGTCACTCGCCCACCGGCTTTGGCCTGAAGACCGCGTTTGGCACGTCTGCGGGAACGCAGGATTTTGACAGCGTAATGGCGACCGACGTCGTGATTATCATCGGCGCCAATCCCACCGACGGGCATCCGGTATTCGCCAGCAGGCTCAAGCGACGGCTCCGCGAAGGCGCGCAATTGATCGTGATCGATCCGCGCCGCACCGACATCGTACGGTCGCCCCACATCGAAGCCGCGGAGCATCTAGCGCTTCGCCCGGGGACCAACGTCGCGGTCCTGACCGCGATGGCGCACGTCATCGTCACCGAGGGTCTGGTGAACGAAGAATTCGTGCGCACGCGGTGCGACTGGGACGAGTTTGAAGATTGGGCCGACTTCGTCGCCAATCCGCGTCACAGTCCCGAATCGACGGAGGCGCTGACGACAGTTCCTGCCGGTGCGATCCGGCGGGCCGCTCGGCTTTATGCGACCGGCGGCAACGGCGCGATTTATTACGGTCTGGGCGTCACCGAACACAGCCAGGGTTCAACGACCGTCCTGGCGATCGCCAATCTGGCGATGGCGACCGGAAATCTTGGGCGCGACGGGGTCGGCGTCAATCCGTTGCGCGGCCAGAACAATGTACAGGGCGCGTGCGACATGGGCAGCTTTCCCCACGAGCTGTCGGGCTATCGCCACGTCTCGGACGATGCGGCGCGTGCCATGTTCCGCGAACTGTGGGGGGCCGAATTAGACCACGAACCGGGGCTGCGCATCCCCAACATGCTCGATGCAGCCGTCGAAGGAACGTTCAAAGGCCTGTATATTCAGGGCGAGGACATCCTCCAGTCGGACCCAGATACGCGCCATGTCGCAGCTGGCCTTGCGGCAATGGAGTGCGTCGTCGTGCAGGACTTGTTCCTCAACGAAACCGCGAATTATGCGCATGTCTTTCTTCCTGGTTCGACCTTCCTGGAAAAGAATGGCACGTTCACCAATGCCGAACGGCGCATCCAGCGCGTGCGAAAGGTCGTCCAGCCGCTGAACGGACTGGAAGACTGGGAAATCACACAGTCATTCGCGCAGGCCCTCGGCTATGCTATGTACTACGATCATCCCTCGAATATCATGGACGAGATCGCAGCAGTGACGCCGACCTTCGCGGGAGTCAGCTATGATCGGCTGGAAGCTGCGGGATCTATACAGTGGCCGTGCAATGAAGCTGCCCCTGACGGCACGCCAATTATGCACCTCGATGGCTTCGTCCGCGGGCGCGGCAAGTTCGTTCGCACAGAATATGTCGCGACAGAGGAGCGGACGGGTCCACGCTTTCCGCTGCTGCTGACCACCGGGCGTATCCTCGGCCAGTATAACGTCGGCGCACAGACAAGGCGAACCGAGAATAGCCGCTGGCATGAGGAAGACCGGCTGGAGATCCATCCACATGACGCCGAGCAACGCGGCATATTGGACGGGGACTGGGTCAAGGTAGCCAGCCGCGCCGGGGACACTACCCTGCGCGCGCTGATTACCGATCGTGTCGCACCAGGCGTTGTCTACACGACGTTCCACCATCCCTCGACCCAGGCGAACGTCGTTACGACCGACAATTCCGACTGGGCGACCAACTGCCCGGAATACAAGGTGACGGCGGTGCAGGTTGGCAAGTCGAACGGACCGACCGACTGGCAAGAAGCCTATAATGCCCGTGCCGCGCGATCGCGGCGCGTGGCTAACATACAGGCGGCCGAATGAGCCAACTCCCAGCGAAACTGGTCCGGATGGCGAACCAGATAGCGAACGAATTCGAACACCAGCAAGGAGCGACCGCGGTTGCAGCGACGTGGGACCATATCTGGCATTTCTGGGATCCGGGGATGCGAAGCGCAATCGTCGCGCTGGAGGCCGGCGGTGGGTCCGGCCTAACCGAGATCGCCGCGGCGGCAGTGCGCCGCCTAGCCACCGGCCAGAAGCCCGAATCACAGACGCGAGCGACCGAGTTTGAGATTGCCAAAGACGGCAATACCGAAGGAGACGCAGGCTGACCGATCGATACGACGTCGTGATTGTAGGCGGCGGCCATGGCGGCTCGCAGGCCGCCGCAGCGCTGCGTCAGCGCAAGTTCACCGGCACCATCGCCATCGTCGGCGACGAACCCGACCCCCCTTACGAGAGGCCACCGCTCAGCAAGGAGTATCTCGCAGGGGACAAGGATTTCGATCGTATATTGATCCGCCCTCTATCGTTCTGGGCTGAACGAGAGGTTGCCCTGCGCCTCGGGCAGCGCGTGACCTCGGTCGATCCTGAGGCCCACCTGGTCATGCTACAGGATGGCAGCACGCTCGGATACGGCACGTTGATATGGGCGGCGGGCGGCCACCCTCGGCGGCTGAGCTGCTCGGGGCACCATCTTCGGGGCGTTCACGGCGTGCGGACGCGCGCCGACGTCGATCGCATGACGTCCGAACTTGCGGCAGCGTCTCGCGTCGTGATCATTGGGGGGGGCTATATCGGGCTAGAAACCGCAGCGATCCTGACGAAGCTGGGCAAGCCGGTGACGGTCCTGGAAGCGCAGGACAGAGTATTGGCACGGGTCGCAGGCGAACCCCTGTCGCGCTTCTACGAGGCAGAGCACCGCGCGCATGGTGTCGACATCCGCCTCGGCGCCGTCGTGGAATGCATCGTGGAGCAGGATGGGGCGGCCTGCGGCGTCCGCTTGGCGGATGACGAAATCCTTCCATGTGAAATGGTCATAGTTGGGATCGGCATCGTGCCGTCGGTGGAACCGCTCCTGACGGCGGGTGCCGAAGGCGGAAACGGCGTGTTGGTCGACAAATTCTGCAGGACCAGTCTCGCCGACGTCTACGCGATTGGAGACTGTGCCGCGCACGCGAACAATTTCGCCGATGGCGCGACCATCCGGTTGGAGTCCGTGCAGAACGCTAACGATCAGGCCGCTATCGTGGCTAAGGCGCTGACCGGTGTACCGGAAGCCTATGCCGCTGTGCCGTGGTTCTGGTCGAACCAGTATGATCTCAAGCTGCAGACCGTCGGACTATCAACCAATTATGATCAGGTCGTCGTGCGCGGTGAGCCGGCATCACGCACCTTTTCGGTCATCTATCTCCGGCGAGGTCGCGTGATCGCGTTAGACTGCGTGAACATGGTCAAAGATTATGTGCAGGGCCGAGCACTTGTGATCGCAGGAGTCTCGGTGACGCCGGAGCGGTTGCAGGATCCAACCACGTCATTGAAGGACATTGGGTTGTCCTCAGCATGCATTGTCGAAACTGCGTTGGCCTGACCGTTTTACGTAGTTACCCGTACAGACATTACCCTTCCCGCGCCATACGAGTCCCACCATCGCGCACCCAAACTGGTGCTGCTGCCCTGATCCGTCCGCTAGATGGACGGCGGTGACGCGCCGGTTGAGACAAAGCCGGTCGTGCGCGCATCAAATATGCAGGGATGCGCAGAGGACATAACGGTGGAATTGCAGGCACTCGGCTACATCGGCGTGCGCTCGGGCCAGCTCGACGAGTGGAGCGCCTATGCTGTTGGCCTGCTCGGAATGCAGAAAGTAGATGCGGCTTCGGGCATGCGCGCGTTTCGCATGGATGATCGCAAGCAGCGCCTCGTGGTCAGTGCCGAAGACGGCGACACGATCGGCTTCATCGGCTGGGAAGTGGCGGACGCTGCCGCGCTCGACCGCCTTGCCACGCGGCTCGAGGCCAATGGCGTAGCGGTCCGCAGGGGCAACCGCGCGCTCGCCGACGAACGCCGCGTCGCCGACCTGATCGTGTTCCACGATCCGATCGGCAATCGGCTGGAGGCGTTTTACGGCGCGGAGATCGCCTGCGATCGGTTCGTGCCGGGGCGGCCGATCTCGGGCTTCAAGACCGGGCCGCTCGGCCTGGGTCATGTCGTGCTGAATGTGCCCGACGTCGATGCGCTGCTACCCTTCTACCGCGACCTATTGGGGTTCCGCGTCACCGACTACGGGCTGACGCCGTACAAACTTTACTTTTTCCACATCAACGCGCGCCACCACAGCTTCGCGATGGTCGGCACCGGCAAAAGTTCGTTCCACCACTTCATGGTCGAACTTTTCAGCTTGGACGATATCGGCCAGGGCTACGACCTTGCGCAGCTTCAGGACGGGCGGATCGCCTACACGCTTGGGCGGCACACCAACGATCACATGACCTCCTTCTATTCGAACAGTCCGTCGGGCTTCTTCGTCGAATATGGCTGGGGGGCGCGCGAGATCGATCCGGCGACCTGGCAACCCTATGAGACATTCGATGGCCCCAGCTTCTGGGGCCATGAGCGCTTGTACATGCCCGAGGAACAGCGCACCCGCCTGCGCGAGATGCGCCTCGACACCGCAGCGCGCGGCGTGCGCGCACCGGTCGTAATCGACTGTCCCTGGCTCGATGCGATCGTCTCGCAGGAGTAGTTTATCGAACCCCCTTTATGGATGGCTCGCCCCTTATCCGAATCGTTGTCATCCTCGACAGCGGTTCGTTTGAGGAAGGAGCGAAGGTCATGGACGTATCGGTTCTGGGAATTGATCTGGGCAAGAACAGCTGCAGCTTGGTTGGGCTGGATGTCACCGGCAAGGTCGTCGTCCGCCGACGGATGCGCCGCGACACGGTCATCACATACGCCGGAGGCTTGCCGGCCTGTGTCGTGGCCATGGAGGCCTGCTGCGGAGCTCATCACATGGGACGGGCGCTGGCCCGACAAGGCCATGTCGTTCGGCTGATGTCGCCGGAATATGTCCGTCCATACGTTAAGGCGCAGAAGAACGACGACCGCGACGCTGAGGCGATCGCGGAAGCGGCAACCCGGCCGACCATGCGGTTCGTCGAGTTGAAAACCGAAGAGCAACTCGACATGCAAACGCTGCATCGCATCCGTGACCAGCTTGTCGGTGATCGCACCTCGTTGATGAACCAGATCAGGAGTCTCCTTCTGGAGCGCGGCTACATAGTCCCGCAAGGACGCGCAAAGCTTGCCGTCCGGCTGGGTGAGATGCTCGATGGTGACGAGCCAGTGCTAGGGTCTCGTATCCACCGGCTCGTCAGCGATATGCGTCTGCGCTGGATTGCCCTTGATGACCGGATCGCAGATCTCAATGCCGAGTTTACCGAGGCTGCCCGCTCGGATGAGCGAACGCGGCGCCTCCTGACTATTCCTGGCATCGGCGCGCTGAACGCGACGGCGCTGGTAGCTGCAGTTGGCGACGCTCGAACTTTCGGACGCGGCAGGGATCTTGCCGCTTGGCTTGGGCTCGTGCCGCGTCAAGCGACGACCGGGGGTAAACCGCGGTTGCTCGGCATCACCAAGCGCGGAAGCCGCTATCTGCGGAAAAACCTGATTCAGGGTGCCCGCGCATCACTACCGACGATACGCAAGAGCGACACACGACTTGGCGCCTGGCTGCGCGGCCTTTTGACACGTTCCCATCACAACACCGTCGTGGTGGCGCTGGCAGCCAAGATGGCGCGCATCGTCTGGGCGCTGCTGCGACACGAGCGCACCTACGATCCAGCCGCACAGGCGGCGTGAACGAGATCAGCCGATGCACCTTGCACCGGCTGGATGATGTCTGCGGGAGGTGAGTGAAAGATGGCCTGACAGTCGACCGGTGTCCTGGAACCCTATGGCTAAAAATGGCACTCGATGCCGGCCCCTTTATGAGGACCAGGACGCGCGGATCTCCATCTTGGCCAACGACCCCATGTCGAAAGGCCGGATACGTTTTCGCAGACTGCTCGGAACATCAAACACAAACCGCTTGCCGACGGGGCGAGCCATACGTTTTTCAGCTGCGCGCTTTCTTGATATTTTGCCCACGAAACGCATGTAGGACCATCAAGCCCAAGTCGTTGGCGGCTATTTGCAATTGGCTTGATCGCGGGAAATATTGAAATCGTGCTTTGTTGATTTTGACCAGATCGGATCAGCGAGCTTGTAAGAGGCGACAGTTCAAAATGACAACCACGCCAAGCTATGTGCTCGGATACGATGGAAAATATGACGTGTTGCGCTTGTCAATCCGGGGACATTTCGATCCGGCGGTGCTGCTCTCGCTCAAACAGAACTTGGACGACGTCCTCGTCCGTTGGGATGCGGAAAGCGTTGGTGGTGAGCGACGCGCAGTCTTGGTGGATTTCCGCAAGCATGTTTTGCAATCGCAGGATATCGCGGCGCAAGCCTCGGCGCTGATGTCAGCCTACGACCTGAAGGGAGCGCGGGTCGCCGTACTGCTCCCGTCGTCGGTGCTCCACAGCATGCAGCTAAAAAGGATCGCGCCGACGGATTTTAAGCTCTTCACAATCGAGCAGGATGCGTTGCAGTGGTTGGCGGGTGGGCGAACCGTTTGAATGGAGCCAAGCCCGCCCGGAAAGTCGCGCTCACCTCGCCGACCAGGCGTTCCAGCAATCAATCGCGCTTCGTCATCTTCTGTACCGTCCCTGAATAGGCCACAATCCGGTTCGCCGATGCGCCCTCGCCCTGCACGATCAGGCCGCGCAGGAACAACAGTCTGCCGGTTTCTTTAAGCAGTTCGACATGTCCCTCGATCGGTTCGCCGATCCGAGCGCCGCCTATGAATTGCGTCGCGAGATCGAGCGTCACTGCGGACCCGGCGGTGATAAGCCCGAAGCCGCGGCTGGCAGCGAACAGCGTAACGTCGATGAACGCGAGGAGGGCGCCGCCGTGCATGATATCGCGGAGATTGGAATGGCGATGTTCCGGCGTCATGCGCAGTCGAGCGATCGAGCCGTCGAGCCAGAACTGCATCGGACCCAGCAACGAGTTGAAGCGGGTGGGATCAACCGCATGCCAATCCCGCCAGCCTCCATCCACATCCGCATCACGTTGCGAAGCGCTGGCATCGTGCGACATTGATTGTTCCTTCAGTTGCGGAGACGCTGTCACAGGCCGACCTCGTGCGGTTGCACGGCGTTCAGCATCTCGTCGCCAGCCAGATAGCGATGAAGATTTTCCAGGAAGAGTGTATCGCCGCGCGCGAGCGCGCCATCGCCCGCGCTGGACGCGTGCGCCGTCACGCGGACCTTCGGATGATCCCAGAACCACGCGTCGGCGGGAAGCGGCTCGGTCTTGAACACATCGAGGACGGCGGCCGCCGGCCTGTCTCGGTCGAGCGCAGAGCGCAGCGCATCCTCGTCGATTAGCGGGCCACGCCCGATATTCACGAAGATGCTTCCAGGCTTCATCGCGGCGAAGAAATCCGTATCTGCCATATGCTTGGTCTCGTCGGTCAGCGCACAAGCCAGCACAACGACATCCATGTTGGGCAATAGTCGCGGGAGATCGGTGCCAGTCACTACCGCGTCGGCGAGCGGCGTATCGCCCCCCTCGCGCCGCTGGACGGTAAGCGACACTCCGAACGCCTTCACCCGCGCCGCGATCTGCTGGCCGATCGAGCCATAGCCGACCAGCAGCCACCGGGTCGACGCCACCTCGCGAAACGGCACGCGCCGCCATTCGTGCGCACGCTGCGCAGCGCCCTGGTCCGCGATCGGATGCAGCAGGCTCAGCACGTGTGCCATCACATATTCGGCGATCGCGGGCGCCTGCGCACTGCTTTTGGTCAGCGTCATGCCGCGCGCCACGATCATCTTCATCGCCGGGCTATCGACCCCCGCCGCGAAGCTCTGAACCCAGCGGCCTCTGGTCCCGCCGCCAATGATAGCGAAGAACCCGAGCAGCCGATTGCTGCTGAACAAATCGTGGCTGACCCAGAAGATGTCGGGATCGACCTCCGATGCATCGATAGGAATGCCGTCGCGCGCGAAGGTGCCCGTGTCGGTCCAGACCACGATATCGAGGTCAGCGCGAACCGGTTCCAGTCGCGACGCGATGCGCCGCAGCGCACTTTCGGAAGCAGCACTTGTTGCATCGCGCCGTCTCCTAGCTTAGCCATGAATTTTGACGCCTCGCCCGCTTGGACCAGATGGCGGCATCGAAAGCAGCAGCTGCGCAGCCGCCACCATCGCTATCCCGGCACATGCCAACGGCGCCAGATATGTTCCGGTCACATCGTACAGGCGGCCGAATCCGATGATCCCGATCGCACTGCCGATCAGGGACAGCATGAACAGCTTTCCATACACCTCCCCAAACCGATCGAGCGCGAAAAAGCGCGACACGAAATACGGCAAAAGATCATGTTCGGCGCCGTTCATCAACCCGGCGAAAAACACAGCCATCATCGCCACCGGCAGGAACGGAACATCAAAGCACAAAACGACAAACCCGACCGCGGACACCAGCCCGACCGCTGCCGCCATGCGCTCTGCAGGGAATCGATCGATCAATACGCCCATCCCGAGCCGCCCGACGATCTGCGCCGCGGCATAGGCCGTCACGAGAAGTCCCGCGCCCACGACACTGAACCCGCGATCTTGGCCGAGCGGTGCCAATTGCGTTACCATGCCAACGGTGCCCATATTGATGAGCGCGATCGCGCCAGCCAATCGCCAGAACAGGCCACCTCGCCACGTTGCTCGATCGAGTGAAGCATCGCGCTGCGGGGCCACTCGAGATGTGCGATCCGGGAGCCGTTTCGAGCGCGTCACGCGGATCGCCAGCAGCGTGAGCGGTAGTCCAAAGCCGATCGCGATCGCCGCAAGCAACAGATAGGCGGATCGCCAACCGTAATCAGCAATCACCGCCGCAACGATCGATGGCATGATAAGGCTGGACAACGATATGCCGGCGGTGGCGACGCCCAGCGCCAGCCCCCGATGCACATCGAAACTCCGCGCGATCAGCCGACCGAACACCAGCGCGCTCACGCCCGGTGCCGAGACCGCAAGCATCGCCACCCCGAGTTGGAAATGCCAAGCTGGTCCGGTCATCGTTGACAGGAACACGTGCGCAAAGGCTAGGAGCAGCGCGGACGCGATGATGACGGGCATCACCCCGATTCGATCTGCTATGCGCCCTACGACCGGCGCGGCGAGCGCGCCGAGCAGCCCGAATCCGGCCGCCGTCGCGATCTGCCCGCGCGTCAGGCCCAGCGTTTGCTGGAGACCGGGCACGAACAAACTGGAAAGATTCTGATACAGCGCGGGACCGGTGGCAAACATCGCCGCCGCACCGGCGACGATTGGCCATCCTCGACGCCATTCGCCGCTGCCGTCAATCTCCGCCATCATTCCATCTCCATGGCGCATTCGCTTATCCCCGCGACTTACAACATTGTCAGTAACAGGTATTTAGACTGATCGGCAACCTTCAAAGCGACGTCACGAGCCGCGTCCTCGACACCAAGGAACGATGGACATGCCTGCTAAAAAGGGCCGCGAAATCCGGGCGCGATGGATCTCTTCGGTCGTCAGCGATCGGGTAAAATGAAGTCCGTTTTTACGTTCCGATACGATCGCAAACTGTTATAAATGACCATCAGGTCATTGTGGAGAGCGATGTGGGTAGGTTCAGCGACACGATAGTTCTGGTCACCGGTGGAACGTCGGGCATCGGACTGGCCATCGCCGAAGCGTTCCTCGCCCAAGGCGCATCAGTGGCGATCTGTGCGCGATCCGAGTCGATACTGGCGCAGTTCCGCACAGACCACCCAACGGCCTTTGCAGTCCGTGCTGATATCATTGACCCGACAGCGCAGAGCGCCTTGCTCGACGCGGTAATAAGCCATTTTGGTCGTCTCGACATCCTCGTTAACAACGCTGGTGGACTGGTCGAACATGATTTTATGACCGCGCCACCGGCCGCGGACGCACTGGCCGACGACCTCGCACTCAACCTGCTCGCACCGATTCAACTAACCTCGGCGGTGCTTGCACGCTGCAGCGGTTTGCGCGCGCTCATCTTTGTGACGTCGGGCTATGCGCTCGTCGCGCCGCGACGGTCACCGACCTATGGCGCCGCGAAAGCGGGGCTGCGAGCATTTCTGAAGGCTCTTCGCCGCCAGGTCGGCACGCGGAATTTGCATGTTTTGGAGGTCCTACCGCCAAGCGTCGACACACCAGCTATCGCGCACCGTAAAGTGAAGAAGGTCTCGCCCCAAAGCGTGGCGCAGGCGACACTGGATGCGCTCGCCGCGCGACGACCAGAGGCTCTTGTGGGGCAGGTGCGAGTGCTCCCTATGATGCTCCGAATCGCACCCGGCATGATCGAGCGTCTCGTCGCTGAGGAGTAGAAGAAGAGTATGATCAGGCTGAAGCGCTCGCCCTGACGGGTACAGAGAGCATTGCTCAAGACTTCATTAATTCCGTAAATCAATTCCTCCAACGCGTCCCACGCAACTTATTAAGGAGGAAATATTAGCTGCCGCAAGTCGTCATCTCAAAGATGCCGGCACCAGGGCGAGCGCCCCTTTTTTAAGCGGATCGCTGTTGTACCCAGTTCTATCATTAGTCTAGGCTCAGGACTCGTTGATCAGAGCCAGAAGATGACGGTTGCGGCGAGCGCGATGGCTGAGAAGAAGACGGTTGGGCATCGATCATAGCGTGTGGCGACACGGCGCCAGTCCTTC
>NZ_JAXOJL010000012.1:0-53413 GCF_036663755.1 Parasphingomonas caseinilytica
CGATACCGCGCTTTGCCTTGAACCATTGCCGGTCGCGATCAACAAGCGTCACTGTTGCCATCGGGACGGCCAGCACCGTCCGAACAAGGGTGACGATCTTCTCGAATGGCTCTTCGAGCGCGGTGTCGAGTACGTCCAGCCGTCGCAGTGCGGCAACCCTCGCGTCATCGTCGTGCAACTGGGTGTCATCCATGATGCTCTTCCTTCATCATGGCGCGGATGGCGACCGTAAGGTCATCGGCATAACTGTCGACCAACGTGCGAACGCTGGCGGCAACCACGTCTTCGCCTAATCCGGCGGCTCGCAGGCTATCGACAAGAGACGATAAATGGGACTGATGCCGCAGCACGCTGTCTAAAAGTTGTGGAGGTATCTCGAGCGGTTGCGCCGAGGTAGGCGTCGGTTGAAGTTGATCGATACGCACAGGATCGTCCTCAGAAGCGGAGATGACAGCGCTAGGGTCCAATGGTTAAAAGGTCGGAAACGAATTTTGACCAGAGACTGCGTGCGATGGCTGAGGTGCCGTCGAAGCCGCGGCTTATCGGTTCACCGGCAGCCACGATGATGTGCATCAATACCGGATAATGCCTGCTCAAAAATCCTTCATCGATGCATTATCGATTAGGACAATACGACATTTGCAGTGTCGGAGCATCACGGTGCTGGAAAGCGACTACATATATCCGATTTGGCGAAATAGCCTAAGCCGCTGCATTTGGTTAACCTAAGTGTGGCAGTTCCCGGTGCTGAGGAAACACGCGTGATCGGAAGGTCTACCGAAAATGAGCTGCGACGGCTGCAAAAACGGCGACGCTTTGGAATTCGAGATCTCGATGGCATTTCAGCCGATCGTCGATCTGACAACACAGCTTCCTTTCGCGTACGAAGCGCTCGTTCGCGGTCCGTGCGGTGAATCTGCAGCGAGCGTTCTAGCGCAGGTAAATCCGGGCAACCGTTACGCTTTCGATCAGCGTTGCAGGGTCCGCGCGATTGAGCTGGCGACCGCCGCAGGCATCCTGAATGGCGGGGCGAAACTTTCGATCAACTTCTTGCCAAATGCAGTCTATTCGCCCGCAGCGTGTATCAAGTTGACCCTGGCAACCGCGAAGGCTGTCGGTTTACCATCCTCTCGGCTGATTTTCGAATTCACCGAAAACGAAGAGATGGTCGATCCCGCGCACATCGCGCATATTGTTAAAAGTTATCAGCAAATGGGGTTTGGCACGGCGCTCGATGACTTTGGCGCAGGCCATGCCGGCCTGAACCTGTTGGCAAGATTTCAGCCTGACATTATTAAGCTGGACATGGAACTGGTCCGTGGAATCGAAGCAAGCATGCCACGGCGAATGATCGTCGATGCCGTCATCAAGCTAGCGGCGGCAATGGGTATCCTTGTGATCGCAGAGGGCATCGAGACCGAGGCTGAGTTAAGCACGCTGACACAACTGGGCGTCCGCTATATTCAGGGCTTCATTTTTGCTCAGCCGATGCTTGCAGCACTTCCCGCGATTTCGATCCCGTACGAAAATATTTCTTTGCGCGCCTGAGTTTGCTGAAGTCAGCAATGATTTGGCCAGATCACGCAGCCGAACAAACCGATCTAAAAAACTCGTCCCTGCGACTAACCCCCACCAGGCGCTTTGGTGCCGCGTGGACGCGCTTCGGGTATAACGGTATCGCGTTTGCCACCTTCTTTCCATTCGATCCGGTACAAGTCGAAGCGTCGATCGGCGAGGTTGCGTACAGTACCTTCAGCGCGCGCCCAGGTGAGATCGGCCAGGTTCACATCGGCTATCGTCACCGTCTCGATATTTTCACTGGCCTCAGCAGCGATGCCATCGCGAGCGAACGGAAAGTCGCAGGGTGTCAGAATGCAGGACTGAGCATATTGAATGTCCATATTATCGACCCCGGGGAGATTGCCCACGTTACCTGATAGTACCACAAAACACTGGTTTTCGATCGCGCGTGCCTGCGCGCAGTACCGCACCCGCATATACCCTTGGCGATTATCGGTGCAGAATGGGACAAAGATGATACGAGCACCCTCGTCGACGAGGCGGCGCGCAAGTTCGGGGAACTCGCTGTCGTAGCAGATCAAAACGCCGATTGGGCCGACGTCGGTCTGGATTACGTCGACGGAATTGCCTCCCTTGATTTTCCACCAATATGCCTCGTTTGGGGTTGGGTGGATCTTTTCCTGGGAGTGGATCGATCCGTCGCGAAGGCACACATAGGCAATGTTCTGGACGCTCCCGTCTTCGACGCGCGTCGGATGCGACCCTCCGATGATGTTTATATTGTACCGCAACGCCATCCGCGAAAGCTCGGCGACGATGGGCGCGCGGTGCTCCGTCATCCGGTCGATTGCTTCGATCGGTGACAGCACTTCTGGTTCAAACGACAGCAGAGACATTGTGAACAGCTCGGGAAAAACTACGAAGTCCGAACGATATTCCGCAGCAACGTCGACGAAATATTCGACGTTTTTGACGAAGGCGGCAAAGTCGTCGACAGCACGTGCTTGGAATTGCACGGTAGCGAGCCGGACGCTTTCAACATCGCGCGGTACGCGAAACGCGATTGGCTCGTTTGGGTCAACGTAGGGATTGCGCCAGATCATATGCGCGGCAAACCCGTCTGACGCTTTGTCGAACGGGAGATATCGCTCCAGCACACGAAGCGGCGTGAAGCCATTCGAAAGCTGAAATCCGATTACTTGATCGCGAAACTCCCCGGCTACGACCCGGGCAAGATAATCATCAGGACCGGTCACCTTGGCTTTGATGCGCGCATAGCCCGGCATACGCCCGCCGAAGACTATACCACGCAGTTCCAGCCGCTCAGCCAGCACGCGTCGAGCCTCGTAAAGGCGTTTGCCGATGCGTAGCCCGCGGTGACCTTCGTCCACCGCCATTTCGATCCCGTATAGCCAGTCGCCGGTGGCGTCGTGCCGGCTGCCAAACCCGTTGCCCGTGATGGTCGCCCAATCATGCGGAGACAGAGCGATCGCCTCGTCGATGCGCGAGGACGCGCAATATCCGACGATCGCGCCTTCAAAAATGGCAACGAACTGGCCTTGCGGAAAATTGTTAATCTGACCGCTGATCTGGCCAGCGCTGTAATTTTCTATTCCAGGATAAGCGCGGCTGATTAGCGCCAAGATACCCGGTACGTCTCCCGGAACTGCAATTCGGACCTCGAGAGTCGCAGGAGTCTTGCTTGGCACGGTTCGCTCCAAAAAATCTAAAAGCACCAACGAGTAGTCACGACGCGCCTGAGGCATCGCGTCCGACCTGGGTCTCTAACGTATTTACGGACGCGGCTGCGATGACAAAAATTTAAGAACACCGGAGCTGCTCATGCAGCGACCGTTGAAGCTCGGCCACTCCGGACGAAATTTCCCTGCAGTTTGTCGAAATTCTTTTCGATCCGGAAATGACGAGGCAAATAATGTCAACGGACTGCGTCGGATGCAACGCTCCTCACGGCGCGCGAAGTGGCTCCGATAGCGAATATCTCAGTTGTGTCAGGGCATATTCGACGATGGGGTAACGTGGAATCCACTATCCGGCTGACCATGCTGTCGCGATTAAACGCTTTCAGCGGTCGGGTCCGCATCTGCTGCGAGATTCCACCCATCGTGCGCTTCAAGTCGTTGAAGCGCCAAAAACGCACCACTAGCACCGAGACGATCATCACAGTCCACTTGTCGCCGACCAGCGAAAGCACGCGTTGCACACTGATCACGACGGTGTGCCGATCAGGTATTGTATCGTCGCGCGGCTGGGCAGGAAGAAGTATCCGCCCGCCCGAAGGGAGACGTAGGATCGTACGTTGTCTACCTGGATTGGGCCGGGCGCGGTGGGAATCGTGAACTTGCCGGTTTGCATCAGACGGCTGCCCAGCAGGGGGTCCGGCTCGCCGGTCAGCCCGTGGAACGAGGTCGCGTTCGACCATGTACGCTGCACGAACTCGAACTGTCGCTCGATGTCCGCGCAGAGCGCGACGAACAGCAGGCCCTTGCGCGGCTTCTCGCCGCGGCGGGCGTAGTCGTAGCTGCGACCGCGACGCAGCAGCCGGTGCCGGTTTGTGATTCGCTGCTCGTCCACGTCGCCCGGCTCGAGGCTGTCGCGTGGGTTGGTCCGCCGGATATGCGCCCCGAGCGGGCATTGCAGGCCGCGCGGATCATCCGTGCCGTAGGCGAAGTCGTTTTCCGGCGTGTCCTCGTCGTTCAGCGACGCCGGCTCGGTCGGATTGCCTACCAGCGGCGAGCCATCCCTCCATCGCCCGATGATTTTTGCCGCGATCCATTCTCGATCGATCCTCGCGCCAGTGAAGGCGGAGAGATCGGGATACTTCTTCGCGAGATCCTTTGCGTGCCGCTCGATTGCCCTGTCGAAGCCGTCGACGTCCTGGTCGAGTTGGCGGATCACCATGAAGCTGCCGTTGCGCCCGAGGTCGCGCAGTTCCGCGGCAGGCGACTGATCCCCGTACCGCGGGAACCGCCTGGCCTCGGTGGCGGTGACCGTCGGCAGCGAGTTGTGCACGTCCAGCTCGGCCCCGACCGCGATCGGGGGCGTGAAGAAGCCCTGGTCGTTCCGGTATCCAAGAAGAAACTCGCCTGCGGAGATCAGGTCCCGTGGCGACGGCTTCACGCGCGCGCGCTGGCTGCCACAGATCGCCGGTTGGGAAATGCCATCCCGAAAGCCGAAGTGTTCGCGGCGCGAGACGCCGGCTCCGCCCGGTCCGGGAACGGGCGCGCAAGGGACGGCGTCGATCAGCCTGCCTCCGAGTATCTCGAGCAGCAGCCGGTGGTTCGCCACGAGGCGCTCGTGCGCGGCATCATCGGAGTCGCCATCGGTCCCCGCAATCGTCGGTTCGTTGCCGTAGATCGTGATCACCGCATCGACCGTCCGCTCGCCGACACCGCTGTCGTTCCAGGGGCACCCGTGGCCATCGCCGTCGCCGAGCAGCCGCGTCCGTCCCGCCATCCCCATCAGGAACGCGGGCGGGAACGCATCGAGACCGCTGCCCTGGCCGACGCCGCAGCGCTGCAGACCGAAGCTGGTCAGCCCGAGCGTCAGTCCGCCGTCGTCGACCGGTCGGTCCCCGAAGGCGATCTGGGCCTCGGGCGGCAAACGGTACCGCGTCGCGCGGGCGTTGCCCGTCCGCAGCGCGAGCGCCACGCCGTCGGGCGGGCGTCGTTCGGATATCCGCCAGTGCGGCGGCAGGCCGACGAGTGCGGGTGGCGCGCTGAACGCTATGCCGCTCACGGCCTGCAACCACATGCTCAGCGCATCGCGATCCTCGGGCAGCCTTACGAACAAGCTGGTCGCGTAATGCTGCCGGCCGAAGCCGGTGAAGACGATGGACTGGGCCTCCTGTGCCTCCAGCTCGCCATCTTCGCGCTGCGCGGATCCGAAGCAGGTGAGCCAGCGGCGCGCGTCGGTGTCGTTCGCGGCGCGGGCGAGACCGTCCTCGATCATCGCGTTGTTGCGGATCTGCTTCGTGGTGAGGTGTGGATAGCGGCTGTACCAGAACGAGGTCGGACGCTGCTGCCGCCTGACCCAGCGCTTGAACCGGTCGCCGTCAGCGGCACCGTCGAGGATCAGGAAGCGTGTGCGCGGGAAGCCGACGCCGTTGCCCCAAGCGGCCGACTGCCCCGGGTGCGCGCGGGTCACGAAGTCCTCGAGGTAGCTCTCCCAGCTGCCGTCGTAGTTCGATAGGAACACGAACTGGTTGGTTCCCCGCACGCGGAACCACTTGGCCTTGTGTATCGTCCCCATGGTGACGACGAAGCCGGGGCGAAACCAGAACGTGACGCTCTGCTTGATGCCCCACATCGCGAACGCGAAGATGAAGCGGCGGAATAGGCCCGGTTTGAATGGCATGACCGCGATGATGTGGTTCTGCTCGTAACCAGGTTCGTCCTCGCGACGGGCTATCTCGCGGACGCATGCGAGCTCGGGCGCCCGCTCGTCGACGGTGTCGCTGGTCTCGTGCCACCGCAGCAGGGCGACGAGCACCGTGAGCACGATCGCGCTCGCCAGCGCGATGGTCAGGAAACTGCCGACTAGGGCGGCGGTCACTGCCCAGAACCAGCCGAGCGCGGTTGGACGGATCGGACAGCCGTTCCAGCCGATCGAGAGTGCGACGGCGACGTGCAGCACCACGGCGCCGACGACGAACGGCCTGAACGACGGCGATGCGACCATGGTGGCTGCGGGCGCCCATATCGACTTGGGAGGGACCCAGTCCGCGATCTTGAGGCGTCTGCGACCCGGTCGGATGATCGCGTAGCGCAAACTGGCCGCCTTAGAGAACAGGTCCTTCCATGCGCGGCCGCGCAACGCATAGAGGCCGTCCTGCTTGAGGAAGCGGCGCACGTGCATCAGCGCGTCCATCGCGCGCGTGGTGTTTCCCAGATTGCTGGCAAAGAAGTGGGCGAGCGCCTCCCGTGCGAACGTCGCGAGACGTTCCTGCCGCGCGATGTCCGCGACCGAGAACTCCTCCGTGCCGTTGAAGTTTACCCCGGTTTCGCCCCACGGCCGGGTGCGCAACGTCATTGCGCCGTCCCGGAGGAGGTCGGCGAGCGCGTCGGCGTCCGTCGGTGGTGCGCCGTCGGCGGTGCAATGCGCGTAGATCGGCGCGAGCCACGCGAAGCCCGACTTGGCTACCGCGCTGATCGCCCGGTCCTGTCCGCCATCGGCGTTGATCTCGAACAGCAGGATGGCCTTTTCGGAATGGGGGCCGGATTCGATCGCTGATAGCGACGCGAAGTGCACCAGCCCGGTCTCCGCCAGCGTCTTGGCGATGTCGCCCCTGGCCGGGTTTCTCAGCTGCTCGATCTGGATCGACAGGGCTGCGACGCCCACCCCATCGCACGCGGGCGAGGCGATGATGACCATCGATTGGCCAGCAAGTGGATCGTCGAACGTCATGTCCAGGCGCGTCGGGAACGGTCCGGTGCGGAACATCGTCCCGTCGGCGCCGGGTGCCGGGGTGAGGTCGGGCAGCCGGAGCAGCACTGCGAATATCTCAACCAGCTGGGTCATCGCGATCTGGGCCCCGAGGCAGGCGTGCGGGCCGTCGCCGAACATTAGCCACGCCGCGCGCCTCGGGTCCTGCCGCACTTCGCGCGCAACCCGTCCATCGCGCAGCGCCGACATCACGGCGACCAGGATGACGTCGTCGCTGCGAACCCGCCGGGCGCGCCACGTGTCCGGTGCTATAACACCGTCGCGGCCGACGCTCCGCCATTGTCCCGGCGAAAGCGCGGGATTAAGCCGCGCCGCCTGGAGCAGCGCGACCTCGAGCGCCGCCTTGTCGCCCTTGGTGGCGGCTGTGCGCGCCGTCGCCATCAGACCGGGGTCGTCCAGCAGTTGCTCCAGGATGTTGCCGCAGGCGAGCGTGTTGGTCGGGATAAGCGCGGTCGCCAATCCGAGCAGCGAGGCGCGCACGAGCGGGGGGGGCATCTTCGCCTGGGTGACGAGCCGGTCCGCCAGCGTCGTGTGCTTGCGTCGACTGCGCGGGTGCTTCACGTTGTTGGCAGTGATGCGCGCGACCGCGTCGTCGAAGGTGGCGCGCAGGTGTGCCGCCGCAATCGTGCCCTGCCGACGCGTGTTGGCATCCCCGAACGGGTCGCCGAACAGCATCGCCGAGACCGCCATTGTCCATTCCGCGAAGGTGTCGGGATCGCTCGGCGACACGCCGAGGTAGGTGCAGCATACCTCGGTCGCGCAGCGGGTGACGAAGTCCCGCATCACGTCGATCCGCCCGCCGCTCGCCTCCACAAGTGCGGTGGCGTGGTCATGCGTCAGTCTTGCGATCTCGGCGAGGTCGCCTGGTTCGAAGTGCCGGTGCAGCTGGGCGCGGAGCGCGGCGTGTTCTTGGCCTTCCATGCCGAGCACCGAATTCTGGGCTCCGCCCAGCTCGGTCATCTCGGGTGCATAAACGTTCGGGAAGGTCACGTCATCGGTCAGCACCGCCCGAACGTCGGCCTCTCGCGTGACGATCACGAGCCGCCCGATGCGCAGGTTCGGGCAGAACGTCCGCAGGATGGCGAAGGCCGCGGGCATAACCCGTCGAAATACCACGCGCGAGAGTCGCTGGCCGAGCCTGCTGCGTAGCGCCAGGCTCTGGAAGTCGAACAGCGGGAGCGGTGCTGGCGGCTTCGCCCGGTCGGCCGCTTGCTGGGCGAGGATCGTGTCGAAATACTTGAGCTTCAACATCCTGTATCCTCCGAAGCTGGCGGGATGGTTTAGGCGGCCGGTTCCCCGGCTGCGACGAGGCCCTGGTTCAGGACAGCGATCCAGTTTCGGTCCGCGAAGGGTAGCCACTCGAGTTCCTCGACGGCGAAAGTCGGCCGCGCCCGCCTGAGGTCGGATAGCGCACGCTTCGCCTCGTCCTGCCGGTCGAGCGCCACCAGGCTGGTGATGCGGATGACGTGCGCGAAGGAGTAGGCTGGCCGGCGCGCGAGCGAGAGCTCGGTGAACTCGAGCGCCGACGCGTGGGCGCCGAGCATGAGGTGCGCGATCGCCATCTCCGCCAGTATGTAGAACACCTGGCCATCGAGCGGGCTGAGGCGCAGCGCCGTCTCCAGCGGACCGAACGCAGCCTCCGGGCGCCCGGTCAGATAGTGGTTGCTGCCCGACTGCGCATAGGCCGACGCTAGACTTGGGTTCAGCCGGATCGCTTCGGCGAACAGGCTCTCGGCGCGGGCGTGGTTGCGCAGCCACATCTCGGCCATCCCGGTGAGCAAGTAGCCGCGCGCGTCGAAGCCGTCGGCTGCCACCGCGCGTAGCGCGGTCGCCCGCATCGCGGCGATTTCGTCCGGCGACTCCCGCCTTGACCAGATCGTCCAGGCCTTGGCGAGCGCCGACTGGATCAGCACCTCCGCCGAGTTCGGCTTGGCCTGGAGCGATCGGCGGAGCAGGTCGTCGGCGATCGCCGCGTCCTCGCGCGACAGGCGCCCGAGATGCCAGCGCGCACGCCAGACCATCTCGTCGATGTCGAGCTCGTCGACGGCGCGGTTGATCACGAGGGTCTGCTGGGCGGTGTCGACATAGGCGTCGAGATTGGCGACGACGTCCTGGGCGAGCGCCCCGAGTGCCGAGTGCGTCACGCCGCCGTCCAACTGGCGCCGCACCGACCAGAGTAGCTGCGCCCGCTTCGCGTCGAACAGGGAGACCTGCAGGTTGAGCGCGTCGTCGCGCGTCGTCAGCTGACCCCTTACGACGTAGCTCGCACCCACGAGCTGCCCGACCGCGCTGGAGGTCAGCTGGGTGACCCCCCCGTCACCGCTCGACGCCAGAGCGATGACCGGGATCCAGCGCAGTCGCGACAGGCGGTCGATTAGGTCCTCGGTGATGCCGCCTGCCCACATGTCCATCGTGGGATCGCCTGTCGTGTTCGCGAACGGCAGCACCGCGATGGCGGGCCTTCCGCTGAAGCCCGGGGCCGGTTGCGACACGTCCAGGATCCGCTTCGGCAGTGGATCGGGCGTCGGCGGCCGCGCCTTCCGCGGCGCCCCCCGACCGTCGAACCGGGCGCGCTGGTCGCGCAGCCACTCCTCGAAGCCCTCCTCGCCCGGAATGTCGAGACCTTCGAGGAACTGTGCCGGCGAAAGGGCTGACGCGGGCTGGTCGGAGGTTTCCCAGTCGCGCACGTCGATCGAGAACCTGCTCAGGTTGAGTGCGATGCGGTCGCGGTCGGCGGCGATCGGCACGCCCCCGTTCGTCCGCAGCACCAACCGCAGGTTGGCGAGTTCGCGACGGAGGCTGCCCTTCGCCTGATGGGAGGCGCGCGAGCCCCATAGTCGCTCCTCGAGCCAGCTGCGGGATCGTTCGCCGCTGGGCGCGGTGGCGAGCAGTGCAAGCAATGCCGACCCCTTCCGGCTGTTGATGTCGATCCGGACCCCGTCCGGACCGAACAGTCGCAGCGGACCCATCAGTTCGAGCCGTAGTGCGTCCGTCCGATCCTCCATGCCGCCATCCCCCCGCCCACAACAGAGGTCTAGCCGAGCCGTTGATCTATTCACGCTATTTTTCACGCGCGGTGGACGGGACTTTCACGGTGGGCGGATCGCCTCGCGCTATTCGAGCTATCAATCCGCCGCTTCGGGCGGTTGCAACAAGTCTCGGGAGCAGACCATGCCATTGACCGATTCGGATCTGAGTGCGCCGATCGATTGGACCGATCCGCGCTTCCACCCGATGCTGGCGGACCTGCAGGGGCACATCCTGAAGCATCATGGGCGTGACCACGCCAACCATCTGCTGCTCCGGTTCGACGGGGACTTGGACCAGACGCGCACGGCGCTGGCGCGGATCGGCAGGCATGTGCTGTCCGCGCTGGACCAGCTGCGGCAGGTCGAAGCACACAAGTCGCCGCTCGCGCAGGACGGCGGCACCGCGGTCTTCGTCTATCTCACTGCCACAGGCTACGCCAAGCTCGGCCTGCAGGGCCCGGCCGATCCGGCATTTCGTGACGGCATGAGGAACCGGGCGCAGCTGTCGGACCCCGATCCTGCGACCTGGGAGGAGCATCACCGCTCGCAGATCGACGCGCTGCTCATCATCGCGGACGTCAATGACACGAAGTCGACGGCTGTCGAGACCAACTTCCTGCCGATCCTGAGTGCCGGCGGCATCACGATCACCGGCCGCGACGTCGGGCGGGCTCTGAAGGACGCCGATGGCGTCGGGCATGAGCATTTCGGCTATGTCGACGGCATCAGCCAGCCGCTTCTGCTCGCCGACGACGTGGTCCGCGAGGACGCGCAGATGGGCAAGGACGGGTGGGATCCGGCGTTCGGACCCGGCGACGCGGCGCTGGTGCGTGATCCCAGCGGCGCCTCGCCTGACAGCTTCGGCAGCTACATGGTCTACCGCAAGCTCGAGCAGAACGTACGCGGCTTCAAGAAGGCCGAGCGGAAACTCGCCACCAGAATGGGTTTCGGCGAGCAAGACCCGCGCCGTGAACGCGCCGGCGCGATGGTCGTGGGCAGGTTCGAGAACGGATCGCCAGTGGTGCTGTCGGAGTTCGACGCCCCCGCCAACCCGACCAACAACTTCAACTACGCGCTGCCTAGCGGGGCGAGCGACCCCGACGGTCTAAAATGCCCGTTCCACGCGCACATTCGCAAGGCCAATCCGCGGGGCGACACCGGCGATGGTACGGGCGAGCGCACCCATCTCATGCCTCGCCGCGGCATCCCGTTCGGGGAACGCGCGGACGACTGGACCAGCGACGACGACGACACCAAGCCGGATCGCGGCGTCGGCCTGATATTCATGGCGTTCAACCGCGACATCGCACGACAGTTCGAGTTCACCCAGGCGTCCTGGGCGAACAATCCCGACTTCATCTTCGGGCGAGATCGCCCAGGCCTCGATCCGGTGATCGGGCAGGGACAGCGCGAACTGCAGGTGTGGCGACGCGACTGGAACGATCCAGCCTCCCCGACGGTCAAGTTCCAGTTCGAGCAGTTCGTCACCCTGCGCGGCGGCGAATACTATTACGCGCCGCCAATCAGCTTCCTAACGGGGCTGTAATGACGTTCGAGGTCTCGAAGGTCCTTAGCGACCTTGACGACGGCGCCAGGGATTACTTTCGGCGCTCGACGCTTACACCCGTGCGTGCGCTAGGCAGTGACGAGCGGAGCAGGGAGGAGCTCGGGAAGGTGCTCGAGGGCATGCGCTCGCTGGGGCCGCGCGACGAGGAGAAACAGATCGGTCCAGACGATCGCAAGGCTCGCGGGCGCCTCGAGGCAAGCGTCTACCCGTGGGTTCGGATCTGCCGCCTCCGGATACGCTGTCCGGACCAAAACGGGCAGCCAGTCGGAGTGGGCTGCATCGGCACCGGATGGTTCGCCGGACCCAAAACGATCATCACCGCAGGCCATGTCCTCTACGACGTGAACTGGCCGAAGCGGGGGGAGACGACGCCTGCATGGGGGGCGATGGCCGACGTGTGGATCGGCTACCGCGAGGGATTGGCGCTCGGCCATGCCAACTCGGCACGGTTCCGCGTCACGAACTCCTGGAAGGCGTTCGTCGATGCGGGAGCCGACGAGGCCGGGCGCCGTTCCCAGATCGACCTGGGCTGCATTCAGCTCGGTGAATCGCTTTTCGACTTCCCCAAGTATTTCGATCTGAACGGGGCTGGCGACGCTGCGCTCACGGGGCAGATCGCGACAATATCCGGCTACCCCACCGACCGCGACGCGTCCCAGATCCAATATAGCGGTTCGGGCGCGATCGGCGATGTCTCGCCTAGCTTCTTCTATCACCTGATCGACACCTACGGCGGCCAGAGCGGTGCGCCGGTGTGGCTCGGCGGGACCGGCGTCGATCAACCCTCGGTTGTCGGGATCCATACCGGCGGCAGCGAGGAGGAGGCGCGCAACTGGGCGGTCCGGGTGACGGGCGATGTCAAGGCACTGATCCAGCGGTGGGTGGACGAGAACCCGTGAGCCCGTTCGTGCCTTGCATCCTGGGATTGCGCTTCGAGAGGAGGAACTGACGTGGGAACGCTTGCATCCGTGTCGAACGATCTGCCTGAGGGAGCGGCGCCCGCCGTCAGTAGCGTCGCTGTGGACAGCCGCGACGTGGCGTCGGTGCCGGTCGTGGAGTCGCCTGTGGTGGTGCCGGCGACCGCCGTCGCGCCGAAGCCGCCGGTGAATGTCGTCACGATAGTCACGGCGATCGCGATACTCGCGCTGTTCGCGTGGCTCTTCGCCGTCATGCTAGACCGGGCAGTCCCCTCCAAGGACTGGGACCGCTACCTTGCGCTCTACAACAGCGTACAGTCGATCGTCGCCGCGGCCGTGGGGGCGCTTATGGGTGCACAGGTCAGCGCGGGCCTGGCCGTGGTCGCCCGTGCTGAAGGTGCCGCGTCGAAGCAGCGGGTGGAGAGGCTCGAGGGCAACATCAAGAGTTTCCAGGCGGACGTCGTCAACGGCGGAGCGGCATCGGAGTCCGGCGATCTAACCAGCCGAACGCGGCTGCTCGCCCGCGCGATCGCGCTTCTCCACTGATCGCCGAGATGTTCATGATCAACAGCAAGGGGACCCGAAATGAAGATCGTACCTGCAGCCGCGGCTGCCAGTCTGGTGGTGACAGGCTGCGCCCAGACGCCGCACGCGACGATCAGCTATCCGCTGACCCGGACCGACGCGGCGATCACGGTCGTCCGCACAGTGAAGTGCGACAAGGACGATCTGCCGCACATCGTCGACGTACCGGCCGTCGCCGTCACGTTCGGTGCCGATCCGAAGGCGACTGGAACGCTCGATACGTCGAAGCTGGACGGCGTGTTCGCCGACACCAGCCTCGACATGCACTTCGCCGCCGACCAGCGCCTGAAGACGGTCAACGCGGAGGCGACCGGCCAAGGCGAGACCATCCTCAAGGCGGCGATCTCGCTCGCTTCCTCGGTGTTCTTTCCGAAGCTCGGCGCGGAATCCGCGCAGGAACTGACCGGCATGCCGACGCCGGCTGCGGTTAAGGCCCAATGCAGCCAGCTCACCAAAGCCTTCGGAGCGGAGGCGATGACCATTTCCTACGCCGGGTCGCTCGATCTTCCGGACGTCAGCGGGCAGCCCGCGGCTCAGGTCGCTGCGAACAGGCGGATGGACTTCACGCTGAGTCCCGTGCCGCAGGACCTCGATCGCAGTCGCCGCTATGCGGCTCTGCTCGGAAGCGTCTGCGCCCGCTTCCAGACGCAGGATGCACCGAGGCCGCCGGTGGGTGATATCGCATCGCCGGGTGGCTATGCGACGCTCGACGCGCGCCAGCCGCGTTCAGCCGCGCTCCGCATCGCGGTAAGTCCGAGCACCGATGTCTGCCCGCTCAACGATCGGCTAGGCTTCATCTGGGCCGGCACGCTCGCGGTCGGGCAGTTGGGGACCCGCTACCGCATCCCGATTCCGCGCGCCGCCGTCTTCGGAAAGCAGTCGTTCGAACTGGTGCTCGACGACAGCGGTGGCCTCACGCAGATCAAATATGGCAAGTCGACCGGAGCCGGCCAAGCCATTGCCGTGGGACAGCAGGGCGTCGACGCGGTGAGGCCGTCAACCGACGTCGATCGTGCCGCCGCGATTGAAGCCGACATCGCTCTGCGCAAGGCGCAGGACCACCGAGCGAAGTGTTTTGCCGACCCTGCCGAGTGCTGAGATCGCCCGCATGTTTCCCGCGTCACGCCGACGCGGGAGATGCTGGTCACGCGCCACCTGAACGCGAAGCTGCGGCCGACAGCGAGGTCAGCCGCGACCTTCGTCAGGCCGCTAGTGCGATAGTCTACGCGAAGTTGCTCTCCGTTGCGCACTTCCGATGATTGCGATCGATACCGGTCTCGTTTTGAACCTATTCGAAAGAATGAAGGCCGTGAACTGCATGAGTTGCCAATATCTCGAAATTAACGCCTTAGCCTCTAAATAATTTAGCTGGACAATTTAAAGGTCTTATTTATAATTAGGATGATAATTAAAATGAGAGGATGTTTGTGGAGGAAGGCAGGGTAACGATCCGCGCCTGGGCGACGTTAGCCGTGCTGGGAACGCTCTATGTTCTCTCTTTCATCGATCGGTTCGTTATCGCCCTGCTGGTGCGGCCGCTGAAGGCGGAACTGGCACTGTCCGATCTCCAGCTAGGACTGCTGTTTGGTACTTTCTTCGCGCTGTTTTACGGGGCACTGGGATTACCAATCGCGCGACTCGCCGATCGTCGCAATCGCAAGTGGCTTGTCGTGGGCGGTGTCCTCCTCTGGTCCGCAGCGACGACCGCGTCCGCCTTTGCCGTGAACTATGCCACGCTTGCAGGATTGCGGTTTGGACTGGCGGTAGGGGAAGCGGCTCTGGTGCCGGCCGCTTTTTCGATGCTGACCGACATGTTCCCCCCTAGATGCCGGATAATGGCGGGAACGATCTTCAGCGCGTGCGGCATGCTCGGGGCGTCATGCGCCTTCCTGCTCGGTGCCGCAGTGCTTTCATGGGCGGAGGCTCATTCAGCATCGGTAGGAATATCGGCCTGGCGGTTGACCTTCCTAGCGGTAGGTCTTCCAGGCACGGTGATCGCCTTGGTCTTTGCCCTGACCGCGCGTGAACCCATCCGCAGGGAAAGCGGGGCGGCATCGACCATGCGTGGTGTGCTCGCCTATCTCGGAATGAACCGCAGATTGTACGCCGGCCTCTTCGTCGGTGCGGGCGCGGCGCAGATGATCAGCTATGCAGTGCTGGCGTGGTCGGTGACCCTGATGGAACGGTCCTTCGGTCTTTCAAGCGCGGTCGCGGGAACGCGGATCGGGCTGGCCACTGTCGTCGCCTCGGTCGGCGGCACGCTGATCGTGCCGACCCTTTTCCACAAGGTGATGGACCGGAGTCCGGTCCTGGCAAGCCAGATACCCGCCGTTGCCACCGGGATCGGTGGCGCCTTAATCGTAGTCGCCGCGACAATGTCGAACGCAACGGGCTTCTTGTTTGCCCTGACGCTCGGCGGCTTCCTGCTGATCGGTGCGACCAACGCGGTCGTCATCCTCGTTCAACCGCTGGCACCGTCAGAGATGCGGGCGACGCTCACCGCGCTGGTCCTGATCTGTATTAGCGGCGTCGGCATGGGGCTCGGACCGCCTGCAGTCGCCGTCGCGGCATCCTGGTGGGGTGACGCCGCGACGAGTGTCGCTGGAGGACTAGGAATCGTGGCCGCGGTCGGGATGATCGTTGCAGCCGGATCGTTCGCGATGGCGATCCAGCCTTTGTGCGGCGCGCTGGCGCGGATGGTCGCAAGCGATCGCGTCACGGGTTTTGACAGGCCTGAGCAGAAAGGTGCCGAATGAACGACGTAATCCTCGCCCGGTCGCAATCATTGTCTACCATTTTCCGAAGAGGCGCCGAGCGAAATGGCGACCGTGTGGCGATCATCTGTGGTGATGTCGTCTGGACCTACACTGCGCTTGACGAACTGGCCGACGCGCTGGCGCGGGGCCTGCGCGGACAGGGTGTCGCCAAGGGCGACCGCGTCGCGGTCCTCGCGCGCAACTCACATGGCTTCGTAGCGCTGCGGATCGCGGTTGCGCGGCTGGGTGCGGTCCTCGTGCCGGTGAATTTTATGCTCACGCCGGACGAGGCAAACTATATTCTCGATCATTCGGGAGCCCGTCTTCTGTTCGTGGACGCAAGCACGATCGATCTTGGTCACGCTGCCCGGCCTTCCAGCGTGGAAAACATCTTCGGTCTGCCGGGAGAACATGCACCGGCACCGGAGACGATACCGTCCTGGGATACGCTGTGCCTCGACGGCGACGCGGTGGAAGAGCAGGTCAACGGCGCGGACCTGCTGCAGATCATCTACACCAGCGGCACGGAGTCGCGGCCTAAGGGCGCAATGCTGACCCATGACGCGGTGCTGTGGCAATATCAAAGCTGTATCGTCGGCTGCGAATGGCAGCGAGAGGCCGTGGTCCTGCATGCACTGCCCCTGTTCCACTGCGCGCAGCTCGACGCGATACTGGGGCCAGCCCTGCAGGTGGGGGCGATTAACATCATCACGGCGACGCCGACTCCGGAAAATCTGATTCCGCTTCTCGCGACCCATCGGATCAGCGCTTTCTTTGCACCGCCGACAGTCTGGATCTCGTTGCTGCGATCATCGCTGTTCGATCAACACGATCTGTCGCATCTGAGGCAGGGATATTACGGTGCATCGATCATGCCGGTCGAGGTGCTGCACGAGCTTCGCCGCCGCCTTCCGCAGCTTCGATTGTGGAACCTGTACGGTCAGACGGAGATCGCACCAGTCGCAACGATCTTGTTGCCGCACGAACAGGAAACGCACGCGGGTTCCGCCGGTCGGGCAGCGCTTCACGTCTCGACGCGGGTGGTCGACGAGGCGATGGAGGACGTCGCGGTCGGTGACATCGGCGAAATCGTCCATCGCTCACCACAGCTGATGCAAGGCTATTGGAACGACGCGGAACGCACCGCCGCCGCGTTCAAGGGCGGCTGGTTCCACAGCGGCGATCTTGCGACGATCGATGCCGATGGCTACATCACGGTGGTCGATCGCATGAAGGACATGATCAAAACCGGCGGCGAGAACGTCTCGTCCCGTGAGGTCGAAGAGGCGATCTACTCGCATCCCGGCGTCGCCGAGGTTGCGGTGATCGGTCTGGCGGACGATCGCTGGATCGAAATCGTCGCGGCGGTCATCGTGCCGCGTGCCGATACGAAACTCAGTGAGGCGGACCTGATCGCGCATTGTCGGGGGCGGTTGGGTTCCTTCAAGGTGCCCAAGCGCATCGTTTTCGCCGAAGCGTTGCCCCGAAACGCCAGCGGCAAGATTTTAAAGCGTGAACTTCGTGATCTCGCTTAACGATGGCGCAGCGGGTATGGTCAGTCCGCTTGCGAGATCGAACGCCGTGACCCGCTTCGATTCCCTGATCGTCGGCGCCGGACATGGCGGCGCCCAGTTGCTGCAGGCCTGCGACAGCGCAAGTTCCTCGGCAGCATTGGGTTGATCGGCGATGAGCCGGAGTTGCCGTACGACCGGCCAGCGCCTTCGAAGGAATATCTGGCAGGCGAGAAGAGCTTCGACCGGATGTTGCTGAAGCCGGCCTCCTATTGGACCGAGTGTGACATCTCGTTTCTGCTCGGCCATCGCGTCGTCAAGATTGACGCAGCGTAACACTACACAACGTGCGGATATGGATTCCTGTGCGCTGGAAAGCCATCGCCGGCTGCCGCAGCAATCGATCGCGTGATTTCATCGATCAGATCGTTGCCGTCTGGACGGAAGGTGGGCTGTTCGCACAAAATGAAGGCATTCGTGCGAACGCATCAATCGACGGACTGGCCGGTCTGGAGCCCATTCAGGAAGGCGGCTCAATCACCGCCGGTAACGCAAGCCAGATGACCGACGGCGCATCTGCGATTCGGTCATGGACGAAACCGCGTCGCGGCGGCTCAATTTCGATCCGATCTCGCGGATCGTCAATATCACGGTCACCGCTGGCAATCCCGTCATCATGCTGGAAGAGCCCATACCGGCGATCTGCCTGGCCCTACCGAAAGCCGGTCTGGCATTGACGGACATCGACCTGTTTGAAGTGATCGAGGCCATTGCGTCAATTCCAATGCCGTGGCTGGAGGCGTTGTACGCTGACCCCGCCAAGCTCAATGTTAACGGCGGCGCCATCGCGCTGGGACATCCGCTGGGCGCAAGCGGAACCAAGCTGATGACGACGCTTCTGCACGCGTTGAAGGCAACCGATGCGCGCAACGGCTTGCAAAACGATGTGCGAAGATGGCGGCATTGCAAACGTCACTATCTTGGAACGGCTCTGAACGGAGGATATGCACGTGAAATGGTGGCGGAAACCTTGTCCCGTTACCACGCGATCGGGAGGGTGACGAAACCGCGGACCATGATGTGCTGAACGCGCCGCGCTCGGGCAAGGTCCAGTTCATAGTCGCCCAACACCGGCATAATCTCCTGAAGGATGACCTGTAGCATCGCACGAGCCGCATTTGAGCCCGCGCAAACATGCGGCCCCATTCCGAAACCGAAATGTCGCATGCGCTTCCGGCCGATATCGAACCGGTCGGGGTCGGGTATGGCCCGTTCGTCGCGGTTCGCCGATGCGTAGAACACAATCGCGCGGGAATCCGCAGGTATAACGGTGCCGGACACGTCGGTGTCCTGCGTGACGTGGCGTGCAAAACACTGCGTCGATGTGTCCCAACGAACCGCTTCGTGGATGGCAGCGGAGATCAGGGACGGATCGTTGATCACCTGTCGTCGCTGCTCAGGATGAAGCCACAGTGCGTGCATTAGATTCGGAAAGAAATGTCCAATGGACGCGCTTCCAGCCATCAGGACGGTGGAAAGATTGGCGACGATCTCCTCGTCGTTCAGCGGTGCGCCATCTTTTTTCGCGCTCAACAGCACGGAGAACAGGTCGTCGCCGGCGTCGACGTTTCGACGGTCTAACTGGCCCGCGAGGAACCTAGCGATCGCTTTAAAGTCCTCCGGCTGAAGGATCGCGCCCAACATGCCTTCATCTTGGTGGAACAACCCGCTGATGAGGTCGGTTGCCCGTTCAGATGCTTTCTGGTCCAGACCGAGCAACCGACCAAGCGCGTTGAAGAGGATCGGTCGCGCGAGATCTTCGATCAGATCGCCTTCTCGGCGCGCGGTGAGCAAGTCGAGCCGCCGCCGCGTTTCTTCGCGAATCGACGGAAGGACGAAATCGGTCCGCGCCGGACTTAGGCTGCGCTGAATCACACGCCGCAACTCATCGTGCCGCGGTGGGTCCATTGATCCCAGCGTCTTGCCAACGCGGGTTGGGGAGTCGACGACGACATTGCCATGCGCCGATGAGAAACTGTGATAGTCGGAGGTCGCACGTTCCACATCGGCGTAGCGCGTGATGAACCAAAGTCCGCTGTCCGGCTCCTGAAAGGCCGGTGCCTCATCTCGCAACCTACGATAGACTGGGTAAGGATCTTCAACGAACGCCGGGTCGGCAAGGTCGACGGTCAATGATGGCATGGCTATCTCTTTCGGTTCAAACCTGCAGCGCCGAGTCCGACAGCATGTCGGTTCGGACCTAGGCTTTTTGCGAAGCGGGACCGCGTCAGGCGGTTTCGCGCGTCTGCAAGGCGTGGTAATTGGTCATGCGGCGCGCCTCATCGAGCCTCATGCCCCCTGAAACGGCCGACCTGATGCGATCCTCGGCGGCCTCGATCGTTTGTGCGATCTCAAGCACTTCGGACAGGCGGCCGGCCGGGATGGCCACCACACCGTCGGCATCCCCGACCAGCCAGTCGCCCGACTCCACGCGGATCCCCGAAATCTGTACCGGGACGTTATAGGCATCGGCCGTGGCCCGGTCCTTGCCGGTACGCATCGTCGTTGAACGCGAAAAGACTGGATAGCCAAGCTCCACGCAACGATCGCTATCGCGACACACGCCGTCGATCACCGTGCCGCCCAAGGATTTCGTATGGGCTACGAATGTCAGGATGTCGCCCCATACCGTCTGGTCGAGGATACCTTGGTTGTCGATCGCGACGACGGCGCCTTCGGGGACGTCGTCGATATAATCGCCGACAACGCCGCCGCTTAAGCCGACCGGCAGCATACGGATGGTGAAGGCAGGGCCGGCGAAGCGCATCGTACGGACGACGGGCAGAATGCCTACCGCCTGTCCTTCGATCCCCAGACGATCAAGCGCGTCGGAGAGTGCCGTGACACCGAGCGTCTTGAGCTGTTCTACGAAGTCACGATCAGGCATTTCCGGTCTCCGGCTTTTTTAACATGTCTTCATAGCTGGCGCCCATCACATCGCCGATCGGCACGCCGGCATCGATATCGCGCGCCATCAGCGTTTCGCGGGCCAGAATATCCTCTGCGACGGCGATCACTTCGTCGAGGCGATCCGCACGGACGAATACGACCCCGCTACCATCTGCGACAAGCCAGTCCCCGGGCGATACAGCGACGCCGGCAACGGTGATCGGGCAGTTGAAATCATGCTCCGCGATCCGTCCCCGGGCCGTAACCGGCACGGCGGCGCGTGCGAACACCGGCAGGCCCAGATCACGACTTTCATCGATGTCGCGGCAGGCACCATCGACGATCACCGCGGCGACGCCTTTTCGGATCGCACCGCGGCTGAGCAGCCCGCCCCAGCCCGATACGTCGGTCCGACCGCGGTGTTCCACGACGATCACGTCACCGGCCTCGGCGCGCATGACCGCACCTGCACCGAGGTGGCGCTTCGGAAGACCATCGATCGGCGCTCCCAGCTTCACCGTTACCGCACGGCCCGCCAGCCGCCGGCCGGGGATCGTCAGCGGTGCCAGTCCAAATACGGCCCCGGGAAGCCCAAGCTTGTCGAGCGCGTCGGAGACAGTGCAGCTGTCGAAGCGGAGGAGGAGATCCCTGGTTACGGCGTCAGTCATTTTCAAATACCCACGCAAGCGCATCGCACTGGACCAGCATGTTGGCCGGCAGATGATCGTTCTGCAGCGTATGCCGTGCCGGCCGAGATGCAGGATCGGGAAACAAGGCGAGCCATTGTGTGTTTACCGCCGCGCGCGCTTCCGGCACCTTCACGTACACCGTAACGCGAGCGACGCTGTCCATGCCGGCGCCGGCCGCCCTCATGATCCGTTCGAGGTTCCAGAACATTAAGCGGGCCTGCTCGGCGACGTCGTCGGGAAGCGTTCCGGTCGCCGGGTCCATGCCATGTACACCTCCGGTGGCGACCAGATTGCCCACACGGCTGGCAGCGGGGATTGGTTGTACGCCGTGGTTGAAGCCCTCGACGTCAATGCTGCGCCGGATACGTTTCTCAGCTTTAGTCATTACGCCGTCCAGCATGCGAAGCCGACGCCGACGCCGGTGCCCGCCGGGGTCCGTACGATTGGCTCATAGTCGGTCCACGCGAGCGGCAGATGATCCGCTGCACCTGCGGTCATGATCCAGTTCAGGATTTCGGACGATCCCGAGTTGAGCGCTTCCGGCGGGATGCTGGTTAACTGATCGGCATTTCCAGGCGCCAGGCCTGCGAGCACCCGGCGATCGAGCGGTTCGTCGACCACGAAATGGCTCAACCCGCCGGATGCGATTACCGCGACCCTGGCGTTCGATGGACTATCCTGCACGGCGGCCCGAAGCGCCGCCCCTACGTCGAACGCCCTGGCCGAGGTCATGACGTTTGGGGGGAAATAGGTGTTCAACAGGACCGGCAGCATCGGAATGCTGTGTCCGCGAAACAGTCGCTCGGCGATGAATCCAAAGGCATGGCCAAAGCCGGCCTTTTGGGGGTCGTCGATATGCGAAGATGATCCGATATCCACATTGCGACGAACCAGCCCGCGGATCACATCCAAGGCCAGTTCTTTTGCACCGGGAAAGCGATGGACCTCGTCCATCATATAGCCCTTGCCCATCTCGTTCATCCAGGCGGGCTTGTCGTCCCGTCCCCAGACGTCGTTGGTGGCGATTTCGTCGCCATGATAGATCGAGATCATCGGCGTGTTGGACAGGGGAAACAGTTCCCCCTGATCGTCACCGATGACCATCACGACATCGATCGCCGCCGCATGCAGGGCATCTGCAAGCCGGTCCAGGCCGGCCTGGCAGCGAACGGACGCATCCTGAAACTGTTCCGGCGTCGCGATCGCCGCATAGGGTTCGCCACGTTCGGCCGCCAGTTCGGCATAGGTGACGAGCCGTCCATCCGAAAGGTTCAGCTGCGTATTGGAATAATCCGCATCCGCCCGATGGCGCCATTCCGTCCAGTCGAGGGTCAGGAGCGGGCTATGGGAGGCCGCAAGGCCAAGGACGATTTCCGCCATGGTCAGCGCTCCAGGTTATTGAAGAGGCGGCGGGCATTGCCCTCGAAGATCTTGAAACGATCATCATCGGTCATGAAGGACATAGCCTCGATTTCCGGCTTCATGTCGTCGTAGGAGCGGCCGGTCGCAGGGTTGATCTGCGAGCCGCTGCCGATCCTCTCTGTGCCGAAACACACGCAATCCACGCCGACGGTCTTGATGAGAAACTCGACCGATGCCGGCGCATGGAGGCATGTGTCGAAATGGAAGGCACGAAGCGCATCGTCGAACGTCCCGGCGCTTTCATTCATCTTGCCGGTGATGCTGCCCTTGCCGAGATCGGGGAACGCGCCGCGCTCCGCACGCCAACGGCCGATCTGGTATGGAACTGAGCCGCCGCCATGCGCGACGATGATCTTGAGACTGGGATAGCGCTGCATGACGCCAGCCTTGATCATCGAAAGCAGAGCGATCGAATGTTCGGTGATGAAGTGGTTCGCGTAGGTCTCGCGCCCGTTGCAGCAAGAAGCGGCGTGAATTAGCGCCGGAACATCGTGCTCGCACATTTTCTCGTAGAGCGGATACCAATAGGGATCGCCCATCGTCGGCATGTTTCCGGTTCCCTCGGTCGGATCCGGATTGATGAGGATGGAGTTGAAGCCAAGCTCGTTCAGGCAGCGCTCCATTTCCGGGAATACGCGCGAGATCGGTTCGTCCGGCACTTGCGGCAATCCCGCCATGCCCCTGAAGCGATCCGACGCAAGCCGCACTTGCTGAGCGATCGCGTTGTTCGTCCACCGCGTCCATACGTCGACAAGCCGCGTGCCACGCGAATGCAGCATCGTGAATGGCCGAGGGGAAACCATCTGCAGGTCGGTGCCGACGAGATCCAGCGCCTTGAACAGGACCTGGAGATGATCGAGAAACTGGCCGTCGTCGATCTTTGGTTCCATGCCACTGTAGTGACCGTCACTGCCGACGAGATTCATTCCCATGGAATTGAGTTCGGGAGGTGCCCAGAGATGAGAGTGTACGTCGATAATCATGGAGGTTTCCGCCTGCTAGAGATTGTAGACTTCGAGCGTCGAGGCCCCGGCCTTGATCTGCGCGATTATGGTTTTTTCCTTGGTGTCCCGATCGTGCGCTGCGGGCACCGCCCAGGCGGCGACAGCCGGCGAGAGTGCCATTACCCCGTCAGCGTCACCCACGATCAGGTCGCCCTTGCGGATCGTTATCGCGCCGATCCGGACAGGCTCGCCGACGGAACCGTCACCCTGCGGATTCTTGCCGGTGCCCATGACGCAGACGCGTCCGGCGAATGTCGGCAGGCCGAGAGAGATCAGTTCGAGTGAATCGCGAACCCCTCCGGTTATTATAAGGCCGGCGATCCCGCGCGTGATCGCCGCGGTCGCCATGATTTCGCCCCAGTACCCGAATTCGTCGCCTGGTCCGCAATCGACGACGAGAACGTCGCCCGGATGCGCCTTATCAAGCGCCTTGTGAATCCAGAGATTGTCTCCGGGCGGACAGCGAACCGGCAATGCCCGGCCATGAACGCGCATGAGGGGAGAGACCGGCTTGATGTGCGAGGGGAGAGCCCCGATCCTTCCAGCCGCCTCGTGCAGGCTGGCACTTGACAGGGATCCACCGGGGGTCATTGCCGGGTCCATACATCCTCCCTTACCCGCCTTTCATACGCGGTTCGAGTGGACTACAACAGATGCAATAACATTCCAAGTGTATTATTTAGCTGTGGCTTCCATTCAGCCGTAGGCGGATATTTGGGCGGGGAGGGTCAGAATGGCCGGTTAGACTGGGCGGAACGCGTCGCGAGAAAGCGATCAGGAAAGAATTGTTTCATCGCTGGCGGTGGTATCACGACGGTGCGGCGCTCGTTTCGTCGGCTTTCCGACAAAAAACAGGCGCAGACAAGTTTCGATATGTTGGTCGATAAAATCGGGATCTAGCGGAGAACGTCCCATGACCCTTGTCACTTCGGGAGATTGCATAAATATCCGGGTAGCAGCGCCGATAAAAATATAGTGAAGGTGATGCGGTTCACCTTCTACGAAGGCTCCCTTTTTCTGTACGCGTCCGATAAGCCCAGCAATGACATTGAAATAGTCCTGCAAGTAGTCTGAAACCATCGTTTCGATCTCAGGCGACGCGCGACTGGCAGCGTGGCCCATGAGCCTGTGCAAATTCAGGTCCGAGGCGCTGTAACGAATGAACTCTTCCAGAAGCAATCGAAGCTGAATAACTTCGCTAACGCCGCGCAGCCCGTCTAGCCGATCCATTTGCTGACTTGTGAAGGTCCGTACCAACCGGTCCATCACTGCCTGCCAAAGACCTTCCTTGCCGGTAAAATGATAAGTGACCATCGTGTGACGGGCGCCGGCGCGATCTGCGACGGTTCGGACTGATGCGCCATCATAGCCTTGAGCGGCAAACTCCTCGGTGGCAGCCGCAATGATCCGTTCGCGTGTGTCGATCGCGCGCTGCTGTTCGCCCCGCTGACGAGGCGCCCGTGTCGGCCTGATGCCATGATCCGTCCCCTCCTTGACATCGGAAGTGTAACTGATTGCGGAGGGCGATTTATCTGACATAAGCAAGGAAGCTTGGGCGGATTTTATGACGGTAGCAAGCGTGTGCGTGTCGACGGATTTCGCAAACGCCTCTTATGCTGTTCGAGGCCAGCTCATATTCATGCCGAATGCATGTTTGTGTTCGACAAAAGCCACGTGGCATAGTCGGCCATCGCTTCGCGGACGTTATACTTAGGCTCGAAGCCCAGCTCGTCCCTTATCCGATCAATGCGCATCCATCGACCGTCCATCGCGCCGCGTGGCTGGCTTGCGGGACGAACAGCAAGTCTAATGTCGCAACCGGGAACGACGTCGCGGACAGCGGTCGCAAACTCATCGTAAAGCGGCAACCGCCCGCTGCCGACATTATACGCGGGGTGCGACAGCGCAGGTGCTAGCGCGACTTTCGTGATCGCGCGAGCCGCGTCCTTCACGTAAATCTGGTCGTAGCCGCCATCGGCGAACGCAGTCTCGCCGCCATCGGCAAGCTCCTGCCCGGAGTTCGCCGAGATCGCGGCACGCAACAACCGGCTCGGCAGGTTCAGCCACGTTCGGTAGCCGGGGCCGTAAATTCCGCTCGCACGCACGAAAACGACATCCATGCCATGCTGCCGCCGATACAGATTGCCGATAACTTCCAGGGTTTTTTTCGCCCACGATTGGACGATAAAATGATCGTCTAATTCGAGCAGCGGTACGGGATCGGTTTCCTGAAAGGGCGCTTCCCCTGTCGGCAGGCCCCAATAGACGTCCATCGAACTCATCAGCACTACGCGACCGACGCTATTCAGCCGAGCCGACTCAAGAATATTTACAAGAGCGGATGTCCGGAATGCGACATCCCGGGCCGGGGTCAACGCCTTGGGATGGTGACCGCTCAAATCGATAACCACAGCTGGCCGGTGCCGCGCCACCACAGCCATGACATCGAACGGATCCGTGATATCGACCGACGCGATCGATACGCGTCCTTCGGCGATGGCTTGCGCGAGCAGGAGCGGAATAGCGGATCGGCTATGCGTCGTGACGACGACATCCTCGCCCTCGTCTACCAACCGGCGCGCGACATGTTGACCCACGAATCCGTTGCCGCCGAAGACGAGAATCATCTCGGCACCCAGTGCGGGCGTGCCCCGTCCGCACCGATACCGTCTATGATCTCTTCCAGGATCGCAGCAAGTCGTTGTGGATCGGATAGAAAGGGCGAATGCCCACTCTCCATCCGAAAAACCCGGCGCATCGGTGTCCTGTCGATCATCCTTTGCTGAAAGGCTGGGGATAGGGCGCGATCGCTGTTGCAGGCTACATAGTAACGGGGCACGCTTCCGTAGCGCCCCGACGTCAGCCGGATCGGTGTTCGGACGGGACGGATGGGTTGTGGCTGGACCATCGCTCCCCACGACCCGGCGTCGGGAACGTCATGAAAGAACAGCGACGATGCGTCGTCGGGCTCGTAATACACTTCCCCGCGGCTCAATCTCGGCTTGAGGCCAGGTGCTGGCGGCTCTGTCTTCGCCAGGTCCGAAATGCTTTCACCATCGAGCGGGACGAATGCGGCAATGTACACCAGCGCGCCAAAAAGCTCCGGCGCCAACTCTGCTGCGCCGCTAATGACGCCTCCACCCATCGAGTGGCCGACCACGATTGGTGGGACGTCATATTGAGCAACTGCATCATGCACGGCATCGATATACGCCCGCCATCGAACCATCCACGACAGTCGCCGCCGATATCCATGCCCCGGAAGGTCGAGGGCGACGGAATCGACCCCCAGCGCCGAGAGGCTGGTTTGCAGCGGGCCCCAGCACCACGCGCCATGCCACGCCCCATGCACAAGCAGCACCGACGGCACGGACAAGGTCAGAACCGCGACCTGAGCGTGATGCCGTACGTTCCCGGCATCCCTGGTGCCCGCGACAGCGAGTCGATCGCATAATTGACGTTGGTCCAATAGAATGTGTTTAACACGTTCCGGCCCCATAGCTCCACCGTAACCGCATCGTCCTGCGATCCTAGCCCTACACGCAGATCGACCAGCGTGTAGGGTTTGAGGCGGAATGTCGGGTTCTCGCCGAACGCCGCGTTGCTGACCGAGCGGTAGCTAACATTGCCCCCAAGATAGGCTTTCAGCCCTGTACCGACCGGCATGCCATACTCCCCATCGCCTACGATCTGCCAGCGCGGGGCATTTGGAAACGCCTCGCCCTTGATATCCACGACCCTGCCAACCGGATCGGGCGTCAGATAGGTCTCGCTCACCCGCGACTTGATGTAAGTCCCGCCGACACGTAGCCGCAGGCCATCGATCGGGCGAATGGTCGTATCGAGTTCGACACCCCAAACGTTTGATTTCGGGACATTCTGCAGCTGCGGCAGCGCGCCGAACGGGGGGTAGACGCCGGTCCCGAGGATCTGCTTGTTCGCATAGTCATAATAGAAGGCAGAAAGGCTGGTATCGATCCGGCGATTGAGGAGGCTCAGCTTTGTCCCTACCTCGTATGCGGTCACGCGTTCCTGACGCACGGGGGTCAGCTGGCTCGCGAAAACGGCAGGCAAAGGGGTGAATGCACCTGCTTTGTAACCACGGGTGACGTTGCCATACACCATGGTGTCGCGGTTAGGCTTCCAGGTAAGGCCACCGCGCCAGGAAACATTGCCCTCGTCCAGTGTGTCGATGACCAGACCAATGCGATTGAAATCGGCGCCCAGAGTTACGCATTCACCGGGCGGCGCAGGACTATAAGGTTTGCCGGCGGCCAGCACCGGGACTAGAGCGATAGCGGCAGCGAGCGCGCCGTCTCCTGCATCCCTCAAACAACCCTGATAATCCCTGTTCTGTTTGGTGTAGCGACCGCCTAATTGTGCCGTCAGCGTTTCCGTCAGCGGGATTTCGGTATTGCCGAACACGGCATATGTCTTGGCGCGCTGATCGGTTATGTTGTCGAAATTGGAATAGCGCAGTGGCCCAACGCCGCTGTTCGACCCGACATAGGTGGTTGGATCGCGCTCCTTCGCATTATCGTCCTGATAATTTAGGCCGATCGTGATCCTTGCGGCTTTCAGGTCGGCTGACGCCCGCAATTCCTGCGATATACTCTTGATCGTTGCGTTCAGCGTGCGGCGGAAGTTGTTGAAATCGGTGCCATCGCTGTCAGTAGGAGACGAGGTCTTGAAACTGGTATACGCCGTGATCGAGGTAATATCGATGTGGTCCGCGACTTCCCAATCGGCTCGCGCGGACAGCTGATAGAGCCAGTCGTCACGTCGGAAGGAAACGTTGGGATCCCAATCCGCGGCGCGTGAATTGTCGGGTGCGGGGCGACGACCGGCGAGCGCGAGTGTACTTTCGGGATACCCGCGTGGCGGCGGCGTCGTCGGCCGAAAGCCGATGAACTGCGATGCCAAGGTGTCGGACTTGTCCTGCCACCCGTTGGCATTGATCTCGAGCTTGAAACGGCTGGTCGGCTTCCAATCGACGATGATACGTCCTGCAGAAAAATCGCGCTTACCTAGCCTGTCATCCGGACGGGTTTCGCTTTTCTGCCAGCCATCGCGATACTCATGCTTGGCCGATACGCGCACCGCCAGCGTGTCCGTGATCGGGCCAGAGACATACCCTTGGGCGGACACGGCGTTAAAGCGACCATAGCTCAGATCGAAGCCGCCCTCGGGCGTGCTCGTGGGCTTGGCCGCAATATAATTGATCGCACCGCCGGTGGCATTCTGTCCGAACAACGTGCCCTGCGGACCCTTCAGCACCTCCACGCGCTCCACGTCGAGCGCGGCACCGGGGGTCATGACGAGATAGGGTAGAGGAACCTGATCGACGTAGACCGATACCGTAGGAGAGATTGCGGTGGAATTGTCGTACAGACCAATCCCGCGAATGGTGAAAATCGGAACGCCGTATGCGCTGTTCTGGAACGTGAACCCCGGAACTACCTTTGCGAGGTCGGCGGTGTTGACGATTCCCTGCTTCGCCATCTGATCTCCGGACACAGCCGTGATCGAAATCGGAACATCCTGAAGACGCTCCGTGCGTTTCTGCGCGGTGACGATGATGTCGCCCTCGTCGGCTGCCTGTTGTGGCTGTTCCGGTCGAGTGGCCGGCGGAACCGTCGTCTGTGCGAATGCCGGCATGGCCACCGATGCCACCATGATTGCCGCCAATTTCGTGTTGGTGTGTTTCATCATCATCCCTCCCTGCCATCATCTCCGTGATTGGCGTGAAGGACAAAATGATACATCTGGACGTAATACGCAATCTAAATGTTTTTCTTGGACGTGATACTGCGTGCGGGCCAGGAGGTGTCTGGTGCTGCGACGCTACCCTCACTCATCGCGTCTGCATATTTGCCCCAATCGATCTTAACCCCTTTCAAAGTTGCAGACCCCGCTGCCGCCTTGCCCTTCCAGGCAGAGCTTCATTCTCCGCGAGTCTCTTGAGCCTCCAGCGCAGCCAGCAGTTTGGCCAGACCGCCGATCAACGCTGTTCCTTCGGAAGCTCCCAGGCTCTTCAGCGCGTCGTGCACCGCGCCATTGTTTATCTGGCTTTCGATCGCATCGTGGGCAATATTCCGACCCGAATGCGTCAGCCGGATAATGACTTCGCGCTTGTCGGTGACATTTGGAAGCCGTTCCACAAGATGATGTTCGACTAGGCGATCAACCTGTTTTGTGATCGTACCGGGCGCGACAAGCAAGCTGCGATGCAGTTCTCCAGCCGATACCGCCTCCAACCCGTCGAGTCGCAGAAGCGCCACCAACAGGGTGATATGAGACGCGTTGAGGCCATAATTTTCACGGCAAATCTTTTCCTGCCGACGCACGAGCAGACTGCCGAGACGGATCGCGAATATCTGAAATGCTAAGAGATCCAGATCTTTGTCCGGAAATATTCCCGCCCAGCGGGATACGATTTCGGCGCTGGCACCCTCCGAATTCGTAACCGACCGATTAATTTTGTTTTCCAAGGAAAATATCTGCCCTATGTTGGTGTTGCGCGAACTGCAGATTCGCAGGGCGGAGGAGAGGCTTATGAAGGTACGAAATCAACCCACGCGACTGGATTTCCGCGTCGGACCGGAAACGCCGTTGGGCACTGCGCTCCGCCGCTTCTGGGTTCCGGCCTGCCTGTCGAGCGAAGTCGCCGAACCCGACTGCGACCCTTACCGCGTTCGCCTGCTCGGTCAGTCTTTCGTTGCCTTTCGTGACACCCAGGGCCGCGTCGGACTGTTGGACGAAGCCTGCCCCCACCGGCGTGCGTCGCTCGTGTTCGGACGCAACGAGAATGGCGGGTTGCGGTGCCTGTGGCACCAGTGGAAGATCGATGTGGATGGTAATCTTCTCGAAACGCCCAATCATGACAACTGCACGTTTCGCCAACATGTCAAAGCACGCGCCTATCCCGTTCGCGAATCCGGGGGGCTGGTCTGGACGTATATCGGCCCAGCGGAGCATGAGCCGCCGTTTCCGGAATTCAGCTGGGCTTCTGAGGCTGCGGAAAACCAGATCGTCGTTCCCGTGGACCTTGATTGCAGCTTCATCCATCCCCTAGAGGGACTGGTCGATTCCGCGCACGTGTCGCTGTTACATGTCGATGCCATCAATGCGTTGCGCGAGACCGCCGGCGCCGACAAGGCTGCTCTGACGGCGAGCACCATGCCTAAACTGGATGTGCGGGCGACCGACTTCGGCTTTCACTACGGCGCGCTGCGTGCCGTGGAGCACGAGGGTCAGTCAATGACTCAAGTTCGCGTTACGGCGTTTGCCGCACCCTATGTAGTTTTCATCGCCAACGGCAATATTCATTTGAGCGTGCCGCAGGACGACACGCATACCCGTTTCTACAATGTCGTTTCGCAGCGCGAGCTCCGCAGCGATCGACCGCTTGCTGAAATGCTGGTCACCCTCGGCGTCGATCCTCAGCAGCTGGAAGACGGCGGCATTGCCAGTACCATGCCGGGGCTGGGACCGCTCGGTCAGCGCAACCGCTTCAGTCAAGATCGCGTGGCTATGCGCGCCAATACGACCTTTACTGGGGTGCAGGGACTGACGGTGGAAGACGCGGTCATGACGGTCAGTGCAGGGTATCTCGCGGAGGAAAACAGTCCCGAGAATCTCGTACCCGCCGATCTGGCCATTTCCAGATTGCACCGTTGGATGAAGGAAATCAGCACGAGAGTCGCAAATGGGGACGTGATATCAGAGGTCGCGCCTGAAACCGAGACGCGCAGGATATCGGCCATTTCCGCCTTGCTCGTCGATGGTCAGGATTGAGCATCCGTCGTCCCAGATCATCGTTCGGCGAGGGCATCTTCGCCTTGAAGTAGCGTTTCCACAAAAGGCTGGTTTTAGCGCCGGCCAGGCCGATGTCCGTTTTACAACTTCAACCGCCCCGTGATCTTCCCTGGTTCGGCAGACACTCAGGGTTAGCCGATAATGCCCTGTTCGGCGTGTTCGGGGGTAAGATAGGCGACTGGCACGCCCACCTCATGTCGCAACTCGTACCGGTTCCCGGACGACGATGAGCGCCCTCCATGTTTTCAACAACAAAAATCGCGGCGCTCAAACAGGTCAATATCCTTGCAATTGAAGCGGCGGTCAGCGAGCACTGACCGATGGTCAAACGTCGGACCTGTACGATCTGCGGCTCGGCAGCTGAGGGTGCATGGACGTTTGTGACAATCACCTTCATCCATGACGTCGGCACGCGTCCGGATTATTCGTTGCCGCGACCGCCCCGCAAGCCGAGCGCCACCAAGCTGGCGGAACAGTGCCATGAGACGCTTTGCCGGTACTGGACCGTTTTTGATGTCGATTGGAGATGGTGATCGCGCCATCCGCCGACGACGCCAGCGTGAAAACGCCAAACAGGGAGGCTCGCAAAGTTGGATCAGGCTCTGTCGGAACTATTCCCGCACTGGGTTTCGCCCTGGTCCCCCTACGACTACTAGTTTTAGGCGGGCCACTTGGGAAGAATCAGGACGGCGCGAGGGGATGACGTTGGCGTTTTCACTTATCTCCCCAAGCGGTGAGCAGGACGTCGCGCACGGAGACTGCGTCACATTGCTCTGAGAACGGCGGCTCTTAGATTTTGTTAGCGATAAACAGACAGTCGATAGCCGGTCCGATCTCGGCCAAAATGGGATTATGAATAACCGGCCAATTTTGGGGGCTGGAAGAACGCATCGGATGGCGACTTACGGGTCATCACTTCACGATTGAACGAATCCAGTCGGTCATGAGATTTAGTGCTTCCGGGGCGACGCTCGTCGTGATCTTCCCATACTCACTAGGCGATCCGGTCGTGGCCGGCTGAAGGAGATGGTTCAATCCCGGCAGCTCAACGATCTTAGCGTTCTTGTTGCCCGCCAAAGCCCGACGGATCAGTGGTAGATTGCGATCGGGCAGAACCTGGAGGTCCTTGGATCCCGCAATCACCAGCGTCGGCACAGTGAGTTTTTGCAGGGCGGGCAAGGGATCGTCGTTGAGAAACGCTCGATACCAAGGAGAGGCGAGACCCTTGGCCTGAGCGGCAGCGCGGTCGGTCGGCATGCCCGCCTTGGTGAGGATGTCCGTCGCCGCCTGCTCGGCGGCGATACTGTCTGGTGCGGCGGCAACCGCTGCCAGCAGGCGGCGTTCCAGCGCGTCGTTGACGGTCGCGGTTGCCGCTGGCACTCCGTTTGCCAGCGCGATGGCCTTAGCCTGCGATGCTATGGTTTCGATGCCCGTTTCCGCTGGAGCTGACAGTAAAACGGTGAAGGCAACATGCCGATCAGCGCCGGCGACGGTAGGCGCGATCTCGGCTCCCTCGCTGTGTCCCAACAGACCGACACTGGCGGCATCAATAGAAGGCTGTTGACGTAGCCACTGAAGCGCCGCGGTCGCATCGGTTGCAAAGTCGCGCTGCGTGGCATTTGCATAGCTGCCGCTGGATTTGCCGACCCCGCGCTTGTCGTAGCGAAGGACAGCAACCCCCTGCCGCGTCAGCCGATCGGCGATCACGAGAAAGATGCGGTGGCCGTCGACGGTCTCGTCGCGGTTCTGAGGGCCCGACCCTGCGATCATGACGACGGCTGGAAAGGGGCCCTTGCCTTTCGGCATCGTCAGCGTTCCAGCAAGCGTCACAGCACCATCGATTATGCTCACATCAGAAGTGTCATAAGGGAATGGCGGTTGCGGGGTCTGGGGCCGAGAAATCGCAGGTGCGGCCGCCCCGGCCGGACGGCGTTTGAAGCTGGCTTTCATCTCCATGCCGCTCTGGCGGAAGGGACCGGTGAGCGTGCTGCAGTCGGTCGAAACGGTTCCGGCGAACTGGGCTTTGGTCGACGGTATGACGACCAATAGGCTGTTGCGGTTCGCGGTAACGTCGATGGATATACCGCGCGCATTTTGGTCTGGGCTGTCGATCGTGCTGCCCATGTCTTTTAGGTGCAGCACCAGTGGAAGCTGGATCCCTGCGGGAACGGTCAGCGAACCATCCCAGTCGCCAGCCGGCGAACAGGAGGTGGCGGCGGCAGCAAGTAGGGCGATCGCGATCATCTTCAGATGATACTCTCAATGATGCGGTCGACAACTGACGCTCGTCGATAAAATTCGGAATTCGAAAGCCATAAGGGTCGGCGCTCGATGGCTTTGGTCTACCGTCGGTGATGAAGTCGATCACTCGACGGCTAGCGTGGCGGACCTGAACGAGCGACCGGTTTTGGGTCGACCAATTTCGGTCGCAGGTGGCCGGTTATAAGTACTTCCTGCCGAGTTTTGCTTGCCAGCAACCGCCCATTTTCCGTCGCTTCGCGGTGTGGTATGGTCGACTGATGAGAGCATCATGTCAGTGCGGGCAGTTACAAGTTAAAGTGCCGGGCCCGACGATCGCCGTTGTGGCCTGCCACTGCGTCGCCTGTCAGAAGCGGTCGGGCTCGCCATTTGGTGAGGCCGCCTACTGGCCACATGACGACGTTTTGATTGAGGGTGAGGCAAGGCAGTTTGATCGGCCCACGGATCTGGGCGGCGTGTTCAGCCAGTTCTTCTGCCCCCACTGCGGCACGACGGTATACATGCGGGGTTCGAAAAACCCGACCATGACCGGAGTGCCGATCGGTTTGTTCGATGATCCCCACTCGATGCAGCCAATCCGGTCCGTATGGGAAGACCGCCGTCATGCCTGGGTAGAAATACCGACGGCTATCCAACATTTCGCACGTGCGCGAGTCGACTAGCGATGCGAGTGCCGTATCCGCATAACGATATCCCATTGTCGCTTACATGCCTGGCTTCGGCTCGCGCGCAATTCGACATAAGCAATGGACCGACCATCGTCCGAGCCGTTGACCGTTATGTTCGAAGGCCCGCTTCTATGTAAAATAACGGCGCTGCTGGATGACCGAAACTAGGTCGTCTCTCCGCAAGGTTGGTTCGGAAGACTGCGACCGGTGTCATCAGTGTTAGCCGGACTTGATCTTCACCCATCAAATCTTCTTCGCGGCCTCTTCAAAAAATGCCGCGGTCGCCGAACGGCCGACTAGGCCGATGCCGCGGGTCAACCCTGCACAGATGCCAACGCCCTTCGCGACAGCTTCACGTTCGATCCGGAGCGGCCGCTCGACCCCGGTTTGGCCTTTCACGCTTCCCACGATCGTCACGCGGTATATGCAGGCGCTCTTCATCTCGCCAGTGCTGACGCACCGACTCAGCGTGGCGGCGCGATCGACCTTGACCAGCAGGTCGAAGGAGACCGCCGATCCTTCTGCGGCGGCTCCGTCGCGGTCCAGTGCGGATGCGAAGCGTCGAACCTCGACCGACAAAGGATTCCGGATCTTCCATGCGCCGCATGCGATGCCGGCACGGATCACTTCGTGATCTACCTCCGGCGCAACCACCACGGCGACATGGGCAAGACCTCGACGCGGCACCGGGGTGAGCGGCACGCCTTGCTCCAAGGCATGAGCCGCGGCCGTGGCCTCATCGATCGAGTAGTCGACGATGCGTTCGGCGGCAGTTGCGGCCGTCGGCGCCACTAAGGCGGCCGCAATGAGCAGGTAATGTCTGGTTCTCATTTCGCAGCGACCTTCGGTTTGTGCTTGCTGCCGCTCAGTTGCATGGCGATCTGCCCGGCGAATGCCGTCGTCAGCTTCTCGCGAACGCCCGCTCCTCGAATCGCGAGGCCAAGGAGGCCTGCGCTGCTGTTGAGCACGTCCACATAGATCTCGCCGAGCTTGTCGCCGGATACCGCGTCCGCCACCACCACCGTCCCGGCGAGCTCGTCGTTGCTTCCCAGAAGCATCGCCATGCCGGCGTTCGCGGTCTTGATCGAGTCGATAGTGACGACGAGCTTGATAGGCCGCCCGCTCGTCAGACCCCATTCTCGGGTTACGTCCTCTATGACCAAGGGAAGCATTTTGGCGAAGGGCAGGGTCGAGTAGCGGTCGGTCGTAGCGCGCGCATCGGGCGAGCCGGATTCTGCTGGCGTTCCAGTGTTCTTGTTTGCCGCCTTGGCCTCCAGCTTCTCGAAGTTCTGCTGCGCGGTCTCGCCGATTATCACGGTTGTAGCGGCGACCGTCGCGTGCCCGATCAGCTCCGTCGGCAGAGGCTCAACTATCTTCGTCTTCTTGGCGGCGTCTGCTGGCGCGGCGAGCAGGACGAGCGACAGCAATGCAGCGGCGTATTTCACGATGATCCCCCGGTTCCATGGCCTATCGTCCGCGATCACCGGATGATGCGCATCCTACGCGCCGCTGTCCATCCTCACCTGCCTTCAGGCTTCACTCTAAAAGCGGGATTTAACGCAATATCAAGTCGGTGACCGTCCTCAGTGGCCGGCGCTGATGCTCTTTCTCACAGCCGTCTTCGAAGGTTTCGCTTTCGGCTCCAAAAGAAAGCTGCTCTGAATGCGGGGAACAAGAGGGCGTCGGTCTGCCCTCTTGTCTTCGAGTGAGCGGCATGTCCGCTTTTGACAACGGGAAGATCGTCACTGAAACTCCGCTTATGGGTCGTGCCGGAGGTGACTGGCGGCTCATGTTGCGCAAAGTGTAACAGCCGACATGCCCAGTCCCCAGGATCAATTAACCTTCGTCTTATGTCTGTCGTCTGCAGCCCAGCCGCAAAGCTGGGCTGCAGTCTTATTCAAACGACGGGGGTCGAACCGTAGCGATTGCGCTCGATCGCGACTTCGTCGTCCGTATAGGCTGGCGCCCGATCGTCGAACGTGCTCCAGCCGGACTCACGATACGCGGCCCCGCGGGTCGTGGCGTCGACCGACCTGTGTCGGTCGAGAATGGCTTCGACCTCCGGTGCAAGCGCATCATCGACGCGAGCACTGACCAGCGTTCCGCCGCGACGTACACCCTCGGAGTAAACGTTGGCCTCCTCTTCGGTGTGGCCCGACTCCTTCAGTGCACCGACGATGCCGCCGGTCGCCGCACCACCGGCGGCACCGATACCGGCACCGACCGCGGTCGATGCGAGCCAGCCGGCCGCTACGATCGGACCAAGGCCAGGAATGGCAAGCAGGCCTAGACCGGCCAGGAGCCCGCCGACCCCGCCAAGCACGGCCCCGGTTGAAGCGCCGCGGGTAACATCCCCATCATCGTTGACATCGCCGATACCGTCAGTGCCTTCACGATCACCGTGATCACGCTTGTTCGCGACGATGCTCAGATCGTCATGCGAAACGCCAAGCCGTTCCAGTTCAGCCACGGCGGCGGAGGCGTCGGAATAGCTGTCGAACAGCCGTGTGATTGTCTTCTTCATCGTTTCTCTCCTGAATGATCGGATTAGCGCGTCGTTACGTTGCCCTTGTAATCCAGGCCGACGGGCACCTTCTTGCCCTGGCGCATCGCCGTCCCGCGCCAGACGCCATTGTCGTCCTTCGCGAGCTTCGAGATGCCCGAGTATCCGGCCTTGGCGATGCGTCCGCGCGCTTGGCTCTCGGTGAACGAGTTGCGGCCAGCGGCGGGTGCGACGACGTTGCCGACGGAGCTGTCCTTCACGGCGGGGTTGTGAGAGCCGGAATGGGCTGTCTGCGCCGTTGCACCGGTCGCCATAAGCGCAGCGACGGTTGCGCTGATGATGAGGTTCTTCATGTTCTCTCCTGTGTGATAACGCCCTGCGGCGGTTCATCGTGATGCATGGCGAGCCGTTGCCACCGCGCCGCGATGCTAGTCAGCGGACCGAGCCGCGACGGACGAGGTTGACGATTGCGAGCAGGACCACCGCGCCGAGAAGCGACACCAGGATCGACTGGATGTTGATCGCGCCGTCCATGATCGAGGCACCGCCGATGAGCGGAGTGATGATGAAGCCAGCGAGAAGAGCGCCGACGATGCCGACGACCACGTTGAGCACGATGCCCTGCTGGCCGTCGGTTCGCATGATCATGCTGGCGACCCAGCCGATGATCCCGCCGACGACGAGGAGTATGATGAGGTTCATGTTATTGCCCTTTGTTGTGCGGGCATTTCAACATGGTCGGGTCCGCGATGTTCCATTTCGGGTTCCGGGAAGAGTGCTCCGCTGTAGTGCTTCAGCACTATCAGTGTTGGTGCTTTTGTTGCGGCAACTCGGAACCTGCTGTGTGGTTCTGCGCTTGAGAATTATGAGATCGAAAGCCAACCGTGCCATTCCGGGTCCAACCCTTCATCACCTCGAGCAGTTGATGGAGAGTCTGCTGGAGGGCGTCATCCTGATGGATCCCACCGGTATGATCCTCGGAGCCAACGCAGCGGCTTTGACCATGCACGGTATCGACCGGGTCGAGGACCTCGGCGCGACGGCGGACGAATACGCGCAGCGTTTCTGCTTGCGCTACCGCGACCACCGGCGGCTCAAGAGCCGGGAATATCCGCTGGTGCGGCTGCTCGCGGGCGAGAGCTTCCCGGACCTGATCGTGGAGGTCGCGCCCCTCGGCAGCAATACGCCGCGATGGGTGCATCAGGTCCGCGACGTCTCGATGGACGACGATGGCGGCGAGCCCGACTGCCTGGCGCTCGTCATCCATGACGTGTCCGAGCGCTTCGACGCCGAGGACCGGTTCGAGGCCATGTTCCAGGCCAATCCGGCGCCCGCGCTGATCGTCCGGGTTTCCGACCAGCGCTACGTTCGCGTCAATCAGGGTTTTCTGGATCTCAGTGGCTATCTCAGAAGCAATCTGGTCGGACGCACCATGTTCGAGGTCGACCTTCTGGCGAACGTCGAGCGTGACGCACACGTTAGGGAGCGTGTGGCGGCTGGGGACGTAGTCCCGCAGGTAGAGGCGGAATTGCCGTTGGCGGCCGGCGACACCAAGCTCGTCATTCTGGCGGGCCAGCCGATTGAGGTGCAGAACGATCCCTGCCTTCTATTTACCTTCGCCGATCTCGAGCCGAGGAGAAAGGCGGAGCGCGCACTTGAGACGAGCGAGCGCCATTTCGCGACCGTATTCGACATGGCTCCGGTAGCCATGGTGGTGACGCGCGGCGACGATCACCGAATTATCAATTTGAACGACGCCTTCAGGCGGCTGACCGGCTATTCCGGTCACGACGCTATCGGGCGGGTCGCGGAAGACCTTCAGTTAAGGAACGACGCTCAGCAGCGCTTAGGGCTGGAGGAAGAGGTCCATCGACGAGGGGGGTTCCGGGGGCATGACGTACGGGTGCTCGGAAAAGATGGCGTCGCGATCGACTGCATCGCGTCGGCGGAGCGGATCAGCGTGCACGGCGACGAATGCGTCCTTTGGCTCTATCAGGATATCACCGATCGCAGACGCAGCGAGCTGGAACTTGTGGAAGCGATCGAGGCGGTCATGAAGGACGCGAACTGGCTCAGTCGGTCGATCATGGACAAGCTGGCCACGCTTCGGAACCCACGCGCCGGCGAGCGGAATGCCCCGCCGGCGGCAGATATTAGCCCGAGGGAGCGTGAAGTGCTCGATCTCATCTGTCAGGATCTTGACGACGCCGGGATAGCCGAGCGGCTGGGACTTTCACGCAACACCGTCCGAAACCACGTTGCTCGCCTTTACGCGAAGATCGGTGTCAACCGGCGTAGCGCCGCAGTCGTTTGGGCGCGCGAGCGTGGCGTTGGATCCACGCCGCGGGAATAATCGACGTCTGAATAAGCCTGGTGAGCGGTCTTAAATGGGTAACCACCACGGTGTGTCACGAAAGTGCTTCACGAAGTTTGAGAAGAGCGGCAGCGAGTGTGTCTCTACTGATTGGCTTGCCGACCGTCCCAACGGATATGTCCGCAAAGTCAGCAGCAATTTCTGCCTGTCCGGTGACGAATACGGCCGGGATGGCTCGATCTAGAAGCCAGGCCATAGCCGAGGGACCGGTTGGTCCATCAGCCAAGTCGATATCGACCAACGCGCAATCCATGTCATACGATGATGCCTGTCGTTGCAACTCTATGAAGCTGTCGAGTGACCCCGCAAAAATGTGTCCGAGGTCTTCGATCATCTGTTCAAGATGAAAGACGATTAACGGATTGTCTTCGAGGCAGAAAACGCGAAGTGGGCGTACTGCGGAGGACTTTTTCTGAGCCATTTGCCGCCAACGCCGATTGACGTCATGAGTTGCACGACACGCGGGCAACACGACCGGCAACCTCGCACCGAAGACCGCCTGAATCGAACGATATGAGCGGCTTGGCACCGAACAGGCTGGCGAGTGCCGATCTTAGATATCGTGTGCCATATCCCGCTCGGGTAGGCTCGACGACAGTTGGGCCGCCGCTTTCCTCCCAGCAAACCGACAGGTCGATGGGATCGGCCTCGGATAGGGACCAGGTGAAGGACACGCTTCCGTCCGGCGTGGAGAGACCGCCATATTTGATGGCATTGGTGGCGAGTTCGTGAAGACACAAAGCAAGCGTCGTGCCGGCCTCGCGGGTCAGCATGATCACCGGCCCCCCAGTCAAAACCCGATTTTGTCCCGGCAAGCGGTATGGTTCGAACGTCAGATCGACGATATCTCCGATCGACACCGCCTCGTCCTCGGCCTGAAACACAGCCGAATGGACCTTGGACAACGCCCCCAGGCGGCCGCGAAAGTCGTCGGCAAATTCGGTCAGAGTGTCGGCGCCGCGATGAGTCATTTCGAAGATCGACGCGACGCTGGCGAGAATGTTCTTGACGCGGTGATTGAGCTCTCGTCGCAGTTCGATCTCCCGATCGATATGGTCGCGCACGTCGCGCTGCCGAAGTCGCGCCAGCAGCGCTGACTGAACACCGCTGATCAGCTCAACCGGGGTTACCGGGCGCTGATAATAGATATGCCGTGCCCGGGGCCAAGCCCGCGCCAGTTCGTTGCGCACCTGAAGCTGGTTCGATGTGCGATCGAGCAGGATGACGATCGGCATCTCGGACCATGCGGGTTGAGCCGCGAGATGTATTGCCACGGCTTTCAGGACCGCTGGCGTTAACGCCTCATGCGTCGCGACTAGAACGCCGGGCGAGTGTACCAACCGTTCCCCAATCGAGGCGAAATCCGTGCAGATTTCGACACGGATATCGTGCTCGGCGAACAGCTTCTGCAGATAGTCGGCGTCGCGTCGATATGGTGCCAGAACCAGGATATGGTTCAGCGGCGCGTGATCATCCGGCGGGACTTCGCTCACGACTCCGGAAGCGGATTGTAAGGTACGACGGAAATGCCGGCGCTTTCGATCTTCAGTTCGTGAACGAACAGATCATGCGGCCCGTGGCGCTTCTTCACGACCGTGATGTTGCGCCGCAAGCGGCCTTCATGCTCGGCAATACGCAGCAAAAGAACCGTGTCGCCCAGAAAACTGACATCGACGTCGATGCCGACATTCTGCCCGAGCAGTCCGTGCTGCGCGACGATCAACATCGTAAGCACACCGGACCGCGCGAGATATTTCAATAGCGACTGGATATCGCGAACCGCCTTGTCGCGCTGCGGAAGGGAGTTCAGATAACCCGTGAAGCTGTCGATGACGACGACGCGGGTCTTTTCCGTCTTAACGATGTTCTGGACGACCTGCGCAAACTCACCCGGCGAAATCTCGTTGGGGTTGAAATCCTTGATGACGAGTGCGCCGTCCTCGTGGAATTTCCGAAGGTCCATGCCGAGACCTTCCGACCGCCGGAAAAAGGTTTCGAGCCGCTCTTCGAACAGGAACAGGGCGACGCTTTCGCCGCGCTTGAGCGCCGCCGTCGCATACAGTGATGCCATGGTCGATTTGCCCGTCCCGGACTGACCGATAACCAGCGTAGTCGTACCCGATTCCTGACCACCGCCGAACATCGCGTCGAGCGTTTCGACACCCGACTTGATCAGTTCGGGCTTGCTGGTTTCGGACGCGTCGCCCGGCACGATGCGCGGGAACACCACGACACCTTGTCCCTCGCGAATTGCCATATCATGATAACCGTCGGCGATCGGGACGCCGCGCATCTTGCTAACCTCGATCCGCCGACGCACCGCGCCGTAATCTTCCAGCGTTTTATCGAACCGGATAACGCCGTGGGCAATGCCCTCCACCTCTTCGCCGTTCATCGCTTCACCGTTTTGGGTGTCGAGCAAAAGCGCAACGACGTTACGCTTGGCAAGGAAGGCCTTGAAGCCGATCAGTTCTCGGCGAAAGCGTGGCGTATCGCCCGTGATCAAACGGATTTCCAACAGAGAATCGTAAACGAGCCGGCTTGGCTTGTGATCCTCGATCGCCTTTTCAATCGCCTGCCGAGTCTCGTCGAGACGCAGTTCGGCAGTCTGAAAGATGGTCTGGTCGGCGGCGCCATTCACCGCGTCGGACGCAGACAATTCCTCGACCCGGATTCCGTCCAGCGTCCAGCCATGCGACACCGCGATCGATTCGAGCTCGGCCGCTGTCTGCGACAGGCTGACGTAGATGCAGCGCTCACCCGCTTCGACACCGGCGCGCAGGAACTGAAGAGCCGCTGTGGTCTTGCCTGCACCGGGCGCGCCTTGAAGCATATAGAGGTTCGATGGGGGCAGGCCGCCGCGAAGGATTTCGTCGAGCCCTTCGATACCTGTTGCAATGGGTTTGCTGACTCTCCGCTTTGGCACACAATTCTCCAGTTCGTGCAGCCGATTGCCATAGAAAAGTCCGCATCGCCAGCCGGCGAATGCTGAACCTCGACCATACGTTGAAATCAGGTTCATGGTCGCAACTGGTTCTTAAAGCGCGCTTCTGTCGATGGCGCCAGGGGGCTGTGCGCCGTAGCGAGGTGGCACGGGCATTTGCCAACGCGTCCAGCGCGAACCGGACGTCAGGCGATTGGCGGGTCGCAATGCCGATCGTTCATGCGACCGTAGGCGAACTATTGTCCGAAGAAAGCATAAACTTGGTAGGGAAGGGCAAAGCGCGCGGGCGTGTGCTGGCCCGTAAGATTCGCCATCTGATACAAATAGCGCTCATCAAATATCGATCAGAAATCCGGTCTGAAGAGCAAGTGATCTTGTCAGTATGGGATTGGCGGACCGATATCGATGTAGTCTCGTTGAGTTTGCTTCGGTTCCTCCGCCGAACCATTGCCCCGGTGCGTTTGGTCGGATGAGCGCGCCGGGGCTTTCCTTCATGGGACAGGAGCAGGCCTTTTCAGCGTTGAGCCAATGCGATACGATTCGCACTAGCTGCGTCGTGTCGATTATGCCGTGGTTAGCCCCCCTTTTGAAACTGGGACCCCATTTCAGAAGGAAGCGCCTCTCTAATCAGAGGTTCCCTGCCCGGTGGCGTCTTCAATAGGGCCACCGGGTCTTTTAGCTGAAAAGTTAGGTCAGAAAGTTTCCGGCCGGCGGCACTCCGCAGGTCAGTGGCTTCACTTTCTATCCCCCCGAGTTACCGGAATACCGGTCAAGAGTTTCCTGATCCCTGCCTGTGATCGATCACGATCGATGGGTGTTTCCTCTTCGCCTTGATCAAACCGAGGGGCGTTTTGGTTAGCTGTTCCACAGCCGCTTACGCGATGAATGCCTGATCCGCCGTAGGATGACCGTCAAGAAATCCGATCCGTAACCTTGGAACACTTACATCGCTCCGCACTGCGGCCTTTGGGCCACACTGTCGCGTTTTGGAACGTCGAACCGGAGCTTGCCCCGAAACAGCGTTGACAGCCAAAAACCGCAATGAAATGTTAACGAAGTATTTCTGGGCTGTAACGAATCGTAACATTTGGGGGATTATCATGAACAAAATGAAGCTCTTGTTGGCTGCGAGCATCATGACCCTCGGTTCGCTCGGATCGATGGCCCAGGCGGACATCGCCAAAGACCCGTATCTGGAATTCGAACACGCCGAGCAACTGCCCTACACGATCGCAGATTCGAACGCTTATCACGTCGATTTCAGCCAATCGTCGGCCGGCGCTTACGTCGTCAAAGGCTTCGAGGGTATAAGCCAGTACGATGTGGCCTCTGTCGGTCGCAGCTTCATTCCGCCAGACACGATGGGAGCGGTCGGGACCACGCAGTACACAAGCTTCGTCAACGGTGGCTTCGCTGTTTATGATAAGTCCACCGGTTCCCGATCGCTTTTTCAGTCTGACTTAGCCTTCTGGGCTGCCGCCGGTCAGACGGGAGCCAATGGTGACTCGCGGGTGTTGTTCAATTCTTCGGCAAACCGCTGGGTAGCGCTGTCTTTCGGTTCGAGCGTCTCGGATATCCAGATCGCAGTCTCCAATTCGTCAGATGCACTCGGTGGATGGACCTCAACCAAGTTTACTGGCTTCGCTGGCGGCACCGCCGACTATCCGACGCTGGCGATGGACAAGAACGCGATTTACATCGGGACCAATAATTTCAACTCTGGTGGGACATTCAGCGGGACGACCCTCAACGTCATTCCAATCGCCAGCATTTTCGGCATGGGGCCGCCGTCGATTGCGGGACTTACCCAGTACAGCACGCCCTACGCGAACGGTGGTGCGGATGGCGGTTTTGCAATTCAGGGTGTGAACAGCAATTCCGCATCCTCGATCGGTCACATCTTGGCGGCATCGCTGACCACAAACGACGTCATCGGATACGACGTCAATTTTGTTAACGGCGTCGCTACCTCAAAGTCTGCCGTTAAGTATGTCGGTACGGCTGATTATGCAGATAACGGTGCCGGACGGCAGCCCAACGCGGTGCCCGATGCGCCTACCGCCGGAAGCGCTTTCACATCCAACAATCGCGTGATCGATACCGGCGATCAGCGTATCGGATCGAGCGTCTACGAGGTGAACGGCAAGATCTATGCGGTTTACACGGCCACGCCCGTCGGCAGCGATTTTACCTCCGTTCACTATGTGGTTGTCGATGCCACGACGAAGCAGCTGATCAGCCAAGGCGATATCGGCGATGGCGTTCACGACTTTTACCAGGCTTCGTTGGCTGTAAATGCCAACGGTCAGGTGCTCATCGCCTATAATCGGTCGGGCGCTGGTTCCGACGGCAAGGTCAGCATTCTCGCGCAAGCGTACAACACCGATGCGAACGGTAATCTGGTGAAGAACGGCACAGAGCAGTTGTTGAAGGTCAGCCTTGTCGATGACTATCACAACGGCGCACTCAACGGTTTCGTCGCTAGCGGCCGTCAACGTTGGGGCGATTATAGCTCTGTTTCGCTCGATCCTAGCGACAGCCAATCTTTCTGGGTCATCGGTGAATATGCTCGCGAGTACAACGATGCGGCGGGTGGACATCCAGGCGGCACAGGCGGTTCGCGTTGGAGCACTTGGATCTCTCAGGTGAGCATCGCCGCTGTGCCCGAACCAAGCACGTGGCTCATGATGCTTTGCGGCTTCGGCATGGTTGGGGTCGGCATGCGGCGCAAGCGGCCGTCGGTCCGGACGACCGTGTCCGTTTAAGCGAATCTCTGATAAGTAGGGGATGGGGGCGCAATGCCCCCATTTCTGTCTGAGGGCTTCCGATCGTAGCATGGAGACAAATGATGGCGCTCGCGGCCGACGTTTATCTGGCGATCCTTGCGGCAGTCGGTCTGGTGCCTGAACGAGCGCCGCTTGTTGGCCAGTGGGGTGGCGATCATGTGCGGTTGACGATGACTGCACAAGGCGGTCATTTGACGCTCGACTGCGGCGAAGGTCATTTCCCATTCCCGACGGCGATCGACGTCAAGGGCAGTTTCACAGCGGTCGGCACATTCGAATTGTATCGGCCCGGGCCAACATCTGTTTCTAACGATAAGGGTGCACCGCGAGCTACGTACACCGGGCATCTGAAAGGGGACCAGATGGCGCTCGACGTGGTTCCATCATTGCCTTGGAGCCGAAAGCACTACGAGCTCATTCGGAATAAGCGAACGAAGCTCGTGCGATGCATGTGATCCGAAGGGGTCGCGTTGCAAGATGACCGGCCTGCGAACTCTCTTAAGGGACGCCGCCCGTCGTTTTATGCCGCTCACCAGACCTGCTGGCTTCATTCGGGCCTGACGCGAAGTAACACGTCTTCGCCACCGTCCTGATCAGCGAATGCATTAACGCAAGTCTCGATATACGCGCCCAGCTACGCCGCATTGCGGAATGACAAGCGGGTCGTTCGCATATTAAGCGGAACTTTCCAATAGGTGTGCACAGTCTGCCTTCGACAGATGAACACCTAAATTTAAGAAGTGCACAGGTTACGGGTCTCGACAGTCCAGCGAGTCGAAGCCCGATGGCCGGTCATTTTACATTTTATCATGACCATGCCACAAATACCGCTAGCGTAGTACAGTCTCCATGTGAAAGTATTAGTCTTGCATTCTGACGAGAAAAGCTACTGGAAATCAGGCCGCAAGAGGAAGGCGTTGATCAATCATCTCAGCCACGATTCCGGCCATTCCGGCAAGTTGATCCAAAACATGCTTTGAAACGTTTCGAACTCTATTATCTATTACGCAAAGCGCTCCGACGGTAACCCCATCGCTCGTTGTCACGGGATGACCCGCGTAACATCGGATACCAGGGTCATCGGTGACGGAAGGGAGACCGGAAAACCGGTCATCCCGTGCAGCATTTGCAACGATAAACGTTCCGCCTTGGGCAATTGTATAGTTGCAAAATGCCTCGTGTCGCGGCGTGCAGTCGATGTCCATGCCGCTGGCCGACTTGATCCACTGCGTATCACGCTCCATAATTGTCAGTAAGCAGACAGGAAATTCTGTTACCCTCGCGACATGTCTAGTCACGAGGTCGAACTGACGTTCGCGCGTGCTGTTTGTAAGACCCTTCCTGCGCACCAGGCTCAGACGAGCTTGCTCATCAGCGGGAATAGGAAACGATGGTGCTGATCCGGCAGTCAGCGCCCGCGCTTGCCTGCCTGATTGAGATTTAAAGTCGATCGTGGCGAAACTATTCCGCTTGGCGCCACTGACCGCTGCGGCTGCAGCGTTTACTTGGGCAAAGAACTTATCTGGATTTTCGACTAGGTCGCTTTTGCCGAGACATGTCGCTGCGCCCGCTTGTCGCAATTTATTTGACAGTACGATGTTTTTTACCGGAATGTCCGATACAATAATCTTACAAACATTCTCCAAATCAGCTATCATCGCCAAAAGAGCTGCGCCATCGATGTATGGCATAGTAAGATCTATTGTCACGATATCAGGCATCAAGCGCCGTATCATTTCGACGGCCATCGTCGCGTCGCTCGAAAAACCGACAACGCGGAAATCGCTTCTTTTACTGAACGCGTTGTCAAGCATGGCTTGGATCGTTCGCGAATCGTCGACTATAACGACACGCCGCTCCAAGCGAGAGCCTGCCGTTTTGTGCTCCATGATTCCCTCTCCTCAAAGGTTGTGACCATGACTGGAAGGTGGGTTATTATCGCAAGGCATTAACAAGTGGTAATCAAGCTAACGAGAAAAATGGGTGACCACGGCAAGCTACTACTCAAACCAGAGCGAGCGTTTTTATAACCGCTTCTTGCTCGGAGAAGCTTTTGCGTATCGTTGTCATCATGGAGATGGCTGAGAGTCGATATTCCGGCCAGTTGGCACCAGCGTCGGCCTTAGCCCATTTCTGGCGAAACGCATCGTACTGACCTCCGAGCATCACGCAGTCAGCTTTCAGTTTTTCCGCGATGCCCTTATCGCTCTGGCCCCTAGTGATTATGGGATCGAAGATGTTGTCGTGCTTGAACCGCTGAAGTCTTTGCATGGCGCTGCCAATTTTCTGCTGATGATGAACGAGAGCCGGCCAAGCTTCAATATACGGGTAACTCAGCTCCTGTCTCGCTATGTCTAGGATTGAGAGGATCGCGCGCTGACGAGCGTTAAATTCCCGAAGGACGCTGGCTGGGGACATCATGTTCGGTTAGTTACTCGTATGAAGCTGGACAGGGGGAACCGCTAGCCCCGATAAAACATCGATGCCCCACTGGGCGAATTTTTCGTTGATCCTCACCTTACTAAATCGCCTTACTGGATTCGGCACCAGCGATAAAAACCCGGTAACCACTGGAACGAGATCGCTGGGCAAAACCCCCGTAAATGAGTCGCCATTCCTTCTACGAGGTCGCAGTCCCGCATAATGGCTAACCTCGGCGATAAGCAAAAAGCTTTGGCTATTTGCGTGTTTAGCTCGGCGTACAAGCAGTTAAAGTGGTGAAATATGTCTAACAAATCAACATACCTCTGCCAACTCATGCTGCCACGCCAAGGCTGATCTTGGACGATACCGAGGAGGAAAAAGCAAGCCTTAACAACGTCCTTCAGGCAGTTGGACCGCTCGCTGTCGAAAAAAAAATCACAGGTCACCAGCGTCGGTTTGCCTGCGTGGGTGAATAATAAGTACGAGGTTTGCCGGTCTTGGCTGGATTACGATCCAAGACGGATGGACCGGGTCGCTCACGCCTGATTTCTCGATCGCGGCTTTGTAAGGCCGAGTGATTGCAACCGTGTTCGGGTCGCCTCCTCCGACCGCGTCATTCGTGCCGCAATTTCCTTCACAGATTCGCCTTTTATCACCGAGCGGCCAAGCTCCGCACAATCTTCCTCGGTCCACCTACGATTAGCCATTTTGCGCCCCCGCATCCTGCACTCCGAATTTTTAAGGTCTGCTGCGGAAATGTCGAGAGGGCGGTTTTGGCTATCGGCTTTAGCGCCAGCCAGAATGAAAAGCAGCCGATCGGGAACGAAAACACGATCTTATCGATTGCTGGAAAACTCGGAATTCGGCCTTCGATTTCGGGCCTGCCCTTGACCTGCCGCTGAGGCTTACACTCGCAATTTTCAGTGCGATAAGAACGCCTTAAATCCGGGATTGGCACAAAACCTGCTCTACCGGGTTCGTATCTGAGACGCCGATCCTCTAAATTTTGCGACAGGGGGGTCAGTCTACGGTGCGGGTAAAATCTTTGAGGATAAAGTTACATGAATAAGCTTCTCTCTGCAGCGGTCGCCGCTACGATTGCGTTTGCCGCTGCCCCGTCGGCACAGGCCGCGCAGTTTCTGAACATCACCGGGCCGAGCGGCAACTTCGGCGACGATGCCGTTACGTGCGCCGGTAACGCTGTCACGTGCTCCTTCACGCGCACTTTCACTTTCACGACGCCAGTCGGGTTCAATCTCGCCAGCTCCGACATCTCGTCGATTTTGACCGGTACGAACACGGCAACCAACATCGACTTCACGTCGGTGACGCTCAACGGTGTGAACTTCAACATCCTGTCGACCGGTGTCCAGGAGTTCCGCAATCTGCTGAACCAGAGCCTGGTTGTCGGCGGCCTCAACACGCTGTTCGTCTCGGGCACGGTCGGTGCGGCCGGTGGCACCAACCCGGCTGACGCGTCGTTCTCGGGCAACCTGTCATTCGCTGCTGCTGCGGTGCCGGAACCAGCGACGTGGGGCTTGATGATTGTTGGGTTTGGCATGATCGGTGCCGCATCGCGGAACCGCAAGGTGAAGACGAACGTCAAGTTCGCTTAAATCGCTTCACAGTCGATAGAGGAGCCGCTGGTTGAAAGACCGGCGGCTTTTCGCGTCATTCGCGGCTGCGATTGATTTTAGGACGATGTGTTTCACAAATAACATCAGTCTTGGTCATCCACAACGGCCGCGGTTCGGCCATAATGTTATCGCCTATAATCTCGAGATCGTACTATAAGTTTTCGTATTACCGGGAGGTCTGTTATAACTGTGCGCCGACTTGCTGTTCGTTATTTGCAGAAATTCTGACAGAATGTATTGGAAACCGCCACTTATGTTGCGTTGTGATGTGGAGCCATGGGGTTGTGCTCAAGCAGAGTGGCGATCCACGAATTCAGAAAAATAGGCTTTTACTGTCGGATCGCTGATGGGCTCGATCAGGGCCACCAGCCGGGCGTCTATGCACCCATGTCCGGGTGGTTGATAACCCATAGACCAGCCAGGAAAAAGGCGTTCGTCGCAAATCTGTCTGTTCAGCGCCACGGCAGCAAAATGTCGAGGGTCCAGGCAGATGCGGTCATATGTCGCTTTGACATTCTCTTCAGGCCCTTCGAGAACCTGTAAAAATCGCTTTCCGCCGGCCATTAGCAGGCCAGTTACGTTAGCTGATAAATTATTGCGGCGTGACACGCGCAGGATATTTTCCACCTCGATCTGATCGTGAGGGTTTCTGGCAGTACTGATGTAAAGCAACCTAAGCATTGGATTTTCTTCCTCGACCAAAAGATAGATCCAATTTCAAAAATTTTGGTTAATTGGTTTTTGTCGTAGCCCCTTCGGAGCCTCCAGCGGTTCATCTCCCGAACCTTCGAAGATTTGTGCGGCTAATAGCGGGCATAAACTTTTAGACAGCGAGGATGATCGTTATTGTGATCGGCTGTCCGGAGGACCGTGTAACAGTCCTGCTTAAAGCGCTGAAACGCGTTCGCTCAACGAATGGACGGCCATCTCCAAATGTGCAGCTGCGAGTATCAACTCGTGATCGTCCAGAAGCCCGAGCGCTTGCTCCATCAGAGCGAGGGCCCGTTTTGCCCTATCGTGATCATAGTCATCCTGCATAAACGTAGTTTTAGGGCATGTCTTTGGTTTGAACAGTGAATTTGTTGTCATAGACGGCGGAGTTGTGACGAAAAAAATGATATCGGCCTCGAACTTTGTTGTAGCTACATATTTGCCGAAGTCCCGTGCTCTGGCGCAATTCCATACGGCTAAATCAGATCAACCCCATTCGTCCGCCAGGCTTCGTCAGCCTTATTTCAGGCTGCCAAGTTTCGTTGGTCACAAACGCTGTTGCGGCTATGCGGACGTCACATGTAAAAGTTTTGATATGATAGTGGATACGCCCAAGGGCCACGAATGGAAGCCAGAGCATCTCCGTCACGCCGTGTCGGCGGCGGGCGTCGCTCTGTGGGCTTGGAATGTTGAGACCGACTTGCTCACCATGGACGCGCGCGGTTTCGAGGTCGTTCCGCATGCCTAAGGGCATGGGTGAATATGCGCCGACAGCTCTTCGAACGTAACATTCTCACTCCAGGGGACACCCCACACCCGATTGTGGTGGGAAGCGGTCGGTCTGTTTTCAGGAGCGCAGGCCGGTGAGCCGCCGTTGCGTTAATTGCTGCGCGCTGGCAGCATAACGCTCATGCGGATTGACCCTTCCGAATACGGCCCTTTGCGGTCTTGGCTCAGCCATATGGTTGCGAAGGTTTTTCCCTCGGACCTACTTGCCCCTGATACTCATCCCATAGCTGTGCTCGATAGCATGGCGGCGAAAACGCCCGCTAAGGCGCGGAGCGGCCTAGGTATGGCGATTGGGGACGTGGTGGAGTTTACGAATGAATGGTCAGCCAGCGAGGTGACCGCGTGCGATCACGAGCTTTCGCAATCGGGTTTACCTACACTGTCGGAAATGCGCGCGAGGTTCTCTAAGCTGGTGCAGCGGGTAGTTCGCAGGGGTCATATCAAAAGCGACGATGAGTTCTACGCTCTTCGCAACGCGGTCGAGCAGGGCGCGAACTTTGAGGGACTGCGGCCGCTACTGGAAGCATACGAAGCCCGGACTTGAACAAGCGACCGCTATTGGGCGGTGCGAATAGTGACCCGAACGGCGGACTTTGGGCGTTAGCGGTCTGTCCGATCTCGGGATCGCGATCGATCGCGCGTAACGTATGATTTGGTGGAAAACGGACGATCACAGTAATAGAAATGCTCGCAGCGTGCTCTTGCAGAACGCAGCCTAGGGTGGGGCGGCCCACGGCGAGCGATGATCGAACAAGCGAGTTATATAGTCGAACAAGGCGTTTGCTGGCTCCGTTCGACATCCGATTTGAGGCGATGTCAGCTTAATGCTACCATCGGTCAGCGTAAGTTCCATCGGGCCAACCGCGTTACCGAAAACCATATCGCCGCCGCGGCCCTTCCTAGCCTCACACTTCTTGTCGGTCAGTCCGCTTTTGAACGCCTTCTTAGCAAGCGCGCGCATCATCCGCAGGCTCTGCCTTGCCAACCGTCCTCGCCGTTGAGCAGGCTGCGGTGTTGCTTTGGGCCAGCCCACGATTGGGGGCGTGATGACATAGCTGCCGGTTGCGAGGTTCAGCACCAAGTTCTGCGATGGCGTCCACTCAGAAAGATCGACACTCGCCCGCACTTCCGTTTGTGCCTTCGACTCACCCACGGCGACGAGAGCGGACACCAGCATCGCAACGGAAAGTAGCATCTGCATTTTAATTCTCCGGCCGACAGCGCCGGTGGCAGCCTGAGGTAGTATAAGATTCTAGGCGACTGAGCGAGGGTCTTTGTGTGGGCGGAAGCGGAATGTCCGCTTTCGGGATCGCGACAGGACATCCAAAAGGTCCGATTGTGGTGGAAAACGGACATCAGCGTTTGGCTGGTCGCGGCATCACATCGGGCTGAGACTCGCCGACGTCAGATCGCCCGTTACCTGCCAGCGAATATTTTCGACCGACTGCGTGCGAAGCCAATCATCGACCAGCCATGCGAGACCCTGAACGGCCATTGTCCACTGCAAGCGAGCAACAAACCGCCCCTGACCGGCGTCAGTGAAGCGCACGAGGTGAAAGCGGTTCTGATACCATGACACCCAGACGGAACGCTTTCCGAGCAGTGCGGGCAGAACCTTCTTGCCCTTGGCACGCATGTCTTCCCGAAACGCTTTGGCGACTCGGCTCGCATCCGTAAGACTCGCGCCTTCCCGCATTTCGAAGCTCACTTGGTCTCGTAAGCGTGTCGACGACCCTGATATGTGCCGGTGATCTGCTTGACCGGCCATCCCCGCTCGCGCCAGCCTTTCGATCATGGCTGCATCTTGACCGCGATAACGAACACAATCGACCTCGCTCGACCACATCGCGCGGATGGTTCGGTCGATTTCATCCGGCGAACAGGGTTGCCGGACTATCGAGCAGTGATCCTCGCCTGTTTGGAAAATCTCCGGCGCGATGTCTTCCGGCACCCCACACAGTAGGCAACAATCCGGCTCGACATAGAAGTCGCCCTGACCCGGGACGGTCTCGTTCGAAGATGGCGGCGGCGCTTCCATGCCTCTTGGGTAGCCTACGTTTCGGTGTCGGGCCACCGTTCGCTGTATTAACGTCGCGACAGCAATGTCCGCTACTGGGCGATAAGCGGAATGTCCGCTTTTCAGATCGCCACCGAACACGCTGAACGTCCGATTGTTGTGGAAAGCGGACATTGCTCACCAATTCTCGGGCGCGTATATCAGACGAATGAATGCTAATGCGGGATCGAACTTAAAAGCAATTTTTCGCCGAGCTTTTCGCGCCGAGATTGCTGGGATTTTGCTTCTCTCTTTAATTAAGCTGTTCGTCTTTTGGCGCTACACGTCACATCAATGCGTCGGGCGGTCGCTGCACGCTCACTGGAAGACAGTGGAATTCTGCGTCAGTTCCGACGAGCTTCTGATATGGCGATCAACCGATTTTGCTATTGGCGTCATCGTCCTCGTGTTTCTCATCACTTCGCTTGTGGCGTTTACATATTCGAGGTTCGCCATAGCGTCCCCGACAGATTGACTTGCCGATGTTCCGACGGCGAATGTCTTATTCTGTGGCGTTAGCGGACGTCGGCAGGATTGTAGATAAACGCCTTACCGCGAGATGAAGGGTCCCAGCCTGCCGTCAGCGCTGAGCGTATATCTTCCTCGACCAGTTTCGGACTGACGGTCGGGCGCTGCGGCACGGGGAGCGGACGGCCATCGCGACCAGTGGGATAAGGGTATTCGATCACAAGTTCTCGGCGAGCCTCGTCGGCTACCTTCACCGAGATACACAAACCCTTGTAGCCGTCTCCGCTGTTGCTCCACTGAGGTTCACTGATCAGCATCCAGTCGAGTGCCACGCCATCTATCTTTACCGTGCCCTCTATCGTGCGCTTTTTACGCTTAGAATTTAATCCACCGGCCATAACGCATCAGACTGAAACGATTGACCGAAGTCAACGTCCGCTATTGGGGGTGGGTTCAACGGGTCGTCGCAACGCATCATTCTCGAAGCGAGAGGGGTGTGGGCGATGAAGCAGCGGCGGCGGATTTACTACTCGGCAGCGCAGCGCGCGGAGATTTGGGACAGG
>NZ_JAXOJL010000013.1:0-52175 GCF_036663755.1 Parasphingomonas caseinilytica
CCCGCCGGCTGAAGACGCTTAGCGGGCTCACACCCTACGAATACATCGCCAAGATCTGGACGTCAGAGCCAGACCGGTTCATCGTCAATCCGATCCACCAGATGCCGGGACTAAACAACTAGAACAACAGCGGACCGGCAAGATTACCCGCCAGCTTGCGACATGGGCCGCCATCCTAGCGGTCCCGACTGCCATTGCCGGTATCTACGGGATGAACTTCGAGCATATGCCCGAGTTGAAGACGGAATATGGATATTTTGTTGTGCTGGCGACGATCGCGACAATCTGCACGCTGCTTTTTATCAGATTCAAGCGCGTGAAATGGCTCTGAAAAACCCGTTGTAGCTTCAAGCTTAAACCACCGTACTGAAAAGTCGGCCAATGCTCGCTGTGACCGTCATTGCCAACGCTCCCCAAAATACGACCCTGATTACGGCGACCCGCAATGGAGCACCGCCTGCTTTGGCGCCTAGCGCACCGAGTATCGCAAGGGCCGCCAGCGATGTCGCAGCGATACTCCAAACGACGAGCGGTTGTGTTACAAAGACTGCGATTACGAGAGGCGGCGCAGCGCCGACCGCGAAGGAGGCGGCAGAGGCCAGCGCGGCTTGAACCGGCTTCGCTGCGGTGTCTTCCGAAAGTCCCAGTTCGTCTCGTGCATGCGCGCCAAGCGCATCATGCGCCATAAGTTGCTGCGCCACCTCGCGGGCTAGATTAGCGTCCAAGCCGCGCTTGATGTAAATGGCCGAAAGCTCAAGTTGCTCTGCCATGGGACTAATGCGTAATTCCTCTGCTTCACGCGCCAGATCGGCGTTCTCCGCATCGCGCTGTGAGCTCACCGATACATACTCCCCCGCCGCCATCGACATGGCGCCAGCGATCAATCCGGCAATGCCGGCGATGATGACTCCGGAGCGGCCTGTGGAAGCCGATGCGACGCCGATTATCAGACTGGAAGTCGATAGAAGACCATCGTTTGCCCCGAGCACCGCAGCCCTGAGCCATCCTACGCGGCCTACAAAGTGATTTTCACTATGATCACGTTTCGCCATGGAGGTCTCCACAATCGGGTGGTTCAAATCGGTCGTTGTTGTAAATCGCTGAGCGCTTGTCCCGACTGGAAAGCTTGGCGAGGCGACGTGGTAACTCTGCCATGATCGCAAGCAGCTTTGGTCGGGATTTCTTGCGCCACCCACGCGCCTCGGTGAGCGTTCGGCCGCACGCGACAAACCATCCCGTCCTTCCGTCAAACCGGCAGACATCGACACAAGTACTTTTCATCGACCAGCCAGCCTCACGACCACATAGATGAAGGCGAGACCCAGTCCTGTAGCACCGACCCGGGCAAAACTCGCGTCTCCATCACGACTGCGCGGCAACAGTTCGCTCGCGCCGATGTACAAAAATCCTCCCGCGAACAAGGCCAGCAACAAACCCAGGATCTCTGCCGGTACAGCCAGCGAGCGAGCGAGCACGATCCCAGCAAGCGGCGCTAGCGCGTCAACGACCAGCCAAGCACGGGCAGTGGGAACCCCACCTCCGCCGGCGAAGGTCAAGGTGACGGTATTTGCTCCGTCCATAAAATCGTGGGCGAGGACAGCGATCGCCACGATGATCCCTGCGGCTGACGACACCTGAAAGGCGAGGCCAATACCGAGGCCGTCGATCAAGCTGTGCATACTGAGGCTACCTGGTCCGAGGTGGCGACCATGCCCCGCCCGTTGGCCAAACAAGATCAGCGAGGAACGGTCGAGTAACAGGTAGCCAGCGAAGCCGCACGCTGTGGCCGTCATCACGGTCAATGCCGACCTGCCAGTTCCGACGAGGTCGAATGCTTCTGGGAGAAGATCGAGCAAGGCTACCCCGATCACGGCGCCACTGCTGAACCTGAACAGGAACCCCTGGGCCGAGCGAAAGCGGATGGCGAGGATGCCACCCACGATCGTAGCGGATGCCGCGGAAGCTCCTACCAGTAAAGCGAACGAGAGGCCCGCTGTGTTCATGCGGTTGCTCGGTTCACCTCGACGGTGACGTGCGACAGGGAGGAAATGCGTGCGAGTCGCGCGCGGTAAAAGCCCGGATCGCGATCAGCGCCTGTCGCAACGGCGACGATGGCGCCGAGATGGCCCGGCCCAAGCCGCCACAGATGCAGATCGATTACCTGGTCGCCGTCATCTTCGATCTCGCGCCGGATGCGCTCCGCCGTCCGCCCGTTGGGAAGCATGTCGAGCAGGATCGCGCCTGTGTCGCGGATCAGCCCATAGGACCAGCTCGCAATGACGACAGCACCGATCAAGCCCGCGATCGGATCCATCCATAGCCAACCGAAGGTTCGGGCGAGGATCAGGCCGGCGATCACCAGCACCGAAACCGCTGCATCGGCGACGACATGGATGACGGCGGCGCGCATATTGTTGTCGCGGTGGTGGTCGCCGTGATCGTGGTCATGCTCTTCGAACTTGGCATCCTGCACGTCTCCGCCCGCACTCACACGGACAGCAAAAGCATGGGGTTCAGGAATTTCGTCGCGACTCTCGAGATAGCCCTCCCGAGGCACCATCGCGAACTGCTGGCGGACGCCACCTTCCCGCACCGTGTCGATCATCGCTTCGGAGAAGAGCGATCCCCCATCCCCGCTGGCGAGACGAAAGCGTGGGGGTACACCGTCCTCGTAGATCGAGAGCAGCATCGGCCTACCAGCGACCGTAATCGGCTGCACTTCATCATCGTGATCGTCGCCGTCGTGTCCGTGCGAATGGCCGTGGCCGTGGCTATGCCCGTGATCGTGACCACCCGCGCTCAGTAACCAGGCGCTGGCGATGTTGACGAACAGACCCAGCACCGCGATCGGGATCGCCTCACCGAAGTGAATAGGAACCGGCGACAACAGGCGGGTGACGGACTCGTAGCCGATGAGCAGGGCGATCATCGCCAGCACGATCGCGCTGGTGAACCCGGCCAAGTCGCCGAGCTTGCCAGTGCCGAAGCTGAAGCGCGGATCGTCCGCATATTTGCGCGAAAAAGTGTAAGCCAAGGCCGCGAGCAAGAGCGCCCCGGCGTGCGTCGACATATGCAGCCCATCGGCGACGAGCGCGATCGAGCCGTAGAGAATACCGCCCACAATCTCGATCAGCATCATGATGCCGCAGAGCACGATAACAAACCAGGTTCGCCGCTCGTTGCGTTCGTGCCCCTCGCCGAGGAAAACGTGGTCGTGCGACCCAGGCCCTGTAGGAGTCGGGGGAGATTGTAGATTGGTCATTTCAAATAGGCCCTGACAACTTCGAGCAATTCTTCCGTCGCGTCGCGGTTCAGTGCACCGGGATGCGTATCGGGATCGACAAGATGCGAAACGATGTGATCCTCGACCACCTCTGCCATCAGCCCCGCCATCGCCCCGCGGGCACCGGCGATCTGATGGAGTACCGAACCGCAAGAAGCATCACCTTCCAATGCGCGTTCGATAGCTTCGACTTGCCCTTTCAACCGACGTACGCGGGCAAGCAGTTTTTCTTTGTGATGAGCTGTATGCATCAGCTCAATTAGCATACCCCTCCACCCTATGCAAGGATTACCGAGGAAGTGCCCGGGTTCCACCGCGAACTTACTAAGGCAGAATTGGCGCCATCAGGCTGGGCACGCAATTCCTGATCGAGCCGGCTGGAAGGCGGGGAGATGCGCGGGACCATCTTCGACGAACGTGACGAGATGCTCCCGCGGCTTTCACCTCGGCCAGGCCTTATGAGTCATCCGCTACGCGGCAGTCCGTTCTGCAACGAGAGATATTCGCGAATGCTTTTCTCGTCGCTGATGAAGCGGCGGCCGTTGGCACTTTTGACGTCAACCCCGGCGATCTCCGGCGTTCCCGCCGCGATTATCAGCACCGGAATGGATTGCTGGTTTTCACCGATCGCATCGACCAGCGCCTGTCGCGGGCGCGGAAAATCGATGTAGGTCACATCGACCTTTTCACGAAGCTCGGGGAAAAACCCCAGCAAACCTTCCACGCTTACGGAGTCGCCGCAATAAAATGGCCCAAGCCCGGCGTTCATGAAATTGGGCTTCATCAGGTAGAGCTGATCTTTCGACATAACGACACCTTGCTAGTGAGAGATGCTAAAGGGATTTTCGAAGGCGCTGAACGCCGATGACAACCCCGGTGATACTGAACAGGAATCCAAAGATCAGCGGGATCATCACGAGGACGTCCCGCAACATAGGTCGGGTGGTCAGGCCGGGGAAATTGAACGTGTGGAGCGCGTAATAAATCCAGGCGTATGCGGCACGGCTATTGGACATCACGGTCAGGAGACGTCCATCGCTGCCATCGATCGTGACGGACGGGGCATCTCCGCCGGCCAGATTGATCTGCACTGCCGACGCCGGCCACCCCTCGGCCAGCGCGTACACATCCGTCGATGGAACGGTAGCGGCTCGAACCACCTGCATTTGCGGCCACGCCGCACCCACCCCGCGCTTGGCCAGCTCAACGAGTTCGCCCGATGTGACGGCAACGCCATTGCGATCGTACAATGCCACCGCCCCGGTCCGGCTGAACACGATAATTATCAGTTTTCCGCCAACGACGTCGAAGGCGATCTCCGGCGACGGCGGCAATGTCCCCACCGTCGTCACGTCGAGGTTTGCCAGCGCTGCCCCAAGCGGCCTACCGTGATAGGCGGCAAGTTGGGCGGGTGTCGCCTGACCGCGTGAAAACAATCGGCCGTGATCCATCGACAGCCAGCCGCTCAAGATCCAGGTCAGCACGAACAGGCTTGCGAACAGCCCGAGGATGTGATGCCAGCGCATCCATTTCAGTCGGTAGAAGCTCAGGGATGGCTTGCGTTGCCGCTGCGCGGCCATCGTTCGGATCACGCCGAGGATCGTCCCGGCGATCGCAACCAGCATCGCGACGAACGACAGAATCCAGACGGTCCGATCCCACGCCGTAAAGCTCGATCGAAGCGGTGTGAAATAGGCCCAATGCAGAACCGCGCCGACCCAATTCCATGCCCGATCGGCAAAATTGGTGCGCTGGACGAACTCCCCGGTTCGGGCCGACGCATATATCTGCGTTCCTGGCCCATCGCCGACATCGATCCGATAGAAGGGACGCAAAGGATCGAAATGATTGTGCACGACCCACTGATCATAGGCGAATGGCGCGCCGACCGACGAGGATGCGCCGACAATGCCCGCCGTGATCGCCTGAGCGCGCCCAGCCGGGAGCAATGGCAGCGCCGCGCCGGTGCGCGCATCGACCGCGACGAGGCTGTTGCCCGTGTCGACAATATAGGCCGGCGTACCTCCCCGCTCGACCAGGCGTAACGCTACCGCTTCTCCCCCGGCCGTCGCGACGGCACGGCTGGGGGAGACTGTAACGGCACGGGGATCGACCTGCAGCTGTAAGGCCATTTGATCCGCGCGCGACAGCGATGGGAACGGCTTGAACAGAAGCACCGCGCCGCTCGCGAACCACAGGGCAAAAACCAGGCAGGTCGCGACACCGAGCCAGCGATGAAACCAAGCGAGCTTCTTGACCGTGCCGTCCTTCCAGCGTCGCGACTTAGAAACGGGCAAGAATGCTAACCTCATAGCGACGGGGTTCACCAAGCTGGACCTGGGCGGGATAATAGATATCCGCCCATTGCACGAAGGTCTTGTTCCAGACGTTATTGACACGCCCGGTCAAAGAAAGTTTCGGCGACAACGCGTAAGTCGCATAGACGATTCCGGTCGCGTACCCCTTCAGCACAAGGTCGTTTGCAGTATTTCCAAAGCGGTCGCTGATATATTTTACGCCGCCGCCGGCCTCGAGCGGCAGGCCACCGATGTGGCGCACCGTGGTCCAAAAGTTGCCGACGAACTTCGGCACGTTAGGCGGCCGATTACGCGATGCGGCGATGCCGTAATTCGGATCGACGAAGTTACCGTACTTCGCATCGACATATGCTGCACTGCCGATGACGGTCCAGTCGTGGGTAACCTTGATCTCGCCGGACGCCTCGACCCCGCGAGATTTCTGGCTGCCGACATTGCTGACGGTATCGATCGCGATTTGCGTCAGGATATTTTCCCGCTTGATGTCATAGACAGCGAGCGTGAACGACCCCCGACCATTCATCAGATCGGCCTTGAGGCCGCCCTCGAACTGGCGCGAACTGCTCAGCCCGAAATTCTGGCCGGCATTGACGAGGAAGATGTTTGATCCGACCGGATCCTTACCGGTGCTGTAAGACGCATAGGCGGTGATATTGTGCGTCAGATCGTAGACGAGACCCGCGCGCCAATTGAAGAGCTTGTAGGTGCGGTTGAAGCTCGATCCGGCGTTGAAGCTGCCATCGACGTTGAAGTTCTGGCGCGTCAGATAGAGCCGTTCGGCACGTAGGCCCGTCACCAGCTTGAGCGAGGGCGTGAGGTTCAACACGTCCTCGCCGAACAAGGCGACCTGATCCCAACGGGTCGGGCTCACGCGCTTCTGGATCGGGCCGAACAGGCCGGGCGCCGGGTTGATCGGATTGACACTGTCACCGTCGGGAAAGCCGCGGCTGCGGATGAAGTCGAGATGGCTATAATCGACGCCGACAAGAAGCTTGTTTTCCAACCCGAACAGCTTGTCCTTATGCGTCAGGGTAAACTGATCCCCGAACAGATCCTGATTGTGGAACACGAAGAAGCGGTCGCGGTCGATTAGCTTGGTGGTGGTGTTGAAGACGTAATTCTCGGCGTTGATCCACTGCCGTTCAGCATGAAAATAATAAGCTGTATTTGAGATGGTGAGGCTATCTGTCGGCGACCAATTGACCACCATTCGCGGCCAAACCTGCCAGCTTTTTGCCCGGTTGTCCGACACGTTGTAATTGGTGAACTGCATCCGGCGGTCGATGACATAACCAGTCGGTGTCGAGAGTATCCCGCCAATCGGATCGGCGGCGAAGGATTTCGGCACCAAGGGGGTGCCGTAATACGTAGACAGATTATCCTTGAGAAAATCGACGCTGAGTTCGACCGATAGATTGTCCTGCGGCTTGAACAGCAGCGCTCCTGTCGCGTTGAATGAGTTAGAACCCGCCCGATCGACATAGCCGTCCGTACGATGATAGCTCGCGTCTAAGCGTGCCGCGACCGTGTCGCTGAGGATGTGATTGCCACCGAGACCAACACTCACCGTGTTGAACGACGCATAGGAAGCGAGCGCCTGCCCGCTGTCAGCTTTGAAGTCTGGGCTCTTATTGACGATATTCACCGCGCCGCCGATGGCGCCTTGGCCATAAAGAACCGATGCCGGCCCCTTCAGCACATCGATGCTGGAAATGTTGAAGGTGTTACCGGGCCGATTGATCATGTTCGCTGGCCCGAGATAAAGGCCGTTGTGCAGAATCTCGATCTGCTCGCCTGAAAAGCCGCGCATTGAAAAGAGCGAGGGATCACCAGGCGACCCGCCCGAAATGACGCCCGGCAGGGTATCAGTGGCTTCTTCGACGGTTCGAATGCCGCGCGTCAGGATTTCATCGGCGCCGATCTGATCAATCGTCGCAGGTGTTTGTCGGATCGACAGGCCAAGGCGGCTCGCCGTCGATGTAGCGACATCGAGCTGGCGAAGACGCCAGCCTGTTACGGTAATATCTTCGCCATCGGTTTGCGTCGTGTCCGCCGTTGGCGCTGGTTTGGGGGGCGCGTCTTGCGCTGCGGCTGCGCTCGCCCAGACGAAAGCGATTACGGAAAGAGACGTTCGGATATTCTGCTTTGAAAGCGTGGCGCGCATAGTTGTACCCCCCTTTTGAGTTAGAATGTATCCTCCGACGGCTCTTTTTTATTTGTATAGTCAAATCAAGTTGACGAGCGGAATGGACCGAGTCAAGGGGGTCTCAGCAACATTTTTGAAATAGATTGCGCAAGCGCATCACCTTCGGGCACGATGCCCACGTGACGATCATCTTGATGATCCGGCTGCGCGAGGAACACACGGAACAAGGCGACTCTATGACGATGCTGGCCATTGCGGACGAAGCCGCCGCCATATGCTCGACGCCGCAATCTGAGACGGTTGTGGTGCCTCCGCTCGACGGTGAAGGCCCGCTCTGGTTGCAAATTCGGCGCTCACTGGCTGCATCGATTTTGAACGGTGATTGGCCAGCAGGCACGCGTGTCCCTGCCGAAATGCTGCTGACGGTTCACTATGCGACGTCGCGTATGACGGTGAACAAGGCCATCCAGAGTCTAGCGACCGAAGGACTGGTCGAACGGAGACCCAAGACGGGCACTGTCGTTACCGGGCGTGCCCGTGAGCGGCCGGTAATGGAAATCTGGGACGCGGCGGACGCAGTTCGCCGGGGCGGAGGTCATTATGGGTATCGCTTGCTGGAGTGCGGTATGATCCCGGCCGATTCGCCGTTTCGCGACCAACTCCCGGTCGAAGCAAAGGCGTCCATGATCCGGATGCTCTGCCTGCATCTGTCCGACGATCGCCCGTTCCAGCTCGAGGAACGATTGATCAATGTCGAAGCGGCACCGAAAATCACCTGTCAGCCGCTTGAGGACGTCAGCCCCGGACAATGGCTTCTGGCACATGTTCCGTGGACGGAGGCGAAGCATAGTATTGCCGCACGGGGTGCCAACCCGGTCGTCGCGGGCCATTTGGATATCGAGGCCGGAACAGCTTGCCTAGTCGTGGAACGCCGCACCTGGAATGGGGATGTGCCGGTAACGCTTGGACGATTCTGGTATCCCGGCGACGAACATAGCCTCGAAGGCCAGTTCAGACCGTCCTGGTAGCGCCGCTATCCAGATCGCTTCGGCGATCAATGGACGAGGTAGAATGCGACAGCCAACGCCAACACAAGGGCTACGGCCGACGACGACAGAATGATGAGAAACGGTTGGATCCCACCGTCGCGCAATTGGGCCAGGGGTGAGCGAATCGCGGTCGCGGTCACGGCGGCAGCGAGCATTCCGGTTGCGGCCGCTTCGCTGGCTCGGGTTACGATCACCGGGATCAGTCCGAACGAATTGATCGTGGCGAGACCGAAAAAACCGGCGACGAACCAAGGCAGCATAGGCTCGCGAACGCCGGTCATATCACGCGGTAGAAACAATGCGATGATGGCTAGAACCGGCGCTAGAAGCGCCACGCGCGCGAGTTTGACGATAGCGGCGATCTCGCCTGCGTTCTTGGAGTAGGAATAGCCTGCCCCGAGTGCCTGAGCCACATCGTGGATCGAGGCCCCAAGCATGAAGCCGGCTTTCAGGTCATTCAGCGACATAGCGTGCGCGAGCAGGGGATAGAGGACCATCGCAGCGGCGCTTATCGCCGATATGCCGACCAGAACGAGCGTGAGTTGGCCCTGACTTACGCGGCGCTCACCGAGCGTTGTTGCCAGTGCCATGGCCGCACTGGCACCGCAAATCGCTACGGCTCCACCAGCGACAACACCGAAAGCGTTCGAAAAGCCCAGATACCGAGCAGCCGCGACGCCTGCGAGAATCGTTGTTGCCACGATCATCAGCAGAGCGAGCAAGGCGATCGGACCGAGCGCGACAACTTGGCCGAACGTGATCCGCACACCGACCAGGACGATCCCCCACCGCAACAACGAGCGCGATGCAAACGCCAGCCCAGGTGTCAGTCGCGTATCGGCCGACAGGAAGTTCAGCGCCAAACCGATGAGCAACGCCATCAGCGTAAGCGGTGCGCCGTAACGATCTGAAAGGAAGGCGGCGGCGAGCGTCCCGAGGAGAACAATCAGCAGACCTGGCACATAGGCGCGGACGGTTGTTCGCTCTGTCGGTTCAATGTCGCCGAACAGGTCTGCCGCCATGATGGGAGCCTGCGCTGGGCGCGAATTGGTGGCCTCGTGACCGCGACTGGTAATGCTGCATCACCTGACCGATCCAGGTGGGGCGCCGGTACGCCGTCGCCGGTCAACATCCGGCTATTCCGCCATGATAGGGTGGTGTTCCTCGACGGGGCCGACCGAAGATGTACGGCTCCGATTCACGATCATGCGATCATGAAGCCGAGCGATCGCCGCGCTGCCCGTCTTGACGAAGAGGCCCGGCACGATGGCATGGACGAGACAGGCCAGGCCAGCGACGATCATCGTCGTGCCGAAAGAGCCCGCAGTCTGCAGATGCTCGGTGTACTTTTCCCCCACACTCCGAGGGTGCTCGAAAAAATAGCGCTCGATCATGCCAGCCTCCTTGGACGACCAAGATAGACAGCACCGGCAGGAATGTGCTTCTTATTGTATAGCCGATATGCAGGCGTAGTAGTCATTTTTTTCGGTTGAGGATGATTATGGAGAATATCTCTCTCGACGCAGTGGACAAGCGGCTGCTCTCCATCATGCAACAGGATGCCACTATCTCGGTCGCCGACATGGCCGAGCGCGTGGGGTTGTCGGCCACTCCATGCTGGAAGCGGATCAAGCGCTTCGAGCGGGAGGGGTTGATCGAACGACGGGTTGCCATCCTCAATCGCGATCGGCTCGGGCTAGGTGTCACCGTCATCGTGGCAATCCGAACCGCCCGGCACAGCGATGAGTGGCTGGAAGCCTTTTCCGAAGGGGTCGCTCGGATTCCCGAGGTCGTCGAGTTTTACCGGATGAGCGGCGAGATCGATTATCTGCTGAAGGTCGTCGCCCGCGATATCGCAGACTATGACCGCATTTATCGCAAGCTGACCAAGGTCGCCGATCTCCACGACGTCAGCTCGTCTTTTGCGATGCAGGAGATCAAATCGACGACAGCGCTACCGCTCTTCGACTGATATCATCCAAGCGCGCGGGCGCTCGCCAAGGCAAAGCGCCGCTCGATCGCCTCGCGCTGGATGTGACGGCCCTCGACAACATATTGTCGACCATTCCGCCACACGGCCTCGATCGCCCCGGCACCGCGGGCGAAGATCCAGCGGTCGAGCACTTGGTCCTCCATCGCAGTCGGATCGGATTTCAGCGCGACAATATCCGCCGACATTCCCGGTGCAAGGCAGGGTGGTGCCGCGCCCAGTGCCATCGCTCCGCCGTCCAGCGCCGCGTCGAAAAGCGCGCGCCCCGTCGATACCCCGCCCCGCGCGAGGACGCCACGGCGTCGCAGCGAAAGACGCTGGCCATATTCGAGCAACCGAAGTTCCTCCGCCGCATCGATCCGGACGTTGGAATCCGAGCCAATGCCGAACCGTCCGGACGCTTTGGCGAATGCCTCGAGCGGAAACAGGCCGTCGCCGAGATTGGCCTCGGTGATCGGGCAGAGGCCGACAACGGCACCACTTGCGGCGAGCGCCGCCACTTCGCGATCATCGACATGCGTTGCGTGGACCAGACACCAGCGCTGATCGACCGGCATATGGTCCAGCAGCCATGCCACCGGGCGCTGCCCCGACCAAGCGACACAGTCCGCCACCTCCTTTACCTGCTCGGCGATGTGGATGTGGATGGGCCCGTCGCTGAAGAGCATCGCAAGCCGCGTTAGTTCATCCGGCGCCACCGCGCGGAGTGAATGCGGCGCGATGCCGACGATCGCGCCCGACAGCGACTTCACCGCCGCGCGGCTCGCGTCGTGCAGGCGCGCGAAGCCGTCGATATCGGTAACGAAGCGCCGTTGCTCAGGTTTGGGCGGTGCGGCCCCGAAGCCCGAATGCGCGTAGAAGACCGGCAGGATCGTCAGGCCGATCCCGGTTTCGGCCGATGCGGCAGTGATCGCGACCGCCATTTCCGCTGGATCGTCGTACGGGTCGCCGTCTGGTTGATGATGCAGATAATGGAATTCGCCGACGCGGGTGAACCCGCCCTCCAGCATCTCCATAAACGCCATTGCTGCGATCGCTGCGACATCGTCGGGCGAAAGCCGCTCGACGAGCCGGTACATCAGCTCGCGCCAACCCCAGAAATCGTCTTGCCCGGGTGCCGATGGGCCTTCCGCCAAACCCGCCATAAGGCGTTGGAAGGAATGGCTGTGGAGATTGGCGAGGCCGGGAATGGCAATGGCATGACGCTCGTCACCTTCTTGTGCGGCGACGCCCGTGTCGACGGCGACGATCGTGCCGTCGACGATCGAAATCCGCACGTGAGTTGCCCAACCATCGGGGAGCAAGGCTGTGTCAAACCAAAGAGCCGGCATAAATTCCTCCGCGCGGTGGCTGGACACTAAGCCGGCATCATGCTTTTGTATAGACAAATGAAACGGGGCTCATGCTGCGGTGTGACTCGGTCTGGCGCAACGTCAGACTTACAACGATGACCGGCTCAACCGGACGGGTGAGATCGTCGATGGCGTTCTCGCCGCGAGCGAGGGCCGCATCGTGTTTGCGGGCACCGCCGCCGACGCTCCAGCCTTTTCCGCAGCCGTCGAGCATGATTGCAACGGTCGTTGGATCACGCCCGGCCTGATCGATTGCCACACGCATATCGTTCATGCAGGCAATCGTGCCGGGGAGTTCGCGGCACGGCTCGCCGGTGCCAGCTATGAGGATATCGCCCTTGCCGACGGCGGCATCGTCTCGACGATGCACGCGACACGCGACGCCACCGAGAACGATCTCGTCGAACTGGCGCTACCCCGCCTCGACGCGCTGCTGGCCGAAGGCGTCACCACGATCGAGGTGAAGTCGGGCTATGGCCTGACGCTCGCCGATGAAACGAAGATGCTACGTGCCGCGCGGCGGCTCGGCACGGTGCGCGACGTGCGTGTTGCGACAACATTCCTCGGTGCCCATGCGGTGCCTCCCGAATTCGCTGGGGACGCCGATGGCTATGTCGATCTTGTGTGCGAGACGATGATGCCGGCGGTCGCTGCGGCGGGCCTTGCAGATGCGGTCGATACGTTTTGCGAGCGCATCGGATTTTCGCCGGCCCAGACGGAGCGGGTGTTCGCCGCCGCCCGCGCGCACGGCCTGCCCGTCAAGCTGCACGCCGAACAATTATCGACGTTGCACGGCTCGACCCTCGCCGCGCGGCATGGCGCTTTGTCTGCCGATCATCTCGAACATGCCGATGAGAGCGATGTGGCAGCGATGGCGCAGGCCGGCACCGTCGCGGTACTGCTGCCGGGCGCCTACTACTTCATGCGAGAAACGACGCTCCCGCCGATCGCACTGCTGCGCGAGCACGGCGTTCCGATCGCGCTCGCCACCGACTGCAATCCCGGCACGTCGCCGCTGACCTCGATCCTGCTCGTGCTCAACATGGCCGCGACGCTGTTCCGCCTGACCGTCGACGAGGCGTTGCGGGGCGTGACGATAAACGCCGCGCGGGCGCTCGGCCTGAGCAGCGACATTGGCACGCTTGAGGCGGGAAAGGCCTGCGACCTTGCCATCTGGGACATCTCCGATCCCGCGGAGCTGGTCTACCGGATCGGCTTCAACCCCCTTCATGCACGCGTCAGGAACGGCCGATGATCTTGACCCCGGGTGCCATCGCCTTCGATCAATGGCGGGCGATCTACAACGGTGTCGCGTTCAGCCTCGATCCGGCGTGTCGCCCGGCGATCGCGGCAAGCGAGGCGGCGGTGACGCGTATCCTGGCGCGCGGCGAACCGGTGTACGGCATCAATACGGGCTTCGGGAAACTGGCGACGGTGCGGATCGAAACGGGCGACCTCGCCACGCTCCAGCGCAACATCGTCCTGAGCCATGCCGCGGGCGTCGGCGATCCGATGCCGGTCCCGGTCGCGCGGCTGATGATGGCGCTCAAGCTCGTCAGCCTGGCGCAGGGCGCGTCGGGCGTTAAGCCGGAGACGATCGCGCTGCTCGAGGCGATGCTCGATAGCGGGCTGACCCCGGTCATTCCCGCGCAAGGATCGGTCGGCGCGAGTGGCGATCTCGCCCCCCTCGCGCACATGACCGCTGCGATGATCGGGGTCGGCGAGATCATCGTCGATGGAGCCGCCATGCCGGCCGATCAGGCCTTGGCGCAGGCCAGTCTGCAACCGCTCACGCTTGGCCCAAAGGAAGGTCTGGCACTGCTGAATGGCACGCAATTCTCGTGCAGTTATGCGCTGGTCGGCCTGTTCGAAGCGGAGCGCCTGTATCGCTCGGCACTGGTCACGGGTATCCTGTCAACCGAAGCGGCCAAGGGGTCCGATGCCCCGTTCGATGCCCGTATCCACGCGCTGCGAGGCCATCGCGGACAGATCGAGACCGCGGCGGCGTTGCGCGCGATGATGGCCGGATCGGCGATCCGCGCCTCCCACCGCGAGGACGACGTCCGCGTCCAGGATCCGTACTGCCTCCGGTGCCAGCCGCAGGTGATGGGCGCAGTGCTCGATCTACTTCGCCAGGCAGGTGCGACGCTGATCACCGAGGCGAACGGCGTGTCCGACAATCCGCTTATCTTCGCCGACACCGACGAAGCGCTGTCGGGCGGAAACTTCCATGCCGAACCCGTCGCGTTCGCCGCCGACATGATCGCGCTGGCACTGTGCGAGATGGGATCGCTGGCCGAGCGCCGGATCGCGATGCTGGTCGATCCGGCACTGTCCGGTCTGCCTGCGTTCCTGACGCCCAAGCCCGGCCTCAATTCGGGCTTCATGATCCCGCAGGTCACAGCGGCAGCCCTCGTGTCGGAGAACAAGCAGCGGGCCTATCCGGCCAGCGTCGACTCCATTCCGACCTCGGCCAATCAGGAGGACCATGTGTCGATGGCGGCGCACGGCGCGCGACGGCTGCTGGCGATGGCGGCCAATGTCGATGCCGTGCTCGGCATCGAATTGCTGGCCGGCGTGCAGGGCTGCGACTTCCACCTGCCGCTCCAATCGAGCGCGTCGGTCGAAGCGGCGCGCAAGCTCCTGCGCGCCGCTGTGCCGACGCTCACGGACGATCGCCACATGGCACCGGATATGGCCGCCGCCATCGCCCTGATCAAAGACGGCCGGCTTATCGCCACGGCACCGCCGCTCCCCGGTCTCGCGGCATAACAATGCCGGACTGGCTGCACATCGACCGCGCGGATACGCCGCTGATCCTGGCGATGCCGCATGGCGGGCGAACCATTCCGGCTGCGCTGTTGCCACGGTTCGTGTCGCACTGGACGGCGACGCGCGATGCCAACTGGCATATCGGTGACCTCTATGACGGCCTGGCCGAGGCGACGATCGTCTCGACATCGATGTCGCGCAGCGTAATCGACGTGAATCGCGATCCTAGTGGCAGTTCGCTCTATCCCGGTCTGGCGACGACCGAATTGTGTCCGACGACGACGTTCGACGGCGATCCGCTTTATCGTCCGGGAATGGCGCCGGACGACGCGGAAATCGCCGATCGGCGCGATCGCTGGTTCAGCCCCTATCACGAGGCCTTATCCGAAGAGATCGCGCGGCTCCGTGCACAACACCCGAGGGTCGTCGTCTATGACTGCCACTCGATCCGCAGTCGCATCCCGCGACTGTTCGACGGCGAACTCCCCGCCTTCAATATCGGCACCAATGGCGGCGCGACGTGCGATCCCGCGCTTGCCGCGGCGGTCGCGACGGTGTGTGCGGCATCGGGTCGCAGTCATGTGCTCGATGGCCGGTTTCGCGGCGGCTGGACGACGCGGCATTACGGGCGGCCCGAAGGCGGCGTCCATGCGATTCAGATGGAAATTGCGATCCGTGCCTATCTCCGCGAACCGTCGACCGATGTCGATCCGGAAAACTGGCCAACGGCCTACGATCCGCAATTTGCCGCGCCGTTGCGGAAACATCTTGCTCAGATCCTGCGCGCTGCGCTCGATTTCACGAAAGGCCCCGCATGACCCGCCTCGACAACAGCCGTTCGATCCATGCGCCGACCGGCCCCGAGCGATCGGCCAAGAGCTGGCAAACCGAAGCGGCGCTCAGGATGCTGATGAACAATCTCGACCCCGGCGTCGCCGAGCGGCCCGAGGAACTGGTGGTCTATGGTGGCATCGGTCGCGCCGCGCGGGACTGGGAAAGCTACGACCGGATCGTCGAGACGCTGCGCCGCCTGGAGGACGACGAGACGCTGCTCGTCCAGTCGGGCAAGCCGGTCGGCGTGTTCCGCACGCACAAGGATGCCCCGCGCGTGCTGATCGCCAATTCCAACCTCGTGCCGAAATGGGCGACGTGGGAGCATTTCCACGAACTCGACCGCAAGGGGCTGGCGATGTACGGCCAGATGACCGCCGGCTCGTGGATCTATATCGGGACGCAGGGCATCGTGCAGGGCACCTACGAGACCTTCGTCGAGGTCGGGCGTCGGCATTATGGCGGCGACCTGTCGGGACGCTGGATCCTGACCGCCGGCTTGGGTGGCATGGGCGGCGCGCAACCGCTGGCGGCGACGATGGCGGGCGCGTCGTGCCTCGCGGTAGAATGCCAGCCAAGCCGGATCGAGATGCGGCTGAAGACCGGCTATGTCGACCGGATGACTGCCAGCCTCGACGAGGCGCTCGATATCGTCAACAGCGCGACATCGCCGGTTTCCGTAGGGCTGATCGGCAACGCGGCGGACGTCTACCCGGAACTGGTGCGCCGCGGCGTCCGGCCCGACGCCGTGACCGATCAGACATCGGCGCACGATCCGCTCAACGGCTATCTGCCGCAGGGCTGGACGCTCGATCGCTGGGCGTCGGCGCGCGACGCGGACCCGGCATCGGTGGAACGCGCCGCCAAGGCATCGATGGCGACGCATGTCCGCGCGATGCTCGATTTCTGGCGCGCGGGCGTGCCGGTGCTCGATTATGGCAACAATATCCGGCAGGTCGCGCTCGACGAAGGGGTTGAAGATGCGTTCGCGTTCCCGGGGTTCGTCCCGGCCTATATCCGCCCGCTATTCTGCCGCGGCATCGGCCCGTTCCGCTGGGCGGCGCTGTCAGGCGATCCCGAGGATATCTATCGCACGGATGCGAAGGTGAAGGAGCTTCTGCCCAACAATGCGCACCTCCATCGCTGGCTGGACATGGCGCGCGAGCGTATCCATTTCCAGGGCCTGCCCGCGCGGATTTGCTGGGTCGGTCTCGGCGACCGGCATCGCCTAGGCTTGGCCTTCAACGAAATGGTCGCATCTGGCGAGCTCAAGGCGCCGATCGTGATCGGTCGCGATCATCTCGATTCTGGTTCCGTCGCCAGTCCCAACCGCGAGACCGAGGCGATGCTGGACGGGTCGGATGCCGTATCGGATTGGCCACTGCTCAACGCGCTGCTCAACACCGCCTCGGGCGCAACCTGGGTGTCGCTTCATCATGGCGGCGGCGTGGGCATGGGCTATTCGCAACATAGCGGCATGGTGATCGTCGCCGATGGCACCGAGGACGCGGCGCGCCGGATCGGGCGTGTGCTATGGAACGATCCCGCAACGGGCGTGATGCGCCATGCCGATGCCGGTTACGACATTGCGCAAGCCTGTGCCCAGGAAAAGGGGCTCGATTTGCCGGGGATCCGCGCATGACGATACCGGTTCTTCTTCCGGCCGCCAGGCGTATTGCCCAGCGGTGGAAGAATGGCGGCGGTGTTACTCGTGATATTGCACTATTCCCGGCGGATAGCGACCTCGATGGTTTCAGCTGGCGCTTGAGCATAGCCGAAGTTGTAAACGACGGTCCCTTCTCGGTTTTCAGCGAAGTCGATCGTCACCTCGCCGTGCTGGTCGGTCGCCTTCTGCTTGAAGGCATAGAATCCTCCGAACCTCTGGGTATGGCCAGTCCGCCGATCAGTTTTCCTGGCGATCGGCCAGTTTACGGCCGCATCGTCGAGGGTCCGGTCCACGATATAAATTTGATGGTGCGCCGATCCGCATTTAGCGGAGCCCTCCGGCGTCTTGAAGGCATTGACCAGGTCACAGCCAGCGAAACGACGATCCTGGTCGCCTTGGCTGAAGCGATTCTGGTAATCGACGACGTACCGCATCGATTGGATCGGCTCGATGCGGTGCTAATTGGAACAGAAAGTCGAGTTCGGAGCGATGGCGCACTGATCGCGGCGGAAATCGCATCGGCAGCGTAGCGTCGGCCGAGGCATCATTCACGTGCCGTCGGACGACGGGCTATCGCTCGTGTCGGGCATCGCGGAAAGAACGGGGCAGCACACGAGAGTCCGCCAATTCTACCAATATTTCGAAATCGCCCGAAACTGGTCGACGGCGTGCTTGGTCCCTTCACCCTCTTCGGCATGGACAAGGCAATGATCGATATGATCATTGATGAGTGCCCGTTTCGCGCTTGCGACGGCATTCTCGACTGCCTGAAGCTGCTGCGCAATATCGACGCAGGTACGCTGATCGTCGATCATGCCAACGATACTGCGCAGATGACCGGCAGCGCGATTCAGCCGTTTGATGATGTCAGGGTGACTGGTGTGAGCGGTATGGGCCATCAAGCTATGTAAGGCCTATCAGCCATCATTGTCGAGTATCCCCCGAGGGGGATAGACGCGATCCCCCATGGGGGATATGCAGCGCCATGCTCAGCGTGCTCGCCAACCGGACCTACCGTCACCTGTTTCTCGCGCAGATCATTGCGCTGATCGGAACGGGTCTCGCGACGGTCGCGCTCGGCTTGCTCGCCTATGACATTGCCGGAGGTAGCGCTGGCGCGGTGCTGGGAACGGCACTCGCCATCAAAATGATCGCCTATATCGGCGTCGCGCCGATCGCTGGAGCCTTCGCCAATCGTGTGCCGCGCCGCGCGCTGCTGGTTGGCATGGACGTGATCCGGGCGGCAGTAGCGCTATGCCTGCCCTTCGTGAACCAGATCTGGCAGGTCTATATTCTGATCTTCGTGCTGCAATCGGCATCGGCCGCATTCACGCCGACCTTCCAGGCAACAATTCCCGACGTGCTGCCCGAGGAGCGCGACTATACCCGTGCCCTGTCGCTGTCGCGGCTCGCCTACGACATGGAGAGCCTGACCAGCCCGATCCTTGCCGCCGGGCTCCTCACCATGATGAGCTACCATTGGCTTTTCTCCGGCACAGCGGTCGGCTTCGTCGCCTCGGCACTGCTGGTCGTCTCGACGGTCCTACCGCGGCCCGCGCCTGTCGAGGCCGAAGGCGGCATCTACGACAAGACCACACGCGGCACGCGCATCTATCTCGCCACGCCCCGACTCCGCGGCCTGCTCGCCCTGTCGCTGACCGCCGCTGCGGCAAGCGCGATGGTCATCGTCAACACCGTCGTCATCGTGCGGGGAATGGGACTGAGCCAGCGCGACGTCGCGCTGACGCTCGCCGCATTCGGAGCCGGCTCGATCACCGCTGCCCTGACCCTGCCCCGCATCCTCGATCAGATCTCGGACCGGACCGTCATGCTGATCGCCGCGGCCGCGCTGACCATAACGCTCGGCCTGTTGGCGACGATCACCGCGACGATGCCACCAGGCACGCCCTACTGGCATGTTCTGCTCGCGGGGTGGCTGGTGATGGGCGTCGCCTATTCCGCGTGCGTGACCCCCTCCGGACGGTTGTTGCGGCGCTCGGCCAATGCCAACGATCGGCCCGCGCTCTTTGCGGCGCAGTTCGCGCTCAGCCATGTCTGCTGGTTGATCTGCTACCCGCTTGTCGGGCAGCTCGGCGCGCGTGTTGGCATGGCCGCCGCCTTCACGGCGATGGCGGCGGTTGCAGCGATCGGGGTCGTCGCGGCGTTCCTGATCTGGCCATCGAACGATCCCGACGTCATCGCGCACGAGCATGGTGACCTCGCCGACGACGATCCGCACCGACAAGTCCATGCGGTCGGCGATCATCCGTATGTGATTGATCGTCGGCACTCGCGATGGCCCAAAGCGTGATGCGCTTGCTCCGCACTTTCGCGCCGCCTACGCTTCGCGTGATGGCGGTTCGTAGATTCCGCTCAAGGTTCGCTGGCGCCCTGTTGGCCGTCGTCGCGATGTTGTGCATGACCGGCCTGTCGGGATGGCATGGTGCAATCGTCCACGACCACGAGCCGTTCCATGCCGCGTCGGTCGAGTATGATCATGATCGGTCCAAGCCGAGCGACCCGGACGGTCCGGTTCACATGCTCGCTCATGCGACAGGCGAATTGATTGCGCTCGCCGGGCCGCTTGCGACGCCTACCGTGGCGGTCGTGTCTGACCAGAGCTGGTCGCCGCGCGATACATTTCTCCGTAGCGAAATCGACCCTTCCGAGCTGTTGCGACCTCCACGCGGCTAAGCCTCGCTGGCGCTTGCCGCCGATCGGCCCACCCTGGAGGATCAATGATGATGAACGGCAATTTTCGCTGGCAGCGCATATTCGCGCTCGCCGGCACCCTGGCGGCGCTGTGGCCCGCCGGCGTGGCGTGGTCGCAGACCGCGCCGCCCTTTGCACAGCTATTGAGCCAGACACGCGAAAGTCCGCGTGTCATGGCGCTGGATGCCGACGTGGCGCGCGCCCGCGGCCTCGCCGCACAGGCGCGTGCGCGCCCCAATCCCTCGATCAACGTCTATGCGGAGAACTTCGCCGGGGATCTCACCGCGAACGCCCGAAGCCAGCAGCAGACGACGTTCCAGATCGACCAGCCCATCGAGTTGGGCGGAAAGCGATCGGCCAGAATCGCCGCCGGAGAAGCCGGCATCGCCGCCGCGCAGGCGCGCAATCGCGACGGTCGCCTAACCTATGCGACCGAGCTGGCGCGCGCCTATGGGGGTGCGGAAATCGCCGATCGGCGCATCGCCCTCGCCGAGGATGAGGTGGAGGAAGCGACTGCTGATCTGAAGGTCGCGCAGGCGCTTGTTGGCGCTGGCAAGGAAGCGCGGCTTCGGCAGGTTCAAGCCGAAACCGAGCTGAATACGCTGCAAGCCGATCTCGAGAACGCGCGCGCCTTGAAAACTGCCGCGCTCGCGCGGCTGTCGGCGCTGGCCGGGGTCGTGACGCCGTTCACCGGCGTCACGGAATCGCTCCTCGACCGGCTCGACGCCAAGCCGACCTATGGCCCGATCGATCCGATGCAGGCGACCACCGTGCGGCTGGCCGAAGCGGAACGCGATGCCGCCGCGAAGGCAGTGACGGTTCAACAGCGGCTTGCCATCCCCAATGTCACCGCCCAGCTCGGTGTCCGCCAGCTACGGGTCGCGAGCGGCCCCGCCATCGTCGCCGGTTTCTCGCTCCCGCTGCCGATCTTCGATCGCAATCGCGGCAACATCGCAGCGGCGCGCGCTGACCTGCAAGGTGCCGAGGCACGCGCCGTCGCAGCACGGTTGGAAGCGCAGGCCGGCACAGGTGCCGTGTTGGCGCTGGTCGCGGCGGCCGATGTCCGCGCTGCCGCTGCCAACCGCACGCTGGCGACAGCCGAAGAGGGCTATCGCCTTGCTCGCATTGCCTACGAGGCGGGCAAGTCGCCGCTGATCGAGCTGCTGGTGGCACGCCACAATCTCGGGGTGGCGCGCGGCGTCATCCTCGATGCCGCCTCAGCCCGTCTCGATATCCGCGCCAATCTGGCCCGCTTGCAGGGTCTCACCATCACCGGAGAAGCGGTCCAATGACCGATAGAAATCGTCTTTACATCGGCGCCGCCATCGGCCTGGTTGCCGCAGCGTCACTTGGTTTCTGCGCAGCGCGCCTCACCCAGGCACCGCCACCTTCCGCTCCCGCGAGCGCAGCCGCTAAGCCAGCGCAGCCGGCTACGACCGTTACAATGACGCCGCAGTCGATCACCGTGTCGCAGATCACGGTCGCTTCCGCTGCGGCGGGAGAACTCGACGCTGCCATCCCGGCATCTGCCACGGTCGAAGCGACACCGGATGCCGAGGCGGTGCTGACGGCCCGCGCGCCCGGCACCGTAACGCGCATCTTGTCGCGCATCGGCGATCCCATCCGCGCCGGGCAGACGCTCGCGCTCGTTGAGAGCCGCGACGCTTCGCAGATCGCCGCCGATCGTGCTGCAGCGTCGGCGCGGGTGACACTCGCCGCGCGACAGCTCGCACGTGAGCGGACGTTGCTCAATCAGGGTGTCAGTCCTCGTGCCGACTTCGAAACCGCGCAAGCGAACCTTGCCGTCGCGCAGGCCGACTCGCGCCGCGCCAGCGCCGCAGCCGGGGCGGCGCGCGTCTTGGGCGACGGCCGTTCGGTTGCGGTCATCAGCCCCGTCTCCGGACGGGTGACGAGCGCTGCGGCCAATCTCGGGCAATTCGTCGCGGCTGAGACCGAGCTGTTTCGCGTCGCCGATCCGCATCGCCTCCAGATCACGGTCAGCGTGCCGCCCGCCGATGCGGGCCGCATCCGCGCTGGCGATCGGGTGGAGCTGTCGACCAATGACGGGCGCACCATCGACGGTCGCGTCAGGTCGGCAACGGGGGTCGTCGATCCGCAATCGCGCAGCGCGACGGTCGTCGTTACGCCAAGCGCGGTTACCAGCACGCTGGTCCCCGGCCAACTCATCCAAGCCCGCATCTTCGCCAGCGGCGGCGCGGCAAGTGATGGGGTGATGGTGCCGCAGGACGCCGTTCAGACGCTTGGCGATCAGACCGTGGTGTTCGTGCGGACGCGTGTCGGCTTCCGCGCGCAGCCGATTCAGATCGGCAGTCGGTCGAGCGGTATGGTCGCGGTCGCCCGCGGCCTCGCCGCTGGCACACCGATCGCGACGACCAATGCCTTCCTGCTCAAAGCCGAGCTTGAGAAGAATGCGGGAGGCGAGGAATGATCGAGCGCATCCTATCGACCTCAGTGCATCTGCGCTGGCTGGTCGCCTTCCTCACGCTCGTCGTCGTCGGCATCGGCGTGTGGCAGATCACGAAGCTACCGATCGACGCCGTGCCGGATGTCACCAATCGACAGGTGCAGATCAGCACCTTCGCGCCGACGCTTGGCCCGGTCGACATCGAGAAGCAGGTGACGTTTCCGGTCGAAACGGCGCTCGCCGGCATCCCCGGCCTGGAACTGACGCGCTCCTTCTCGCGCAATGGGTTCAGCCAGGTGACGGCGGTGTTCACCGACGCCACCGACATCTACTTCGCCCGCCAGCAGGTCACAGAACGGCTCGCACAGGCCAAGAATAGTCTGCCCGCGGGCGTGCAGCCCAATCTTGCCCCCCTCAGCACGGGGCTTGGCGAGATTTTCTTCTATTCGGTCGCCTTCCGCCATCCCGACAGCAAGGGCGGCGTGGAACATATCGACGGCAAGCCGGGCTGGCAGTCGGACGGCAGCTACCTCACCCCCGAGGGGGAGCGGCTGACCACCGAGCTGGCGAAGGCCGCCTATCTTCGCACGGTGCAGGACTGGATCATCCGGCCGCAGATGCGGACCGTGAAGGGCGTTGCCGGGGTCGATTCCAATGGCGGCTACGTCAAACAATATCTGATCGAACCGAACCTCAATGCGCTCGCCTCCTACGGGCTTTCGATCACCGAACTGGCCGACGCGATGGAGCGGGCGAACCTGTCCGCCGGATCGAACTATGTCCGCCGTGCCGGGGAGAGCTTCCTTGTTCGTGCCGACGCGCGCCTGAAATCGATCGAAGACATACAGGAGGCCGTGGTTGCCACCCGCAACGGCGTCCCCGTGCGCGTGAAGGACGTGGGCCAGGTCGTGATCGGAGGCGCGGTGCGCACAGGCTCCGGCAGTCGCATGGGATCGGAGGCAGTCATTTCGACCGTGCTGATGCTGGTCGGCGAAAACAGTCGCATCGTCGCGACCAGCGTCGCGGAGAAGCTGACCGACATCAACAAGGCGCTCCCGCCCGATGTATTCGCGGAACCCGTCTATAACCGCTCCAAGCTCGTCAACGCGACGATTGCGACGGTCGAAAAGAACCTCATTGAAGGTGCGCTGCTCGTTATCGTCGTGCTGTTCCTGCTGCTTGGCAATGTGCGCGCCGCCCTTATCACCGCGGCCGTGATCCCGATCACCATGCTGATGACCGCGACCGGCATGAACGGCCTCGGGGTATCGGGCAATCTGATGAGCCTTGGCGCGCTCGACTTCGGCCTGATCGTCGATGGCGCAGTCATCATTGTCGAGAACACGCTGCGACGGCTTGCCGAACGACAGGAGCATGAAAAGCGGTTGCTCACGCTCCCAGAGCGCCTCAGCGAAGTAATCGGCGCTTCAAAGGAAATGATCCGCCCGACCGTGTTCGGCCAGCTCATCATCTTTCTCGTATTCGTACCGCTGCTCACCTTCCAGGGCATAGAGGGCAAAACCTTCTCACCTATGGCGGTCACGTTGATGGTCGCGCTCGCCTCCGCGTTCGTGCTGTCGCTCACCTTCGTACCGGCAATGATCGCGATCTTCATCAAGGGCCGGGTCAGTGAAACGGAGGTGCGGCCGATCCGCTGGTTCAAGGAGAGATATGCGCCGGCGCTCGACAAAGCGATCCGCCGCCCCGTGCCGTTCATCCTGGGCGGTGTCGGCGTCTTCGTCGCCGCGATCCTGTGTTTCGGCTTCCTTGGCGAGGAGTTCATGCCGCAGCTCGACGAAAAGGACATCACCGTCACCAACTTCCGCGTGCCCTCGGCCTCGATCGACCAGTCGACGCAGATGCAGCTCCAAATCGAGAATGCGTTGAAGACGCTGCCGGAGGTGGCCTTGGTTTTCTCCAAGAACGGCAACGCCGATCTTGGCACCGACCCGATGCCGCCCAATGCGTCCGACACCTACGTCATTCCGAAGCCGGAGAGCGAATGGCCGGCCGAGGTTCGCAGCAAGGCGGACATCTTGCGTCGCATCGAGGAGCGGATGAAGCCGCTGATCGGCAACCGCACCGAGATCCAGCAGCCGATCCAGATGCGGTTCAACGAGCTGATCGCCGGCGTCCGGTCGGACGTGGCGATCAAGCTCTATGGTGACGACCTCGACCAGATGACCGCGCAGGCCAAGCGGATCGCGGCAACCGTTCGCGCCATCCCCGGCGCGGCCGACGTAAGCGCGGAGCAAACCGACGGCGCGCCTACATTCGACGTGAAGATCGACCGGCAGGCGGTCGCTCGCTACGGCCTGACGGTGGAGGACGTGGCGAACACGGTCGCCGCGGCGCTTGGCGGTCGCGAGGCGGGGTTGCTATTCGAGGGCGACCGTCGTTTCGCCGTGGTGGTCCGGCTTCCCGATGCGCAGCGCGACGACATCGACGCACTCGGCTCGATTCCCGTCATGTTGCCGACGATCGACGGCCAGGCCGCGCGTTCGATCCCGCTCCGGGAGGTCGCGCGGTTCAGCTATACTGAAGGCTTGAACCAGATCAGCCGCGAGAACGGCAAGCGCATGGTGATCGTCCAGGTCAATGTGCGCGGGCGCGATCTTGGCGGGTTTGTCGAGGAGGCGCAGGCGAAAATCGGGCAGATGCAGCTTCCCACCGGCATGTATACCGAGTGGGGCGGGACGTTCGAAAGCCTGCAATCGGCGCGCCTTCGCCTGATGATCGTCGTGCCGATCTGCTTCCTCGCCATCTACGCTCTGCTCTATCTGGCGCTCGGCGGTTTCATTCCGGCAGCAATCGTGTTTTCGGCCGTGCCGATGGCGCTGGCGGGTGGTGTGTTCGCGCTATTACTTCGCGGCATTCCGTTCTCGATCACCGCGGCGGTCGGGTTCATCGCCTTATCGGGCGTCGCCGTGCTGAACGGACTCGTGATGATGAGCGCGATCGGCAAGCATCGCGAGGGTGGCCAGAACGATGACAAGGCTATCGCCGATGGGGCGATGGAACGGGTCCGGCCCGTGCTGATGACCGCGCTGGTGGCGTCGCTCGGCTTCGTGCCGATGGCGCTCGCGACCGGCACCGGCGCGGAGGTGCAGCGGCCCTTGGCTACCGTGGTCATCGGCGGCCTTATCTCGTCGACCGCGCTTACCCTGCTGGTGCTGCCGGCGATCGCAGCTTGGGTATCTCGTCTTGCTGCGAGGCGCCGCAAAAATGCTGACCAACGCTCCGAGAGTCTGGCAACCTTTGAGTGATTAGGCGGGCGTCGTGGTCTTCAAGCCGCGACGCCCATTTTCCTACACGCCTCGACAAGTTTCATTTCTAGCTCTAGCCCCGGCCTCGCTTCACCCGCCCGAGGCAAGCGGCGCCAGCGTCCCGAGCCACGCGACAAGCCCCAGCACCACCGCGACACAGCCCGTCTCGACCACAAGGCTCGCACGCAGCGCGCTGAGCGCGTGGACGTAATCGCCGGCAACGATTGAACGTTCAAAGGCCGGCGTCAGCCGGAAGCGATTGAGCGAAGCAAGTCCCATCATAGCGACGAACAGTGCTAATTTTAACAAAAGAAGCTGGCCGTAGAGTGTCGTTGCAAGGCTTTCGACATTTCCAAGGCCGACCAGCATCCATCCGTTGGCCAAGCCGGTGACGACGATAGCGGCAACTACCACCGTCCCCACTGCCCCGAACCCGTGCAGGGCGCGATGGGTCAATGCGAGATGCGCCGTATCGACGCGCGCGGATCGCCGCGATACCAGCAGGATCAGCCCGAGCAATGCGCCCACCCATAGGCCCGAGGCAATCAGGTGAAGGATGTCGGCCGCGAGGTGAAGCCAGCCGATCGCGGCGTCGTCCATCGCACCATGCCCGGTCCACGCCAATGCCCCGAGCGCGACCGCAGCGGAGAGCGCGACGATCCACACCGCAATGCCGCGATCGGGCGCGCGTGTGGCTGCCAGTGCCGCGACGGCGAGCGCCGCCATCCGGACCTTCCAGGCCGTGCCGATCGCCGAGCCTATCAGCAGCGCGCCAACCGCTTCGCCGTCGATCGGCCACGCCGGCGTCCCCGCCATCGAGGAAGCCATCAGCACGACCCAGGCGAACGACAGCAGCAGCCCGACGCTCGCACAGGTCAATATCCAGGGTCGCAGGGCGAGCGCGTCACCGCGCTCGCCTGCCCGCAGACCATAGAGGCTGAAGGCGGACAGGCCGAACAGCGCCGCGAGCGTTAGATAGATCGCGAAGCGAACGCCGATCAGCGACCCGTCCCCCACGGCTCACTTCACCGCAAAGGCATAGCTTCCCGCGACCTTGTGCGTGTCGGTCGATACGACGGTCCAGGAAACGCTGTAGCGGCCCATGGGCAGCGGGGCCTTCGGCGTGATGACGAGCGTGCGACCATCGGGCGACACCGCGACGGCGCTGGCCATCTTCATCGCCGCCATGCCGGGCATGGCGGCCATGGTCACATCGGCCTTGGAAAAGGCGGGCATCAGCTTTTCGCTGAAGTGCAGTTCGATCCTCGCCGGCTTCGCCACGGTCGCATTAGCGGCGGGTGTGGCGGACAGCAGCTTGGGATGGGCTTGGGCAGCGCCAGCGAACGCGACCGAGGCGATGGCGGCGGCAAGCAGAACGGACAGACGGCGCATAGAGGTTCCTTCGCAAAGTGGGCCTGCCCTTCTTTACGCGGCCCGCGCGCCGACCCCTCAGCGCGACCGTCTTGAGGGGTAGCGACCGCATTTGCGTAACCTATGCTAGAGGGGTGGAGTGAACGACATGGATGATCTCGACACAGCTTTGGCGAGGCTGGCGCACGCGCCAGTCCCCGCGAGCCTGGATGGTATCGAAGCGAGAGTGATGGCGCGCATTGCCGCACGCCCGGCGGCACATGCCGGATTGGGTATTGGCGCAGTGACGATCGCAGCGGCGCTGGTCATGGGGATTGTCGGCGCCGGCTTCCCGGCACAACCGGCCCGCGCGATATCGTCTTTTTCCCCACTCGGGCCGGGATCGCCACTTGCGCCCTCGACCCTGCTTGGCGGCGCGCCGTGAGCGGGCGGACACGTCTCATATTGTGCGCCATCGCCTGTTTCATTGCCGCGATCGGCGGTGTGTTCCTGGGTCGCGAGCTATTGCCCGCGCCTGCACAGCCGGGGGCGGAGCTGCATGACGTGCTGCATCACAAGCTGGCGCTCGACGCAGAGCAGGAGGCGCGCCTTCGGGTACTCGAACAAAGGTTCGCGGTGCAGCGGCGCGCGTTCGAGCTGGAATTGCGCGCCGACAATGCCCGGCTCGCCGAGGCGATCGAGGCCGAACATGGCAACGGGCCACGTGTCACGGCTGCCGTCGATCGCAGCCATGCCGTCATGGGCGAGCTGCAAAAGGCGACGCTCGCGCACATCTTCGTCATGCGGCAGCTCCTTCGGCCAGATCAGGCCAGGCAGTTCGATCAGGCGGTGGTGAAGGCGCTGACCGACGACGCGCGTTGAGTCCGGGCGCATGAGCCTTGACTGGATGACACTGACCGAAGGCGAGCTTGCAACCCTTACCATCGCCGGGCGCGATGCCGCCTTCGCTGAGATCATGCGTCGCCATCGGCAGCCGATCTACCGGATCGTGCGTGCGAGCGTCGGCGAGAGCGACGAGGCGCTGGACCTGGTGCAGGAGACGTTCGTCGCCGCACATCAGGCGCTCGCCCGTTACGACGGCAACCGATCGATGCGCGCCTGGCTATCGACGATCGCGCTCAACAAATGCCGGGATTGGGGGCGCAAGCGCACGGTGCGCCGCTTCTTCGCGTTCGCCTTGCCGATCGGGGCGGAGGCGGAAGCGGTGGCGGACGACGCCCGCGCGATCGACGAGGCAGCGGGCGACCGGCAGGAGCTGCGCCGCGTGACCAGGGCCATCGCCGACCTTCCGACCACCTTGAAGGAACCGCTCGTGCTGCGGACAATCGAGGGGCTGAGCCAGGCCGAGACCGCAGCCATCCTGTCGATCAGCGAAAAGGCGGTCGAAACCCGGCTATACCGCGCTCGCGCGAAACTGCTGGAGCAATTGGGAAAGAGCTAAGGGGTAGCGCACCGCACCGCGTATCAAGGCTGTAAGGGGCACGCCTCCCCGCAAGCCTTGAGGACTGAATGAGCCGCACCATCGATCGCCGCCAGATGCTTCGTGGAGCCGCCCTTGCGGGCGGCGGCCTCGCCCTGTCGGCCTATACGCCGGCGTGGGCGCAGACCAATTCGGCAGGCATCACCACGCCGCTCCCAACCATCACCGGCAACGACATCACGCTCCGGATCGCGCGCCAGACGATGATGATCGACGGCCGATCATCCAAGGCGATCGGCATCAACGGCACGGTGCCCGCTCCGCTGATCCGGCTGCGCGAAGGCCAGAATGTGCGGCTTAACGTCATCAACGACCTGGACGAGGACAGCTCGATCCACTGGCATGGGCTGCTGGTGCCGGCGCAATTTGACGGTGTGCCCGGTGTGTCGTTTCCCGGCATCAGGGCACGGTCGAGTTTCCTTTACGAGTTTCCGATTCGGCAGAACGGCACCTACTGGTATCACAGCCATTCCGGGCTTCAGGAGCAGCTCGGCCATTACGGGCCGATCGTCATCGACCCGGCCGGGGCCGACCCGGTGCAGTCCGATCGCGAGCATGTCATCGTGCTTTCCGACCACAGCCAGATCAGCCCCGAGGGCATCTTCCGCCGCATGAAGGTCGATCCTGGCCACTTCAACTACCAGCGCCAAACCCTCGTCGGCCTGTTGGCGGGCAAGGACCAGACTGGCGAGGAGCGCATCGATTGGGGCAAGATGCGGATGGACCCCACCGACATCTCCGATGCGACCGGCCCCGCCTACACCTATCTCGTCAACGGGCACGGCCCGCGCGACAACTGGACGGCGCTGTTCACCCCCGGTCAGCGGGTGCGACTGCGGGTCATCAACGCCTCGTCGATGACCACATTCAACGTCCGCATACCCGGCCTTCGCCTCACCATCGTCCAGGCTGACGGGAACAACGTCATGCCGGTCGAGGTCGACGAGTTCCAGATCGGCGTCGCCGAAACCTATGACGCCATCGTCACCCCGACCGACGACCGCGCCTACACGCTGGTCGGCGAGGCGATCGATCGATCGGGCCTCGCGCGCGCCACGCTCGCGCCGCGTGCGGGCATGGCGGCCGAGGTGCCGGCGCTACGCAAGCGCCCGCTCGCCACGATGAAAGACATGGGCATGGATATGTCGTCGATGGGCGGCATGGAGATGTCGGGCGGCGACATGGGAAAGATGCGCGGCCCCGATCCCACGGCCGAGAAGAACCGGTCCGCCAAGCTCACCACACCCGGCGCCGGCATGGCGATGGGCACGATGGCGATGAGCGGCCAGCAGAGCGCCATGCCGGGCATGGACCACGCGGGCGTGGATCACGGTGCGATGGGGTCGAGCGGCAGCACCGACGGGATCGCCAGCATGGACCATAGCGCGATGGGCGGCCAGCAGGGCAGCATGGGCGCGATGGACATGGGGTCCATGAAGATGCGCGAATTCTCGAACGCTCCCCAGGTGAAGAAGGGACCGGGCGTGCAGACGATCTCGCCGATGCCGATGGATCGCACCGGCGAGCCGGGCCAGGGGCTAGAGGACGTCGGACATAAGGTTCTCGTCTATCGCGACCTGATGGCGCTGACACGCAACCCCGACGTGCGCGCGCCCGGTCGCAGCCTCGACATTCACCTGACCGGCAACATGGAGCGGTTCATGTGGTCGTTCGATGGTGAGAAGATGTCCGACGTGCATGAGCCGATTCCCTTCCTCGAAGGCGAGCGGGTGCGGATCAACCTCATCAACGACAGCATGATGGGGCATCCGATCCACATCCACGGCCATTTCTTCGAGCTGGTGACGGGGCACGGCGATCATGCTCCGCGAAAACATACCGTTATCGTTCAGCCGGGCGGCAAGGTGACATGGGACTTCACCGCCGATGCCGTCGGCGATTGGGCGTTCCACTGCCACCTCCTCTACCACATGCACGCCGGCATGATGCGGACCGTGAGCGTGCGCCCGCGCGGAGACGCCGCATGACCCGTCTTGCTTTCGCGCTTGCAGCGACCGCCTTGCTCGCCATCGCCGCCCCCGTCGCGGCGCAGTCGATGCAGGGCATGAACATGCCCGGTATGTCCATGCCCGCCAAGAAACCCGCCGCCAAACCGGCCGCGAAGGCCAAGCAGCCCGCCAAGGCCAAGCGCCCGCCTGTGCGACGCGCAACGCCCGCCAAGCCTTCGACCGCACCGATGGCGGGCATGAAGGGCATGGACCATTCGGCGATGCCGGGAATGGATATGTCCGGAAGTGCCGAGCAGCCCGCTCAGGGCGCTCGGCAGGGCATGGAGTCCATGCCGGGGATGCCGACGCCCCTAAGCGGCCAGAAACCCGCAGAGGGCTCTTCGCAGCCGATGCAGGGGATGGACCATTCGGCGATGCCGGGGATGACCATGCCCACCGGCCAGCAAAGCGGTCACGACATGCTGGGCATGTCGGGTATGACCGGGATGGCGATGCCCGACATGGCACAGGCCGGCACCGCGCTTCCGGCCGGCAATGCGCCCGCCCCCGCCCCGCCGATGGACCATTACGCCGATCGCCAGTTCCCGCCGGCCGATATGGCGAAGGCGCGCAAGGACATGATGTTCGAGCAAGGCGGCCAGCCCTTCTACCAAGTGCTGTTCAACCTCGCAGAATATCAGGCCCGCCAGGGCCGCGACGGCTATCGATGGGACGGCGAGGCGTGGTTCGGCGGCGACATCAACCGCCTCTGGCTGAAAAGCGAGGGCGAAGGCGCTTTTCGTGAAGGTATCGAGAGCGCCGAAGTGCAGGCGCTCTACAGCCGGGCGGTCGGACCCTATTTCAATTTTCAGGCGGGCGTCCGTCAGGACTTGGGGCCGTCCCCGAAACGCACTTACGCGACCGTCGGGTTCGAGGGGTTGGCACCCTATTGGTTCGAGGTCGAGGGGGCGCTGTTCCTGTCGAACAAGGGCGATGTTCTCGGACGCCTTGAAGGCTATTACGACCAGCGTATCACGCAGCGGCTGATCCTTCAGCCGCGCGTCGAGTTCAATCTGGCGGCGCAGGACGTGCCGGAGAATGGCATCGGTCGCGGACTGACCGACGCCGAGTTGGGGCTACGGCTCCGCTACGAGATCCGGCGACAATTCGCCCCCTATGTCGGCATCTCCTATCTCGCGCAGGCCGGCCGCACCGTCGACTTCACGCGCGCCCAGGGCAAAGACCCGACCACGACGAGCTTCGTCGCGGGCGTGCGCATCTGGTTCTGACGATCGGTCGTTGCCGCCGCCTACTGCGCCATCGCAAGCCAGGCCGGAGCCGCCAGCATCCACAGGGCCATCGCGACCATCATCACGTTCTCGGTGAGCGAGATGAAGCCCAACGGCACGTTGCTGTCACCGCCCACACAGGCGCATTTCAGCTCGCGCTTGTCGATATAGACGGCCTTGATCACCGACACCGCGCCGATCGTGCCGATGACGAGGGCGACCGGCACCGACAGCCAGGTGAGCGCGCCCGCCGCCATCAGCACGCCGGCTCCCCCTTCCGCGAACGGGTAGATGTAGGAATAAGGCACACAGCGCTTTGCCAGCAGGTCGTAGTTGAGGAACATGCTCGAAAAGCTCTCGACGTTCTGGAGCTTGAGCATGGCGAGGATGCACATCGAGAAGGCGATGAACCATTCGCCCGCGCGCACCGTGAACGGCGTCCCGGACATGGCGTAGCTGACCGCCACCGCCATCAGCGCCGTCATGGCGAACACCGCGATCACCGGCCGATAGGTGACGGCCTTGGGATCGCGCACCGTCTTGCCGAAGAAGCGGCGCAGATCATCATAGCCGCCCACCCGCTCGCCGGCGATGAAGGTCTGCGGCGTCGTCTTGACGCCATGCTTCGCCTTGAAGGCGTCGGTTTCCTCCCGCGTGCGGAGCCAGTGATCCTCGACCGCATAGCCTTTCCGGCGCAGCAGGTCTTTCGCCTTCAGACCATAAGGACAGGTGTGTACGGGCATCACCATCCGGTAGATCGTGGCCTGCTTGGCGGGGGCGGTCGCCATAATGCTTCTCCATCGTGCTTGCCCCACATATATAGGGTCCGTACCATAGTCCGGAGTCAAGGCATGGAAGACATGACGATCGCGGGACTTGCGCGGGCGGGCAGTGTCGGCATCGAAACGGTGCGCTACTACCAACGCCGCGGGCTGCTCGACACGCCCGACAGACCGAACAACGCAGGAGCAAGTGGTGGTATCCGACGCTACGGCGTCGGGGACGCGCGTCGGCTTCGCTTCATTCGCTCCGCACAGGCCGCAGGATTTACGCTTGAGCAGATCGGGGAGCTGCTGGCGCTCGACGCAACCGACGACCGCGCGCGTGCGCATCAACTCGCCACCGAGCGCATTGCCGCCCTCGACGCCAGGATCGAGAAACTTCAGCAGGTTCGCGCATCATTACGCCTGCTCGCGGACGAATGTGGGTCGGGGATCGAAGGCCCATGTCCGATACTGGCTGCATTCGAGACCGTTTAGCGGTGCGGCGGCAAGAACATCATCAAGTTGAATTTCGTGCGTAACCAAATCCAGGCTGCGGCGAATTGACTCGGAACACCGTTGGCTTAGGTTGCAGGACGACGTGACAGCCTTGCTTCGCCCTCTTTTGCTTTTGTTCGCTGTCGTAGGGCTGTTTGGACAGACGACAGCGATGGCGATGAGTCCCGTTCAAAGCGATTCCATGTCGATGGCGACAATGGCGGCGATGGAATGCTGCGACGGCATAACATCGGGGCAGATGCACGGCTCGGTGCCGTGCAAGAAGATGACGCTCCAGTGCATTGCGGCAATGGGTTGCCCGGCCGCGGCGATCGCCGAGCCGGTCAGCGTTGCCCTCAAGACACGTCAGCTCGATCGTCTCGATCCGGCCTGGCCGTTGACCGCGCGTCTTGATGGACGGACCTACGGCCCCGACCCCGACCCGCCCAGTTTCCTGATCTGACACCCGGAATCCGTCTGCCGTTGCTGCTCATAAGAGCGCGCACGGCGTGACGACCAATGCTCAGATCAAGGAATATCGTCATGACTACCAAGATTTCCGGCGTCCTCGCCGGCGTTGCCGCCCTACTGGCGGCGACATCCGCGTCCGCCTCCACGATGGCCCAAGAGGGTCGTTATGAATGGCGTCCCGACGTCCAGGCTCCCAGCCCTCGCGGGCCGATCACGGCACCGCGCCGGGTCTGGGTGCCGTCGATGGTGACGGCGAGCGCCGGTGTTTGCGATCACAAGATGGCGGTCAACGGCGACGCTCAGGGAATGCCCTGCTGCGAGAATCAACGCTCGTAATCAAAGGTCGGGAAGTATCGACCGGCGGGTTTCATCCCGCCGGTCGCGCTTAGCGATTTTCCGATCTGCCTGTGGGGGAACCATGTCCAAACTCAACCTATTCGGCGCTGCGCTGGTTGCCGCGCTTCTTGCTGGCGTGGCCCAGGCCGAGCCGCTGACGTTCGACGCAGCGCTTGCCGCCGCCCGAAACCATGCTCCCTCGCTGCGCGCCAAGACACTCGGCACTGACAGCGCGCGGGCCGCGCGCGGTGCTGCGGGTGCCCTGCCCGATCCCAAGCTCGCGCTGGGCGTCGACAGCTTTCCAATTTCCGGGCCGTTGGCGTTCGAGCCCAATCGCGACAATTTCACCTGGGCGCGGGTCGGTCTTTCGCAGGACATCCCGAACGCCGCGAAACGCCATGCCCAACAGGCCCGGGCGGACACCGATATTGCGGCGGCAGAGGCCGAGACAATCGCCGAAGCGCGCACCGTCGAGATCGAGACGGCGATCGCCTGGATCACGCTGGCCTATGCCGAGCGGCGGCTCGCCGCTCTCGAAGCGGTGCGCGCACGGCTGGAGCGTCTCGTACGGACCGCGCCGAGCGCGCTCTCGGGCGGCAGCGCCCGTCCGGCACAGACACTCGCAGGGCGTCAGGCTCTGGCAGCGCTCGAAGACCGCCGCGACGAGCTGGTGTCGGCCGTCGCGCGGGCGCGTGCTGTCCTGACACGATGGACCGGCGACCCGTCGTCGGCGATCGATGGTCCGGTGCCCGAGTTCACGGTCGATCCGGTGCGCTTGCGGGCTGCGCTGGAGCGCAACCCCGTGCTGGCTTCGGTCGCCGCCCGCGTCGGCCAGGCCGACGCTGACGTGCGGCTGGCAGAAGCCCAGCGTCGGCCCGATTTCGGCGTGGACGTCAGCTATCAACGCCGCGATCCGCGCTTCGGCGATTATGTTTCGGCCGGCGTCACGATCGGGCTGCCGCTGTTCCAGAAACGCCGTCAGAATCCGCTGATCGCGGCCCGCGCTGCCGACGCGGCGAAAATCCGCGCCGAGCAGGACGCCACCGCGCGTGAGCTGGCGGCAAGCCTCGACGCCGGGCTCGCCGATCACGTCATGCACCATGCGCAGTGGATGCGCGCGAAAGAGACGCTTGAGCCGCTGGCGCGAGAACGGGTCGATCTGGAGACGGCGAGTTACGCGGCCGGTCGCGCCGGCCTGCTCGACGTCGTCGATGCCAACGGCGCGCTGGCGACCGTCATCCTCGATACGCTCGACCGCGAGGCGCTAGTCGCCATCGATGGCGCGCGCCTCGCCCTCACCTACGGAAGTGACATCCGATGACCCCGCGCGACTTCGTGCCCCGCACACCCGCCGCCCGCCTCGCGGTGCTCGCCGTCCTTGTCAGTGGGAGCATCGGGTTCGTCGCCGCGCGGCTGACGGATCCGACGAGCCCAACCCAGACGGCCGCGGCCGATCAGCGCGCGAAGCGCAAACCACTTTATTATTACGATCCGATGGTGCCGCAGGAGCATTACGACAATCCCAATTCGCTTTCGTCGATGGGCATGAAGACCGTCCCGAAATATGCCGACGAGACCCCCGCAGCGGCAGGTCAGGCGCCCGGCGTCTCAATCGATCCGTCCGCCATGCAGAACCTCGGCATCAGGCTGGCGACCGTGACCGAGGGGACGCTTGCCGGCACGCTCGACGCGACCGGCGCGATCGAATTCAACCAGCGCGACGTGGCGATCATCCAGGCGCGTGCGGCCGGCTTCGTCCAGCGCGTTTACAATCGTGCGCCCGGTGACGTCATCGCCGCAGGCGCGCCGATCGCCAATGTGCTCGTGCCCGAATGGGGCGGTGCGCAGGCCGAATATGAAGCGGTGCGCCGCGCCGGCGACAAGGCGCTGATCGCTGCGGCTGCTCAACGGCTTCGCCTGATTGGCATTCCCGGTGGGACGGCGCGGGGACGCGGGCTGACGACGGTGCGCAGCCCGATCAGCGGGGTTATCCAGACCCTGGATGCGCGCGCGGGTGTGACACTCTCCGCCGGGCAGACGCTGGCGCAGGTGAGTGGCCTCGGCACCGTCTGGCTCAACGCCGCTGTTCCAGAAGTGCGCGCCGCCGACGTCAAGGTCGGCCAGACCGCAATCGCCGATCTGGCGGCGTTCCCCGGCGAGCGCTTTACCGGGCGCGTCATTGCCGTCCTGCCGACGACACAGGCGGAAAGCCGCACGCTCACGGTTCGGATCGAACTGCGCAACGCCAGCGCGCGGCTGCGTCCCGGCATGTTCGCGACGGTTCATCTGGGAGCGAAGTCCGAGACCGTGCTGCTGGTGCCGAGCGAAGCGGTGATCCGCACCGGCAAGCGGATGCTGGTGATGCTGGCGCAGGACAAGGGCCACTATCGCCCGGCCGAGGTCACCGTGGGGCGCGAGGCAAGCGGGCGGACCGAGATTCTCGCCGGGCTTGCGGCAGGCGAGAAGGTCGTGGCCTCGGGCCAGTTCCTGCTCGATAGCGAGGCGAGCCTAACTGGCGCGCCGGCGCGCCCGCTCGCGGGCGACGCGAAATGATCGCGCGCATCATTGCCGTTTCGGTCAAGGCGCGCTGGCTGGTCCTGCTCGCGGCGCTCGCGTTGATCGTCGTCGGGGTCGGCGCGCTGCGCTCGACTGCGGTCGATGCCCTGCCCGATCTGTCGGACGTGCAGGTCATCATCCGCACGACCTATCCGGGGCAGGCACCACAGATCGTCGAGAACCAGGTGACCTACCCGATCGCGACAACGATGCTGTCGGTGCCCGGCGCGCGCGTCGTGCGCGGCTATTCGTTCGTCGGCGACAGCTTCGTCTATGTCCTGTTCGACGACAGCACCGATCTCTACTGGGCACGCAGCCGCGTCCTCGAATATCTGAGCCAGGTGCAAAGCCGCCTACCGGAGGGTGCCCGCGCATCGCTCGGGCCCGATGCGACCGGGGTTGGCTGGATCTACGAATATGCGTTGGTCGATCGGAGCGGCCATCACGATCTGGCGCAGCTTCGCAGCATCCAGGACTGGTTCCTGCGCTATGAACTGAAGACTGTGCCCGGCGTCGCCGAAGTCGCGAGCATCGGCGGCATGGTGAAGCAATATCAGGTGATTCTCGATCCGCAGAGACTCGCGACCTATGGCATCACGCATGACGCCGTAACGGAGGCGCTGAAGCGCGGCAATCAGGAGAGCGGCGGCTCGGTCCTCGAAATGGCCGAGGCCGAATATATCGTCCGCGCGACGGGCTACCTCACCTCGCTCGACGATTTCCGGAGCGTGCCGCTGAAAACCGTCGGCGGCGTGCCGGTAACGCTCGGCGACGTCGCGACGATCCAGGTCGGCCCCGAGATGCGGCGCGGACTCGCCGAGCTGAACGGCGAAGGCGAAGTCGCCGGCGGCGTGATCGTCATGCGTCAGGGCCAGAATGCGCGCGCCGTGATCGACGGGGTCCGCACCAAACTCGCCGAGCTGAAGAAAAGCCTGCCGCCCGGCGTCGAGGTCGTCACCACCTATGACCGCTCCGGGCTGATCGACCGCGCGGTGGAGAATTTGCGCGGCAAACTGATCGAGGAGTTCCTCGTCGTCGCAATCGTGTGTGCGCTGTTCTTGTGGCACGTCCGCTCGGCGCTGGTGGCGATCCTGACGTTGCCGCTCGGTATCCTCGCCGCGTTCATCGCGATGCACGTGCAGGGGCTCAACGCCAACATCCTCTCGCTCGGCGGTATCGCCATCGCGATCGGCGCGATGGTCGATGCGGCGGTCGTCATGATCGAGAATGCGCACAAGCACCTGGAACATTGGGCGCACGATCATCCGGACGAGACGCTGAACGGACCCGAGCGCTGGCGCGTCATCACCGCCGCCGCGGTCGAAGTCGGCCCGGCGCTGTTCCTGTCGCTGCTCATCATCACCTTCTCGTTCGTGCCGATCTTCTCGCTGCAAGGTCAGGAAGGACGGCTGTTCGCCCCGCTTGCCTTCACCAAGACCTATGCGATGGCGGGCGCGGCGATCCTGTCGATCACGCTGATCCCGGTGCTGATGGGCTTCCTGATCCGTGGGAAAATTCCGTCGGAGAACGCCAATCCGATCAATCGCTTCCTTACGCGCGTCTATCGTCCCGCGCTCGACTGGGTGCTGGTGCGGCCGAAGCAGGCGCTGGTCATCGCCGGGCTGGTATTCGCGACCAGCCTGTGGCCGATCAGCCAGCTCGGCGGCGAGTTCATTCCGCAAATGAACGAGGGCGATCTGCTCTACATGCCCTCGGCGTTACCGGGCATCTCGACCGCCAAGGCCGGGCAGCTCCTGCAATTGACCGACCGGCTGATCAAGACCGTGCCCGAGGTGGAGAGCGTGTTTGGCAAGGCCGGGCGCGCCGACACCGCGACCGACCCCGCGCCGCTCGAGATGTTCGAGACGACGATCCGCTTCAAGCCCAAGGACCACTGGCGGCCGGGCATGACGCAGGACAAGCTCATCGATGCGCTCGACAAGGCGGTGAAGGTGCCTGGCCTCGCCAATTTCTGGATCCCGCCGATTCGCAACCGGATCGAGATGCTGTCGACCGGCATCAAGAGCCCGATCGGCATCAAGGTGGGCGGTGCGAATCTCGCCGAGATCGACGCGACCGCGCGCAAGATCGAGCAGGTCGCCAAGACCGTCCCTGGCGTCGGCTCGGCGCTGGCCGAGCGGCTGACCGGCGGACGCTACATCGATGTCGCGATCAACCGGACCGCTGCGGCGCGTTACGGCCTCAACGTCGCCGACGTCCAATCGATCGTGTCGAGTGCGATCGGCGGCGAGACGGTCGGGCAGACAGTCGAGGGGCTGGCGCGCTATCCGATCAGCGTGCGCTATCCGCGCGAATTGCGCGACAGCATCGACGGTCTGCGCAACTTGGCCGTGCTGACCCCGTCGCAGCAGCAGATCACGCTCGGCACGGTCGCCGATGTGTCGATCACCGACGGTCCCCCGATGCTGCGCAGCGAGAATGGCCGACCAGTGACGTGGATCTATGTCGATGGCCGTGGCGCTGCGCTGACGACGATCGTCGGCGACCTGCAACGCGCGATCGCCGCCAAGGTTGTGCTGCCGCCGGGCGTCAGCGTCACCTACACCGGCCAGTTCGAATATCTCCAGCGCGCGGTCGAGCGGCTGAAGATCGTCGTGCCGGCGACCGTGGCGATCATCTTCCTGCTGCTCTACGCGACCTTCCGGCGGTTGGACGAAGCGGCGCTGGTGATGGGCACGCTGCCATTCGCGCTGACCGGCGGGCTCTGGCTGCTCTATCTGCTCGGCTACCACCAGTCGGTCGCGACCGGCGTCGGGTTCATCGCGCTGGCCGGCGTCTCGGCCGAGTTTGGCGTCGTCATGCTCATCTACCTCAAGCATGCGCTGGCTGCGCACGGGCCTGATCCGGACGACGCCGACGTCGAGGCGGCGGTGCGCGAGGGCGCGCTGCTCCGGGTGCGACCAAAGGCGATGACGGTCGCGGTCATCCTCGCCGGCCTGTTCCCGATCCTAATCGGCACGGGGACCGGTTCGGAGGTCATGAGTCGGATCGCGGCACCGATGATCGGCGGGATGCTGACCGCGCCGCTGCTCTCGATGCTCGTGCTGCCCGCAGCTTACCTGCTGCTACGACGCTTCCGTCGACCGGCAGCGACGGCTTCGCACCTAACCACTTCAACCGAGTAGTAACCCATGAAGACCGTCCATCTCATCATCGCCGCAAGCATTGTCACTACCCACGGCATGTCCCAGACGATGAAATCGATGCCCAGCATGGCGGCAAAAGCAGGGAAATCTGGCAACGGTAGCGGCATCGTAAAGGGGCTCGACCTCAAGACTGCCAAGGTGACGATCCAGCATGGGCCGATCCCCGCGCTCGGTTGGCCCGGGATGACGATGGCGTTCACCGCGACGCCAGCGACGATGCTCAAGGCCGTGAAGGTCGGCCAGCGAATCGACTTTGCTGTGCAGATAGCTGCGATAGGTCCGATAGTAACGGCAATCCGGCCCCGTTGATCTTCCCCTCTTCTCGGCGAGCCACAGACCGCTCGCTTGGGACCGGCACGTAAGGGAACATTACATCGCGCTGGCCGCGCGCAGCTCAAAGGTGCAGACCGTGATCATCAGCGTCATAATCTATCAGCGCGCCTTTTGGCAGCCGACCTACGCCGCTTCATTGTTGACTTATGTTACTAATATATTGAAACCAAGTCGACAATCTGCCGCTGCGCTAACCGTGAGAAGTTGAGCTGCAGCCGGCATAAAAGGACGCTAGACAGAACAGGCAGTTGGGACCGTCCCTGTCGGCGATAAGCACAATGCCGAGACTTGCGATTGCGGAAGCGTTTCTAGAGTGCGCCAAGAAGGCTACATCTCAGGATCAACTCAACGACGCGTTACTACAATGCTCCGCAGATATAAAAATCCGGTACTTCGCACTGTTGCATCATGTCGATTTTGCTTTAGCGAATTCTGAAGTTATCCGTCTACACAATTATCCGTCGTCTTGGCAGGGTTGGTTCGATGAGAACAAGCTTGGAACGTCGGATCCCATTCTGCGCGCGAGTCATTCTGCAAGCATTGGCTTCGCATGGTCTGCAGTCCCGCGAATGATCAAACTCACTGCGAAAGATCAAAGCGTACTTTCCCAAGCCAAAATTGTCGGTATCGGCGACGGCTTTACCGTACCGGCGCATGTGCCAGGAGAGATCAATGGTTCCTGCTCGTTCGCGGTGATGGCTGGCGAAGAGTTTCCGACACAGCTCTACGCGATTGCTCAGCTCATTGGCGGATTTGCCTTTGAGGCTGCGAGACGCATCTCTCACAGTCGCGACATTTGGACCGAAGGGCGCGCGACACTGACTGACCGCCAAGTCGATTGCGTCCTTTGGGCGGCACGCGGCAAGACCGACTATGAGATATCCGTCATCCTTGGCATCAGTCACGAAACCGTGATCCAGCACCTCAAAATGGCGCGCGAGCGATACGGTGTTCAAAAGCGCACGATGCTCGCGGTACGCGCACTTTTTGATGGTTTGATCAGCTTTTCGGATATTCTCAAGCACTGATATCCCCCCAAACGAGGTTCTCACGCCTCGGCGTCGCCCGGCAGGCTACGCAGTTATGACACTAAGCCGACCCCGAGTCTTATGGCAAGGTGGCAGATGAGAGGGCATTCGCTTCACCCCCCCATTCCTTGGAATATCGGAAGAAGCGCAGAGTTTTCATTGCTGTAGCCCGTGTTACCCGAATGAACGGCCGCACGTGGCGAGGCACATCATGATCGATATTACCCTGCTTCGGTATGCTTTGGCCGCCGCCGATACCGGCAGCTTCAGCCGTGCCGCCGATACTTTCGGCGTCAAACAATCGACGCTAAGCAAACGCGTTCATTATTTCGAGGCGCGGCTAGGGCTCCTGCTCTTCCAGCGCTCGCCAAGAGGCGTCGTTCCAACGTCTTCCGGTCAACGCTTTCTGACCATGGCGCGGCGCATTCTCGATGACGTAGATGCATTGACCGGCGCGTCGCGGGCGCTTGCGAAAGGGGACGCTGGCCGATTGCGTCTCGGTTTCTGTGGGTCGCTTGCCACTGGCGACCTCTCGGCTACGCTAGCAAGCTACCGTAAGGTTTTTCCAGACATTGAAATCGAAGCCCGGGAAAATGGGCGAACGAGATTGCTCAACAGACTTGAGGGAGATGAGATCGACGTGGCGGTCCTGGCCGGGCGCCCAGAACGTCGCGGCGTTCAGTCACTCTCCTTCTGGAAGGATCCGTTGACAGTCGCCGTTCCGGCTGGCGATCCGCTTGCCGCGCGAGCGCCGCTCTATTGGTCTGATCTTCGCGACCACGGCTTCATGGTCACAGCAAACGATCCCGGACCGGATATTGCCGCGATGATTATTGCGCGATTGTCGGTGCCAGGCCATTGCCCATCGATCATCTCGCAAGACGTTAGCCGTGAGAATTTAGCTCAGTTCGGGACTATTGGGCACCTGCCGGTCATGGCTGGCGCAGCGCCCGAATTGATGGTCGATCCCAGTTCCCATAGCTATCACGAAATCCATGATGCCTCAGGACCGACTGCGCTGGACCAAGGGGTGCACTGGCGACGCTCCAATACCAGCCCCGTTCTCAAATGCTTTTTGCAGCATCTGTCACAGCGCTACGCGCGACCAATTCCCCGCGCATAAGCGCGATGCGAGCTTGTCCGCATACTCAGAGCTTATTGGTTGAATGTTTGCGGAATCAGATGTTCGAAGGGCCGTCACTAGGGAGATCATGACGGCACCTCCCGAGGCCGAAATTGGTGGCCTGCCGATTATCGCAGCCCCCTGCTCGTCTCGCTGGAGGACATGGCCACCGCTATCGGTCTTAAAATCGGCGACAGCATCACGGTATTAGTGTTGGGGGTCGATGTGCATGCGCTGATCCCCGCTTTGCGTAAGATCGACTGGGGCGGCGTTGGCTTAAATTTTGCGATCGTCTTCACGCCTGGGTATATCGAAAAGGCACCCCACGGCCTGCTAGTCAGCGTCTACGTCTCGCCCGCCCGCGACGGCGCGATCATGCGGGTCGCAAGTACGGCGCTTCCGTCGGCGACGTTGATCCGCGCTGGCGATGTGATCGGTCAAATCAGCACTGAGCTTGGTCAGGCCGTAGCGATCCCGGCGGCGGTAACGGTGGTCGCGGCATCGCAGGACTGGTTAGCGCGATATTGGCATCCGGCAGCGACCGACGCTGCGAAGCAGTAATCCTAAAGCTGCTCGGTCGCAGCCAGGGGCAACTGCTGGATGCGCAAGCACTGGACTATGCGATGCTGGGGAAGATGATGGGGATCGCCGGAAGCATATTGGGTTGCACGCTCGAATCGCCTAGGCGCTGCAAGACTTATAAACGGAAGCTGAAGTTTTTAATCAATAATTTGAGGCTGAATGGCTTCGTCGCGACGTTTGTCTCAGGCCACGACGAGCCATAGTCCGACGTTCAGACGGCCATCGACGCTTCCGGATACCTGCCGCTCGTTCACATTACGATCCCCGAAAAACAGCTCCTGATTTGGACTGAGCAAGACAATACTTATCCGTTGTCACCATCCCATCGGCTTGTGCGGTCCACCGGGCGAGCCGTCAGGTCCCAAGAAGGCCTATCGGCAAAGGTGCCTGACGATTCACGCTTTTGTATCGCTCGGGATGCACGTTCCTTGCCGTCATGAACATCCCGATGGTCCAGCAAACCGGACATCCTCGAAACGCCGCCAGAGCGACGGCGGCGAGCGCAAGCGAAGCAATCAGTGCAATGACGCCGGTCTCGCGACCGATAGCGATCGCCGTAAGTATGGCGCCAATGCCGATCACACCGCGCAACGCATGTTCAAAAAGCGATTTGCTGGCAAACATTCGGGGTCAACCCTTCCTAAAGCACCATAAGCCGTGCCCAAACAGCCTCGCCCTCCCAGCGTTTTTCCGAAAGAAAATGCCCGTTTGTTGTTGTTTATACGCGTGTGACTTTACAAAGCTGATTTCCGTTCAGATTTTTTATCTTTGCGAGACGAGAAGTCTTGCAAAGGGATGGTTGCTTACGTCCGGTCTGAATGACGCCGGCAGGTCGGGTGAATAATTTCGCAAAGCTTGCTTTCGTCGACGGTGGTTCATGCGTTGCGGCTTTGACGAGCGGGACGGCAGTCGGTGACAAAGCGAAATGTTAATAGATACCAATATTCTCGACATCCGTTTGGCGAGAGATCTATGAACATGTTATTGTCGGCTTTTTATTAACACTCGTTGTGACAGACGGTAATTAAGCTACCGATTCTAAAATCATAAGTTCATAAATAATTAAGCTATGCGATAACTTCGGCCAGATCAGCCAGATGTATGATCTCGGAAATTGACTTCGCGCCCATCCTTCCCATAAGATTTGCGCGATGCATTTCTACGGTTCTGATACTTATGCCGAGATTCATGGCCAGTGCTTTATTCGACCATCCTACGATCAAGCCTTGCAATACCTCTCGTTCGCGAGTCGTTAACCGACCGACCCGCGCAATTGCATCTTTGCGCCTACAGGCAATTTCCACATTTACAGGCAAACTTTCAAATAAAGTCGTCAATGTCTCGATAAGTATCGCATCCGTAAATGGCTTTTCGAGAAAATCTTTCGCGCCACTTTTCATCGCTTGGACGGCGGTCTCTATGTCTCCGTGCCCCGTCATAGCGACGACGGCGAAGCGATTGATCCGGATGCCAAGCTCACTGAGAACGGCCAAACCGTCGATCTCCGGCATGCGTATGTCCAACAACACACAGCCCGGCGATAATTTGTCGACGTCGTCTAGAAAGTCTCGGCCGGATGCAAACGTCCGCGTCGAGTACGCCGTAGTGCTCAGCGAGAATGACAGCGAGCGCCGGACCATGCTGTCATCGTCAACGATATAAACGTTCGCTGATGAAGGAATGCGATCGCTGCACGTCGTTAATTGCAAAAGATCGCAGCTAGCAGGAAAGGCGGTATCCATCACCTAGGCCGCTTCTGCATGCTGCTGAGGAATCGAGAAGCAGAAGGTCGATCCGGTTCGATCGCTGCGTTCGAGCCATATATGGCCGCCATGCCCCTCGATAATAGTGCGCGAGATCGACAGGCCCAGTCCCATGCCGCCTTCCTTGTCAGATGCGGTCCACGAGAAAATACCGTGCGCTGCCTGGGCGGGGACGCCGTCGCCAGTGTCGGTCACGCTCACGGTAGCGTTACCGCCGACGATCATCGCTTGGACCATCACGCGGTGCTCTTCGACCACGACGACTGCTTCACAGGCATTTCGGAGGAGATTGATGAGGACCTGCTGAATCTGCACGCGATCTCCGAACATCATGAGGCCGTCCGCCGTGAGGTCAATAAGAGCGATCTTTTCCGCGCATGTTGCACCGACCAGCCGCAGACACTCGCCAATTGCAGCCTTCAGGTCGAAGCTAGTCTTACTGGTCGTTCCTCGTCTGGTAAGGTCGCGAAGGTGACGGATAATATCCCCGGCGCGCTGCGATGCTTCCTCCGTCGCGCGAAGCCCCTCACGCAAGCGATCGGCGCTGTCGGCTTTCGGATCAATGAGCCGCTGACAACCGGCCACGTAGCTGGAAATCGCAGCCAAAGGCTGGTTGAGTTCGTGCGCTAAGGTCGTCGCCATCGCACCCATCGCATTGACGCGCGATAAATGAACCAGTTCCGCCTGCATGGAAGCTAGATCCTCAGCGGCCTCTCGTTCGGCCGTCACGTCATAGCCTTCGCAAAATAGACCGGTGACGACATTACCGGCGTTGCGAACCGGCTGGTAAACGAAATTGATGTAGCGGGTCGTTGTCAACTTGCTTTCTGGGGACCGCAACGTGATCGGCATGCCCGTGCCAAGATACGGTTCGCCCGTTTGAAATACTCGATCCAAAATTGCGATGAAGCCCTGCTCGGCAATTTCGGGCATCGTATCGGCCACCGTTTTGCCGACCAAGTCATTGCGTCCGACCAGCCGTTTGTAAGAAGCATTGGCGAAGGTAAATCGGTGATCTGAGCCCTCGGAGGTGGCAATGAAGCCAGGGGCCTGATTGTAAAGCGCATGAAACTCGTTCCGCTGCTTCAGCATCCGGTCGATATGTCCACCGAGCTCCATGAACGATAAAAAATGTTGTTTGATAGTGCCGTGCTCGTCACGCACAGGGCTAAGATAAACAGCGGCCAAAAATTCGCTTCTGTCGGCGCGTCGGCATTGTAACTCCCATGTTCCATCGGCCCCGTCGACCAGAGCCTGCTCGATCGACGACAGGGTTCCCCGATCAGTTACATCTCGCAAAATAAACAGAAGATCCTGACCGACGATTTCGTCCCGAGTGAATCCCGTCAAGCCTATGAAGCTGTCGTTCACGAACACGATTGGGTTCAAATGCCCTTCGGCGTCAGTGAAAACCATCGGCATGCGCGTGGTCTCGGCAGCGACAACGAATGGGCCGAGGGCTTTACGGAATCGCTCGACGCGTTGCTCGGCATCGAATTGTGAACGGCTCGAATCGATCGTTTCGCCCATAACGTCGCCTGTTGTTGTACGGCTACATCGCCGTCTCTCATCAAGCTGCATTATCGCCCTATTTCGCGAGCGTGTCACGCCGTCTCACTACCGTAAAATTACGGTATTCCTCCTTAAAAGCGTCGCAACCACTCACGTGCGACCCGCTATCTATCGGGAGAATGCCCTCTCCAAAGCCGTCCAGAGAACGGCAACTTACAGGGCGGCCATCTAGGTTAGGTCGCCGCCGAACCACGGAAAGGATAGAGAATGGACGTTGCGCGTCTTTTGAACGAACATTCCAAATTGCGGTCACTGAGTGCTGCTCTTATTGAAGCTGTTTCCACTAGTGAACCGGGCGATTTAAACGAGCTTGCTCGCCGTCGTTGGGACCTCGCTCGGATGGTACACATGCACCTCGCCTACGAGGAACGTCACCTCTTCGCGCCCCTGGAGACCGACCCCCGATCCAAAGTGCGTCTGGCAAGCATGAGGGCGAAACGCAGCGTTGAGCAGTTGCATTTCCTATATAAGACGCACGTCGAGCAGTGGGACGTTGCAACCGTTCAAAGCCGCTGGCCCGCGTTTCAATTGGCCGTCAAATCCCTCGTCGGGCGGATGATCGATAAGATGAATCTCGAGGAGACTGAACTTTTCCCGCTCGTCGCAAACGATGTGGCAACGGAGCGATGCTGGCGGCCCGGCATGAGAAATTGGGCTGGCGATGGTGTCGCGTTGCAACCGCTCATCCGAAGCCTCGGCAAACGCGACGCTGACGCTTTATCAGCGACCTCGGCAGCTCGCCCTTCAAAGCCATGACCATCGTGCGCGTTTTGATCATCGACGACTCGGTGACGATGCGGGCGATGCTCGAGCAGGTCATCTCGGCCGACCACGAGTGCCAGGTTGTCGGCGTGGCAGCCAATGCCGAAACGGCGTTTGCCCTTTTGACATCATGCCGCCCCGACGTGATCACGCTCGACCTGACGATGCCAGGAATAGATGGTCTACAGTTCCTCCGCATTGTCCGGGAAAAGCGGCATCCTCCGATCGTTGTAGTTTCTTCCGTCTCGAGGGCAGGTGCCGGCGAAACCGATTTGGCTCTCAAGGCCGGAGCATCGGCCTGCTTCGATAAAGCTTGTCTGCTGGCCAACGTACCACTCTTTTTACGAACTTTGAAAAAGGCCGCACGGTGCAAAAAAGCTGCTCTGCGTGTGCAAAAAAGCAGGGAGGTCGTAAGTGATTCAAATCCTTTTTAAACGCTGCTGGAGCCAGTAAATGGAGCGCTCTATCCTTTACGTAAGTAAGCGAGCGCCTCTAACGACCGATCCAGCGATTACAGTCGAAAGTATCGTCTCAGAAGCACGGCTCTATAACGAGCGGCTGGGCATCACCGGCGCACTTGCCAGCACGCACAATCATTATGCGCAGCTTTTGGAAGGAGACGGCGCAATACTCGACTGCCTGATGCGCCGAATAGATGGCGATCAGCGCCATACCAACGTAACGTTGTTAAGGGTCGAGGCCATAGCGCGGCGGCGACTGCCGGATTGGTCGCTAGCGTTTGCGGGACCCTCGCATTACGAAGGCTAGTCACGCTTCCGGAAATATTATTATATTTCAGCACATTAGGTAAGAGCAAGCGCCGTCGCGTCCATTCCACCCAGTTGATTCCCAAACTCGCCCGAGAACGGGCGATTCCGGCTTCCTATTGAAAATACTTTGGTAGGCAAATTTTCCAAAACCCGTCCTCCGCTATACCCGGAACCAGGCAGCATAGGGCAGTCCCCTATCCACTTGTAATCGAACGTTCAGCCCCCCCCCTCGATCGCCACCCCAAAGCGGACGTTCCGCTTACGCTCAACAGCCGAGATTGCCGAAACATCGAAGGCCTGACAGAAGCGGACGCGAATTAGTGTACGTTTGGCCACGAAGCTCCGGAGAGTGTTCAGTGCAAGGTCTTTGTCGTCTCGCCGCATTTGCAATTGTAGCCGTCATGGCTCGCCCGGCCTTCGCCGAGCCGTGCTCGCCGGTCCGCGAGGCGGCAAGCCTTTCACTCCCTGCTTTTGAGAGCGCCGCAGAACTCGTGACCCCACCGCAAGGGGTAAGGCTACGCGGAATAGTGGTGCTTTTCCCGGGGTCCGACGTCGCCGACCTGGACGGCGCAATAGAGGGCGTCAATGGCACGATTATTTCCCGCCCGATGCTTCAGGTCGCAAATCGTTTAGCATGTGCCGGGATCGCCTCGTTTCGCTTCAATAAGCGTTATGTCACCGGACCGACTACGGTAGATCGCGCAAAATTTGACGCGCTGAATGGCGCTGATTTTGCAGCCGACGGTCGCGCCGCCGTGGCTTTCGTCAAAGCTCGTGCTGAACTTCAAAAAGTTCCGCTGGGCCTTGTGGGTTGGAGTGAGGGAACGACGGTCGCAATGGCAGTCGCCGCTACAAATCCTTTAGTTCGCGCGCTTGTCTTGATGGCGCCCGTTGTCGATACTCCAGCGCAGGTAGCGCAGGCTCAGTACCAGCGTATCGGTAAGCCATATCTCGCGCGCTATGCCAGTTCGCAGGGACTTGATGCAAAAGCCATTGCACGGGCCGACGCTGGTCCAGGCGGTGATCTCGCTCATATCTTTGTCAGAATGTTTCGGGGCTTTCGACCCGGCGAACGTGTAAATCCGTTGCTCGACCGTAATGCCGACGGCCGCATCACTTTCGCCGAAGCCGATCTTATTATTAGGTCTTGGTATGCCGACGGACCAAATAGTGGTCTTGGCATGGCGTCCACAGCACGAGCGCTTAAGGGCGTTAGGGACGCGTTTTCCGCAACCACCGCGCAGATACTAATGCTTCAGGGACTGAACGATTCAATGATAGATTCCAGCGCGGCACAACGATTTGCTCGCCAACCGGATGCTCGCAAGCGCGTCAAGCTGGTGACTTATGCGGGCTTGGGACATTCGCTCGGAGCAGCGATATCGCCGCAAAATGACAAGTTGCTCCCGGTCGCGCAAAAGCCCCTCGATGATATGGCGACATGGCTTGACGAAGCTCTTTCGCGATAGAAACCCGCTGGCATTAGCAGGCGGGGCCGAGCTTTTGTTGAACCAGCTGCGATAGCGAGCGTCCGGTATAAGGCTTCGACAAGAAAACCCCATGGTCGGGTAGTTCGCTATCTGCGAACGTTTTTGCCCCCGAGGTGACGATCAGTTTGATATCTGGCTGTTGCGCGAAAACGATTGCTGCGAGGTCTATCAACAATGGCTGGGCGTCGATTTTGACAGCAAGATCTGTTCGTCCGCTCGCGCCCACGACGTCCAGGGTCAGATTTTCCGCGAAGGTACCTATATCGAAAGAGGTGATGTCAGGTGACTGGTAAAAGTGGCGATGCACTACAGCGAGTGCGTCTATTCGCGTTACGACTTAGCGGTTTTGATGCCGACTGCTCGATAGCGATGGTATTTGCAGGCGGCATTGGCGGTTGACATGAGCGTGATCTCGTTTGCCTTTTTGCGACACCTCACATAACTTCGAGCTGCTAAATCTGGGTGACACACGTCAAAGGAACGGTCGCGATGATCGGTAAGTCAAAAGTGTTAGCGGGAGCAATCGCGCTTTTAGCCATGCCGGCGCATGCAGATGCTCCTCTGACACGCGCTGCGTTTGGCGAGGACACCGCGGCGCTAGCAGCACAGGCCGCTGATGGCGGCAATTGCCCGAAGTCCATGCAGATCGTAGCGGCAGACCTACGTGACCCGCGTTTTGCGACACTCTCTGGAAACAATAAAGGGAAAATACTTACGGTGTGGGCGCGCTGTGCACAGCAGATGTCTATGCGGCCGACGCAACCGAGGCGCCGGATGTGAAGTTGTCTTGCGTGTCACAACCCAAAGGTGGTGACACCGATATCAAGTCGGCTTTCTGTTAACTTTTCTTTGATGCAGACAAGCCGCTTCCCACAAATCCGCCTTACGCGTCAGACGCAGCGGATCGTCGCCAATCTGGCGGGTGGGGCTTCACCTTGCTGCGCATCTGCGACGGTCAAAGTCTTTTCGCGCCGGCCAACATGTCAGCCTGACAGAGCCTTTTCCAGACAGATTGCCCTAAACCGCCAGCTCCATCGGTACTTAAGGGATCCCAGCTGTATCGCGTCCTATCGCGGTGCCGCAAAGGTCGAGCGTACAACCGCGACGACCGCGTTTGGCACTGACGACCCCGCGAGTGGCCCCAGGAACAACAGGACAAGAAACACGCCGATGATGCGAAGCATGATGCGCTCCTGCCTGGCGTTGAGCCTCGGCGCAGGCGGCGTCGGGTCGAAGCCGTCGGGCGGTGGTGGCCACGCGGTGGAGTCGAAGAACATGACGTTCACACTATCAGAAGCGCGGCGAAGTTTCTCGCGCGGATTTGCGCTCGCTCGAATTGTCTACCGGTCTGCTCGCCCAGTTGCGGACTTCCGATGGTTGGGTGACGATCCGAAATGCGGTCTTTCATTCTCTCGTCGCTAAGCTCCGTCGCGCTCGCATCGTTTGCTGCCAAGCCGGTCGAAATCGCTGCCGATAGGTGCTGGTCTGTGCCTGTCGGCAATAAGGTCGACGGCACCGCCATCCTCTTCGCCCACGCGCTGCAAGACGGTTGCATCGAATGCGGAGCCTCGGTTTCAGGACGAAACTGCCCAGGTGTCGGCTTTGCCATAGGCAATAAGGCTGTTGATCTAGCCTACGACCGGATCGTGCAATCTGCGCGGACTGACAGATTCGGTAACGTACAGCCTATCGTTTATCTGTCAGGCGACTTTATCCCAAACGGCGCGACCGGCAAGCCGATGATCTGCGCTAGCCACTTGCATCCTACAGAAGCTGGCCGTCGCACCGGAGGCTAGTCGCGGTAGCCTGCCGCAAAGCGGCCATTCCCTTTCCACCACAATCGGTCGTTCCGCATGCCGATGGACATACCCGAAAGCGGACGGGCCGAAAACGCCCACTTGCGGACAATGCGAGCGCCGACATACGTCTCAGGGATGACACGCAACGATGCTCCAATTTTGGCGGCAATCCTAGCGGTTGGCATTATCAGCATGCTGACCAGGGGCGAAGCGGCAGCGGGGGAAGGGCTTAGCCGGAAGAATGAACCGCTTGGCTTTTGGTTCGTCATCCTTGCCGCGAGCGTTGGTTTCGTCGCCATGCTCCTTGCAGCATGGTTGCTGGAGGTCCGCTTTCGGACATTCCGCATACGCCCCAATTGTGGTCATCCGTTGGGTGTGCCAATTTACTGCTATGGCCGAAGACGATTAGGGCAACTAACGATCGCGCTTATAACCTGGTCGCGCAGGAAGCGGAGTGAACCGTGGGTTATAAAATCGCTCCGTGGATTATGGCGGCCGGCATAGCCATATTTATCGCTTACATCGTTCGAAACGATGAAGCCCCCGCTCGCTTTGCCCCGATCAATCGAATTGACGAACCGATCTTGTTCCGCTTTGTCATCGGCTTCTATGTCATTTTGTTTTTTTTATCCTGTTACATCGGAGTGCGTCTGCTCTAACGGCTCTGCAATCGGCCGCTAACTACCAGTTGCGGTCGTGACGCAGGTGCCTATGCTTACCCGTATGCGGACGCTCAGAAAGCAATTTGGTCGGGGGAAAAGGAGTCTGGAGGCGGCAGCAGCGATCACCCTTATCGTCCTTTTCCTCGGAGTCATGTTGGCAGGCATACAAGAGAACGTCATGCTGCGGGACACGCACTATCTTCCCTCAGCACGTTGCCAGAACGATCCTGCGCACTTCAGAATTGCTGACATGAAGATTGAGCGATGCGTTGTGGCGGAGATCGCTGCACGATGGGATGCATTGGCTCGCGTTCAGCAGTTCGGCTGGCCAGCTTGTGCGATCCTGTTTGGTGGATTGTTCATATCACAAATGAAGCGGCAGCGGCGACTGAATGAGCGCAACGTCTGCTAAGTTGCGCCCTTAATCCAGGATCGGACGTTCCGCACGTTCAGCGGCAATGGTCAAAGCGGACAGGCCGCTTACGCCGGTGGGTTCAACCGATCGTCGCAACGCTCTGTGCGAACATTTCAGCTGGCGTTTGGTACATCAAGGTTTTTCTCGGCCGCTCGTTGAGCTGTCGGGCGATGGCGCTGAGCTGGGCC
>NZ_JAXOJL010000014.1:0-35835 GCF_036663755.1 Parasphingomonas caseinilytica
GGCTCCAGCCGCGCCATCTGCTCGTCCGTCAGCCAATATAGGTCGCTCATGCCCAGTCTCCTCGCAGAGCCTGAATCAGATCGCGACGCTTACATCAATGGGTCCTGACCCTAGGGTGTTTTCGATCCTTGGCCCGCTGACGGACACGCGGGGGTGTCGCCGTATTCCAGATGCCGAAATTCAACGACTTCTGGCTGGTTGAGATGCTGACCTCCGCCATGTTGCATTGAGGTCTAGAACCATCCGTCGATATCGGCATCTTCATATGCCTCAATTTGCGATCCCTCCTCGATAATCTCGGGTCCGACGTTAATGATAGGGTCTCGACGGAATGGCGGATTAGCAAGCAGTTGCGCCAAGGCATCCGCCTGATCGGCGAAGCGCGCGTTGGGGAAATTGGTAACCTCGTGCAGGAAGTCGGTGAGCCAGGGTGCTGCCCGCGGCAACACCACCGAGCCTGACTCAATCTTGCTGGCCTGCGCCTCGTACCTAGTGATTTTGTCAACCGTCGGCCTGACGGCGATTGGTCGGGGGACGCCGTCTGGTGGATCTTCGCACAGCTGCTGGATCATCGCCTCGCCGCTGGACGCATCCTCAATCAGCAGGCGGTCAACGCTGTACATTTTGCAGGACTCACAGATCGCCCGCTGTAATTCAGAGAACTCGACGCGCTTACGGTAAACGTCGAGGATGTAGTATCGGCCCTGATACAGTAGCGCCGTAATGCCGACCGACCAGGCGTTCCGTACCCCTGTCTTGGATGCCGTATCCCAACTCTGAATAATGACGCCTGAACGGGGTGGATCATCGTAATATTTGAACCAGGCGCGCTGGACGAACGGCCCGATGCTCGCAATCGGAGCCTGCTGCCACTGCGGCTCGAAGACCATGGGGTTTTCAGCCCGCAGCGCTTTAAGGGCGGCCAAAGATAGACGCGCCTCATGCAGGGCGTATCCCTCACGGCGCTGGTAAAAGCGACCGCCGGTTAGCGGTATCAATTCATCATGGGTTGCGATGGCAGGCAGCCTGAACTCATTCCAGCCGCCATCCCGGATCAGCGCTCCGGGCAGGTCGTCTTCATGGAGGCGCTGAGCAACGATGATGAAGCTCCCCGTACCCTGGCTCTCGAGACGCGAGCGCAAAGTGTTGTCGAACCACAGCTTTGCGGTGTCCCGCTCGATTTGCGAGGTCGCAAAATTGGCCTTCATCGGATCATCGATGATGACATAATCGGCACCAAAGCCCGTGCCGATGCCGTCAACCGAGGTCGAGAGCCGCCCGCCGTTTGCACTGGTTTTGAAGTCGCTAACCGCGCGACGGGCAATCTTGAGACTTGGGAACGCCCGTCGGTACCACGAGCTGTCGATCAAACGCAGGCAGTCGCGTGCGAACTGGTCCGCGATTAGCGCGCCATAGCTCGCACACATAAAACGAAGCCCGGGGTTTTTGCCGAGCATCCATGCCACCCAAGCAACCGATATGGTCACCGACTTGAGATGCCGGGGCGGCATCGTGACGATCAGCCGGCGGTTCTCTCCTGCCGCGACGAGGTCGAGTTGATGAATGATCGCGTCAATATGCCAATTGTGCATGTAGCGTCGGCCACCGCTCAACTCCTCGAACGCAAACCGTAAGAAGACCCCGAATTCCTGACGGATCAGAGGATCAATGACGTGCTCAGGCACCCGTGTCATTGTCGAGCTCGTCGCCAGGCACTGGCTGATCCGCATCGTCGGCAATGTGACCGGTCGGAACGCTAGCGCCGCCTAAAGAGACGTACCAGTCGTGGATGATATCAAGATCAGACTCGCGCGGTGCTGCCCCCTTACGATCCTCGTTATCATAAAGTCGACGGCCATAATCGAGCACGGTAGCGATTGCCGCATTGTCCTTTTTCACGATGGCGTTGTGGAACGCGGTCATCATAGCGATTTGCATCTGCGGCGCGCGCATTTGCTTCCCATCAACCTTGAATGTGACAAGTCGCTCGGCCTCGTCGAGGAAGTAGGTATTAAAATTGCGGACGCCCTTTGCGCGACGTCCGCGCTTGCGGCCATCTCCAGCAGCGAACATTCCTGTTTCCGGCGGACGGGCCCGCCCTGTTTTGTAGCTCCCGTCGTCTCGCATATTGCCGTCTTTATATGGTTGGCCATCCTTGCGCCGGCCGCCCTTGCGGTCGAACTTGTCTTCCTCGGCCATCACGCGGCCTCCTCGTCGAGGTTAGCGGATCTGGCCTTTACCACTTCATCAAACGGCGTCGTCCCGTCCAGTAAGGGATCGAACCCGACCGCTTCCGATACCCGGCGCAAGATGACGTCAGCATATTGCGGGTCGAGTTCGATGCCGTAACCGCGGCGGCCAACCAGCTCTGCTGCAACCAGAGTCGTGCCAGATCCCGCGAAGCAATCCAGCACCAAACCGCCGCGCGTTGAGCAGTCGAGAATGGCATCCGCGACCATCTGTTTGGGCTTCACGGTCGAATGGTCGGCCAGATCCTGCATTCGCCCTTTGCGGAATACATTAGCTCCGGGATACGTCCAGACATTGGTGCGATAGCGCCCGCCGTCTCCCAAGCCAAAATTATTGATATGCGCCCCGGGGCTCACCTTGAAGGCATGGATCAGTTCGTGAGCGGACCGGTAAAACGTGCCCATACCCGCATTAGTTTTGGCCCAGACGATCAAGTTTTTCTGCTCAAGGAATATGCCTTGAGCAGCGTCATGCACGTAAGGCGCGGCGCGCCAGTCTGAGCAAACGAAAGCAATGGCCCCTGGCTGCGCGTGCGCGGCCATGCAGCGGAATGCCGGGCGGAGTAGCGTTGCCCCGAATTCGGGCAAAGAGACTTCGCCGGCCCCGACCAGGAAATTTTTATGACGAACCTGCCCCAAGCCAGAGACGTTGTTCTCGATCGCACACCCATATGGGGGGTCAGTAAAGATGAGCTCGGCACGTTCACCTGCGAGCAGGCGCGCGTAAACTTCGGTATCTCGAGCGTCGCCGACGATCAGGCGGTGTTTTCCGATATGCCAGATATCGCCCAAGCGGGACACCGGTGTTGCTTGATCTGGCAGGTGCACGTCGTCGTCGATCGCGTCGTCTTTATCATCGCCAAGCGAGATGACTTGATCGATCTCCAGCGTGCTGAACCCGGTTAGCTCGCAATCGTAGCCGAGCTCGACCAAGCCAAGGAGCTCCTGACGGAGCAGACTTTTGCTCCAGGATGACTGCTCAGCGAGTTTGTTATCTGCTATGATGTATGCGCGTTTCTGAGCCTCACTCATATGCGCCAAAACGATGGTCGGGACGCTCGCCATACCTCGGGCGACCGCAACCGCGTGCCGACCGGCCCCGCACAGGATCAGGCCGTCTTCATCGATAAGGACCGGATTGGTCCACCCGAATTCGTCGATGCTCTTCCCGATGAGTTTGAGCTGCGCTTTGGAGTGCTGACGAGCATTGCCATCGTAAATGCGCAACGAGGCGACGGGCCGATGCGTCACAACCAAATTACGTTTTATATTTTGCGACATAGCAACACCACACGTTAGATCTGAGAAAAAAACGATCGCGTGTGGCTCGCGGCGCAGAAGCCTCTTTCCGAGGTCACAGTCGTTTGCACGAACAGCTGCAAAACCAATAATAACTGCAGAATTCTCAAAAGAAAGCGAAAAACGTTGTGCGATGAAATGCCTTTTCATTTCGCATTTGCTCGAAAGGGCTTCCCACATATGTCTTCACTGGGAAGCTCCCTCTCGTTAAGTCTTTTTGGATCCGAGATCTCGGCACGCCCAAGCCGTCGGCGGCCCGCAAATCGACATTATTCCCACTACTTTCCCACTAAGTGCGGAATTTTGGGGATGATCATGCAGCTATGGCAGCTTGCGATTTCGAAAGGGTACCGCGGCTGAGCGCGGCGGAGAAGATGCCGAGAGCGACGCCTGGAGCGTCAGCCAAACCGCGTCTCCGTGGTATCCCTTATGCGGGGAGGCGCGCAGAACTGCGTTAGTTTGTGACCGGCGTTCGCCGATCTTCAAAAATTGCAGACTAGTTGGCGGAGACGGAGAGATTCGAACTCTCGGTACCCTTTAAGAGGTACGACGCTTTAGCAAAGCGTTGGTTTCAGCCACTCACCCACGTCTCCGGACCTGGCGGCAAGCGGCGTCTATAGCCGTGCCTTGGCGAAGGATCAACGGGGTTTGGCAGGGGATTTACGCACACCCGCCCGAGAGATTTTTGTACCGCGGCAATGTCATCCGGCGCAAAAGCGACTCGCCCTGCCGCGCGGTTCATTGCCGGGCAAGCTAAGCGGACGCTACGATCACGGATCGAGGGCATGCTCTTGGGGGAATGAAGATGCGCAAGGTTATTTCGATGCTGCTGCTGGCCGCGCTCTCGCTCGGCACCGGGCCGGCGATCGCGCAGGATAGCGTGCGCACGATCGATCCCAATCAGGCGATCGATGGCGATCTGGGCAAACCGCAGGTTCGCATCCCGGCTCCAACCCAGACGCCATTGCCCATCCCATCCCCGCCGCCCGCTTATCCCGCCTATAGCCAAGCGACCGACAATCCTTCGGCCGCTCCCCTCCCCGCCCCGCAGCAGCAGGATGCCGCGCGCGAGGGGGCCAACGCCGTCGCCGCGAGCAGCCAGACGTTCGATCGCCCGGAACTGCTCGCCGCCGCCGAGGGCGTGTTCGGCAAGGGCACGGCAGGCCTCGCCGGCATGCTGGAAAAGATCCTGAAGGATCAGGGCCAGCCGAACGCCTATGTCGCGGGTCGCGAGGCGGGTGGCGCATTCGTCGTCGGCCTGCGCTATGGCAGCGGGCAGATGTTCCACAAGATCGAGGGCGAACAGCCGGTCTACTGGACCGGCCCGTCGGTCGGCTTCGACGTCGGCGGCGATGCCAGCAAGGTGTTCGTGCTGGTCTACAACCTCTACGACACCGAGGAACTATACAAAGGGCGCTTCGCCGCGGGCGAGGGGCGATTGTTCTTCATCGGCGGGTTTGCCGCGACCTATCTGCGCAAGGGCGACAAGGTCGTCATTCCGATCCGGCTCGGTGTGGGCTGGCGGCAGGGCGTCAACCTCGGTTATATGAAGTTCAACCACAAATCGAACTGGTTTCCGTTGTAGCGCAGCGCGGCAGGCGGCGACGCCCGCCTAACCCGCGCAAGCTCGGCCGGCGGGGCGGACGCCCCGGCCGACGGAGTTGCAGGTATGCAATGCCCCGCATTGCATAGGTCATGCCGGGGGCATGACCGACCTGCAACTGGCTTTGCCCACGCCCCGATAAGCGCCTACTCTAGCCCCAAATGACCCTCACCCCCCGCACGGAACGCCTCCGCACCACGCTCCGCTGGCTGCTCGCCGCGATCTACCTGATCGCCGGCATCGCGCATCTGTCGATCCCGCACCCGTTCCTGCGCATCACCCCCGCCTGGGTGCCGTTCCCGGAAACCGTCATCGCGCTCACCGGCATCTGCGAGATCGCCGGCGCACTCGCCCTGTTGACGACGCGACTGCGCTGGTGGGCGGGCGTGCTGCTCGCCGCCTATGCCGTGTGCGTCTATCCCGCCAATATGAAGCACGCGATCGACCAGGTGCTGGTCGCGCATGAGCTGCACAGCCTGTGGTATCACGTGCCGCGCCTGCTGTTTCAGCCGGTGGTCGTGTGGTGGGCGCTGTTCGCCGGCCGCGTGATCGATTGGCCGTTCGCGCGTCGGTTTTGACCGACCGCCCCTTCGAACCGGAGCGCTTAGTCGACCATCCGCCAGCCGATCGTCTCACCAGCATGGAAGGGCACCACCGCAGTCTCGCCGATCCCTATCACGTCCGGTACCGCCACCGGAGCGCGTTCCAGCGTCACAGTCCCGCTGTTGAGCGGCAGGCCATAAAAAAGCGGCCCGTTTTCGGACGCGAAAGCCTCCAGCCGATCGAGCGCCCCGTCCTGGTCGAACACCGTGGCATAGCTTTCCAGCGCATAAGGCGCGTTGAAGATGCCCGCGCAGCCGCAAGCGGCCTCCTTGCGCGCCACACCGTGCGGGGCGCTGTCGGTGCCGAGAAAGAATTTTGCCGAACCCGATACCGCCGCCTTGCGCACGGCGATCCGATGTTGCTCGCGCTTGGCCACCGGCAGGCAATAAGCGTGTGGGCGAATGCCACCTTCGAACAGCGCGTTGCGATTGATGAGCAGATGCTGCGGCGTGATCGTGGCGGCGAGCGTATCGGGCCCAGCGGCGACGAAATCGGCCGCCTCGGCGGTGGTGATATGCTCGAGCACGATCTTCAGGCCGGGAAAATCGCGGACCAGCCCGGCCAGCGTGCGCTCGATGAACACCGCCTCGCGATCGAAAATGTCGATCTCGCGATCGGTCACTTCGCCGTGGATCAACAGCGGCATCCCAATGCGCTGCATCGTCTCCAGCACCGGCGCCAGCGCCCGGATATCGGTCACGCCATGGGCGGAATTGGTCGTGGCATGGGCGGGATAGAGCTTGCACGCCGCCCAGACGCCTTGCTCGAACCCCCACGCGATCTCGGCCGCATCGGCCGCGTCGGTCAGGTAGCAGGTCATCAGCGGCGTGAAATCCGCCCTCTCCGGCAACGCGGCCAGAATCCGCGTGCGATAGGCCTCTGCCGCAGCGACCGTCGTGATCGGCGGCGACAGGTTTGGCATGACGATCGCACGCGCGAACTGGCGCGCGGTGTACGCGGCAACCGCGGTCAGCATGTCGCCGTCGCGCAAATGCACATGCCAGTCGTCGGGGCGGCGGATCGTCAGGCGGTCGGTCATGCCCCAGCCCTAGCCGTCCGATGCGCAAATCGCCAGCGCGGGTGCTTGGAATTTGCGGGGTTCTCCCCCAATTAGGGCTGATGTCGGCCGCCGCCACCACTCTCGCCGATCGCGCGCTGCTCAGAATTTCAGGTGAAGACGTGCGCGGCTTTCTTCAGGGCCTTGTCACCGCCGATGCGAACGGTCGGCTGCCAGCGTGGAGCGCGCTGCTCAGCCCGCAGGGAAAGGCGCTGTTTGAGTTCATCCTGTGGGCGGACGGCGCGGATGTGCTGGTCGATTGCGAAGCGGAACAGGCCGATGCCCTGGCCCGCCGCCTGTCGATCTACAAACTCCGCCGCCCCATCACGATCGCGCGAGACGAAAGCCTCGCGGTCCATTGGTCGAGGGATGCGGGAGAAGGCACGCCGGATCCCCGCCTCGTCGAACTAGGCCAGCGCTGGCTCGCCCCGGCCTCCGCCCCCGCCACCGGCTGGCACGCGCACCGCCTGTCGCTCGGCGTCACCGAAGGCGCAGCCGAGCTCGGCAGCGACAAGACGCTCTGGCTCGAATGCAACGCCCGCGAACTGCACGGCGTCAGCTTTACCAAGGGCTGTTATGTCGGCCAGGAAAACACCGCGCGGATGAACTATCGCAGCACGGTCAACCGCCGGCTGGTCGTAGCGCCCCTCACCGAACCGAGCGACCGCACCCGCATCGCCTATCCCGATCTCGGCCTGATGGTCGATCACCGCCGCGTCGATGCGCTCGGCGATGCGATCGTGCCGGATTGGCTGGCGGCGGCGCTGTAGCCACCAGCCGAAACAGGGGGAGACCCTCAACCCGTTCGTGCTGAGCCTGTCGAAGCACCTGCCCCGGACACGCCCTTCGACAAGCTCAGGGCGAACGGGGTAGTGCGGTCCATATCGTGCAAAACGGACCTGATCGCCTCTGCCTCACCGCCCGATCGAGGAATAAGCGAACCCGGCCCGCTCCGCATCCGCCGGCGGATAGATGTTGCGCAGATCGACCATCACCGGAGCATTCATCGCCGCCGCTACGCGGCGCAGGTCGAGCGCGCGATACACGTCCCACTCGGTCACGATCACCACCGCGTCCGCGCCCTGCACCGCCTCATAGGCATCGCGGCAATAGGTGATCTCCGGCATCATCGCCTTCGCCGCCGCCATGCCCTCCGGGTCATGCCCACGCACCGCAACACCGGCGTCGAGCAGGCTCTGCACGATCGACAGGCTCGGCGCGTCGCGCATGTCGTCGGTATTGGGCTTGAAGGTCAAGCCGAGCACCGCGACGGTCTTGCCCTTCGCCGGGGTCGGCCCTTCGCCACCAAGTGCCTTCAGCACCTTGCGCCCCATCGCACGCTTGCGGTTGTCGTTCACGGACACCACCGCCTCGACGATCCGCACCGGCGTCTCATAATCCTCTGCAGTCTTGAGCAACGCCAGCGTATCTTTGGGGAAGCACGACCCGCCATAACCCGGCCCGGCATGCAGGAACTTCTTGCCGATCCGGTTGTCCAGCCCGATGCCCCGGCTCACGTCCTGCACGTTCGCGCCCACTACCTCGCACAGATCGGCGATCTCATTGATGAAGGTGATCTTCGTCGCCAAAAACGCATTCGCGGCATATTTGATCAGCTCGGACGTGCGCCGACCGGTGAACATGATCGGGCTTTCGTTGAGGTAGAGCGGGCGATACACTTCGCGCATCACCTGCTTCGCGCGCTCGTCCTCGGTGCCGATCACGATCCGGTCGGGCCGCTTGAAATCGCCGATCGCCGCACCCTCCCGCAGGAATTCCGGGTTGGATACCACCGCGACCGGATGGTCCTTGACCAGCTCGATCATGATCTCCTCCACCTTGTCGCCCGTGCCCACCGGCACGGTCGATTTGGTCACGATCACGATCGGCCCGGTCACCGCCTCGGCGATCTCGCGGCTGGCGGCGAAGACGTAGCTCAGGTCGGCATGCCCGTCGCCCCGGCGCGACGGCGTGCCGACCGCGATGAACACCGCATCCGCGCCCGCGACGGCCGCCTTCAGGTCGGTGGTGAACGTCAGCCGCCCGGCCGACACGTTGGCGGCAACCAGTTGCTCGAGCCCGGGCTCGAAGATCGGCATCTTGCCAGCCTCGAGTGCCGCGATCTTGGTCGCATCCTTGTCGACGCAAATCACGTCATGTCCGAAATCCGAAAAGCACGCGCCCGACACCAGGCCGACATAACCAGAACCGATCATCGTGATGCGCATCGTCAAAAAGCTCGCTTGTATCGGGCGGCGCTGCCCGGTCGCGTCGCTCTAGCCCAAGACGCGAAAAATGCCAGCCCGCCGCGATCACGTCCGCCCGAAGACGCGCGGGTTCAGCGGTGGAGTGGCAGACAGCTAAACGCCGAACGGCGTGAACCGGCACCGTCGCCGATCCCGCGCTAGGCGCGAATATCGAAACGGCCTGCCCGCCGCTTGCAGAACACGGCGGGCAGGCCCCAATCGCAGCCTTTTATCGTAACGGCAGGAAAAGTTCTGCGATCGCCTCATGTTTCGGCACGTCCGGGAACAGGGTGAGCCGTTGGCAGTAAAGCGGAAAGTCCCTCGCCTCCTCGCCGCTTGCGGGAAGCCAATGCCGATAGAGGTATTGCGCCGCGGGCTCCAGATTGTCTGTATTGCCCACGATGCGCAGCACCGCGCAACGGCCGCCGGGGATCACGCCCGCTTCGATCCGCTCGCTCTTCATATCGATCGGCGCGTTCGTGCCCACGCAAAGGTCCATCCGATATTCGGCCGGGGAGGTCGTCCCCGGATCCGAGTGGAAGACGTTGAAGGTCGGGTTCGTCTTCGGCGTCAGTCCTGTGGCCTTGCGCCAGGCGATGAAGCGCTGGATCGTGGCACCGATCGTTGCGGGATCGCCACGATGCTCCATAATCGCCACGGCTGTCGGGGATACTTCGCGGATCGTTACGTCCTGGGCAGTGAAAGTCTTCTGCATCAATGTGCTCCTCGCAGTTTCCAACGGCCCAAAAGCCAGAAGCCACGGCTCCCAATCGGGAGATTTCCGAAACGCCGATGGCGACTGCCCGAAGCGTTGCCGAAAGGCGCGGGCAAAGGCATCCGATGCTTCGTACCCGGCATCCATCGCGATACCCGTGACGCTTTGAGCGTCCCGGTACGCCAACTTGTACGAAGCGCGCTTCATGCGTGCGAGTTGGACATAACGATGAACAGGCAACCCGAAGGTCGCCGTGAACTGCCGGTGGAAATGGAATTTCGAAAAAGCAGCGACGTCGCTGATCGCGTCCAGACCCAGATCGGCGTCGAGATGCCGGTCGATATGGTCCAGCACACGCAACATCCGGGCACGGTAGTTTTCAAGCGCCGCCTTCATCGTCCATCCTCCGTGACGGCACCAGTTAGGCGTTACCAAGCCGGGACTGCTCGTCCGATCTTGCGGTTTCGCGAGTTTATCGAGGATTGTGTATCCCGTTTCGACCAACATCACTTCGATAGATCGCGCGTGCTGTCGCTAGCGACACGACGTCAACCGATAGATGAACGCCCAAGCGCCTTTAAGCGTCGCTGGGAACGCGGGAAACCGCGCGCCTGCGCTGTGACGCGAGCCAGTTCCAGCGCATTTGTGGCCCAATGGCTCAATGGCCGAATTGGCCAACCTGCGGGTTATCCACCGGATCAAAAGCCGCGTTCAATCGGGGGATCCGCGCGCATTCGGACCGCCGACATTTGGACCGCGAGCATTCGGATCACGGGCAAACAAAAAGGGAGGCCGGCTTGCGCCGACCTCCCTCATGTTCGTGCCTTGCGGCGTCGAGCTTACTGGCCCGAGCCAGGCCCGTACTGGATTTCCACACGGCGGTTTTCCAGCTCGCGAACGCCATCGGCGGTCTCGACGCGTGGACGGCTCTCGCCGAACGCCTGGGTGGTGATCACGCCATCCGGGATCGCATGGGCGGTGAGGTAAGCCTTCACCGAGTCCGCGCGACGCTGCGAGAGCGCGACGTTGTAGGCAGGAGCGCCCGACTTGTCGGCGTGGCCGGCCAGCATGACCTGCGTGTTGCCGCAATTCTGGTACTGCGAGATCGCACCGTCGAGCAGCGAGGCTGCCTGCGGGGTGACGTCCGACTTGTCCCACTCGAAGAACACGATGTACGGTCCAGGAGCACACACCACTTCCGGCGGCGGAGGCGGCGGAGGCGGGGGCGGAGGAGGCGGTGGGGGCGGAGGAGGCGGCGGCGGCGGCGGAGCTGCCGGTTCGCCGAAGTTGTACGTCAGGCCACCCAGGATGCTGTGCGAACGGAACTTGCCGTTGAAGCCACGACCCGTGACATCGACCAGCTTGGTGCTCGAGGCGTTGAAGAAACGATACTTCAGCGACACGTCGACATGGTCGCTGAGCGGCGCGCGAACACCGGCCAGAGCCTGATATGCGAACACCGTGTCGGAATCGTCCAGGAACGAGCCGTTGGTGTTCAGAGCATACTTGCTCGCCTTGACGCGAGCGACACCGACGCCGCCGCCGACAAAGCCCTGCACGGCGTTGTCGTCACCGAAGTCCAGCAAGCCGTTCAGCATGAAGCTGAGCGCCGAGGTACGGCCACCGGCATACCCGTAGGTGCCAGAAGGCGTATTCACCAGCGTGGTGCGGTTAGCCGCATAGGTCGGCGTGGTGGTCGTCGAAGCATAGCCATCCACCGTCGCGGTGCGATAGCCTACTTCGGTTTCGATGCGGACTGGGCCGAAATCGTAACCGATGACGCCATCGACGTCGTAGCCGTAATTATGATCGACAGTGCCGGTTCCGTTGCCGGCTGCAGTCAGACCCGTGATGTCGAACTTGATGTCCTCTACGATCATCGCGCCACCTTCGACGCCCACGTACCACGTTTTATCGCGGGCGAGAGCTGGTGTGGCGAGAGCAGTGGAGGCAAGCGCCATGGTGATGGCAAGCTTCCGCATAAAAATCCCCTTTCGTCGTTGTCACTCGGACAGCGCAAACTCCCTACTCAATGGTTGGTTTCCACGCAAGCGCACAAATTTTGAACGCTGTTGCCGATGCGCAACATATAGAACGAGATTTCGTCAGGTTTCGATCAGTCCGTGGCCCCGCAGCGTCGCCAGGATCGCATCGATCGCCAGGCGCGCTTCGACGTCGATCGCGCCGCCGCCGGCGGGTCTGGCAATCGCCGCCCGCCGCGCGCCGATCACCTGGCGGCCTTCGATCGTCACGCGCGCGCCGCGCAATTCGCCCAATACCCACGCCCCGCCCGAATATCGCGCGATCTCAGCCGCTTCCGCGATCCACACCGTCAATCCCTCGAATGGCGCGACGAACCGCCAACCGCCATCGGTCCATCCCGCCAGTCGCCCGGCTCGCCCGGCCCACGCGCCCAAAGGTGCCGATCCGACCACCCAGGCCTGTCCCGCGACCGGTGCTGCGGGCGGCGTATTCGCGCCGAACGCCACCGCTCCGGCCTGCGCCAACAGGTCGATCAGCGTCAGGGCTTCGTTATGGGACGATTCTTTCTGCGCCTGACCCGGGCGAATCGTCGGCAGGCCCAGTCGCGCGGTCGCGTCGTCATTCATCGCATCTTCCTCTCAAGCAATCGGCAGAAGTATTTCTACAGGCAGCGATTCGCCGTTCGCCCCCACCTGCCGCACGGCGACGGTGGCACCACCGCCAACATCGGCCGCCGGCACCACGATCTCCGCCACGTCCGTCTCGATCGTCCGCACGATGCCCGCCGCCGCGATCGTAACCCGGTACGCCTCGCGCTCCTCGGCCAGCGGCGCCTCCACCCCGTCGATCCAGCGCCACCCGGATCGACTCCGCCGCACCCAGCGCAGCAAAACGTCACCTCCAGGCAACACCTCCGCGCGCAGATGCGCCGGCGACGGCGGCAACACCGAAACACCCCGCAGCGCGGCACCGCTCTCGACCGGACCCGAAACGTCGCCGATTCCGCTCGCCAGCACCCGCACCGTTCCACCGATCGCCGACAGCGGCAGATCGATCGTCGCCACCGCATCCGGCTCGATCAGCACGAAGCGCCCGCCGATCGCCTGCGTGCCGATCGCCGCTTCCGTCCCGCGCCGCCCGCGCCACAATTCGGAAAGCCGCCAGCGCCGCGCACCGATCTGCATCGCCACGCCGAACTGCAGCAGCTCGTCGCCGACCAGCGCGATGTTCGCACCTGCCTCCAGCGCCCGTGCATCCGCACCCACCAACGCCATGTCGGCATGCGCCAGATCGATCTCGAAGCTGGCAATCCGATCGACGATGCTCGAAGGCCCCGCCCCCGGCACGCTTGCCAGCGTGCCCAAAGTCGCCACCCCCACGCTCGACCCCGCCGCAGTCCAGACCGCGCCATCGTCGAGACTGTAGAGCAACGCCGCCCGCCGCCAGCCCGGAGCCGTCCCCGCCGCCGCGATCGTCAGCCGAGGCGCACTCAACACCGCATCGTCCAACGGCGGGATCTCGAACGCCTGCAGGATCGTCGTCCCCGCCACCGCGTCCGGTGCCGGTAGCATCCGCCCCGCACTGGCACTGGCCGGCGCACTCGCCGCCGCCAGCCGCACGCAGCCAAGCTTCACCACCATGTTCTCGAATGCCCAACTCGCCACGCGGTAGACGCCCGGCGCGCCCCGGATCGTCACGCACGCCCCCGGCGGCACCGCCAGATCGCCCCAGCCCAGCGCCAGCGTCCGCCGCTCGCGCCCCGCCTCGCCGCGCGCGATCAGCGCCTCGGCCAGCGTCTTGGCCAGATCGGCCGACACAGCCGCCGGCAGTTCGATCCGCTCCTCGCGCCGCCCCGGCCCCGGCCGCCGCGCACGCTGCACGCCGGTCTGATAATCCCGCGCCGGATCGTAATGCGCCACCGTCACGCCCAGCGGCACCGTCTCGATCGCCGCCACGGTACGGTCAGCGATCGTCCCCCTGGCATCGCCCACGCCGAACCCGTCGTCGCGCAATTCCGCCACCGACGTCAGCCCGCTCGACATCCGCAGGCGCGACCCCTCCGGCGCGAACCACGCCCCGCCCGCCGCCGCCAGCATCTCCAGCACCGATCGCGTATCGCCATAAGCCGCAAAGCCAGCCAGCACGCTCGCCCCATCGTCAGCCACGACCAGCCCGCCCGACACTTCGCGCACGATTCCGCCGATCGAAACCGCGCCCTCATCGCCGATCACCTCGAACGTCAGCGACGGAATGCGGTTGCCATAATCCGCCAGCTGCAGATCCTCGAACACCGCATAGGCCACGCCACGATGCGCCGGCGCCAGCGCCCCTTCCGCCGCCGCGATCAACGGATCGACCGCCTGATCCTCACCGCCCAGATGCAGCCGGAACCCGGTCGCGCTCTTGAAGTCGCCCGCCGCCCCGCGCAGCAATTTCCCGTCCGCCCAGATCCGCCCCACACCGACGATCGGCCGCCCCGACAACGCCACCGCGAACGATGCCGAATAGCTGTAGCTCGCGACGCTCGGCTGCCCCTTGCCGCCGCTGCTCGTGGACCGGCTCTCGCGCAAATCGGTCGCCCAGATCACGCACCCACCGATCCGCATCGTCCCGAACACATGCCCGATCGGCGTGCCGTAGGACGAGGTCTGCAACGCCAGTTCCTGCAAGCGCGGCCCCTCGCGATCGTTGGGCTTGAACAGTACATCGCGATCGATCTTCTGCCCGATCAGGCTCCCGATCGCCGCCCCGACCGGCCCGCCGATCACCCCGCCGACCACCGTCAGCACCAACGTCGCCATGCTGCTCTCCCATCTATTACCTGATGATTTTCGGCCCGAACCTCCGGCGGTTATATCCCGCGACACGTCCACCCCAGCGCTTCCCCGGCGAAGGCCGGGGCCCAGTTGGGACACAGGAGTGATCGGGCGCTGCGCGACGTAACATCAACCTCCGCGACTGGGCCCCGGCCTACGCCGGGGAAGCACGATTGTTACATTGGGATAGAGAACAAGTGGTTCGGCCAGCGGGCCGGCCATCCCATTCGAAGCATCACCCCTCGATCACTCCCCACGCTGCCACCAGCGGCCACGGCGCCGGATCGGGCCGCTCCACCACCCGGCGCAGCATCGCATCGGCATGCACGAACCCGCCCACGCTCTTGATCGCGAGATGAAATTGCGCCGGCCCGACCGCGAACAGCATGAGGTCGCCCGGCACCGGCACATCGACGCGCACCAGCATATCGCGATGGATCAGCGCCACGAAATCCGCAGCAACGCCACCGCGCAAGGCATAGCCGCCCGGAAGATCGCCGTCGCACCCCGCCGCCCGCATCGCCAGTCCCGCCAGCCCGACACAATCCAGCCCGAACGCCGGATCGCGCCCATGCAGCCGGAATTTCGCCCCCACCGCGCCCTGCGCCGCCGCGACGGATTTCTCGCGCCCGCTCATGCCCCAGGATACCGGGTCAGCAGGTCGATCCCCGGCAGATACGGCTCGCCGCGAAAGTTGCCGACATTCCCGAACCGCGCCGCACACGTCGCCAGGCTCTTGTCGCAGCCTTGCGAAAGCTCGACCAGATCGCGCGCCGCCACGGCCAGCGCAGGCTCGCCGCCGCCGCCAAGGCCGCCGTCGATGCTGCCAGCACTGCCCCCGCCGCATCCAGCAACGCCGTCTGCGCCACGGACAAAGCCCCCCGCACGCTCGCGATCACTACCGGATCGCCGCCCAACGCCGCCTTCGCCGCATTGTCGTACAGGCAGGGCCGCCCATCCGGCATGACCCACCACCACGGCTCGCCGACCTGGAACTTCGGTGCCAGCCCCGCCGCCACCGCGATCCCCATCACCGCGCCCGCCACCGCGCGCAGATACGCCATCGCGCCTGCGTGTGCCGGCGACAGCAAGGTCGATGGCGGCACCCACCCGGTCAGCGCCGGCGCCCCATCCGCCGCCCTTTGCTTCCAATCGCCCCAGCAATGCGCGTCGAACAGTTCGTACGACAGCGACCAGATGACCTCATATCCGAGCACCTGCGCCCGCACCGCGAAGTCCCGCTGCCACGCCGCCGCCGCCACGTTCAACGCACCTCCGGCAAGGCTCACGTAAAATCCGCCGGCTGCCGCCTCGAGCCGGAAATAATGGCTCATGCCCAGATACTGCACGATGCTCCCGCGATATCCCAGATGCAGCGCATTCCGCAGCAATCGCGCCGGCGTCAGGTGATAGCTGTCGTCATATCCGCTCGCGATGCACAGCCCATGTTCCGGCACCACCACATCGCCCACCGCCAGCACCGCCCCCGGCCCGGTGCAGATGATGTCGGACATCTCTACCCACGCCTCGACCGGCACGGGCAAAGCCGCATCGCTCCCGCTAAACCCCTCGGGCACCAGCGACACGAACATCCGGTCGACATCCACCGCCCACACCGGATCGGCCTCGCCCGGCAGCAGGAACCCGCCCGCCAGATCGGCAAAGTCGATCCGCACCGTCGCGTCTGTTGGCGTGCCGACGGCATAATTCCACAATCGCACATACCAGGCCCGCTTTTTGCCCGCCTCGTCCCGCCCCTCGATCGTCAGCACCGGCCCGTTCACCGCATCCAGCGCCAGCACCCCCGAGGACCGCCACCGGAAACTCAGACGGCACCCCCGGAAATCCCGCGCCGTCTCGTATCGCAGCAACGGATGATCGTGCAGATCCTCCGCCTCCCAGATCAACCCCGCCAGATCGTCCTGCTTGTAGAACACCGCATCCACCCGCAGCGCATCGGCTGCGGTGGTGGTCACCGCCGCCATCATCGGTCGCGGAAAATTCACCGTCCAGAACCGCGCATCGAACCGCGAAACGAAGCCCTCCGCCTGCACGGTCCGTTCCTGAGCCAGCCAGAATGCCATGATCTTCTCACTTCTCGTCATCCCAGCGAAGGCTGGGATCTCGTGCCGCAAGGGCGCGCTTCGTTACTGCGAGACCCCAGCCTGCGCTGGGGTGACGGTGTCCGGGGGTGATTCAGTCGCCCGCAAGCGCCGCCCGAACCGCCCGAGCCACCTGCCGCCCCGACCGCGCCAGCGCCTCCGGCGCCTCGCCCCCACGCGCATTCACCGAAATCGACACCCGAACGTCACGCGCACCCCCGCTCCCGGAAGCCTCGACCCGCCCCGCGCCTGTCGGCACGAACAGTTCCGGCCCCCGCTCGCCGACCATATAAGCCCGTCCCGGCGACACCGGCCCGCCCGTCGCCCGCCCCGGCGCGCCGGAGAACAGTCCTGTCAGTAGCGACACCAACCCGTCCGCACCTCCGCCAGAACCGCCCGAGCCGCGCCCGAAAATGGCATCGAGCCCGTTGTGCACCGCCGCAGCGGCGATGTCGGCCATCACCGACAGGATCACGGTTCGCAGATCCTCGAACCCGATCTTCCCCGTCCGCACCGCACGCTGCAAAACCGCCTCGATCACCCGCCCGGCCCGGTCCACGCCCATCCCCAGCGCCGCCGCGGCCAGCGCATCGATCACCGCATCTTCGTCGGTCAGCGACAGCCGCGCATAATCCTTCGCCGCCGCACGCGCGTCGGCAATCACCTGCGCCGGAAAGCCAGGAGCCATATCGATTTCCTAAATTATGGGAGCAGCGACGAACGCCCGTTCCGCCCATGCGAAGCCGCAGATCAAACCCAATCCGTTCGTGCTGAGCTTGTCGAAGCACCGTACTTCGTGCCGCACATCCATCGCTTGCGGATCAAAGGGCGGTGCTTCGACAGGCTCAGCACGAACGGTTCAAGGTCGGAGTGTGCTGGATCTAATACAGCGCGATCAGATCCGCCGCGCTCGTCCCAGTCGCCCGCACGAACGCCGCCCGAAACGGCAGTACGCTCCCGGGGGCCACGTTACGGAACACCACATCCGCCCCGCCGCCGACACCGCGCGCGGCAATGTCCCCGCCGGTCCCGACATACAAAGCCTTGGGCACATCCCCCAATGCGTTCGTATCATGCGGCACCACCGCCACCGCCCGCGTCGCCGGTGCCGACACTTGGTCGGCACTATTCGCAAAGCTGTCCGCCATGCTCGTTCTCCTGAATTGAGTATAAACCCGCCGACCGCCCCACCCCGCCGTCATGCTGAACTTGGTTCAGCATCCATCGCGCCACACGCCCGGCCAGAGCAGGAGGCGCGATGGACACTGAAACAAGGTCAGGGTGACGGTTCGGGAAGAGGCAAACGCCCTACGAGGCCGAGAACTTCATCACCTTGATCGCCTCCGAATTCGAAACGCACCCGCCGATCCGCTTCGTCGCGTAGAAATTCACGAACGGCTTGTTCGAATACGGATCGCGCAGGATCACCGTCTCGCTGCGCTCCGCGATCAGATAGCCGGCGCGGAAATTGCCGAACGCCACCGACAAGGAATTGGCCGCCACGTCCGGCATGTCCTCCGCCTCGATCACCGGATAGCCGAGTAACGTCGCCGCCTGCCCCGCGGCAAGCGACGGCACCCACAGGAACTGCCCGTCCGCCGTCTTGAACTTGCGGATGCGCGAAACGGTCGCCGCATTCATCACGAACACAGCCCCCTGCCGGTACGGCGCGCGGAGCGCCTGGACCAGATCGATCAGCCGGTCCTGCGGGTTGGTCCCGAAATCCCCCGCCGCGCCGGACGGCAGATATTGCAACTGGCCGAAGGTCCGCGTCGCATCGGAAGCCGCCGAAGTGCCCGCCTGCAAAAACCCCTTCGGACGATTGGTCCCGTTGCCCGTAACGAAGGCCGAGCCCTCGGCCTTGGCGAATTCCATCGCGATCTCGCTCGCCAACCACGCCTCGACATCGAACGCCGCATCGTCGAGCATCGCCTGGCTCGCCGAAGGATTAGCGAACAATTCGCCCATCGGCGGCACGATCTCGGTGAACACCGGCGTCGCCGTCTCGGCGCGCGGCCCGGTCTCCGCCGCCCAGCCGGACGGCGTGCCCCCGGTCGTCACCAGCTTGCGATATCCCGCGGTGCCCACCTGCACTACATTCGCCACGCTGCGGATCGGCGAGATCGACTTCAACGTCGCATCGATCACCGCATCGATCTCGCGCGGCACCGCATAGCCGCCCGCATCGCCGGTCAAGCCGGTGAACGACTTCATCTCGACACTGGCACCACTGCGCAGGAACCCGCCAAACGCACCCTCACCCGCCGCGCGAGCCCCCTCCAGCAAAGGCCGCACGCCCCCGCCGCTGCCCAGATTCACGCCTGCGAAGCTCGCTTCCAACGTGTCCATGTTCACATCGCTCATGCTCGTTCTCCCAAAGAAAAAGGCGCGCCGCACAATCGCGACGCGCCTTCAGGCACACCAATTCTTCCCCGGCTCAGTCGGAGAAATTTCGCCACTCCGGCTGGATGCCGGAGGTACAACTCTCGATCGCGTCGCGCATCGCGATCCCGAACATTCCGTCATCCCAATCCGGCGTATCGCGCTTGATCGCTTCGAGCAGCGGCAACAGCGATGGATCGGCGACATAGCTTGCCGCCTCGATCGCCATGGAATCGATCCAGGTCTGTTCGAGTAAAGCGACGACTAGCGGCAGTGCGAACGCAGGCTCGCGCTTGGCGATGCCGATGATCGCCTCCAGCCGCACCTTGTCTTCGCTATCCTGCAGCGCGTCCCGCAACGCTTGCCGTACCGCCGGGGAATCGGCCTCGCTTTGCGAAAGCAGAAACACCGCCCAATCGCGGTTCGACATATCCTCGTCGCGCGTCAGCCCGATCAACTGCGCCAGATTGGCGGCCCCGAATATGCCGGTCAGCGTGATCGCCTCGTCGATCAGCAGCATCAGGAAATCCGATGCGGGACGATATGGTTCCTGATCGTCGGCCATCGCGCCGGATTGCCACTCAAGTCGCCTGATGGCCAGCCGTCCCTTCCACCGCATGCACCCGCGCCAGTGCCTGCATGGGCTGCGCGACCAGGCTGATCTCCATCAGCTCCACCCCCGTCAGTTCGCGCACCCGCCCCTCCCGCGCCGCCACCACGCGGTATCCGAACGAAAGCCCCCGCACCGCACCGCTCGCCACCAGCCCGGCCAGTCCCGCATCCTCGATCCGCCCGATCACGCGCAGCCCACGCGCGTCCTCGGCCAGCCGCTCGACCACCCCGACCGGGCTCCCGCGATGCTGCCACAACAACGGCACCGGCCCCACCGAACCGAACGCCCCCGCCCGCACCACGTCCCCACCGCGATCCACCCGGTCGAACACCGCCGCATAGCCCGCGAACCGCACGCTCACTTCAACACCCCCGACAGCCCCAGCTTCACCGCCAGCCCCGCCAGCACCAGCACGAGCAGCATCCGCACCACCCAGCCGAACAGCGCTTGCCACAGCGACTTCTTCGCCTCGCGCCACGCCGTCAGCAGGTCGCGCAATTCGGCCATGTCCTTCGCCGCCCCCGCATCCTCGAGGCCCAGCCGAGACAGCGCCCGGCTCGCACCCAGTTCGCCCGCTTCCTCGGCGATCGCACGCAGCGCCACCAGATCCGCGCCGCCCTCCCCCATGTGCGCTATCGTCTGCGCCATCAATTGCGCCAGCACCGCCCCGCTCATGTCTGCCCCTCCACGCTCATCCCAAGCCCCACAATCGCCCTTTTCTCTTCCCGGCTCAAGAAATCCGCCGCGCTCACCTGCGCCCAGAGCCGCTCGCGATCCTCGGCCAGCGCGGTCAACCGATCGAGGTCCACGCTCGCCTCGGCTTGCGGGAACCACCCCCGCAGGCCCTGCGCCACCCCGGCCAGGATCGATCCCGCCAGCGGCAGGATCGCCAGCCGCCACAGCGCCCGGTTCGCCTCGCGGTAATTGGCATAGGTCGCGTCGCCCGGCAGGCCGAGCAGCATCGGCGGCACCCCGAACGCCATCGCGATCTCCCGCGCCGCCGTGGCGCGCATGCCGGCGAAATCCATGTCCGCCGGCGTCAGCGACAGCGTCTGCCACCGGAGCCCGCCTTCCAGCAGCATCGGCCGCCCGGCATTGGCCGCACCCGAAAAGCCCGCCTCCATTTCCGCCTTCAGCCGCGCGAACTGGTCCGCCGACAGGCCCACGCCGTCGCCCGAATCATACACCAACGCGCCCGACGGCCGCGCCGCATTGCCCAGCAAGGCCGCGTTCCACTTCGCCGCCGCATTGTGCACCGCGATCGCGCCCGCCGCCGCGCCGAGACAGCCGAGCCCGGCATGATCGTCCAGCGGATGGAACGCCTTGATCTGCACGATCCCGACCCGCCCGTCCGGGTCCTCCGCCGCCAGCCGCACCGTCCGGTCGCCGACCTTGTAATCATAGGCGACCGGCCACCCGCCCGCATCCGCCACCACCGACACGCGTTCGGGGCGCAGCGCGAACAGATCCACTACCGTCCCCGCATCGTCGGTCAGGATCTGCACATAGGCGTTGCCGTGCAACAGCACGTGCGCCGCCAGCGTCCCCAGCAACGCCTGCCCGCCCGAGCGCGTCCGGATCAGCCGCTCGATCTCCGGCGAAGACACGCGCAGCGGCGCCTCCCCCAACCCGTCCGCCACCAGCCGCACGGATCGTTGCGCGATGGCATTGTCCAGATACGCCGCCCGCACCTGCGCCTCGTACGACGCCGGCCATTCCCCCACCATCCGCGTGCCCCACACCCGCGACAAGACCGGACGCGATTCCCCGCGCCCGGCCGATTTCCAGCCGAACAATTTCATGTCGATGCTCCTCTAAAGCCCATCCCCTTCAGGGGAGGGGTTGGGGTGGGGGCGAGCGAAGCGAGCACCCCCGCTCTCCGCCGGACCCGCCCTTCACCTGCGTCCGCGCCATTTCACCTTGTTGCGTGCAGAACGGGTTCGCGCGAAGGCACGACGCCGTCACGAAGAGCTGCTTCGCGCCTTCGCGTGAAAAACTTCACTTCTGAAAACGCGCGCCCTACCCCCGCGTCGCGAACCAGATCACATGCCGCGGCCCCTTGCCGTTCGATCGCGCCTTCACCGCCACCTCGTCCACCGCGAAGCCCGCATCGCGCAGCCGCCGCGTGAATTTCTCGTCCGATCCCGCCGACCATACCGCCAGCACCCCGCCGGGCGTCAGCGCATCCCGCGCCGCCGCCAGCCCGCGCGCCGAATAGAGCCGCCCGTTGCGCTCCCGCACCAGCCCGTCCGGCCCGTTATCGACATCCAGCAGGATCGCGTCATACGTGCCCGCGCCCGCCATGATCGGCACCGCGACATCCTCGAACACGATCTCGACGCGGCGGTCCTCCAGACAGTCACCCGTCAGCTCCGCCATCGCCCCGCGCGCCCAGTCCAGGATCTGCGGCACCAGCTCCGCCACCTCGATCCGCGCATCCGCGTCCAGCTCGGCCAAAGCCGCGCGCAGCGTGAACCCCATGCCATACCCGCCGATCAGCATGCGCAGACCTTTGCGCTTGCCCAGCCGAGCGCACGTCATCACCGCCAGCGCTTCCTCCGAACCACTCATCCGGCTGTTCATCAATTCATTGCGCTCCAGCAGGATCATATGATCCTTGCCGCGCCGGAACAGCCTGAGCGGCGGCCCGCCCGGCACCTCGGCGACATCGATCAATTCCATGGGCGTCACGATCCGTCACCTTTTCTTGCCAGCGGCATCGCACGGCGCATGTAATCGTCGAAGAGCGGCACGGTGAAGGCCGTGTCGCCATAGATCGGCGAATAGATCATGCCTTTCTTGATGAGCGCACTTCGGGTCGGTGCCGCGCTCGTCGTGCTGAGCGACAGCCTTTCCGCGATATCCCCCGATCGATGCTGGCCCGGCCCGAGCTCGGCCAGAGCGCGCATGTATTTCTTCTCGCTCGGCGTGCACCGGTCGAACCGGACCTGGAAGAAACTTTGGTCGAGTGACGCTATCGATATGGGCGTTGCCCGCTCCACGTCTGATTTCGTGATCGTCGGACCCTGTGCGATGTTCCAGGCATCGTGCGACCATTGCTGGATAAAATACGGATAGCGCTCGGTTAGACGCATGATCTCCTGCACGGCGTTCGCATCGATCGTCACGCCCTCGTCCTCCGCCGGATTGACCATCGCAGCAATCGCATCGATCTCCGCCAGCGCTCCGATCTTGGGGTAGCTGAACAGTCGTTCGGCATAGGATTTGGAATTCCCCGCAAGGCCCAATATCTGGGGCAGTCCCGCGCCGACCAGAACCAACGGCAGCGACCGCTGGTTTATCTTGTGCATCGCCATGATGAGCGCGCTGAATTCGGGCGGCGAGAGATATTGCAGTTCGTCGATGATGATGGCCACCGGCCGGTTGGCCGCTGCGGCCGCCTCGCCCAGCGACACCAGCATTTCCGGCAGATCCGCTTCGAGATCACCGCTATCCGCCACGCCGCGTTCGGCATCGATCCCGATGTCGATATCCCCCACGCTGATCGTGAGGCCACCCAGAAACCCCTTGAGGATCCGCAATCCCCGTCGCGCCTTTTCCTTGGCATTTTCGATACCGCTGAGCGCGAACAGGCATTTCCGGATTCCGGGGACGATAAGCTGCGGTAACGTCTTGCCCTCGTGCGCCTCGATATCGATCGTGAGATAGCCAGTCATGTCGGCCATCTCTTTGATCCGCACCAGCAGCACCGTCTTGCCGACGCCGCGCAGCCCGACCAGGATCGGAAATTGAACCGATCTGCGCAATGCCACGCGCGCCAGTGCGGTTTTCGCCGTCTCCAGCACCTCTGTTCGACCGGCCAGCTCCGGCGGCGGGTTACCCGCCCCCGGCGCGTAAGGATTTCGGACCGCATCCATATCAAGTTTATCCTGTTATATGGAAAATCTTCTATAACCGTATAAACCGAGGATATCCAGAGTTTATGTAGTCATACGTCTTTTTGTCTATAACCGCGTAAACTTATCTATTCCGCCCCCCGGATACCGACCTTACAACTGCCACACTGCCGCATTCCCATGCTTGCTCAGCATCAATTCGGTCAGCGCCCACACCAGGGCATCCGCCCGGTCCGGCGACCGGCTTGCGCCCACATAAGCCCCGCCGACCACCAGCCCGCACAATTCATCCTCCAGCGCGCCCAGCCCGGCGCCGACATGCCGCACCCGCTTCGTCTCGTACAACGCCGTCACCGGCTCGGCCCGCGCCACCTTGCCGCGGCTCGCATGCACCAACCTGATCGGCAGCGCGGCGTCCGCCGCCTTCAGCACGCTGCGCACCATCTCGCCACCCTGGTTGCGCTCCGCCACCACCCGGTCCGCCTGCCACCGCGCCGCGCACGCCGCCACCGCCCGCGCCCAGCCCTCGGGCGACCGGGCTTTCACCGTCGCATCCTCCAGCACATAGCCCAGCCCGTCATGGCCCAGCGCGACGCACACGATGCCGCACGCATCGCCGCCGGTGCCCGATATCGTCCCCGCCGGCGGATCCACCGCCACCACCACGCGCACCAGATCGTCCCGCCCCGGCGCGTCTCCCGCCCCCAAACGGCACGCCTCGATCATATCCCGCGTCCACAGCGCACCCTCGACATCGTCGATCAGCTCGCCGTCCAGCTCCTGCCGCCCGAGCCGCGATCCGGCATACAGATCCTCCAGCGACTGCCGGGTCGCCGATGGAAGATGCGGATTGTCGAACGTCCGCCCGCGCGTTTCCACCACGTCCTTGCCGGTCAGCACGCGGCGCATCAGCGCCACCGGCCGGGGCGTCGTCGTCACCACCACGCGCGGCTGATCGCCCAGGCGCAGGCCAAGCACCAGATTATCCCACGCCACGTCGCCGTACCGCCATTTCGCCAGCTCGTCGCACCAGGCCGCGTGATGCGCCGGGCCACGCAGTTTCTCGGGCGCAGCGGCGGCGAACAGATAGCCCGTCGCACCGGAGGCGAAGTCCACCTCGCCCGCCTGCTTGCGCCAGCGGATCGGTTCGTCGCTACGCGCCACCGCCAGCAACCCGGCATCGCCTTCGATCATCACCCGGCGCACTTCGTCCGCCGTCGCACCGACCAAAGCGATCCGCGCGCCCGGCATCGCCCGCGCCACATCGCTTACCCATTCCGCCCCGGCGCGCGTCTTCCCGAAACCGCGCCCGGCCCGGATCACCCACACCCGCCAGTCGCCCGGCGGCGGCACCTGCCCTTCATGCGCCCATCCGGACCAGTCGTGATACAATTCCCAGCGCTGCGCAGGCGTCAGCCCGAGCAACGTCCGCCACCTTTCATCCTGCGGCAATTCCGCCAGTTGGTCGAACAATGCGACCCGTTCGTGCGCGCTCATGCTTTCCGCGCCGCCAGCGCATCGATCCGCGCCAGCAACGCGGCATCCACCTCGCCCTGCGTCATGCGCGGCTTCATCGCCCTTCCAGATCCCCGGCCGGAACCTTGGCCGGAACCCTGCCCCACCCCGCGTCCACGATCGCCACGCAACTGCAGCACCCTTATCGCCAAGGCAGGATCGAACGCATAGGTCGGCGTCTCCGCCGCCGCGATCTCGTCCGCCGCGGGATTGTTGCCGCTCGCCACCTGGCCCAGCGCCCGCGCGAGCAATTCCGTTTCCAGCCGCTCGTACCCGGCCTCCAGCGCCTCTTCCCACAACACCGAGAATTCGCCATCGCGGTGTCGCAACGCACGCGCCGTCTGCTCGGTCTTGCCCGCCGCCTGCGCCGACGCCCGCACATTGCACGTCGCGGCCAGCACGTTCAGGAAGATCGCCCGCTTGCTCTTGGTCCACCCGTCCTTGCGCCGCGCCCGCACCTGCACGCGCCGCTTGTTGCTCCCCGTGACATCCGCCATCGCCGCATCCCCCTAAACGAGAACGGGCCGCAGGCGTCACCGCCCCGGCCCATCCCGAACGACATTCCCGCCGCCCGACTCGCAATTCTTCAACGTTCCTGCTTTGTACCCAATGAGCGTGACGATGTCAAGCTGAATAACCTATTTGGTTCTAAACGGCTAAATGCATGCGGGCCGCAGCATACCTTCGGTCCTGCCGTCAACAAAGCCAAGGTCCGGCCCGTCCGCTCTTAGGAAGGTGACCGATCACACGGGAGGTCCGACTGTGGTGGAGAGCAGGCCGTCAGCTTTCGGAAGGGCGCGTGGCGATAGCCGACATTGGGCAGCTGTCTCCTTTCCCAAAAAGGATGATGAAAAGATAACGTGACAGGCTTCTCGAAACTCATAGGTGTGGTCGAACGGCGGATGAGAGCGGAGCATATTGAGCCATGAAGATGATCGGTTTGATCGGCGGTATGAGCTGGGAGAGTTCCGCCGAATATTACCGCATCCTCAATGAGGGGGTGCGGGACCAGCTCGGCCCGACCGCATCGGCCCGGTGCCTTCTGTGGTCGTTCAACTTCGCGGAAATCGAGGATTTGCAGCATAGGGGCGATTGGCCCGGCCTGACGACTTGCATGGTCGATGCGGCACGGCGCCTTGAAGCGGGCGGTGCGGACATGCTGCTGATCTGCACCAACACCATGCACCGCATGGCGGCCGACGTTCAGGCGGCGGTGGGCGTGCCTCTGCTTCATATCGCCGATCCCACGGCCGAGCGCATCAAGGCCGCCAACATCAGGAAGGTCGGACTACTCGGCACCGCGTTCACAATGGAACACGCCTTCTACAGGGGACGGCTCACCGATCAGCACGGCCTTGATGTCATCGTTCCGAACGACGAAGACCGCGCGATCGTACATCGAATCATCTATGAGGAGCTGGTCGCGGGTAAGGTCCTGCCGGCATCGCGTGATGCTTACCGCGCGATCATTGCCCGAATGGTTGGGAACGGCGCGGAGGCGGTGATCTTGGGATGTACCGAAATCATGCTGCTAGTCCGGCCGGAAGACAGTCAGGTGCCGATTTTCGACACGACCGCCCTCCATGCGGCAGCGGCGATCGAGATGGCGTTGTCCGGCTAAACGCCGCGTTCCCTCAAACGAACGTAGAGCAGGAAACCAGCCCCACCGATCGGGCTGACGGCCGGAGGCGGGTTTCGCTTTCCCAAAATCTGTTCCCGATTGCTCTTTCCCGAAATTGCCACTCGGAGATGGAGAATCGGGAATGGCCGTGCTGAACAAATGACCGCTTTCGGGAGTGCGAATTGCCCATTGAATGTCCGGGTGTGGCGATGGCAGCCATGGATCAGCGGCAAGCCCCCTACTCCCCCAACCCCGCAATCGCCTCCGCCAAATCCCCCGCGCGGAAGGGCTTGGTCAGGCGCGGCAAGTCCGCCGCCACGCTCTCCACCTCGGCATAGCCCGAGATGATCAGCACGCGCAGCGCCGGGAACCGCGCCAGCGCGGCGCGTGCCACCTCGGTGCCGGCCATGCCCGGCATCATATGGTCGCTGATCAGCAGGTCGAAGCCGCGCCGGTCCAGCCAGTCGAGCGCGTCCGCCCCGCACTCCGCCTCGGTCACGTCATAGCCCAGCTCGGTCAGCATGTCGGCGGTCGCCACGCGCACCCCATCCTCGTCGTCGACCAGCAGCACCCGGCCCGATGCCCGCGCGATCCCCGTCTCCGCCGCAGTCTCCGTGGACACGCCCGCTCCCGTCTCCGCAGCCGTTTCGGCGACCGGCAGCAACATCTCCACCGTCGTGCCCAGCCCGACGCGGCTGTCGATCCGCAATCCGCCACCGAGTTGCGAAGTCAGCCCGTGCACCATCGACAGGCCGAGCCCGGTCCCTTTGCCGATCCCCTTGGTCGAGAAGAACGGCTCGATCGCGCGCGCCAGCGTCGCGGCGTCCATCCCGCTGCCGGTATCGCTCACCGCGATCCGCACATAGGTGCCGGGCGCGACCTTCGCGTCGCCGGGGCCGACGCGCAGCGTGTCCGCACGCATCGTCAGCGTGCCGCCGTCGGGCATCGCGTCGCGTGCGTTCACCGCCAGGTTGAGCAATGCCATCTCGAGCTGGTTCACCTCGGCGGTCGCGGCGGGCAGCGCCTCGGCCAGCGCGATCTCCAGCCGCACGCGCGGGCCGGAACTGCTCGCCACCAGATCGCGCATCGATCCGATCACCTGCGCCACGTCCACCGGCTGCGGTTGCAACGGCTGGCGCCGTGCGAAGGCGAGCAGGCGCTGCACCAGCGTCTTGGCGCGCTCGGCCGATTGCAGTCCGCCGGCCACCAGCCTTTGTTCGCGCTCGCCGCCGATCCCGCGCCGCTGCAACAGGTCCAGGCTGCCGATGATCGGGGTCAGCAGATTGTTGAAATCATGCGCCACCCCGCCGGTCAGCTGACCCATCGCCTCCAGTTTCTGGCTTTGCCTGAGCGCCTCCTCGGCCATGCGCCGCTCGGTCGTCTCGCTCGCCTCGGGCGCGATGCCGATCACCTCGCCGGCGGGATCGCGGATCGCGCGCATCACCAGATCGAACCAGCGCCACCCGCCGACCGGCAGCTTCAGCAGCACCTCCTGCCGGAACACATCGCCCGTCACCGCCTGCGCCACGCCTTCGCGGATCGTGTCCGCCATGCCCGGCGTGTCGGCGAACCACGGCGTCTCCCAATAAAGCTGGCCCGCCACGTCGGGCAGGCGCACGCGCGCTGCCGCCAACGACGTCTTGTTCGCATCGACCAGCCGTCCCTCCGGGGTCAGCATGCCCTGGAACCCAAAGCTCGTCTCGAAAATCTCGCGCAGCCGCGCCACCTTCTCGGCCAGTTCGGCGGTACGCGCCTGCACCTGGTGTTCCAGCGTCTCGTTCGCGGCGCGCAACGCCAGTTCGGCGCGCGCGCGCTCGGTCGCCACGCGCACCCGTTCGGCGAAGTCGCGCATCAGCGACAGATCGTCCTCGCTCCACTCCCGCGCGCGTGCGCAATTGACGAACACCAAAGCGACGAACCGGCCCTGTTCCAGCAGCGGCATGTTGATCAGCGACCAGGCGTGGATCGCCTTCAGCGCCTCCGCCGTCGCGGATGTGCGCGGATCGGTATCCGCGTCGGGAATCACCACCGTCTCGCCCGCCTTAAGCTGGTCGATATAGCTGCCATAATCGCGGAAGTGCAGCACGCCCGCGATGCTTCTAGTGCCCGGTGCGTTCCAGTCTTGGGCGATCGTGATCGTCTCGGCTTCGGGATCGATCGTGCCGTATCCGGCGCGCGATACGCCCATCGTCTTGGCCAGGATGCGCGACGCGGCATTGGCGATCTCGCCCGGATCGCTGATGTTGCGCAGCGTATCGCCCAGCTCGATCAGGGCCGCCTGCCGCGCGTCCGCGGCCTTGCGCCGCGTGATGTCGAACGTCACGCCGGGCAGGCGCAGCGGCGTGCCGTCCTCGGCAAAGGTCGCACGCCCCTGCGCCGCGACCCAGCGGATGCCGCCGTCCTTCTGCAACAGCCGGTATTCGGATGAGAAATGCCCTTCGCCGGACAGCGCCCGCGCGATCGTCGCCTGCACGCGCGCCTGATCGTCGGGATGGATGCCGCCGAAGAATTCGTCGATCGGCGCGCCTGTCCGTGCCCGTTCGGGATCCACGCCGTACATCTTCGCGAAACGCGCATCGGCGCGCACCTCGTCCTGCACCACATCCCAATCCCACGATCCGATGCCCTCGCCCGCCGACAGCGCCTGCTGCAACGCCGTCTCGCTCCGGCGCAGCGCCTGTTCGCCGGCCACGCGCTGGCTGACGTCCGATCCTTGCAGGAAGATGCCCGTCACGCCGCCATGCGCATCGCGGATCGGCTGATAGACGAAATCGACATGGCGATCCTCGATCCGCCCGGTCGTCCGGTCGTCGACCTGGAACAGCACGCCCGTGCCGGTGAACGGCACGCCGGTCGCATACACTTCGTCCAGGATCGTGACGAAGCCCTGCTCCGCCGCCTCGGGCAGCGCTTCGGCCACCGTCATTCCCGTAACGTCGTCGCGCCCGATCAGGCGGTCGTAAGCCGGGTTGGTCATCGTGATGCGATGCCTCGGCCCCTCGATCATCGCCATGAAGCCCGGCGCCTGTTCGAACATCTGCGCGATCAAATCGTGTTCGGCGATCAGGTGGCGCTCGGCCTGCACCCGCGCCGTCGTCTCGATCACGATCGCGATCACGCCCGCCGGCGCGCCGCCCTCATCCAGCACCGGCGAATAATCCAGGTCCATCCACACCTTTTCCGCCGCGCCGTGCCGGTGCAGCGTCAGTTCCTGGTCCTTGTAGGCCAACGTGCCGCCGCCGAGCCCCACCGCCATGACATGGGCGTTGAAGTCCGCGACCTCCGGCCACCCTTCCAGCACCTTGCTACCCAGCAATTGCGGATGCCGCCCGCCCGCGAACACCGAATAGGCGTCGTTATAGATCATGTATCCGTGGTCGCTCCACAGCATCACGATCGCGACGGGGGATCGCAGCAGCAATGCGGTGGCGGTCCTCAGGCTCTGCGGCCAATCCGCGATCGGGCCGATGCTGGTGGCGGACCAGTCGAAGTCGCGGATCAGGTCCGCCATCTCGCCGCCGCCGGTCAGGAAGCCGGTGTCCGAAAGTCGCGAATCGTCCAGTGGTCTGCCCCTCAAGCCTGTAGCGCGGGGTCCCATCCGGCTGCAGGCAAAACCGTGTTTTAGCCGCTTGGTTCCGCCCCCGAAGCAGCCGGTCCCCGGGCGGCTGCCTCGACCACCGCGGCCCAGGCGGCGATCTCGTCATTATAGTGCCGCGTGACGATCAGGTCGCCAGCGCTGCCGCGCGCCGCATCCACCTCGGCCGATCCGGCCCATTCCCAGGTCGCATTGCCCGACAGGCGCACCATCCCGTCGCTCTCGGCCTGCCCGAGCACCAGCCCGCCGCGATTGAACACGCGCATCTCCGCGCCGAACGCGCGCCGCCCGGTCAGGCACGCGGCGAACACGGACGCCGCCATCGCGCTCCCGCAACTGTCCGTCAGCCCCACCCCGCGCTCGAACGTGCGCACGAAGATCCCGTCATCCCGCATCCCCACAAACGACACATTCGCGCGATTGGGCAGCCAGTCGGGTGCGGACTCGCACACACTGCCCACCGCGACCAGTTCGCTCTCGTCGATCGCGCCACCATTGTCGTCGCCGAAGCTCACCAGATGCGGGTTCGGCATCGCCACGGCCGTGAAGCGGCGCGTCGTCGGCAACATCGGGATCACCTGTTCGACGATCTCGTGCGGCTCCAGCCCGGTTAAAGGCCAGTGCGTCACATCGAGATCCGCCGGTCCTGCCGTCTCGCGCACGGTATAGACCCCCGCCGCCAGCGCTCGATCCAGTTCGGCATGCGCGACCGAGGTCTTCAGATGCACCTCGGCCCGCTCCAGCCCCAGCGCCTCGAATCCGGCGCGCGCCACGCAGCGCAATCCGTTCAGGCAGGTCTCCGCCTCGGACCCGTCCGAATTGAACATCCGCATTCCGAACGCCTGCGTCCGGTCGCCATCGGTCAACAGCAACAGCCCGTCGCCGCCGACCGGCCCGCGCCGATCCGCCAACGCCCGCGCCACCCCCGCCCACACGGCGTCGTCCAGCACGACCCCGCGCGCATCGATCAGCGGAAAATCGTTCCCCGAACCATGGCATTTGATGAAGTCGAACCGCATGCCGCCCGAATTAGGCTGCTCAACCCATTCCGGCAACCATCGCGCGTTCGTTGGCGATGATCGGCGCGAAGCTCGGCCGCGCCAGAATGCCTGCGATATAGGCCGCCGCCTTCGGCCAGCGCGCGGCATCCACGCCGACGCCGATATGGGCGAGATTGACGAACGGCGACGCCACCGAAATATCCGCCAGCGTGATGCGATCCTCGACCAGAAAGCCGCTGTCCGGCACCACCCGCTCGATATAATCGAGCAGCACCGGCAATTCCTCCGCCTCGGCCTTGTCGGCGACCCCGGTATCGCCCTGAACCTTCAGGACCTTGGGCGCGACGAAGCGGTTGAAGAACATCTTGCCGCCCGCGGCCATGACGATCGTATCGGCGAATTCCTCATACCAGATCGTCCGTGCCCGCGCGATCGGCGCGGTGGGGATCAGGTTCGGATCGGGAAATCGGGCTTCGAGATAGGCGACGATCGCGGTCGAATCCGAGATGCAGAAATCCCGCCCGTCATCGGCACCGGGATCGCGAAAGCCCGGCATCTTGCGGAATGGGCTGGCCTCCTCGAAATCTGGACCTCCGCGCCCCATGCCCGCGGGCTTCAGGTCCAGGGCGATGGCCTTCCCCGTCCCGAACGCCAGCACCTTGCGCACGAATGGCGACAGACTCGATCCGTAGACGATCATTGGCTTTCTCCCCTTTTTTCACCGCGCACTATCAACCGCATCACCACCGCATCACATATCCCACATCCGGCTTGGCCCGTCCCGCCACCTGATCGCGCCACACCTGCTGCAACGCGTCGCTCCCGCGCCGCGCGTCGACCGTCACCCAGCCGTCCGCATCGCCCACGAAGCCCGACCAGCGCGCCCCCACGCCGGCCTGGAACGCCTCCGGCCCATGCTCCGCGATCAGCGACGCCGCCGCATCCGGCGCGAAGAACCACACCGGCTTCGGCCCCGATGTCGCAACCGCCTCGCCCTCGTCGTGATGCGTCACGCCCACCTTCAGCACATAGGCCAATTGCTCCCCCAGCCGCGCGGCGAGATCGGCCAGCAATTGGGCATTGCCGGCGAAATCCACCACCACGGCCTTCCCGCCGATCTCAAGCTCGTCGAGCGCATCGTACGCCATCACGCGGTCGTACAATCCCGTACCCTCCACGAACGCCACATTGCCGCCGCTGGTCAGCCCGATCCGCGTCACGCCCGGGCTGGCGGCACGCGCGACATGCGCCAGGCCCATCGCCGTCTTGCTCGAGGCGCTGGTCAGGATCACGTTGCTCGCCCCCTGCCAGTCGGCACGGCGCAACTGGTCCTCGATCAGGAAGCTGGTCAGGAACAACGGCTCGAACAGCATCCGCGCATCCTCGCGCGCCGGATCGTGGGAGGGGTCCGCCGCCAGCCGCTTATACTGATTGTAGACCGTCGCCATCGGCTGGCGATGCTCTGCCATGTCGCGGAACAGCCCGGCCGAAACCTTGCCCGGCTGCACGATCAGATGCGTCGCCATCGGCAGATAACCATAGACGCGTTCGCCGACCGAAATCTCCGGGTGCCGCGACGCCGCCACCCGCGCATGGCCCCATACCGGCACGATCCCCCAGCCCGCTGGTGCGGGAAAGAAGTTCCAATATTTCACCGTCTCGCCCACCACCGCATAGGTCACGTTGTTGGCGGTCAGCGCGAACGCCTCGATCTCCAGCAACACCTCGCCATCCTTTGGCTCGGGCGCGATCGTCTCGTTGATCGCAATCTGCTCCAGCGCATCGCGCCGCACCATCATCTCGCGCTTGATCGGCATGAACGGGCCTTTCGACAGGGTGGAAGATCGGGAGAAGGCCGAGCTTAAACCACCTGCAACGGCCGCGAAAGTCCGGGCGGCAATTCCACCCGCACCATATCCCCCGCCCGCACCACGCCGCCGGTGACGACCACCGCCATCACCCCGGCCTTGCGGATCAGCGATCCGTCCGCCGCGCGGTCCAGAGTCGCCGCCATCAGCCCTTTCTGGAACCGGTCGATCTGCACGCACGGATTGCGCAGGCCCGTCACGCGAACGATCGCCTCGTCGCCCAGCGCCAGCAACGTGTCCTCCGGCAGATCGAGCAGCGCGATGCCCCGCGTGGTGACGTTCTCGCCCAGCTCGCCCGGCTCCACCATAAAACCCCGCGCCGCCAGATCGTCGAACAATTCGCCGTGGATCAGGTGCACCTGACGCAGGTTCGGCACGCTCGGATCCTTCGCCTTGCGCGACAGATGCTGCACCGTGACGCCCAGATGCGCATCGCCCTCCACGCCCAGCCCCGCGACCAGCCGGATCGCGTCGCGGCGCGGCTTGGCGAAGTGGTGTTCGCCATCCGCCGCCACCGCGATCACCCGCGCCTGCTCTTGTTCGTCGCCACTCATCGCAAGCCATAATGGCCCGCCAGCCGGTCGAGCGCCAGCGTCAGTACGACCCGCCCGGCGCGCACCGGCCAGCCCAGCGCCTTTTCCGTCGCCGGCAGTCCCTCGCACGCGCACACCACGCGCCACAGCACGTCGTTCAGCCCCGGCCCGACCGCCTCCACCGCGGCATCGAAGCGCCGCTTCGCCGCGATCTGCGCGGTGCTGGGGTCGAGGCCCGCTGCCCCGCCGTCCACCCGCGCTTCCCACCGCATCGTCACGCGCGGCCCCATCGCCGCCATCTCGTAATCCGCGCGCAACCGCTCGCCCGCCTCGAACTGCCGCGCATCGATCAGGGCGCGCGCGCGCAGCCAGCCGAGCGGCGATTCCGCCAGATTGACCGTCACGCTGCGCCGCCCCGCGCCCTCCATCACCCGTTCCGCCAACTGCCGCATCGTCTCGCTCCCGTCTCGCCCGAGTCGGGGAGGGGCTTGCCACAATGTCAGCTTTGTAGGACAGCGAGAAAACCGATCTGGTTAGGAACCCGCTGCATGATCACCGCCATTCGCGAAGTCCGCCGCGCCAAGGGCATGACGCTAGACGACGTCGCCCGCGCCTGCATACCCCCCACCACCGCCCAGACGATCGGCCGCCTAGAAACCGGCACCCGCACCGTTTCCGTTGGTTGGCTAAATCGCATCGCAAACGCCTTAGGGGTAGTCGCGGCCGATCTCGTCACCCTCCCCGAACGCAGCGGCATTCCCGTCGCCGCGATCCTCGACGGCAGCGGAGTCACCGCGCCCCGACAGGCGATCACGCTCACCGCGCCCACGCCCACGCCCGGCCTCGTCGCGATCATCGTGACGGCCGGCACCGGGGACTATCGCCGCGGCGACGAGATCTGGTGCGAGACGATAGCCCCCGAAGCGTACGGCACCGCGTTCAACCGCGACGTCCTCGTCCCGCGCCCCGCCGGTCGCTTCCTGTTCGGCCGCCTGATCGGCCGCGACGGCGGCAAGCTCCACCTCCTGCCGCTCGACTCCGGCAGCCGCCAGCAGATCGTCACCGACCCACCTTGGATCGCCCCCGCTATCCGACTGGTCCGCACGCTGTAGAAAGAGTGGAATGGCAGGCTAACTCAAACAAAGTTTAGTCACTACTCGTCGGCAGAGTCAGTTATTTCAAACGGAAGCTCCAAGGTATTTCCTTTGCGAGGCAATACCTGATCAACCATGTGGAGAAAGCGCTTCCATCCGTAGCCGTTAGCAATAGCAAGCCGCTGAAACATCAATATCGAATGCATATGGGTTGCGAGCATGGGATCGCCAATTTCGTCTGACAACCACTGATGCAGCTTATTTGGACGATAACCCTTCTCAGTCATAGGGGTTTTCCGGACCAACTCGTCGGTAATCCCGGGACCGAGACGGTCATATATCAAGTTTGTCGTGTAGTTTGCAACAACGCTATATCTATTCTTGTTCATTCCGGGCCAAGTCCAACCTTTCAAACGATAGATATTTTCATAAAACTCATCAGGAAATTTCTTTGCCCATACAGCAAGCTCGCGGCGAATGACCAGTTCCAAGTAATTTTGGAGAGCATTCTGCGGCCGTACGCTCTGATAGCCAGTGGCTTCATCTACCAGCGCAACGATCGCCGTCTCAGCGAGAGCGCGAATCAGTATCTCGGCTTTTTTCGCTTTATCAAGCTGCTGTGTTTGGAGAGCGCCAGCTTCGCGTGCAGATAACCAAATATTGCAGACGGTAACGAGAATGTTGGCGTCGTAACCGCGCACCACGCGCGTTCCATCCAGATAATCGATAGGCTTGAACGGCCCGTCCATCATCTCACTAGTAATAAACTGTTTTAGCTGGCTTGGTGCCACAAAGAGGGGCAAAAGGGCCCCTTCTTTTTTCAATTTCTTCGATGCACCGCTTCGGTCGCCGAGTACCGCATTTGTGATACCGGTTTCGCTAAGGACGCGCTGTATCCCGTTTGGGCCCATGACGACCGCGCAGGGGATGACCGAACCTGCAATGTGTAGCTTGCTTTTAAAGCTCTCTAGGCTCAGGACTCGTTGATCAGAGCCAGAAGATGACGGTTGCGGCGAGCGCGATGGCTGAGAAGAAGACGGTTGGGCATCGATCATAGCGTGTGGCGACACGGCGCCAGTCCTT
>NZ_JAXOJL010000015.1:0-30621 GCF_036663755.1 Parasphingomonas caseinilytica
GGCGAGCGGCACGCTTGCCGCTCCCACCATCCACAGCCCCGTCGATCTCGCATCGGCGGGGCGGGCGGCCTCATTCCCGGCCGCGATTCAGTAGGCACACGTTTGCTCTGGTTGCAGCGCAAGTCGAATGGTTTTTGGTTTCGCTAGTTGTCAGATGCAGCGATGACCGGATTAGAAAGCTCATTTGACACGGTACATTGCAAAGAACGCATTTACCGTTCGGCCGACGTCAGCCTCAACATCCGAGTAAACTGTCCGTTCTGGTTCGATCGACCACAAAATTTTATTCTGTTGGCTGGCGCAAAAACTAATTAACGTATTCGCCATCTCAGAGGTATCATTTGCCGTTAATTCGCCGTTGTCGACATAGCGTCTAAGATAGTTTGCAAGCGCCGTATGCGTATGCTTGGCTGCCCGATCATAGAAAGTACGACCGACCTCGGGAAATCGGCCGCTCTCTGCAACGACGAGACGCCAAGTGGCAACCATTTCGCTCATTCCAAGTTTAAGGATCATCGTGCGACAAAACTGGGCTAGTCCTAGTTCCAAGGATCCCGTTAGCGAAAGTGCATCCTCTAGCTCCGCTTTGAAGGAGGCTGTAAGATCCTCAATGACAGCGGCGAACAATTCTTGCTTCGTAGGAAAGTAGGCCCAAATGGTGGTTTTCGAACCACCGAGCGGCTTTAATAAGCCGGACATACTTGTGCCTGCATAACCGTGTTGAAGGAAGTGCGTCCTAGCGACATCCACTATCCGTTGCCTACGCTCTTCGCGCCGGCCATCGGCGCACTGAGCGCTGGATTCAGATTCATTGTTCATAACGTGCGGCACGATGAGATCTTTTCGGACTGCTAAAAACTTCCTTTGGTTCGGTCGGTGCCGAATTCTGCATCAATGTGTGGTTCGATCTTCAGATCAAAATGACAAATTGCCTCTTTTTTTTGTCAACAGATCGAGTGCCAAATGACGTGGCTTCGAATAGCGACACTTCGCTGCGCGGCGTTCGTCCAAAAATACTATCAGCTTCGCCCAACTGCGCGCTTCAAGGGTTCCCCCCAGCGGTCGCCACGCCAAGCAACATGTTGATCCGGACGCACCAATGTCATATCGGCCCGGTAGAGTTCGCTCATTGCCGGCTCAGATCGGCAGATGATCGTCATCGGCACACCGAGTTCTACCGCGTCTTTCTTGGCGTTTTCGACTTCGACCTTATCGGCGCGGGGTGAGATGATGAGAGCGAAACCGTCTCCAAAAAGGTCGTAGAGCGACCTGCCGTCGTCCAGCCAGGCGTGCGGCGCCAAACACCCGGCTCGGGCCGATGGCTCGTAATGTTGACTGTCATGTGCCGATAGTGGTTCATCATCCTCCGCGATGATCGGCGATTTCGAATAGCACAGTCCGAGAACGGTCCCGAGCGTATCGAATTCTCGCGCTTTCGAGGCTTGAATCCCGGCTCCGACCTTCGCACGGATCGCTTCGCCCGCAGGCGTTTCATCTTCGATCTCAGGCGGGGGTGGGGCGACGTAAATCGCATAATTCGCCATTGCCTCGTCGATCACGGCGCGGTGTACCGGCCGGCGTTCGGATTCGTAGCTCGCCACCAGTTCCGGCCCACCCCATCCCTGGAGCGTTGCCGCAATCTTCCAGCCGAGATCGACACCGTCACCTACGCCCATGTTCATGCCATATCCGCCAGCAGGCGGATGCAAATGACAGGCATCGCCCGCCAGGATGATCCGCCGATCAGCATAGCGATCCGCAACGAGTTCGCTCGCGGTCCACGCGTCCGCGCTAAGGATTTCATAGGGCAGGTCGATCCCGGTTCGGGCCCGGATCAAATCGGCCGCTTCCGCGTCCGACAGGGTTTCGCCCGGCCTGGCGCCGCCTGGCATGAACGCCCACACATCGTCCCGGTCCATCGGTCCGATCGCGCTGAATCCATCTTTGCCGATTTGCCAGTAGATCACACCCTGACCGTGCCGATGGGCATCTTTCAGTCCGGGGGCGCGGAAGATTATGTTGTAATGATGAGACAATCCGTGTCGGCCTTCTAAGGTGGCCCCAATCAGCGCTCTCACTTGGCTGCGCGCGCCGTCCGCGCCAATCAAATACCGGGCCGTCACCGATGTCTCGACACCCTGGATATCGATCGTCGCGACCACCTGATCGTCATCCTGTTCGGCGGTGGCGAAATTGGTATCGAAGCGTATGTCGACGCACGGCAGGGACTGCGCCTTTTCGAGCATTACCTTCTCGAGCTTGTATTGCGGCACCCACTGCGCATGTTCGGGATATAGCGGCGATCGTACCGGAGCGGCGTTGAACGCGTCGTGAAAGCGAGCAAGTTCGTAGCCGGCAAGCCGGGTTACGAAGACCATGTCGTTGGGATAGTCGATGCCGAACGGCGCTTCGCCAACAAGCTTCCCCGCGATACCCCAGCGGCGCAGGTGCGTGCGAGTTCGCACATTGGTGGTCTTGGCACGCGGCGCGACGCCGACCCGCGCGTTCCGTTCGATCAGCAATACGCGAATGCCGCGCATTCCCAGTTCGATTGCGGCGGCAAGCCCGACTGGACCTGCGCCGACAATCAACACATCGGTTTGAATCGCGTCGGCCATCAATAGGGCTTGCCCAGCGTGGCGAAGGCGTTGGTCAGCAATGCCATATTTTCGGACGCCGGGGCCTTGCGCTGCTCCAATTGCCCGAGTTTCACGCTCGTTTCGACGACCAGCTTCACGCGCTCGTAGCGACGGGCCATGAACGCTTCGAGTGCTTCGGGAAGCGTAGTTGCCTGACCGATCGATTGACCCAATACTACCGCGTCTTCCAGCGCCATGCCGCCGCCCATACCCATGTGCGCACTGGTCGCATGCGCCGCGTCGCCGATCAGCAAGACCCGCCCCTTGTACCAACGGTCAGGAACCAGGATCCATTCGAATGGACGTCCGATTAACTGAGAGTCGTCCGTGATGCGGCTGCGCAATTCCCGGATGGCCGGCGCGGTCATCGAATCCAGCAGTTCCAGAAACATCGCACGGACGTCTGCGTCGGACAGCCAACGCCATTCGGGCATGTTGATGACGGCAGGCACATATACGAGATCTTGCGGCAGATAGTAGAAACCGAGCCGACCGACCGGTGAGGCATACCATCCTTCGTCCGCAATCTTCGGCCCAGGCGCCATCCAGCGGATGCTGAGTTGACCCGAGAATTGCGGCTTCGGCACCTCCGGGAAAATCGACGCGCGGATCTTCGATCCGATACCGTCCGCAGCTACAAGAAGATCGTACCGCCCCGTTTCACCGTCGGTAAATGCGACGGAAACGGCGTCGGCTTCATTGTCGATCGTTTCGTAGCTCACGCCTTTGCGAATACGCACGCCGAGTTTACGGGCCTCCGCCGCCGCGACTTCGAGGAAGACCGGGCGATACACAGCGACGGCATCGACTGCGCCTGGCCAGGTCGGGCGCTTCGGGCTCGGACTGATCAGTTTGCCCGTGGCGTCGCGCAGCGAGGCTGCCGTCGAATCGGGACCGAACGGCGTGCCCGTCGCGTGGGTCTGGTCGTAGATACCCAGTTCGACCAAAGTTTCGGCAGCGCGCCCGGAAAAAGCCAAGGAAGCGCCGAGCGGCTGTTCCGACAATTCGATCAGATCGACACCTACGCCCTGTCGCGCCAGCGCGATCGCTGCGTTCATTCCGGCGATGCTGCCACCGACCACCAGCGCGGTTGATATACACGCCATGCCTAGCCCCTTTTCGGTTTGAAAGTGTCAAATTCGGTTCGCCGAAATTCCGCATCGGCTGCGGCCATGATCGGCTTGCCATGCATTACGAAGGCCTTGTCGAAATTGAGCCGCGCCAGCTTGGAAATACTCGCCAGCGCCAATTTGGGATCCTCGGTCGCGATGGCTAGTTTGAGGCCGCCACGATTGATGCAGGCATCCGCCGTGAACAGCATGCCGCCTTCGCGCTGCCACAAAAAGGCTAGCTGGCCGGCACAATGGCCGGGCACGTGGATCGCGGTCAGGTCCGGCGCGAAGGACGGTGCATCGCCGTCTTCGAGCAAGCGATCCACCTTGGTCGGCTCGACGCGCCGAACGCGTCCGCCAAGCAGCTTGGCGAGGATCGCGTTGCGCAGTCCTGGAGACGGCGTCATCGGTTCCCGCATCGTCGTGCCGGCTTCAATCATCGGCGCGTCGATCGAGTGCGCCCATACGATCGCGTTCGTTTCGCGTTTCAGCGCGGCGGCGCTTCCGATATGATCGGGGTGACAGTGCGTCAGGATGATGTGGCGGACGTCGGCGGGCGACTTACCGATTGCCCGGACCGCATCGAGGATTTTTCCGGTACTGCCCGGGAAACCGGTATCGAGGATGGCCAAGCCGTCCTGCGTCTGCAGGATATAGATATTTACCAGACCCCGGATCAAATAGACATCTTGAGTGAGCTTTTTCACGGCCATGCGAGATAATCCTTCAACTGCCTCAGGAGCCGAGGCAGATAGCATCGTCGCCGGCGAGCCATCGTTTCATGCGTGCGGTCAATGCCTCGATTTCAGGACCTCGAGTGCCGGGAAGCTTCTTGTCGACGTCGAACCCGATCTTCGTCTGTAGATAAGCGAGGTGACGATACCCATCCGGAAACGTGGCGAGCAATTCCGCATCCAGCTTCGGAACGGCCGAGGGATCGACGGGCGTCATGCGATCGAGTTCGTAGACAGGTTGCCGAAGAACGATGCCCCAACGCCCATCGCGCTTTTCCAGGGCATCCACAAACCGGCCGAGGCACGTCACATCGACTTCGATACCCTCCAGTTTGCCGCGCTGGACGATCTGCATCTTCGATTGCGATACCGCCCGCAAACCCTGCACGTCGACGCTGATGCCGCCGAGAGAGTGCAGTCCGACAACGCCGGCGTCAAAGCCTTTACGGCAGCCGGCGATGAATTCCTCGGCACTCGAGCGAAACCACGTCGCGATCATTCGGCCATCACCGTGCCACACCGTGGCAAAGCGCGCCCAATCGCCCGCGTCGCGCCAGACCACCCAATTCTGTAGAAGCTCGCGGATTTCCAGTCGATCCAGCGCGGCGGCGATGTCGTGCTGGCCCTCCCGATCGATCTCTTCAGAAGCGTGGTTCATGTCCGGCATCCTCTCCCGCGATTCCATTACGGGGTGGCGTGGCCGTTCAGACCACGGGAGGCCCGCTGGATTATCGAACTCTAGCCACGATGCGCGCTTGCCAGGAGATGCGATTTGCACGAGGTTGTTACCAGTTAGGTATAGGGACGCGAGATCCCGAGCCGCGGAGGCGAGAGTATGAAGCTGCATCATCTGCGCAACGTAGTGGCCGTGGTCGAGCGCGGAAGCCTGCGAGCGGGCGCAAAGCATTTGGGACTCGCGCAGCCTGCCGTATCCCGCAGCATTAAGGAACTTGAACAGGAGCTCGGCCTCGTCCTGTTCGAACGCAACAAATTCGGAATGACACTCACGCGGGCAGGCGAAGTGTTCGTTCGGCGGGCCAAAGGCATCCAAGCCGAATTCGCGCGCACGCTCGAGGAAATGGAGCATCTGAAAGGCGAGGATCGTGGCATGATCACAGTCGGATGCTCCAGTGCGACGCTGATTGCGATGGTACCGACGATCGTGAACCGGTTTCACGGCAAATTCCCGAACGTGCGCATCAAGCTGGTCGAAGGGTCGCTGCCGATGCTCGAGACGGAGATCCGCGACGGTCTAATCGATCTTTACTATGGCCCTGTAGCGACCGGTTTTGCCGATCCTTCGCTGCTGATCGAGCTGCTCTTCGAGAACGAGCGCATGATCATCGGAAGGCGAGATCATCCGTTACGATTCGCGGCCACGCTGAAGGAACTCGTTGGCGCATCGTGGGTGACGACGCCCATGGCCATCGACAGCGACAACGAGGTAAACAGCGTTTTTGCGGCGGCCGGCCTGCCGTCGGCACGGATCGTCATGCAGGCGTCTTCGGCGATGAATCTCGCAGTGATCGTGGCAACCAGCGATCTCCTGGCGCCGGTACCGCAGCAGTGGATGGAGCTGATCCGCGCAACGGGCATGATGGAGCGAATTCCCGTACGCGAAGTCTCGAAGGCACCCAGGATCTGCGCCGTTCGCCGCGCAAACATCCCGCTGACGCCAGCGGCCGAATTCCTCAACGACCTGGCGACCCGCGCTGCTACGACCTACGTTCACAAACAACGGCGCGAGGCCTGATCGGAATTTGTCACCCTATACCCGTTGGGTAACAACAGCGCTAAAATGCCATCTTTCTCGAATAAGATGCCAGCTGCATGTCCTGCAACATCGAACGGTTTCGGTTCGGGCATGGCCTGATGATTTGCTCGCGAAGAACGCCGGAAAAGACTCGCCCGTTACGGAGCGATCGATGTGACAAGTCGCCTGTAAAAGGTGGCGTCAAAGGAGGGGATATGTCCGTTTCGCACAAGACCTGGCTCATGCTTTCGGCCGCCGTTTTGTTTTCTCCCGTTTCAGCCGTTGCGCAGTCGCAATCCGGCCAGGCCGACGGTCCGCAGTCGAACCAGGCCGCGTCCACGACCGCGCCTCAGGGTCCGGCCCAGGTCGGCCAGTCGCAAGCCTCGAAGGTTATGGTCGAACAGGACGGTCTGCAAGAGATCATCGTCACTGCGCAGCAGCGCGGCGAGAATTTGCAGAAGGCCGCAGTACCGGTCGCCGTGGTCTCTGGCGCCGACCTGTTGAATTCGGGCGTTCGAGGTATCGACACTCTCGGCAAACTCATTCCCTCGCTCGTTGTCTCGGGCGGTGGGCAAGGAAATCTGATCTTCATTCGCGGCGTCGGCAATTTTTCGTTCGTTGCGAGCAGCGATCCGGCAGCGGCATACAATTATGACGGCGTTTATGTCGGGCGATCGAGCGCCACGTTTGGCACGTTTTACGATCTTGATCGCGTCGAAGTTCTTAAGGGTCCGCAGGGCACGTTGTATGGCCGTAATGCTACAGCCGGCGCGATCAACATTCTTCCCGTTCAACCACGCCTTGGCGAAACATCCGGATATGCATCTGCGAGCTACGGAAACTATAACGAGGTCCAGGCCGAAGGCGCTATCAACATCGCGCTGGGTGAGAACGCCGGCTTCCGCCTTTCGGGTAATTATACGCGACACGACGCATATCTCAACGACGGTACGCAAACGGACGACTCGGCGGGGGTTCGCGCTCAGCTGAAAGTCAAACTTACCCCGGAACTTACCGTGCGCCTCGAAGCCGATTATGCTCAGCAACGGGGCGTGGGCGGTGGCTCGAACTATGTGGGGAAATACACCTTCAACCCTGTTACTGGACAATATGTTACGACCGCATCTGGGCTGCCATCTGACGAAGGTTTATTCACTCCGGCGGCACAGGCTTATCGGGCTAGCAATGGCATAGCAGGGAGGCTGGCGGGCCGCTTTCTCGACCCGCTGACCTTCAAGCCGTTTCAACGCAACGATGTGTACGGGTTTACGGCACACGTTGATTGGCAAACGCCGATCGGCACTTTTAGCGTCGTGCCAGCTTGGCGGCATGCTTTGAAGAACAACCTTAATACCGAGTCCGCTCAGCAAATCGGCAACGTGCAGGAAGCAAACCAATATTCGCTAGAAGCTCGCCTCGTAAGCAATAGCGGAGGGCTGATCGACTACATCTTTGGAGCATACTATTTCAGCGAAGAGATCCGCGACGACATCCACAATACGGCGGGATCGCTTGCGAACTTTAACTATGGGCGTTTCACGACGCATTCGCCGTCCGCCTACGGCAGGCTGACGGTTCACGCGACCGATTGGCTGCGGTTCACAGGCGGTGCGCGCTACACTGAAGACCACAAAAACTTTTTTGATGCGCAAAATACCGCGCTGGTCGTCGTGTGTGCGGTGCCGGCCGTCTGCCCGACAGCACCCTTGCTACCGTATACGACGACGCTGGCGCAGCAGCCATTTGCTCCGCAATTGGGCGGCGCTCCCGTCTTGCGTGCACCGGGTGTGCTTATCGCCCGGTCCGATACGTTCCCCGGCGGTAAACTCGACACGAACAAGGTGACGTATCGCGGAGCGATCGAAGTTGATGTCGGCCCCCGTTCGCTGCTGTATGCCAGCGTTGAGACGGGATATCGGGCTGGTGGCTTCAACGCTTTCAATACATATAATCCGGAAAACATCACGGCCTATACGATCGGCTCTAAGAACCGCTTTTTGGACAATCGGCTGCAACTCAATCTCGAAGGCTTCTACTGGAAGTACAAGGATCAGCAGCTCACCTATTTCGGTATCGATCCCACGGGTCGGCTGGGCATCATCACCGCGAACGTCGGGCAATCGACGATCAAGGGCATCGAGGCCGAGGCGCGCGCGCTGATAACCCGCACGACTACTTTGACCGCGAACGTGCAGTATCTCGATGCGAAATATGACCGGTTCAACTACGTATCGCCGTCGCCGGTCTTCACGGGGTGCCCCGTTACCCCGACCGGCGCGCTTTATACGGTCAACTGCTCGGGCCGAACGGCGATCAACTCACCGAAATGGACGGTAAATCTCGGCGGCCAGCAGGTATTCACCTTTGGTGAAGACCAAATCGTATTGAGTGCCGACACCCAATACCGATCGAGCCGTTACACTGGATTCGATTACATTCCCCAAGAGTATGTTAAAGAGAGCTGGATTTCGAACGCAGCGATTTCGTTCGGCGCTAAGGATGGAAAGTATGTCATCGGCGCGTTTGTGAGAAACCTGACCAATGATCGGCCGCAGATTTACGGCACGCCCGTTCCGGGATCTAACTTGATCGTATCGATCATTTCACCGCCCCGTACCTACGGCCTACGTCTTTCGACGCGCTTCTGATCGAGCGGGTGGGCGGTTCGATCGAACCTGCCTGCCCGGAGATCTCCATCCACGAGGATTTGTCATGAAATTGCTGCGCTATGCCGATGGTGCCGACGTGAAGCTTGGCGTGCTGCATCCCCAAAAGGACGATCGCGTTGTATCGCTTGCAGCCATCTCGGGTGAGTTCCCGACGATGCGTTCAATCATCGAAGGCGGTGCGGCGGCGCTCGATTGCGTCCGGCAGATCGCGGAAACGGCAGAACATTCGTTAGCACTGGCCGATATCCGTTTGCTTGCGCCGATCGAACGGCCTGGCAAATACCTCGCGATCGGTATGAATTACGCTAAACATATTGAGGAGGCGAAGCGCTTGGGCCAGCCGACGCCCACAAGCCAGTTTTGGTTCAACAAGCAGACAAGCTGCCTCGCCGGACCATTTGACGACATCGATCCTGGTGTTACGGAGCAACTCGATTACGAGGTCGAGTTGGGGGTCGTGATCGGCAAGCCGGCAAAGGCCGTCGGGGAGGCCGAGGCGAAGGATCATGTCTTCGGCTATGTGGTCGCCGACGATGTTACCGCGCGCGACTGGCAACGGCATTCGCCTACCTTCACGATCGGCAAATCGTTCGATACCCATGGGCCAATCGGCCCGTGGATCGTAACGGCCGACGAGATCCCCGATCCGCATGCGCTTAAGCTGCGGTGCCTCGTCAACGGCGAGCTTCGGCAGGACAGCGACACCAGCGAGCTGGTGTACAACGTCTGGCAACAGATCGCCTACTTATCGACCGCCTTCACGCTGGAAGCGGGGGACCTTCTGGCGACGGGGACACCCTCGGGCGTGGGCATCGGCATGAAGCCGCCGCGTTTTCTGCAATTGGGCGACGTCGTTCGATGCGAGATCGACGGCATCGGCGCAATAGAAAACCGGGTCCGCGCAGCATGAAACCGGCACCATCGACGACCGCGCTCATTAACCCCCTCGACGTCGTGCCGATGCGCCCGCGTCAGATCATGGTATTGGTTGCCGCACTCCTACTCGCCGCACTGGACGGATATGACGCCTTGTCGATGGCATTCGTTGCGCCTGCGCTCGCGCGAGAATGGCATCTGACGAAAGACGTGGTCGGGGTACTGTTGGCCAGCAGTCTAGCGGGGATGGCGATCGGCGCGATCGCATTGTCGCCGGCTGCAGACCATTTCGGCCGCAAAAAAGTGATCCTGGCCGCGTTGTCGATCCTAATATTTGGCACGGCATTGTCCGGCCTAGCAACATCGGTTCCGTTCCTGGCGGCAGCACGCGTACTGACGGGTGCGGGCATCGGTGTGATGGTGTCGATGACGACCCTGATTTCGGCAGAGTTCACTAACATACGCCGCCGATCGCTGGCGGTAGCGGGGGTTGCGACCTTGGGCTTCCCGCTTGGCGGCGTGGCGGGCGGGCTGGGGGCGGCTGCCATCCTGAAGGGCGCCACCTGGCACTGGGTTTTCTTCACAGGGTCATTCTGCGGCCTGGCGTTGTTCGTGTTGGTAGTCCTCGCGCTGCCGGAATCGCCCGCCTTCATTATCGCGAGGCGCATGCCCGATGCATTGGCCAAAGCTAATCGGGTGTTGTTCGGCTTGGGGCAGCCGGCCATGACCGAGTTGCCACTCGCGCCCGATCGCACGCAAAGCCGTTACGGATCGTTGTTCAAGCCGGACATGCGCCGCATTGTATTTCCGTTGATGGCGACCGCCATTTTGATCGCGACATCATCATATTATATCCTCAACTGGTTGCCACAAATGGTCGTCGATGCCGGCTTCACTCCAGCACAGGGCAGCCTCGTGTCGGCCTTGTCGGGTGTGGTTGGTCTCCTTGGAGGCATCGGGTTTGCTGCCTTCGCATCGCGCTTTCCGCCAACCAGGGTGGCCGCCATCGCCATGACGGGCGCTGCGATCGCACTCGTTGCGGTCGGACTGGTGCCCCCGGTCATTCCGTTGTTCGTGGCGTCGGCGGGCATTCTGGGTTTCTGCCTCGCAGGGACCACCGGCATGCTCTACTCGATCATGGCCGATGCCTTTCCACCGGCTTTGCGTGCGTCAGGGATCGGGCTCGTCATGGGTGCCGCGCGCATTGCAAGCGCTGGCGGCCCGGCGCTTGCCGGCCTCATGTTCGCGCATGGCATGACGCGCGCCGGCGTTTCCGTGATTTTCGCAGTCGGGCCGCTCATCGCAGCCGTGCTGATCGGCACCCTGCGCCTTAGATCGCCTCATCCCGGGCCAGCGCTGGACGTAGGCCAAACAGGAGCATAACGTGCCAGTTCGTAAGGTCATCATCACCTGTGCCATTACCGGCGGAATTCATACGCCCTCAATGTCGCAATACTTGCCTATCACTGCGGAACAGATTGCCGATTCCGCCGTCGCTGCGGCCGAAGCGGGCGCGGCGATCGTACATCTACATGGCCGCAACCCGTCGGACGGAAGGCCGGATCAATCGCCCGAGGCGTTCGAGCCGTTCTTGCGCAGCATCAAGCAGCGTTCCGACGTCGTGTGCAACATCACCACCGGCGGTGCGCCCGGCATGACACGTGAGGAACGACTGCGTCCGGCGACGGTGTGGAAGCCGGAGGTTGCGAGCCTGAATATGGGATCGATGAATTTCGGGCTGTTTCCGATGCTGAAACGCTTCAAGAACTTCCAGCATGATTGGGAACCCGCGATGCTCGAAAGCACGCGCGATGTGGTCTTTCGGAATACATTCGCCGATATCCATTTCGCGCTAGAGACGCTCAACGAAACCGGGGCTCGATACGAGTTCGAATGTTACGACACGAGCCATCTGCACAACCTTCACTATTTCTACAAAGAGGGGCTCGTGACGGCTCCGCTGTTCATCCAGACCGTTTTCGGCCTGCTCGGCGGCATCGGTTCGCATCCCGATGAAGTGATGCACATGAAGCGGACGGCCGACCGGCTTTTCGGCGACGACTATCACTGGTCGGTGCTGGGCGCGGGCCGTAGCCAGATGCCGATCGCGGCGATGGCCGCCGCGATGGGCGGCAATGTCCGCGTCGGGTTGGAAGATTCCCTGTGGCTCGGTGCCGGGCGATTGGCCGAATCCAACGCAGCGCAAGTCACTCAAGTCCGCAAGATCATCGAAGGCCTCGGTCTGGAGATCGCTTCTCCCGACGAAGCGAGGGACATCCTCGAACTGAAGGGTAGGGATCGCGTCGGGTTCTGATCGGTATCCTGCTCTGCACCGTCGTTCGTTCTAGCCGCGCCAATATTCGGAGCACGTATAATGCCAAGCACATTCCGTCTCGCTTATGTCGACCTGTTGACGCCATCGATCGATGACTCGATCGGTTATTACGGCGATGTGATCGGGCTGAACACAACCGAGACCACCGGCGCGTCGGCATATCTCGGTCTCGGGATCGATCATCACTCCGTCGCGCTGCACAAGAGCGATCGTCCCGGGCTTGATGCGATAGGTTTGCAGTTGAGCGGCAACGAATCGCTCGACGATCTGACCCGACGATTGAACGGCATGGGCATCAGCCCCAAACTCAAGACCGATGCGCGACCCGGTGTTCCCGCGCTGCTCGAAGTGTCGGACATTGGCGGGCATACGTTCCACCTGCTGCCGGACATGGCCCGCGCGGAAGCGGGGTTCAGCGGTGCCGGTCTGGCGCCGCTCCGCATGGGGCATGTCGCGATCCTGTCGACGGACGCGCCGCGACTGCTCCAATTCCTGACCGGCGCATTGGGGTTTTCGACGACCGACTGGTTCGAGGATTTCGTCACCTTCGTGACCTGTAACCGCGATCATCACGTGCTGAACGTCATCGCCGCCCCGATCGCGACGATGCACCACCTCGCTTTCGAACTGGTTGGACGCGAGCACCAGATCCGCGCCGCTGACTTTCTGGCCGAACGCAAGATACCGACATTATGGGGACCGGCGCGCCACACCGCAGGGCATAATATCGCATCCTATCATTATGGCGCCGACGATGCGCTGATCGAGTTGTTCAACGACATGGACGTGTTCGTTCCCGAACTGGGCTATTGCGAACCGCGGCCATGGCATGGCGATCGTCCGCAATATCCGAAGCATTGGCCGGTCACTTCGATGAGTCGTTGGGATACGCGCTACGAGTTCGATCTTTCCGCCGTCACCTTCGGTCTGCCTAAATGAGTAGACTGTAAAATACTAAGTAAAATCTTGTTAGACTATCACGGCATTCGATACTTGGCATTCGATGCAGCAAAGCAGTCTTCGACGGGCTGAAGGCTGCCTTCTACGTTAATGCGTCTTCGACGGCCACTCTCGGCTGTCATGCATCGGATGCCGCCGAAAACCAGAATCGATCGTATTGCGGTGGACGCTTCTCAACGAAGGCGGTCGTCCCCTCGCGCCACTCAGCTGCGTCCATGTCGGCCAGGACCAATCTGATCGCAGGCCAATCGCGTCCTCGACGGAGGTAACGCTTGGCAGCCGCGAGCGCGGTCGGCGGCGAGCCGCCGACGATATCGCGCGCGGTCGCGACGGCGTGGTCAACTGCGCTTGCCCCATCGGCCACGGCGCTGACGATGCCGAGGCGCAGCGCCTCTGCGGCGTCGATCCTGCGACGGGTGAGGATCAGGTCGGTTGCCGCGCGAACTCCAACCAGTTCGGGCAGCCGGGCAAGTGCGGTATTCGGGAGCACGCCAAGGCCGAGCTCCGGGAACATAAAGGATGCGGTCGGGGAGGCGACGACGAGGTCGCACGACAGACATAGCTCGACGCCGCCGCCCAGCGCCAGTCCGTCGACAGCGGCGATGATCGGTCGCCCGTCCGCCTCGATAGCGGCGAACAGGTCAGGCGGCGTCGGAGCTCCCTCCTCGCCGGGTTTCGCGTCCAACCACCCGCTCTCGAGCATGTCGCGGATGTCTGCCCCAGCGCAGAAGGCCTTCTCGCGCGACGCGAGCACAACGGCGCGGGCGCCATCGCTCCGGCTAGTCGCAAGGGCGTCCAGCAATTGCGTGACCAGCGCGACCGACAGCGCGTTGCGCCGCGCCGCGTCCGTCAGCCAGATGACCGAAACGGCATCGCGCCGTTCGACGTTGACGAGTATCGTCATGCGGCCAGCAGCGCGCGCGCGATCTGGATGCGCTGCATCTCCGACGTGCCCTCGCCGATGCGGAAGGCGCGCGCGTCGCGGTACATCCGTTCGATTGGAAGGTCGCACATGTATCCGGTGCCACCGAAGATCTGCAGTACGCGATCCGCCACGCGCCCTACCATCTCGCTGGCATAGAGTTTGGCGCGCGAGCCGGCGACGCGGGCGGCGGGGTCGCCGCGGTCAGCCAAGTCCGCGGCTTGATAGGCAAGCAGGCGCGAGGCCTGCAGTTCGCAGTCTGAATCGGCGAGCATCGTCTGGATCATCTGGTGCGACCCTAGAGTGGCGCCAAACGTCCTGCGCGTATTGGCATGTTCGACTCCCAACCGCATCAGCTCGTCGGCCATTCCCACGTAGCGACCGGCATATTCGATGCGCGTGGTGTTGATGGTCGACATCATCCCGCCGAAGCCGCCGCCTACCTCGCCTAGGACGTGGCTGTCCTCGACGATGCAGTCCTGCAGTGAGAACGCGCCGACTTGGTAACCGCGCCAGCCCATTTTCTTCATTGCGCCCAGATAGTGAAAACCGGGGTTGTCACGGTCGATGATAAATAGCGTGTAGCCGCCACGGAACTTGGCGGGGGGGTCGGTGACGACCAACAGGATGATGAAGTCTGCGAAGTCTGCGCCTGAAATGAACTGTTTGCCGCCGTTCACCACCCAATGGCCGTCTTCCCGGGTGGCACGCGTTCGTAGTCCGCTGAGGTCCGACCCCGCATCGGGCTCGGTCAAGGCATACGCCACCGTCTTATCACCACTGACCAAGGGATCCGTGAACCAGTCGCGTTGCGCCTCCGAAGCGAGCGTCATGGTCGCGGGCAGGAAACCGATCGCGTCGGCCAGAGCCATCGACGTCTTGCCGAGTTCTTCGCCAATGACGACCTGCGACATGACGTCCAACCCTCCCCCACCCATGCTTTCGGGGAGATTGTGGGCATACAAGCCGAGCTTGACCGCTTCCATGCGCAAGTCTCGGAATATGTCGAGATCGAGATGATCGGTCTGCTCGACCCCCTTCTCGTGCGGCTTGAGGAAACGGTCAACATAGCCGCGCGCAGTGTCGCGCAGCATGTCCTGTTCGGGCGTGAAGGTGAAATCCATCGCTTGGTTCTCGTTTCCAGGTTCAGGCCGGATCGGCTTCGTAAGGCATTTCGTGCTCAGCGTACGACCAGAGCGCGCGCGCGGCGTGGGTCCGGTGCTCCTCGACGACATGGCCGATCAGGCCACTCGCGCGCGACACGACGGCGAGGCCGCGCATAACCCCCGGCTCGAGTCCAATCTCGAGCAGTAGCGCGCCGATCGCACCGGTTGCGTTGATCGTGATGTGCTTTCCGAACGTAGCGTCCACCGCGCGACCGAGCCGCTGGAGGAGGTCCACGTAACGGCCCGAGACGCCGACCTCCTCTGCGACCGCCAGAAGCCTGGCGGTGCGCGGATCGTCGGGCTTGTGAAGCGGATGGCCAAAGCCGGGGACCGATGCGCGACGGCCTCTGAGCTCGCGTACCGTCTCGATGCAGAACAGGTCGGGATCGGGCGAATCCACACCTTTCTGAAGCAGCTTCGCGCAGGCCTCCGAGGTGCCTGCGTAGATTGGTCCGAGCGACAGCAGCCCGGCGGCAATCGCCACTTGCGAATCCTCGGGCACGCTGTCTGCCATAACGCGCGCGATGATGGACGACGGCGTCCACCCATGCTCCATCAATGTGACGAGGCACGCGTCGAGCACCCGCGTCTGCGCGGGGGTGGGGAGCACGCCCGCACACAGGAAGTAGGTCATCTCGGTGAAGCCGAGCCTGCCGATGATGTCGTCGACCAGGTCGAGCCCTCTGATCGTCACCCCTTCGGCCCGCGCCGCCGCGATCGCCGTTGTTATACCGCTCGTCATGCGATTTCCTCCTCGCGAATGTCCGCCGCAGTCGGCTGCCTCGCCGGAGCGTCGAGGGTGGCCAGCAGCGCGACGCGTGTTGAATTAGCCGCGTCCATGTTTCGGTCCTTGACGTGACCAAAGCCCCGGATGCCGTCCGGCAGCTCGGCGAGTGCGAGCGCTGCACTCGTGTTTCCGATCGTGAGTTGCTGGATGGTGTGAAGCATGTCGCTCTCGTATTGGTCGATCAGCGCACGTTCGCGCCGCCGCTCGGCGGTGTAGCCGAACGGGTCGAACGGGGTGCCGCGCAGGCCCTTGAGTTTCGATAGGACGCCGAAGGCGATGAATATCCAGGGACCGAATGCTACCTTGCGGGGGTGGCCCGTTACCGGATCGCATCGGGCGAACAGCGGCGGGGAGAGGTGTATCTCGCGACGGCCGCCACCCTCGAGCGCCTCGTCTAGCTTACGCTGGAAGGTTCCGTCGGTGTAGAGCCGGGCGACTTCATACTCATCCTTGTAGGCCATCAGTCTGTAGAAGTTACGCGCGACCGCCGCAGTCAGCCCGTGCTCGCCCCCAAGCCGTCGTTCGGCGGTGGCCACGGCACCGACGAGGCGATCGAAGCGGGCGGCGTATGCTTCGTTCTGATAATCGGCCAGTCGAGCGTGCCGGTCCCTGATCAACTCGTCGGTGGAGAGCGCCGGCACGCGGACGGCTCGGGCGTCATCGGTCGCGAAATCGAACGACTCCGGTCTGACCGCCGCCAACCGACCCAGCGCGAATGCGCGCTTGTTGGCGTGGACGGCTGCGCCGTTCAATTCAATCGCGCGGCTGAGCGCAGGTAGGCCGATCGGAACAAGCCCCTTCTGCCAGGCCAGGCCGAGCATGAAGAGGTTGGCGTAGATGGTGTCGCCCATGACCTTCACAGCGATGCGGGAACCGTCGATGATATCAATGCAGTCGCCGACGGCGCGTCTGATGGCGGCTAGCGCAGGAGCGCTGCTGAGGTCGATGCTAGTGTCGAGTACGAATGCGCCTGGCGGCTGCACGTGGGTGTTTGCGACCACGCGCGTCCGCGTGCGTCCCATACGCGACAGCGCGGGCGCGCTCGCCGCGACCACCACATCGCAAGCGAGCACGACATCGGCGCTCCCCTCAATCATTCGGGTCGGGCCGAGTTCGGCGGGATCGCGCGCTATTCGGATGTGGCTCGCGACCGCCCCATTCTTTTGCGCCAGTCCCGTAAAGTCGAGCGTGGTAACCGCCTTGCCCTCAAGGTGCGCGGCCATCCCCAGGATCGCGCCCACCGTGATGACGCCGGTCCCCCCGACGCCGGTAGTCAGCAAATTGTATGGCCGCTCGAGCGCGGGAAGTGTCGGCTGGGGGAGGCGGGCGATCTCCGCGTCGAGATGATCCGCGCTGGCCTTTTCCTTACGCGGCACCGCGCCTTCGACGGTCACGAAGCTGGGACAGAAGCCCTTCACGCAGGAATAGTCTGCGTTGCAGCTCGACTGGTCGATTGCGCGCTTGCGTCCGAGCGGCGTCTCAACAGGCGCGACTGAGATGCAGTTCGACTGGACTGAACAGTCGCCGCACGCCTCACACACCGCGTCATTGATGAACACGCGTTTTGGCGCGGCGGGGTACTGTTTGCGCTTGCGTCGGCGGCGCTTCTCCGCCGCGCAGACCTGGTCGAAGATGAGAACCGTCAGCCCGGGTAGTTCGCGCAATTCGCGCTGTATCCGTTCAAGCTCGCCGCGTTCCAGAAGTTCGACGCCGCTGGGCATGTCGCCCGCGTTGAACCGTTCGGGACGTTCGGACAGCACCACGACGCGTTTAGCGCCCTCGGCCTTTACCGACATGGCGATGCGCTGCACGGTTAGATGGGCGTCATTCTCCTGGCCACCCGTCATCGCGACCGCGTCGTTGTAGAGGATCTTGTAGGTCGCGTTCACCCCTGACGCGGCAGCGGCGCGAATCGCGAGCAGGCCGCTGTGCGAGAACGTGCCGTCGCCCAAATTAACGAAAACGTGTTTCTCTGACACGAACGGCGCCTGGCCGATCCAGTTCACGCCCTCTCCGCCCATCTGGGTCAAGAATGCCGCGTTCCGATCGGGGATGTACATCGACATCGAATGGCAGCCGGTGCCAGCCAAGGCGCGGCTTCCCTCGGGCAATTTGGTCGAGCTGCTGTGTGGACAGCCCGAACAGAAAAATGGTGTCCGAGCCAAGGCGATCGGCAGCACCGGCGCTGCCGCGTCGCGCAACGCGTTCAGGCGAGGTTCGAGTACGCTCACGTCCGCTCCCAGGGTCCGCAGCCGCGTGACTAGTGCCGCCGCCACGATCGCCGGCGTCAGCTCGCCGTGGCTCGGCAACAGCGGCGCGTCGTCGGCGACTGTTTTGCCTACCACGCGCGGTGCACCCTCAACGCCCCGCAGCGCGGACAGGATCTGCGGTTCGAGGAACGCGCGCTTCTCCTCGACGACGAACACTTCTTCCAGACCGTCCGCGAAGCGGCGAAGTCCTTCGACCTCAATCGGCCAAGTCATGCCAAACTTGTAAAGCCGCAGGCCGAGCGCGGTCGCCTCCTTGTTGCCTATCCCAAGCTCAGCGAGCGCCTGGCGCACGTCGCCATAGGCCTTGCCCGTCGTGGCAATCCCGAGCCGGGCGGGGCCATGCTCCAGCTCCTGACGATCGATCCGGTTGGCGCGCGCAAACGCGGCTATCGCCGCCATGCGATCGCCGAGCATCCGACGTTCCTGCGCCACGGCCGTGTCCGGCCAGCGGATGCCTAGACCGCCCGGAGGTAGCGTGAAGTCGCTAGGGATGACCGGCAGCGGAACCTCGCTCGCATCGATCGAGGCCGAGCTCTCCACTACCTCGGTCGTCGCCTTCAGTCCCACCCAGCAGCCGGCGAAACGGGATAGAGCGAAGCCGTGCAGCCCGAAGGTGACGTGCTCCTCCACGTCAGCCGGGTTGAGCACCGGGATGAACGCCGCCTCCATGAGCTGCTCGCTCTGATGAAGCATCGTCGATGACTGCGCGCCGTGGTCGTCACCGAATATCGCGAGCACGCCGCCCAGCGACGACGTGCCTGCGGCGTTGGCGTGCTTCAGCGCGTCCATAGAGCGATCGACGCCCGGCCCCTTGCCGTACCAGATCGCGAACACGCCATCGACGGTGGCCTCAGGACGGAGGGCCACCTGCTGGGTGCCCCATACCGACGTCGCGGCCAGCTCCTCGTTCAGCCCCGGCTGGAAAACGATGCCGTTGGCATCAAGCTCCTTCTTGGCGGCCCACAACGCCGTGTCGTAGTTGGCGAGCGGCGAACCGCGATAGCCCGAGATAAAGCCGCCTGTGTTGAGCCCATGAGCCTTGTCCCGCGCGCGCTGGAGCAGCGGCAGGCGCACAAGCGCCTGTGTTCCGGACAGAAACACGCGACCCTCGCTGCGGACGTATTTGTCCGCCAGCGTCACCGTCTTGTCGAAGCTCGCAACGTCCGTCATGGCTGGATCAGCCGCCCGGTTGGTCGGCGGCGACCGGGTTGCTGAGGACGCCGATGCCTGGCACCTCGGTTTCCACTACGTCGCCGGGCTTTAGGAAGCTTTTCGGAGTCATCGCGAAACCGACGCCGGACGGTGTGCCGACGGAGATCAGGTCGCCAGGCGACAGCGCGTCGACGCGGCTCCAATACGAGATGAGCGTCGGGATGTCGAAGATCAACTCGGAGATGGGCGCGGACTGGCGCTGCTCTCCGTTAACGCGCCCCATCAGCTGCAGCGCGGTGGGATCCTCGACCTCGTCGGCGGTCACGATCCACGGGCCGATCGAACCGCTCTGGTAGAAGTTCTTGCCGGCCACCAGCGAGTGTTCGAATTGCACGTCGCGCATCGATCCGTCCATCAGCAGGGTGTAGCCGAAAACGTGCTCCATCGCGTCCTCGGGCGCGATGTGCCGGCCGCCGCGACCGATAATGACCGCGAACTCGCATTCGTAGTCGAACGCGTCGGACCAGTCCGGTTTTAGGATGGGACGCCCGTGCGGGACGAAGGTGCTGGCAGATCGCAGGAAGACGGAAGGGTTCTTGGGCGCATCCTGGTGCCCTCCCTCCAGCGCATGGGCGCGGAAGTTCAATCCGGCGCAGACGAAGCGCTCGGCATCGGGCACCGGCAGGTCGAGCTCGACGTCGGCTAACGCCAGCGTCGGCGCCTCCGCCGCGGCGGCGCGCAGTAGCTCTGGCGTAGCTCCATCGGCGATCGCTACCTTCAGCGACGGCCAGCGGCCGCTCAGATCGGCGATGCGGTCGTCGGTCAGCACCCCGAAGCCAAGCCGACCATCGTATCCGAAACTGACTAACTTCACGGAACTCTCTCCCACTGTTCTTGTGTCTGGCTCCAGTCCCGACGTCTGTCACGACGTCAGGACGGGATCCCGGCGATCGATCGATCAAGCCTTGGCACGGATTAACCTCGAGACAGTGCCTCGTGCGGCATCATTTGAAAACCGCTGCGAGAAGCAGTAGATTGTTGCCGAAATGGAAAAGACCAACAGCCCGGATGCCTTAGGCAGTTCACACCAGCGGCATGACGGGGAACGTTCGCCCTTTCTACTCGACAACCTCGCGCTGCTCCGGGCTTTTGTAGCCGTGGTTGAATTGAAGAGTTTCACAGCAGCTGGTCGGCGGCTAAACGTGGTGCCATCCACGGTCTCCAAGCATATTGCCGCGCTTGAACAACAGCTTTCCTGCCAGCTCGTAGCGCGATCCACGAAAACGCTGTCGATTACCGAGCTCGGTACGCGCTTCTACAAGCGGTGCCAGTCGATTCTTCACGAGGTGGATGAGGCCGAGATAGAGGTGGGCGAGTACAAGTCGGAGCCGCAGGGACTGCTCCGGGTGTCTGCTCCGACGACGTTGGCTACGCATGTCCTCGCGCCGGTCTTTTTCCGGTTCAAGCAGAGGTTCCCGAAGGTGATGCTCGACCTGACGCTCACTCCTGCGAGCCAAGACCTAGTCGGGTCCGGCACCGATGTGGCCATCCGGATCAGCAGTGGCCTTGACCCAAGCCTCATAGCGCTAAAGCTCGCTCCGAATATGCGGCTATATTGCGCCTCGCCAGAATATCTTGAGCGACGTGGGACCCCCGCGACTCCGGTCGATCTTCACCGACACGACTGCGTCGTCGTGAAGAGCATACAGCAGTCGGCAAGCTGGCCGTTTCGCATGGTTGACGGGCGCACCGAACACGTTGTCGTGTCAGGCGGAGTATCTGCCGACAACATTGAGATGATCGCGCGCGCCGTGGTGGCTGGACTGGGGGTTGGGCACCTGTCGCGTTTCCTCATTGAGGAACACATAGCTCGTGGCGAGCTCGTCGAATTGTTCCCCGAAACGCGCGTCGTTGAGAGTAACATTTACGCTGTGTATCCTGAGCGTCGCAACCTCGCGCTCAAGACGCGGGCGTTCATCGACCATCTGCGATCTGAGTTTCGCGAACCGCCCGCCTGGGCAAAATAGTGTAAGTCACCAAACGTGGTCGCTGCTGACCTCCGAGGCTCGGAAGCAGCTACCTCCTGAAAGCCGGCATCAGCGATACACTTCGAAATCCGGCACAAGACTTGTGCCAGAGCACTGATTGTTCCCGCGTCGTTCGACGGTCATGAGACTGACTCCGCCAGCAGACACCGGAAAGATCCGGGTTTCAAGATAGGGCGGCATTCCCGGGGGAGAGGGGTTCAGATGCTCGAGACTTTAAGCAAACCATCGCGATTAGGCCTACGGGCGCTGGCGATGGTCGGTGCAAGCACAACCGCGTTGACCGCTTGTCCCGCAATCGCGCAGATCCGGGCAGGCGACGCGCAGGATGTCACGGCAGGAGCGGCTGCACCAGCCTCCAGCGTCCCCGATGCGGATACCGATGCGGCTCCAGGGCTAGACATCGTTGTTACGGCGCAGAAGCGCTCGGAGCTGCTGCGCAATGTCCCGATATCTGTCGCTGCGCTGTCTGGTGACCAGTTGGCGCAGAGCAACATTGCGAGGATGACCGATCTGGTGGCGGTAGTGCCCAATCTGACGCTGTCGCTCGCGGCGCTTCAGCCCATCACGTTCGTGCGCGGCTTCGGCACAACGGGCAGCTTCTCATTCGAACAAGCGGTAGGCAAGTTCGTTGACAATGTTTCCTATGGCCGTGACTTCGATGGTCGCTACCCGCTCTACGACCTCGAACGACTGGAGGTACTCAAGGGTCCGCAGGTCCTCCTGTACGGTAACAGCTCGACCGCTGGCGCCATCAACATCTCGACGCGCAAGCCCGGGGCAACGTTCGAGGCGGACGGGTCCGTGGCGTACGAATTCAATGCCCGCGAGGTGCTGACGCAGGGCGGCCTCACGCTGCCCATCGCCGAGAATGTCAGCCTCCGGGTGTCGGGAATATATCAACGGCTCGCCAAGGGTTGGATCCACAACACACTGACGAACGAGGACGAGCCAACCTACCGCAACTTCGGAGGAAGAGCGATCCTGCGGATTGAGCCGGTATCCGCAGTGGAGATCCTGTTAAAGGTTGAAGTGAACCGCACGCAACAGCTTGGCTCGACTGCACAGCCAATTACGCAGGGGGTGCTTCCCGCCGCGCAGTTCACGGATCCGCTTCTCGACGACAATCGGGCTGTCAGCTATGAGGGCGCTCCCTTTTTCACCCGCGATCAGAACGCGATCAATTTCGAGACCTACCAAGGCGACGTGAACTGGACTGTCGGATCGGGCACGCTGACGTCCACGACGGCGTATCGTAAGGTGCGCGCCGGAAATACGGAGACCGGCGCATTCCAGCGGCCATTGCTGACGTTGAGCAGCGGACAACGATATAATCAGTTTAGCCAAGAACTGCGGTATGCTGGCACAGCAGGCGCGTTTGACTTCATCGCTGGCGGCTATTTCGAGCGCAACAATGCGCACGTCTTCGTGCCCACCAATTTGAACCTAGGCGCGATCGGCGCGCCGGTGCCCCCGTTCGCGCGCGTGACAACGTACGACCAGCGAGCCAGCTCCTACTCTCCTTTCGGGCAACTCACGTACCGTTTAACTTCCGACCTCAGAATTTCGGCGGGCGCGCGTTTCACGGTTGTGCGGAAGACGACGGACCAGGCGCTGTTCGGCGCCAACTTCATACCCAACATTTCGTTCGCCACCACCCGGGAGCAGGTCGAGGCAGCGAGCAACCCTGCAATCACGCCACTGATTCGCAATGTGCTTGGGGGCACGGTCCACGCCTTCACCGGCATACGCACCCGGGAAGAGCACTTTCAGCCGCAAGTCGTCGCGCAGTACGATTTCGCGCCTCGTAACATGGCGTTCGTGAAGTATGTGAAGGGTGACAAGGCCGGCGGGGTGGATGCCACCTACACTGGGACGGCCGTAGCCGCATCTCCGGCGCAGGCGCAGTTTGCGCCCGAAAAGGCGGTATCTTTCGAGGGTGGGATCAAGGGATTGGTCCTTAATGGTAAGCTCGAATACGCGCTTACCGCATACACCACAACTTTCACCGACCTGCAGACCTCGGCCTTCGTCGGCACCGTTCTGTTCGTCACCAATGTGGGCAGGGCGCGAACTCGAGGCGTCGAGTTCGAGGCGCACGCCCGGCCGGTGACGGGCCTCAGCATCGATGGTACGGCAAATTTCCAGAACGCCAAATATTTGAGCTTTCCGAACGCGCCTTGTACGGTCGGGCAGACTCCGCTGCCGCCCGCTGCCGCCGTGCCCTGCAGCCAAGATCTGTCGGGCGCGCCGACGCCGTTCAACTCGAAGTATTCCGGTTCATTTGGCGTTCGTTATGAGCTGCCTGTGTCCGACTTCCGTCTGCTGGGCGGCTGGAACATATTGTATCGCTCGCGGTACAACACATCGACTAATAACGATCCGCTGGGCAATCAGAAGGGTCTGTTCACCCTCGACGCCCATCTTGATCTCAAGCCCCGTCAGGGCTTGTGGACGTTGTCCCTGTTCGGTCGCAACATCACCAATGAGAAATACAAGGAATACAGCGTTGCTGCGCCGCTTATCCGAGGTGGTTTTAACACCTATCTCTCTCGCGGAGCTCAAGTCGGCATGCGTCTGAGCGTAGACATGTAAGCGACCTGCCGCACGAAGCGGCCTAATGAATCTGACCTGACAACACTGATATAGATTGATGAGCGGAGTAAGGCACTTATGGACGTCAAAGCCGAAGAGCAGTGTCGGGATTTCGTGGTGCGCTGTTTGCGTGCGCTCGACGAACGTGACTACGAGACACTTGCCGAAGGGTTCGCAGCGGACGGCGTCTGGGAACGCGGCGGCGAGCGGTTGGTGGGGCCCGATGAGGTCCGCGCCGCAATGGCTAGGCGGCCCGCCGATTTGGAAACGCAACACCTGTCCCTGAACATGGTGGTCGACGCCGACGGCGCGGATGTCGCCACCGTGCGTTATACGATCGCCGCCTATGCTCAGATGGCGGACAAACCTTACCACCTCCACGGAGTCTTCAGAGCGACCGATCGGCTGACGCGCACTGCGGCGGGATGGCGCTTCGCCCACCGCGCGTTCGCGCCCGCCTTTGGTGCCCAAGGCTGAGCGCGTCGTGAACGCCGACCAACGCGCCCGCGTCGACGCACCGACGTCGGATCAATTCCCGACCTGGCTGGAGATGCGCACCCGTAATCGCGACACGGACCAGTTCGGTCACGTGAACCACGCCGCGATGGCTACCCTGTTCGAAGAAAGCCGGGTGGCGCTAGTGTTTTCGCCGCAGCTTGCCGAGGAAACCAAGGGTGTTGACCTCCTCGTCGCAAGCCTGACAATGGTCTTCCACAAGGAGTTGAGAGCACCAGGGACCGTCCGGATCGGCGCCATGGTAACGCGTATCGGCAGCAGCTCACTCGAAATACACCAGGCGATTTTCGCGGACGGCATTTGCTTCGCATCGGCGCAGGCGGTGTGCGTCCTGTTCGGGGCCAAGAGTCGCAAGTCGGTGCGGGCGAGCGATGCTCTTCGCGCCGCCTTGCTGGATCCTGGCTGACCGGCCAAGCAGTTGTTCCGATTTCGCAAGGCACTTGTCCCACTCGCTTGCTTTTGCACGGACGTCTCAGAGGGTAAGATAGAAGTAAGCCGCGAACGACTGTGCCGGACCGCGAGTCGTTGACGACAGGACAGGAGAGTAAATATGGCAACCGTGCTCGACCGCCAGCCGACGAAGCAGGCGCCCCCGTTTCATGAACTGCCCGGCGAGGTGGCTCCTTCCTATCCTCAACCATGGCCGGCCATGATCGTGGCCCGCGCCGAGATCGAGGCCGAGATCGCCCGTCTCGCCGACCTCGACCGCAGGCCGAACGCGCGTCGCGCATCCGAGATCGTCCATCCCCACTCAATAAAAACCGGTCCCGCGGTAGCACCAGGCCTGTCGATCTCAATCAATGTCGTCCGCCCTGGCGAGGAGGTCGAGCTCTTTCGAGACAATGCGAGCCGGGTCGAATTCGTCCTGCGCGGAGACGGCAGCGCCGTCATTGGAGCGAGAACGCTGAACCTCTCGAAATGGACAGTCGGCTCGGTCCCCTCGATGCTGAAACGATTATACCGCAACGACGGTGAGGAGCCGCTGGTATGGTTGAGCTATTCCAACGCACCGCTACTGCAGCGCCTTGGCAGCTACTACTCGGATGACAGGGTCTCCGTGCCGAGGCCGCCCCTTTCGGAGCGCAGCGAAGTTGAGCAACGCTACACCGCAAAGACCGCGCCAGACATTCCAATCCTTCTCGATGGCGCACGATTGCGCGGTTATGAGTTCTTCACGGATATCGAGGTTGACGAGAACAAGCCGCTGGTCTGGCCATGGAGCGAGACCTCGCCGCATCTCAGTCGAGAGAGGGGGGATGGAAAGCGCGGCCTTCTCCTTTTGGTAAACCCCGTGACCGGCAAGGCTCAGGGTACTACCCACAGCTTCTTTGCGGCGCTCAGCCGCTCGCCGGCTGGCATTCGGGTGCCTCTCCCGCCCCGTGGACACAAGCACAGCTCATTCGCGGTGAACTACCATTTCGAAGGAGTCGGCGAAAGCATGGTCGATGGCCAGCACATCGAGTGGGAGGCGGGCGATCTTATGCTGTCCGCGCCAAGCTGGGGCGAACACGCTCACGGTTTTACCGGTGCTTCGGTGCTTACAGTACAGGACCATCCCTTCCAATTGGGGATCGAGTCACTGATCTGGCAGGAAGATATGGAGGGACCGATTTTGACGCTCGGGTCGGAGGAGGGCCAAACCGGGTACGTTGGGCCTCGCCAGACCGGAGATTGAGCACGTCGACGCGTCGCGCTTGCGGGCTCTGTCAGACCAAATGCACCAATCGTTAGGCGGGGCGGGGTAGGCAATTGGCATGCCCCGACCACGCAAGCCTGCCAGCCCGTTTCGCTACTTCAACTCATCACCCGAGGTGATCCGTCTGGTAGTGATGATGTACGTCCGTTTTCCGCTGTCGCTGCGCAATGTCGAGGATCTGCTATTCGAGCGCGGGATCGATATCTGCCACGAGACGGTGCGCATGTGGTGGAACAGGTTCGGCCCGATGTTCGCGGGCGACATCCGCCGGCAGCGCGTGTCGCGCATGCGCGGCTTTCGCCAATGGCACTGGCACCTCGACGAGATGTACGTGAAACTGAACGGCGAGATGGTGTATCTCTGGCGGGCCGTAGATCACGAGGGCGAGATCCTCGAGAGCTACATCACCAAGACCAGGGACAAGGATGCAGCGCTCACCTCCATCAAGAAGGCGCTGAAGCGTCACGGCAGGCCCGAGACGATCACCACCGACGGATTACGCTCGTACGGTGCTGCAATGAAGGAACTGGGCAATACCGATAAGCAGGAGGTTGGACGCTGGGCCAACAACCGGGTTGAGAACAGCCACCTGTCGTTCCGTCGAAGGGAGCGCGCGATGCTGCGTTTCAGGCGAATGAAGACCCTGCAGAAGTTCGCTTCGGTCCATGCCAACGTCCACAACCACTTCAATCTTGAACGTCACCTCGTTGACCGCCAGACCTACAAGGACCGACGCTCCGCCGCCCTTACGGAGTGGCAGTTTCTCGTAAGTTAGGCGGCTGCGCTTAAGGCCCGGATTGCATCGTGTGGAGAGCGGTTCGCGTTAGACTGACAGCACCGAGTGGAGCATCGTTACGAGCTAGGCGGTCGCGCTCAAAGAACGAACTGCATCGTGTGGAAAGCGGTTCGCATTAGACTGACAACACCCTTCTCAGCCATCGCCCTCGTCGCAACCGCCATCTTCTGGCCTTAATCAACGAGTCCAAACTCTAACATAAGTATGAAAGATCTTTGCGCTATGGTAACTACTTCCTTGCGCCGCCAGTGCCGTTAAACAATTTCACCTCGGCCCCTAATGCGGGTTCATCACTGTTAATGTAAATTTCGATTCGATCCGCAAACGGCCGCCAACTAATATAATTAGGCGGGACATGACAAGAGAACGCTTGAATAGCATTCTTGAGCCAGCTTTCTTTGCAAGCGACGTGAAGGGTGCATATGGTCACGGGGTGGATTATAGGGAGCTTAGCCGACCGGTTGCAATAGGGTTCTCTAGAGGGAAAATCATACAGCCGGCAGCCGATCCCCGATGCTGAATGAAATATTATATCGATGTCTTGCCTTGCGAATTGCGTGGGTCGGACGGCCGTTTGGGCTGTCCGCGATTGGAGCCGCAATGTGAGCGTTCGAAAATATTCCAGTCATGCAGATTTTTAGGCATACCGATGCAGCGCGGCGCAAAGCCTTTGTTTTCCAAAATGATGCTGTCTGGCCCATCCTTAATTTTTAAATAATGGAATCGACGGTAGATCAGCTTATTCCCGATGTCTGCTTCAGCGCACACGATGATATCGCCCGCTAGTTGAACCACTACCCAGTCCGCATTGTCCTTCCGTGGGCAAAAATCAAAGCTTTGCTGTTTGATCGCATCTACAACTCCAAGATCGAACGCCAAGAGTAGAAATAAAAACGCGCCAGTACCCATCTGGATTATCCGAAGTTGGGCAAGATGATCTGCAAGCTGGCGCATCGGGATAGGATATCCACGGATAATCGCAAGCCGGAGGATCTCAAAACTATAATAGCCGAACAACATCCAAAATGTTTGATGATCTAGGCGACTGAAATCTTGCAAATTAATGCTAGAAATAAGGAGTGCGACAACCAAGGTGATAGGTAAAAGTAAATACATCGTCCCGACGAGTGAAGGAGCGTATCGCCGTACCAAGCCTCGGAAAATGGCCCAAGCTAAGGTCACGCTGAGTACTGATAGCACGAATTGAATCATCATTGGACGGCTGGTTACAACAAGGTCTTCGACGCCAAGCGATAGGTAGGTGAACCCGAATTGATCTTGGTAGCCGAACGAGTAGGCGCCCGCGGTGAGGTATAGGAGCACCGTTACGAGGGCGAGAGAAAGACCCTCTTTCAGCACGGTGGCAAAGGACAAGCGCCCTGTGTCTCCAAGCGAATCTTTATGATATGCCGACTTGATCGTCCGAAAATACCGCCCGGATGTTGACATGCTTTTTCGCCCCTTGCGCGGGTCTATAGGGCTATGTCAGACGAAATGCACGGCTCTGTCAGACTAAATGCACCAGTCGTTAGGCCGGGCGGGGTAGGGCCGTTAGCATGCCTCGCCCCCGCAAGCCTGCCAGCCGGCATTGTCAGACCAACGCGGCAGTCGGCGCTTGGTATGATATCTGGAGCGGATGAGCCGCAAATCCCGAGCAAAGCCTCCTAGCCCGTTCCTGCGTTTCAATTCGTCACCCGAGGTGATCCGGCTAGTCGTGATGATGTACGTCCGTTTTCCGCTGTCATTGCGGAATTTGGAAGACCTGCTGTTTGAGCGTGGAATCGACATCTGTCACGAAACCGTTCGGCACTGGTGGAACAGGTTCGGCCCGATGTTCGCGGGTGACATCCGTCGCCAGCGCGTGTCACGCATGCGAGGGTTTCGCCATTGGCAATGGCATCTCGACGAGATGTACGTGAAACTCAACGGCGAGATGGTTTACCTCTGGCGAGCGGTCGATCACGAAGGGGAGTCCTCGAGAGTTACATCACCAAGACCCGCGATAAGAATGCAGCGCTGCGTTTCATGAAGAAGGCGCTGAAGCGACATGGGTCGCCGGAAAAGATCACCACCGATGGCCTGCGCAGCTACGGCGCGGCGATGAACGAACTCGCTAATTCCGAGAGCGGAAAGATCGGGCGCTGCGCTAACAACGGGGCGGAGAACAGCCACCTGCCATACATTGCACTGTACTCTCTGATTTCGAAAACACATTATCTCGGTGTCTACAAAGCCGGCAGCAGCTCAAATTGGTAAGCACAGCTAATTCAGCGAGATAGCGACAGCCGTGGCGTAGCCGCAGCTGATCGTGCCATCTGTCGAGATGCTGACCGGCTGATTGCTAAGCTTCGCGGACAGGATGATGCTGGCGAACGTTGTGTAGTTCGGGTTCGAAGTCGGGACGGCGAACCATTCCTCGCCAGGTAGGACCGGGTCAGCCTCCGAAACACCCCGGAGGTTGAAGAATAGGCAGGGTCGACTATCGATCTGTGTCCAGTTGACGTGTTGATTTGAACGATAGGTATTCGCAGAAGCGGGCGCGACCCCAATCCCTGCTAGTGCAACCGCCGCAACAAAGTTTTTAGCCAGACGCATAAGCGATCACCTGTTGCCCTGCAGGAACGGGAGCGAGGAGGGAGGCGCTCGCTTCATTCCCACCAGAGAAGAGGATCTATGACCTACGGTTTCCTACATGTGTATTAAAAAATGCTAGTTGTTTGATCCCGGGCTTGATGGTGCATTATCTACGACTAAGTGTAATGGCATTATGGGTCAGATTCGCCTCTGACAGACGAAATGTGCCGGTCATTAGGAAAGGGGTTCTAGGCCGAGAAGATGCCTTGCCCCCGCCAGCCTGCCAGTCCATTCTGATATTTCAATTCATCGCTCGAGGTGATCCGCCTGGTGGTGGTGATGTATGTCTGCTTTTCGCTATCGTTGCGAAACGTGGAGGACCTGTTGTTCGAACGTGGGATCGACATCTGCCATGAGGCTGTGCGGATGTGGTGGAACAGGTTCGGCCAAATTTTCGCCGGCGACATCCGTCGGCAGCGTGTGAGCGCAATGCGAGGTTTTCGACACTGGCGGTGGCATCTCGACGAGATATACGTGAAGTTGAATGGGAAGATGGTTCACCTCTGGCGGGCGCTCGATCACGAGGGTGAAATTCTCGAAAGTTATATCATCAAGACCCGTGGCAAGGACGTAGCGCCGCGGGAGCGGGCGATGCTCCGGTTCCGGCAAATGAAAACGTTACAGAAGTTCGCCAGAGTACACGCCAACGTCCACAATCACTTTAATCTCGAACTCCTTCGCGTCGATCGCCAGATCTACAAGGAACGCTGCGCAGCCGCACTGGCTGAGTGGAGCAAAATCGCGAGCTAGGCCGCGGCATTCAAAGACCGCCTTGCTTCGAGTGGAGAGCGGTTCGCATCAAACTGACAGCACCCTTGGCATTAATACTTCGTCGGTCGTGACAACCCTAGGGTCAGGACCCATTGATGTAAGCGTCGCGATCTGATTCAGGCTCTGCGAGGAGACTGGGCATGAGCGACCTATATTGGCTGACGGACGAGCAGATGGCGCGGCTGGAGCCGTA
>NZ_JAXOJL010000016.1:0-30546 GCF_036663755.1 Parasphingomonas caseinilytica
ACGGCTCCAGCCGCGCCATCTGCTCGTCCGTCAGCCAATATAGGTCGCTCATGCCCAGTCTCCTCGCAGAGCCTGAATCAGATCGCGACGCTTACATCAATGGGTCCTGACCCTAGGTCGGAGCATTCTATGCTCATTTTCAATTCATTGGTCAGCGAAGGAGTTCTTGATGCGCGACATAAAACGACGAAGCCGCCTTGAACAAATGGTAAGCAGCCTGGACGATGTGATAATGTTCGCCGAACAGGAGAATGATTTCGTTCGTGCGGCAAAATGCGAGGACGTGCGGCTCATGATCGCCGCACGGCTCGAAAGCCTGTGCGACTGATTTACATTGCGTTTGCGGTTAGATAAAAATCAGTAGGAGTGGGATTAGGAGACCACCGTGCAGGGGAATGATCCGGCTGCTGGCCTAGCGGCTCGCATGTTGCAGTTTCGGCGCGATAGGCAGCGGTTGCTGCCGGCAGAGCTTTTTTCGGAACCAGCCTGGGATTTACTTCTAGAGCTGTTCGTCGCCGACGCAGAGGGACGTGGCTTATCTGGCAGAGAGGTCAGCCAACGGTCTAATGTTGCCGCTCCGGTGATGGCACGCTGGCTCATGCATCTCGTCAACATCGGCTTGGTGATCCGTGATGGCAGTGGTGCTGGCGATCTGGATGATTTGCTGACGCTTTCAGGCAAAGCGATGGACAGAATGGAGAAAGTTATCCAGCCGGCTTGCACGGTCCGACCGCTGGATGACTAGCCCAGGTTATGATTTCGTGCATCGCGACAATCCTCGACTGAGCCAGTCCGGGTTAGCGCCCCGGGGGTCGAGATACCAAGGGGCCGGCATCAAGCCCGCCACGGACCTCATCCCAGCGATAGAACGTTTGCTTCGAAATCACCATTCGCCGGATGACCTCGGCCCCGGCTTACCAATTCTCATTTGCTTATAATCAAAGGCGATCCGCTCGTCGCAGGGCTTGGTCCTCCTGATCGTCAGCTCCGCTTTCGCAGGTCATCGCAAGGCGGGAAAACCCGCATTCAAATTGGATGAAAAGCAAGGAGCGCTCACCGCAGATCAAAAAGCGACCGAGTCGGCAAAACGGCAGCGAGCGCCGGCTAGGCAAGCCGCCTGCCATTGATGGTACCGCCGATCGCACCTATCATTATCGAACGGATGGTCGCCGAAGAATATGGTGGCTCAGCCCACGACTGATACCGGCATGCTCGCGAAGCCGCGAAGGACGTTGTTTGCCTGTACCACGGGCGCACCCACCGTGAACTCCGGCATGCGCTCGACCATCGCCCGCACTAAGCAGGCCATTTCCAGTCGAGCGAGATGCTGACCAGCGCAAACATGCCGGCCAAGTCCGAACCCCACATGCGACCGCACGTCGGGTCGCGTCACGTCGAATCGCTCGGGATCGATCCACTTCCGGTCGTCGCGATTGGCCGATGCAAAGAGCACCAGCACGCGCTTTCCCTCCGGCACCATGCCATCGCCAACCTCGATGTCGCGGGTTGCCACGCGGCTGAACCCGCGGATCGGCGATTCGAGCCGGACCGCCTCGTCGATCGCTCTATCGACCAGCGCCGGATCGGCCCGTACCTGCTGCCATTGATCGGGATGCTGCCCGAGCAGGTTGAGCAAATGCGCAGTCGCGAAAATCGTCGTATCGAGGCTTGGCCCGAGATAGTCGAGCAACAGGATTGGAACCTGTTGGTGCGAAACGATGCCGGCATCGGCTGCCTCGAAAATGCGTGCGGCCCAGCTGTCGGATTTCACTTGCGCGCGCCCCGCCTTCGTAAAGACATATCCCATCATCTCGTGCATCACCGGCGCGGCGATGGTGAAACGGTCATTGGCAGGCCCCAGGCAATCGAAGATCGCCGCCGCCCAATCAAGCATGTTTTCGCGCCCCTGCTCTGGCAATCCGACCAGGTTCGATACGATCGCCAACGGCAGGAACCGGGCAAGATCGACAACTCCGTCGAACCGGCCACGCGCGGCGAGGCGATCGATAAGGTCGTCGGCCGCCTGCTGGATTTGCTTGCGAAGCAGCGCGACCGCCTTGGGCTGAAGCGGGGCCGCAATGATCCCACGCAATTTCTGGTGGACCGGCGGATCGCTTGCCAGCGTGGTCCCCTCTCCTCCAAGGTTGATCGGGTCATTGAGCGCGATCCCCTGCCCGGAGACGAAGCTGCCGTGATCGAGCAACACTGACCTTACATCAGCGTACCGCCCAACCGCAAGCACGCCATGCGAGGTTAGCTCAACGACCGAACCCAGCGCCCGCATCTTCGCATAATGCTCATAGGGGCTCTTAATCGATGCATCCGAATATAGGTCCGCCGCATATTGCGTCATACCCAACCTCTCCCAACTAGACTACGACCTGGACACGGACGGGTTGATCCGTTCTCCGGCCGATACCAACCGCCAAAGTCAATATTTGACGCTGAGCTGCAGAGCGATCGTTCGAGAACGTTCGGACACTGCGGCCTGCGCACCGGTTATCGGCGCAAGGAACGTGAACGCTGCGGCATTCTCGTTCGCGAGGTTCCGGCCGATCAGCCGCACCTCCCATGCCTCCTTCGCGCCCGAAATCGCGGCGGACAGGTTCAGCGTGGTGAATGATTCGCCAGGCACGGATGCCGTCGGGTCTTGCTGATAATAACGCTGTGAGCGGTAATCGACTGACCCATCCAGCGCGAACGTCGTCGTTCCGACAAAAGCGGTTTGGTAGTTGAAGCCACCGCTGCCGGACCATTTCGGTGCGAGCGGGATGGGTCCGCCTGTCTGCCGATCCTTTGCGTCAGCGTAGGTGTTGTTCACGAAAAGCCGCAGACCGTCGATCGGTCTCCAGGATCCCTCGAGTTCGAAACCACGGCTGCGAAGATCGGCGTTGCTAATTTGAAAAGCCATGCCGTCGAAAGACACCACCTGGAAATTATCGACGTTCGTGTTGAAGAGGGATATGTTCAACAGCCAATGGCGTGCCGCATCCTGGGCCTTAATGCCGACTTCAGCGGTATGGGCGCGTTCCGACGCATATTCCGATCGGTCGAGAAAGGTCGCCGATGACGCGAACCCGCCGCTTTTGGTGCCCTGACCGTAGGAGGCATATGCCATGATGTCGGACGAGATATCGTACTGCGCGCCGATAGAATAATCGACGTTGTTCTCGCGGCGGCTGCGCGAGAATGGCGCGTAAGGCGGATTAACCACTAAACTGTACAATCCGGGGATCACCACCAAACGGTTAAAATTGACGTCCTTGGTATCGTGGGTGAAACGCATTCCACCGACCAATCTAAACGCGCTGCTGATGTTCGCCGTGGCTTGGCCGAATGCCGACAAGGTCTGCGTCTTCTGATAAAAATACGTCGTCGAGGCTCCGCTCAGCGGCACGTTTGGAACCGGCGAAAACGGGTAGTTCGCGGTCAGAGTCGTCTGGTTGTCGAGGATATTCGACAGAAAAAGCCCACCGATCACATAGTCGATCGCCTGCTTGCCGGGCGACACGATGCGAAGTTCCTGTGAGAATTGCTTCGACCGTTCGGCAACGGGTCGATTGAGATAATCGCCAGCCTGGAAATCGGAATCGCTGACGTTGTTATCGCGGTAGTTCGAATAGGCGGTGACCGACGTCAACGTCGCCGCGCCGACGGGGATGTTCGCGGTAAGCGAATAACGATCGTTGCGGAAGCGTTCGAACTGCTCGCCGCCCAGGCTGCCATAGCTGGTGGCGTTGCGTTGATCGAGCTTGCCGTCGAGCGTTCCCGGCGCACCCGCGAGTGCCTGCAGCAACAGAGCGCTTGGCGGCAGCGTCAGCAATTCGACGGGTGTGCCGTAATTGTGCGAGATGTCGTGCTGGGCGACGGCGGTCACATCGATTCCCGAACCCGGCTGCCATACCAGCACACCACGGATCGCATCGTCGCTGGTACGCGGGTTGCGCTTGCCGCTGATAACGTTGCGGACCCACCCCATATCGTCGAGCGTCTGCCCGGACAGGCGCAACTTCAGGGTTTCACCCAGAGGAATATCGACGCCACCCGTCAGCAGCTTCGAGCCAAGTTCGAACTCGTACGACGCCCGCGCATCTACCACAAACGCATCGCCCGGCTTGCGCGTCAGCAGATTGACCGCGCCGAGACTGGTATTCTTGCCAAGCAGCGCCGCCTGCGTACCCTTGACCACCTCGATGCGCTGGATGTCGAACATCGACGCTGCGAATTCGCGGTTGCGCGGGGCATAGACCCCATCGACGAACAGGCTGACCGAACTATCGAAGGAAGGAGCGCCGGGCGAGGATCCGAGGCCACGGATCGTGAGGCCGATTTCGTTACCGGTAGGTGCCTTTGCCAGATTCAATCCGGGGGCCACGCTAGCGATCTGAAGCAGTGATGCCGAGCCAGTTCGCACGAGATCTTGCGACGTCACGACGTCGATCGCGACTGGGATCGATTGCACAGTCTCGGAGCGTTTTCGCGCGGTCACGACGATATCCTGATCGGCCGCCGCTATAGCGGCGCTGCCGTCAGCCGGCTCGATCTGAGAGGGTCGGTCTCCTTCCAATGGGGCAGTCTGCGCGAGCGCAGCACCGGTTAGAAACTGCACTCCGCCGAGGATTGCCGCAGTGCATAGAAATCGATTGATCAGCATGACGAGAGTCTCTCCCAATACCGGGACGACCGAGAGAGACGAAGTCCGCTTCAGCGACACGGAGTGGAAATCTCACCACGCTCGCTCGCAAACGCGAACGGTTCATTCTCTCACTGCCAAAGCCCGTGAACGTCACGCCATTGATGGCGCTTGACTGTTTGGTCATGTAACTTACGTGAATGTGTCTGGCAATGCCCTTGAGCAATCGATTGGTCTGCATTTAGTGTACGCGAGGTCTATTGAATGCATTATGCTGCTGGCTGATCGAGGCCCTGCCGCAGGGAGATTTCGAAACTGGCGGTCCTTGCAAACCGATTTTCTATAGAGTGCTCAGTTCACGACAATTCGGCTTTATCGCGATATGGAAGTACGATGACTGTCACTAAGATACCGGTTCCGCCGAAGCGCACGTCCCGGGGCGAAGCTACGCGAAGTGCCCTGCTAGCAGCAGGCCGCAGCTTATTCGCAGAGCGTCCGATGGACGCGGTGCCGATCGATGATATCGTGCAGCGCGCCAGTGTAGCGAAAGGCAGCTTCTACACCCATTTCGACGACAAGAATGCTCTGCTCTCGGCAATCAACGACGAAATCACGACCCAGGTTGAGATGCTGGTCGGATCCGCGAATGCCGGCATCACCGATCCAGCGATGCGCTTGGCGCGTGGCCTCTGCGTCTACCTTCGCTATGTCGTTGACGAACCCGAACACGGCGCGATCCTGGTACGGTCCGATGCAGCTAGCGGTCTCGGCGCTGCGCCTTCGCTCCACGCCGGAACATTCACCGACCTGTCGGGTGGGCTGTCGAGTGGTCGGCTGAGCATCCCCACCGTCGAGATCGCGGCGGTTCTCGTCTTGGGAATCGGCCTTGCCGGCATGGCGCGCTGCCTTCGCGAACGCTCGCGGCCGGCGATCGTCGGCATCGCGCAGCAGCTGACGACGATGATGCTGACTGGTATCGGAGTACAGGGCCCCGAGGCCGGAATTATTGCGGCGCAGGCGGCGGACCAGATCATCCGCGCCGATCGCGAACCCTGATCGGTTCGCCACCCCCGATCACTCCAGCAGCATCGCCCGCAACGCTGCCTTCGACACCTTGTTTAAGGTTACCCGCGGCAGATCATCGACCAGCCGGACTTCGACCGGCCGCTTGAAGGGCGCGAGCGCCGTCAAACAGATCGCCTCGATCCGTGCAGCAATACTCGGATCGTCGTCGGCAATAACGAAAGCGACCGGCACCTCGTCCAGCATTGGATGGGGTCGGGCGGCGACAGCGACCTCCCGTACACCCGGCACCATCGCAATTACGCGTTCGATCTCGGACGCCGCGACGTTCTCACCCCCAACCTTTAACATGTCCTTCGCGCGTTCGATGAAGAAGAGCGAGCCGTCGCCGCCCAGCATAACGCGGTCGCCCGTGATAAAGAGACCATCAGGTGTGAACGCCGCCGCAGTGGCGTAGGGATGACCAGCATATTCGACAAACAGCGGCACGCCGCGCCGTCCCCTGACGTAAAGATCGCCGACCTCGCCGGGACTTATTGGGCGCATGTCCGTATCCAGAACAAGAATTTCATACGCGGGAGAAGGACTTCCCATCCCCAACGGCGCCACCGGCCGCGTCGGCGCACTGACGATGCCGTGCGTCACCGTTTCAGTCATCCCCCACCATGAAATGGTTCGGACGCCCAGGATGTCCTCGACATCAGTGAACCGAACCGCCGTTCCGAAAAAGCGATAGCTGTGTCGCGCCGGAACCGGCTGAGACTTCAGCGCCGCGGTGCAGAACGGCACGACCGACGTCCACATACAGCCATTTCGGAGCGAGACCGGCCAGAAGCGCGACGCCGAGAAGCGCGGCTGTCGTACGACCGTCGCGCCCGCCCATAGCGACGCCAGCACCGAGTAAACCTGCGCGTTGGTGTGAAACAGCGGTAGGAAAACGAGGTGGACGTCGTCCTGGGCAAGACCCTCGTGCATCGCGGACACGCGGCCACCCCACAGGGCATTGGCGTGGCTCCACACCACAGCCTTTGGTCGGGCGGTGGTGCCCGACGTGTACTGGATACCGAACTCGGCATGCTGGTCGGCGACACGTTTCGGTAGCAGCGCCGAATCGCCCGTAAAGGCCTCCAGCGCCCCCCCGCCGGCGTCATCGATGACCACCAGCCATGCTCCGTCACCCAAAGCGTCGGCCACGACATCGGCAAACGCAGCACTCGTCACGCCACCGACCGCGCCACAATGCCCGGCGAAATAGCGGATATCGTCTGCCACGCTCTTGGTGTTGGTCGTCACGGCGACAGCACCAAGATAGGCGCAGCCGAACCAGGCGAACAGGAATTCGGGGCAGTTTTCAAGATGGATCAGCACGCGCTGCCCCGGCTGGACACCGCGAGCATGCAATCCGGCGGCGACGCCGCGGACACGACCGACAAACTCCGCGTAGCTCCATTGGCGGGCCACGCCAGCGAATGGCTCCCACACCAGAAACGCGTGGTCCGCGCGCGCTACCGACTTGTCGTCGAGCAATGTACGAATGTCCTGACCTTCGAACCCGGTCAGCGATGCTGGTGTTGTGTTCACAGACGTTCCGGCGTCACCGGCCCCCCATTCTCAGCCGACCAAATTCCGCAGCGCGGGGCGTTGGATCGAGCGGTCTATCGTAACCTAGCTGACCACATGGTCGGCAGCAGAGCCTCGAATGATCGAATCATGCAGACCAAGTGGCGCAGGACAGTCAGCAATTCGTGCCCCCGTTCTAATTTTAACATCCTGGCTGAGGCGAGCCAGAGATTGGACGATATTTGACTTAACGTCAACATTCTTGAAGCAGGTCGTGGCTGGTCTGCGCAGCAAGGCGTTGCGCGGCTACCGCCCCGACGGCAAAAGCGCGCAGCAACAACATCAACGTTTCCTGGCATATCGCGACGGCCGGGCCTTGATCTCCGCGTTGTAGCAGGCTTGTGACCAGGGCCAGCGTCGCGCCGCTGACGAAGTTGACTGCACCCGCCATCGTAGAAAACTCCAATCGCCCTGCGGCCAAGCCTGCCGCCAGGTCAGCCTCCAGCCCGCGGTCGAGCGCACGCTCCGCGTGGAGATCGTGGGCGAAAGCATGGATAACAAATCTGGCATGGAGCGGATCGCCAATCGCCATCCGCGCATAAACTGCCACACCGCGCACCAGCCGGCGCACCGGATCCTCCACATCGCGGTTCGCGGTCGCCACCGCCTCCTCGAATATGCCTCGGGAAATCCGTCTCAGCGCGCCGATCAGCGAATCACGATCGGCGAAATGATTGTAGAATGTCTGCTTCGATATCCCGGCACGCGCGATGATCGCATCGATTCCGACGCCATCGATGCCTTGCTCTCCAAACAGATCAAAGCCCGCACGCAGAAGGCGACGTCGTGTTCGCTCCCTGCGGCGGTCCGTTCTCTCTACCGGGGCAACATCGCCCGCTCCGCTATCCGAACCCGCGCGACCATTGTTTGCTTGCTGCACCATCGCTGCAGTGTACGCGCGAACAACGGCGGGAAACCACCGCAATTCAGTCGGACGCGGCGCACCAGCATAATCCGCTGCGGGCGGTAGAGGGAACGGTCAATAGCGCCGGGGCAGGACGACACGCATCGTTTCATACCCCTTGACGAAAGCCGAGCGGACCCGCTTCGGTTCGTCGACGACGACGATCTCGGGAAAGCGTTTCATAATCTCCTCCCAGACAATCTGGAGCTGGAGTTCGGCCAGCCTGTTGCCGACACAGCGATGGATGCCAAAGCCGAAAGAGATGTGCTGGCGCGGGCGGGGACGATCGATGACGAAATCATTGGGACGTTCGATCACCTCGTCGTCGCGGTTACCGGAGATATACCACATCACAACGGTGTCGTTCCGCTTGATCTGCTGACCACGGAACTCGACATCGCGCGTCGCACGCCGTTTCATATGCGCGAGGGGCGTCTGCCAGCGGATCGTCTCCGACACCATTGACGGCAACAGGCCGGGATTGGCCAACAGCTTGGCGTATTGATCGGGATTTTTGTGCAGCGCGTAAACCGATCCGGTCATCGTGTTTCGGGTCGTGTCGTTGCCGCCGACGGTCAGCAGCATAATGTTCCCGAAATACTCCATCGGTCCCATCCCGCGCGTCGCGGGATCGTGCGCGAGCATCGAGATCAGATCGCCGGTCGGCTCGACGTTGACCCGGTCGTTCCACATCTGCGTGAAATAGGCGTGATAGTCGCGGAATATGCCGAGCTTCTGTTCGCGGGTCTCGACGAGTCCATGTCCCGGTTCGGCGGTGACGACATCGGACCAGTGGGTCAGCTTGCGCCGATCGTCTTGTGGCATGCCAAACAGCGTCGCGAGTGTCATCGCGGTGAGTTCCATCGACACTTTGTCGACCCAGTCGAACTCCTCGCCGATCGGCAGCGCGTCAAGGATCTTGGCGGCGCGCTCGCGGATCAATGGCCCGAGCACCTGAAGATTGGTCGGCGATACGGCGGGACTGACCGCCTTGCGCTGGACGTCGTGCTTGGGCGGATCCATCGCGATGAACATCGCAAGCCCTTCGAGCGCTGGCGTCTGCCCGGGCGAGAGCGGGGGAACCATCATGATCCCCGGTTCTGAGGAGAATGTCTGGTGATCGGTATCGACCGCCATGATGTCGTTGTACTTCGTGACCGACCAATAGGGACCATAAGCACTTTCCGCTGTGAAATGGACCGGAGATTCCTGCCGCAGGCGTTCGAAGTTCCACCACATCTCGTCGCTGGCGAAGAGCGCCGGCTGGGCGGGGTCGATCTGATCCAGCGGAGTCGCGTAAGCGGTATCGCGCGCCGTCACGGGTGCGGCGGCGGCGGAGTCGGCGATGTGCGGATTGGCGGGGCTCATCTACGGTTCCTCTGCAAATTTCACGGCGGTCGACCGCCGTTGGCGCTGACCTTTCGGCCTCTCAGTGCTGACTTTCCGGCATGGTCACGATCAGCCCATCGAGCGCCGGTGACACTTCGATCTGGCACGACAGGCGGCTGTTGGGTTCGACATTCTCGGCGAAATTGAGCATTTCGGCTTCCTGTTCGGTTCGCGCGCCGGTTGCGGCCAGCCAGGCGTTATCGACATAGACATGACACGTCGCACAGGCGCACGCCCCGCCACAATCGGCGTCGATGCCGGGAACATCGTTCTTCACCGCGCCTTCCATGACGCTCCAACCGTCATCCACCTGGTGTTCGTGACGCGTGCCGTTATGCTCGACATAGGTGATCGTTGCCATTGATTCTCTGCTGCCCCTGTCGGATGGTTGATCGACGGGGAACTGTGCCCCCGTTGATCGCAATACTCTAGATCGCGGCTTCGATCAGCATCGGACCGCGGCGCGCCACCGCATTCGCCACGGCGGCGTCGAATTCCGCCGCCGTCTCGCATCGGACCGCCGGCACGCCATGACCCTGCGCGAGCGCGACCCAATCCAACTTGGGCTTGTCGAGCCCGAGGAGATCGGCCGCCGCCGGCCCGGCATCGCCGGCGCCTGTTCGGGACATTTCAACGGTGAGTATCCGGTAACTATGATTGGCGAAGATAACGATGACAATGTCGAGCGCCTCGCGCGCCATCGTCCACAGCGATTGCACGGTGTACATCGCCGCGCCGTCGCCGCTGAGCGCGAAGACCTTGCTGTCGGGCCTGGCGATGGCGGCGCCGATCGCGATCGGCAGGCCGATGCCGATCGCGCCGCCGGTCAGCGCAAGCACATCATGTCGCCGCGCCGTGGCGGTCGCCATCATGATCGGCGCGCCCGACGTCACCGCGTCATCGCAAAGTATCGCATTCTCCGGCATATGCCGAGCGATCGAAACGCCGGCCGTCATCGAGTTCAGCGCACCAGACGGGGCATCCGGCAACGCGAGCGCCTGTACCGGACCCTCTGCAGGCGCCGATATCGCATCGGCGAGCGCGGCCAACGCGGCCGGCGCGTTTTGCCAACGGTCCGCGAGCGTCTCGACCCGGCATCCCTCTGGCACCAGCACGCTTGGGCGATCCGGATAGGCGAAGAACGATACCGGCAGCGACGTACCAACCAGCACGAGGAGATCGACGCCCGCCAGTTCCGCCAGCGCCATCTCGCCGAAATAGGGCATTTTCCGCGGCAGGAAGGCGCCCTCCCCGCGCGGCTGCCGTGGCACGAAGGTGTCGGAATAGACCGGGATCTCCGCCGCCGCGAACCGCGCCGCCTGCACCAGCGAGTCCGCCAGGCACGCCCGCCCTCCGAGCAGGACAACCGGCTTGGCCGCACCCTGGATCGCGTCCGCCAGTCCCTCGATCGACGCCATCGGCACCGCCGCCGGCACCGGACGTTCGGCGACGACCGGATCGCCCACGGTTGGAAGCCACGCGGAGTCGGCGGGCAGGATCAGGCTGACGGGGCCACCGGGCGCGCCGTAGCTGGCGGTTATCGCCGCCGCCGCGAGTGGCGCGACGCTGTCGGGGGTGTCGGCGGATTCTACCCAGAGGGAGTTAGGTTTGGCGAGCGCGGCGATATCCGAGTTGAGCGGCGCGTCATATTGACGATGATAGGTCGCATGGTCGCCTATCACGTTGACGACCGGCGTAAAGGCGCGGCGCGCATTGTGCAGGTTTGCCGCGCCGTTCGCATAGCCTGGCCCCAGATGCAGCAGCGTGCAGGCCGGCGTATCCGCCATTCGCCCATAGCCATCCGCAGCACCGGTCGCGACGCCCTCGAACAGACACAGCACCGATCGCATCTGCGGTTCGGCATCGAGCGCTGCGACAAACTGCATTTCGCTGGTGCCGGGGTTGGCGAAACAGACCGTCACCTTGTTCAGGACGAGTGTCGATAGAAGTGCGCGGGCGCCGTTCATGAAGTCAGATCCTTAAGCCAAATATCTCAACCGACGCGGACGCGGTCCCGCACCCAGGCGCGCGCCAGCCGATCGCCTGCGACGAAGGCGGAACGGGCGGCGCTGCGTGACAGCATCATCCCGATCTCGTCGAGGCCGGACAGCAGCATTTCCTTCTGCAGCGCCCCGATCTCGAACCCGGCGTCGATGTCGTCGCACCGCACCGTCTGCGCCGGCAGATCGACCGCGATCGTCGCAGCGGCGGTTGCGGCCGCCATCAGCCGGTCGACGACGTTCGGCGGCAACCGCACGGCTAGCACCCCGTTCTTGAGGCAATTGGAATAGAAAATGTCGCCATAGCTGGCCGCGATGACAACGCGAAATCCCATCCCCCGCACCGCGACGGCCGCAGTCTCGCGCGAACTGCCGCACCCGAAATTGCGGCCTGCGATCAGGATTTCGGCACTTTCGCGCGCCGAATGGGCGAACGGATCGTCTGCTCTTGGGTTGCCGTCCTCGTCGAAGCGCAACGGCTCGAACGCGAACCGGACGACCGCCTCGCGCCCTTCAAGAACGCGTGCGATCGGCGTGATCACGTCGGTATCGACATTATCGACGCGCAGGACCGTCCCACGCGATACGACCGATGGGGGAAAGGCGTCGCTCATGCGCCAACCTCCGCCAGATCGCCGGGCGCGGCGATCCTGCCCGCGATTGCACAGGCAGCGGCGGTCGCGGGACTAGCCAGATGCGTCCGCGCACCCGGCCCTTGTCGCCCGACGAAGTTGCGGTTGGAGGTCGAGACGCAACGCGCTCCGCTCGGCACCATGTCGCCGTTCATCGCCAGACACATCGAGCATCCGGGTTCGCGCCACTCGAAGCCGGCAGCGCGGAAATCACGATCGAGCCCGCGCGCCTCGGCGGCACGACGCACGCCCTGAGATCCAGGTACGATCCAAGCGACGACGCCGGGCGCGACGCTACGTCCGCGCACAACTGCGGCCGCCGCTTCCAGATCGGAAAGGCGCCCGTTGGCGCACGATCCGATAAAGACCTGATCCACGCGCGTTCCAGTCAAAGCGTGCGCGGCCTCGATCCCCATATAGTCGAGCGCGTGGCGGATATCCGCCGCCGCGGCGGGATCGTCGGGTAAACCCGGCACGGTTTCGGCGAGGCCGATGACATGGTCGAGCGTCACACCCCAGGTGATCTGCGGCCCGACGATGCTTGCATCTAGCGTCACCTCGCTGTCGAACACGGCACCCTCGTCCGATCCCAACATGATCCAATGTGACACTGCATCGTCCCACATCGAGCCGGCCGGCGCATAGGGGCGACCTTTAAGGTAGTCGATCGTCGTCGCATCAGGTGCGATCAGGCCGAAGCGCGCGCCGAACTCGACCGCCAGGTTACACAGCGACATGCGCTGCTCCATCGACATCGCATCCACCGCAGGGCCGGCAAATTCCAGCGCATGGCCGACCGCTCCAGCCGCGCCCCAGCGACCGATGATGTGGAGTATCAGATCCTTCGCATCGGCATCGGGTCGCAGCGCTCCATCGATCCAAACCCGCATCGACCGGGGCTTCTCCAGGATCAGCATCTGCGTCGCGAGCACCTGCATGATTTCGGTCGACCCAATCCCCCACGCGAGCGCACCAAACGCGCCCTGCGTACAGGTGTGGCTGTCCCCGCAGACGATGGTCAGGCCCGGCAGCGTCAGCCCGAGTTCGGGCGCGACGACATGGACGATGCCCTGATCGGGCGAATCGAGATCAAACAGCCGAATGCCCGCCGCCGCGCAGAAACGCCGGAACGGCGGCAGCGTCTTGCGACTGGCTTCGCTGCTTTGGTCGGTTCGGCCGGGGATCGTCGCAACGCCGTGATCGGGGATCGCGAAGGTCTGGCCCGGCGCATCGACCGCGAGCCCGCGATCGGCCAACGCTTTTAGCGCGCTGGGGCCGCTAAGATCGTGGAGCAGATGCAGATCGATCGCGATCATGTTCATATCGCCGAGATCCTCGACGACATGCTGCGCCCAGAGTTTGTCGAATAGGCTCTGCGTCACGACCTCGTCTCCATCGCCGCGAGCACCGCGTCGCAGAACGCGGACGTTCCGGCGTCGCCACCCATGTCCCGGGTCAAAACCTGCCCGGCGGCGTAGACCGCATCGATCGCGTTGCGCAGGCGCGTCGCCACCGTCTCCTGCTCGACATAGTCGAGCATCAGCGCCGCCGAGAGCAAGGTCGCCGTCGGATTGACCACGCCTTGGCCTGCGATATCCGGAGCGGTGCCGTGCGCGGATTCGAAATACGCATAGTCGTCCCCGTAACAGCCGCTAGCCGCGACCCCGAGCCCACCGACCAACCCCGCCGCCGCGTCCGATAGGATATCGCCGTAGAGATTTGGCAGGACGAGCACGTCGAACCGGTGCGGCTCGCGAACCAGACGGTGCGCGCAATCGTCGACGATCAGCGTCTCGAACGCGACGTCGGGATACTCCGCCGCGAGCGCCTTGGCGGTCGCGATGAACAGACCGTCAGTGGCCGGCTGCATGTTCCATTTAGCGCTGGCGGTCAGCTTGCCCGGATATCCCTGCGCGCAACGCTTGCGGGCGAGTTCGAATCCGAAGCGCAGGACCCGTTCGGACCCCGCGCGCGTGATCGCCTTGATCGCATAATTCCCCGGCCCCATCGCCTCGGGCGCGCACCGAGCGGTCCGGCTGACGAGCCCGAGCGGCGCCAGATCGGCGAGATCGCCCTCCAGCACGACATAGGCGTCCTCGAGATTCTCCCGGACGATCACGAAATCGATGCCTTCCGGCGCACGCAGCGGACTGGCCTGCCCCGCGCTCCACCGCGTCGGTCGGACGTTGGCGAAGGTCTGCTTACCCCAGCGGAGATAGAAGAGCGCCGCCGCGGCGGGGCCGGCGGTAGCGCCGAACAGCGTCGCATCCGACGTGTCGATCAGCGCTTTAGCATCAGCGGACAGCGCGCCATCGACCCCCGCCACCGTTTCGCACCAGCGCCATGTGACATCGACCTTGGCCCGTTTGAGAAGATCGACCGAAGCCCAAACCGCTTCAGCCGCGGCGTCCTCACCAGGAATGACGCAGATCGTGCTCATCGGTCCCTCGATCCCAACCACGTATATTGTGCCGCTAAACGGCACGACGTGCTATATGGCAGCACGAGCGCTGAGGCAAGACCAGCTATTAATCGTCAAGTGGACTCGTCGATTCCGCCGCCAATCCCAACGAGATGCGCCGGGCCGCATCGGCGACGACGGGCCCCAGCAGCGACGCCGTGGCCTTATGGAGTCGCTCGGCGGGCGCGGACACGCTGACACCCGCGATCGGCATTCCGTCCCGGGCGATGATCGCCGCGCCGACCGCATGCACGTCGGCGGTGTTGCCACCCAAGTTCACCGCGAAGCCACGCGTTCGCACCTTTTCGAGTACTTCCCGCAACATTGCCGGGTCGGTGACGGTGCGTCCCGTCACTGCCATCATCGCGTGATCCAGATAGGCGTCGAGATCGCCGGCGGGCAGCGCCGCCAGCATCGCCTGACCCGTGGCGGTCGAATGCAGCGGCGACACCGCCCCATAGGGAAAGAAGTAGCGGACCGGACGGATACCATCGAGTCGCTCCACCAGCACCAGCATGTCCTGAAACCGCCGCGTGAGCAGCACCGTCTCTTCCGAATGCCGTCTTAGATCCTCCATCACGCCCAAGGCAATCGCGCGCAGCGGCCCATGATGGACGCTCGTCTGGCCGCTGGCGACCAGCGCGCGGATCGTCAGGCGCCAAACCGGACGATCGCCCGCGGATGGTTCGATCCAGCCGGTCTGCTGCAACGATACAAGGACGCGCTGCACCGTCGATTTCGGAATCTCCATCAACCGTGCGAGCTCGCTGACACCGACCGGCTGATGCGTGCTGAGCTTTTCGATGACCTTGAATGCGAGTTCAACGGGTCGCATGAGTTTAGGCCTCCGACGCCGTAACGAGCGCACCGAGCGTGCGGGCGAAGGCATGCGCGTCGCCAGGCCAGCGTGCGGAGACGTAGCGGCCATCGGTCACCACCCAGCTGGCGCGCGTATCGGTCGCGCTGTCGCGGCACAGACCAAGCGTCTTGCGCTTGTGATCGACGACGCCCTCCGGTACGTCGATGAATTCCCGCGGGTCGGCAAGCGCGCGCGTCACTTTCTGTCCGACCGACATGAAACCGTCGAGCTGCGACAGCGCCTCCTGGTAGGTACGATAATAACTCGGGTCGCACCACCGGCCGACACAAGCCAGACGCTCCGCAGTGCGTTCCTGCCGCCAGGTCAATGAGGTCGTCTTGCGTCCGAACAGCACCGAGCGTCCCGAAGAGGTACGACTGCGCGCAGCTAGGAGGACACCATGGCAAATCGCCCCGACCGGCTTGTCCGCGACGACGAATGCCGCAGTCAGCTGTTTGAGCGCCTGGCTCTTTAGATACTCGCGCATTCCGCGCGCGCGGTGACCGCCCGGAAGAACGAGCGCGTCAAAGCTGTTGCCATCAAGATCCTGCCAACGCCGCGTGCGCTGAAAGGCGTCACCCGACGTCATCTCGGCATAGGCCCCACGCGCATCAGCGTTGCCCCGTAGGATAAACCCAAGGAATCGCACGTTTCGCAATCCAGGGATCCGGCCCCACGGATCCAGGCCGCGACCATCCAGCATAAGTGCATCAGCTGCACCGGGCCGCCCGTCCGGCGTGGCGAAGACAATGCTATGACCCATTTCCGTCAGTATTTTCCAAGGCACCGCGACCTCGATGGGATCAAAATCCCGAGCAGGCAGTGGGACCAAGATCATGCCCAAAGAATCTAACTCCTTCTTGAATTCGCCTCACTTCAACAGGGCTCCGTGCAAACCATCAGCGGCAGAACTCTCTCAAATTTCGGCGGGACGACTATGCCTTTGGCGGACCGCTAAGGGCTTCTTAGGCAGTCTCGGATATCACGCATTCACGCGTGCTTGTGCAGGATAGCTCGTAACAGCGCAACGACGAGGCCGCCCTAATGCCCACCGAGTGCAGCGCGCCGCCGTTCACCCGCATGCCGCGTCATCAGGTGCTGCTCGCCGCTGAAATTTCGGGTTTTGGAAGTACCGCTCCCTCCAAGCACCGAATCAAAAATCTGTCGGTCTCCGGCGCCCAAATCGACCACGCCGGAGCGTTACGGCCGGGGTCCACGGTGCTGGTGACGGTCGGAACTCTGGAGGCCATCGGCGCAACCGTAATCTGGGTTGACGAGGAATTGGCAGGTCTAAAATTCGCTGAATCGATCGACCCTGCCCGGGCTCGCTCCAAAACGATCATCTCGACATCCAGTCAATCATGCTCGAAATCCGCAATCGAAGCAGCAAGAAAGAAAATCGACAGCGCTTCGCCGCCTGTCAGCGCAGGATGGCTGTCGGCTTTGCCTGACCACTATCGCTCGTAGCGTCTGATCGTTCCTAGTTGCATGGACATGTCAATCGGCGTCCCCAAAGGCACCCGTCCACCAAGCAGCGGCACAGACATGGCAGTTGCAGTTTTCGCGGGGGTTGGCATCCCCAGTATCGCGTTGAAAGCGCTTAACCTGACGTGCAAAACCTCAACAGCTTGAAGCTATGAGCCCGGCCGCAAATCGATAGTCCAGCGCGGCGTTCGCCCGTGCGACATGCGCCGTGGAAAGATGATAACCTCGCCCATCCATGATACTGAATTTGATAGGCAGAAGATCCGCAGGCCCGGCGGGCAAACCCTCTTTATTCACATCGCGCGTCGTTGCATACGGCAGGCGTACCTTTGGCCTCTTCGCTTTTGTCCTTCAGGCGCCAATCGCACGGCGCCGATCAATCTCGCGGCTGAAGCCATCCGAGACCCGCACGGGTAGGAACCTGTCAGCTACGTCGATCGCAAGCCGTGATGGACGCAGAGTGGAAGAATCGAGACAGCACCAAGTACTGGTGACGCTCGCTACGACGTCCACACCTCGCTCGAACACCGTGTCGAAGAACACGCGTGCGCCACGTATGCTCCGCGTGACGACCCGAGCGACCACAGTATCACCGAGCAGAGCAGGGCGGAGATATGAGATCTCATGCCTCGTGGCGACCCAAAGATGGGCAGCGACCGCGCCTTCCGGCGCAACGCTAGTCCAGTAGTCGACGACCGCATCCTGCACCCAGCGCAGGTATACGGCGTTGTTGACGTGACCCATATGGTCAATATCTTCGGCACGAATAGAGACAGCGTGTAGAAATACGCCCTTCGGCCGATCTAGCGCAATGCTCGTCATAGCGTATTCCGACGTGTCGCCGAACGTGCCACCTCTGCCCTAACCTCGTCTCGGAAACCAAGGGAGAAGGCAATCTCAGCGACCACGAACAATGGGCCGATGATTAGACCAATTACATCGTCGATAAACGCCGGTTTCCGCCGTTCATAGAAATGCCCCAGGAACTGGAGCGCCCAGCCGACGACGAACAGCGAAACGCTCGCCGACAGCCAAGCCAGGGTCGAATGTCCGGCGACGAAATTGCCAAGGAGTACGCAGAGGCCGAGCAATATCGCCATTACCACGCCGAATCTCACGTCCAGTCTAAGGTAGAACAACGCTGCCGCCCCCGCCGCCGCTGCCGCCGGGGATAGGGAAAGGCCAAACAACTCGAAGGCGGGACGCGAAAGCAGGATGACCACGGCCAGCACGATCAGCGGTATACCCACCATGTGCGTCAGTATGTTACGGCGGTCACGGTGATACGCCGCATACTTCGCAAGACTCTCAACCAACGGTGTCATGTCATAGTTCTCCCCGTCCGTCTCTGCCACGTTCCGCGCCGACAAGCTGTCGGCTGCGCGACAGTGTAAGCGCGATGAAACCACCAGCAGTCCCAATGCCCGACTTGCCCACGGGCGATTGGATCGAAACAATCGATCCGGGGCTCCGTAATCACCTGCGGACCGTTGGAAGGCACGCGCGCCTCCGGCGCGGTGAGATGCTCTTCACGCAGGGTGCTGAGCCTTGCGGGCTGTATGCCGTGGCAGAAGGCGCGATCGGAATCAGCGTCTCCGACGACAAGGGCCGCCAGCTGGTGCTCACAGTGCTCGAGGCGGGCTCCTGGTTCGGCGAGATCGCAGTAATGGACGGTCAGCGGCGCACGCACGACGCGCGTGCGATCCGCCCCTCCACGATCTTGCGAATTCCGCATGACCGGCTGCTTTCGTTCCTGGACGAAAATCCACGATGCTGGCGCGATATCGGACGGCTGTTAGCACAGAAGCTGCGGCTCTCGTTCGTTTCTACTCAGATTCTAGCCCTGCTGCCCGCGAAGCAGCGCCTCGCCACCCGGCTGCTGCTGATGGCCAACGGCTACGAAGGTGCTAGTCGCCCCATCCGCAACCTTGCCCTTTCGCAGGAAGTGCTCGCCGCGATGCTCTCAATGTCGAGGCAAACGGTCAACTCGGTTCTCGGGGAGCTTGAGTCGACCGGCGCGATCACGCTGCGACAGGGTGGACTTGTCATTCGCGACATGTCGCTCCTCAGGACCGCAGCGGAAGGTTGACCGAACTCTTTGCCGGGACCATCGCGGTGCCGAGCCAAGCGCCGGCGAGCGTGACATGTTTTGGACCGTTCGTGCGCCGCCAAAATCGACGATTCGATTCCGTTGGAATGTGACCTACCGGATTAGCCCTCCGCACACATACTGCGCGCCGCCCGATCGTCCCAACCATGACGTTGATCTTCGCCATGCCTTCGGCAACGTCATCGCCATCTAGGCGGATGAGGGACTATGCAAGATTGCTCCTCCACCTTGAATATCAGCGCAGAGCGCCCGTTGGGCCGCCCACTGCATAAGTTGCCAAGCTTGACGTAGGTCTGCCTGAATACGCCGGACTGAACGGCGACGAGAGGCCGCAACGCAGTGGTTCACCCTTAGATATGCGAAAAGCCGTAGGCTCATCGCTGGCCACCAGAGCCCTAGGCTCTTTGCCGATCGATCATCCCCGCGCCGTCCGGCTTCGTGCGGCTCTGCCTATCCAAAACGTGAGCGCCTAGCAGCGGGCGAGGTCTTAGGTACATCACGCTCGGGAGGGAAAGAACCGTATGAAAATGGCGGTCAGCTGCGCGCCTTTTGTATTAGTGAGCGCCTCCCAACCGAACACTATTTAAATTAGGACTGGCAGGGGCGAAGCAAGGAGGAGCAGATTGACGTCTTCAAGGCCGCGGCGCCGATACACGATTCGCGCTGCAGGACCGGGGATTCATCACCGCGAGGGGGTGAGCCCTACAGCTCGATCGAGCTGGTGCTGCCCTGGTACCGCGTGCTCAATGCACTTAAAAAAAAGCTGACATGAGCACGCAGTACGTGATCATCGACAGGGCGCGCGCGCAGACGTGTGTGTGTCGCGTGAATCAGGGCGCGGGGGCCGCCATCCACTGGGTCATTGCCCTGGTCACCGCGCCTGGCGCCTCAAGCGGCGCCATATGGCCGCTCTGTGGAAACACGACATAGCGTGCTTGCGGGATGGCAGCGGCGATCATGCGATGACGCTCAGGAGGACTCCAGCCATCGCCATCACCGACTCCGATGAGCACCGGACAGGTTATCGTCTCAAGCAGTTCACTGGCATCGGGCCGCTCGAGCAGAGCGGTGATCTGCGCCCGATGAATTTCTGGCGACATCCGCTCGACCATGGCAAACAGCGCCTCGCGTAGATCGGGCCGAGTGTCGAAATTTGCCGGGAGCACCATCGGTGGCAGCCAACGCGCCGCCAGTGCCGCCATGCCTTCGCTCGCGCTCAGATCGAGCAGAGTCTTTCGGCTTTCCAACTCGCTTTCGACCCTGGCGTGAACGCCCGTATCAAACAACGCCAGCCGGCGAATACGGGTCGGCGACAGGCGCACCATCTCGAGCGCGACACGTGCGCCCATCGAATGGCCCGCGACCGAAATTCGTTCCGGCGACTCCGCCAGGACCGCTTGCGCCATGGCGGTAATGGACGAATGCCTCGTAAGGTCGGGTACGCGCACGTCATATTGAGAACCGAGGGCGGCGATCTGCGGCGCCCAGATCGTCGCGTCGCACAGCAGACCCGGCACCAGATAGAGCGTTTCGCGCATGTCGTGGCCTCCCCATTTTTGCCACCGATATGCGGGCTTTGCTTCCGCGTCTTATGCAGATGTCAGTCGGCGATATGCCCGACCGACATTGGGTCACACGCGCGGGCTAGGGATTTACCAAGGTCACGATGTCGCTGTCTTCCAGCCGGGAAAGCTCCCGGGCGATCTCCGCGAGCAGAATGGTTCCCGCTGCGCCCAGTTGATCGCGGTACATTAGTCCGGCTGGACGATCGTGTGCAGCAAGGCCGATCGGCACAATGCGGAGCATGTCGCGCGCCAAGTCGCCCGCCACCAGAATGCGCGGCATCGCCGTCACGAAATTCCCGCTCAGCAGCAGCTCGCGCATGAAGCCGACCGAACTCGACTGGATCGCATCGTCCGGGATCAGCCCGATCGCTCCAAGCAGCGCGCGGACGTCACGCTCCATGAGCGTGCTCACGGCGGGCAAGACAAGCGGAAAGCGGCGAACGTCGTCTGGCGTCGGCGCGGGCAGGGCGAACAGCGGATGATCGGTCCGCGCGATCAACGAAATCGGCTCCTGATAGAGCACGCGCCGAACGAAATCGTCGGGGATCGCCGGCGTGTAGAGCCGGCCGACGATCACGTCGATCTCACCCTTCGCGAGCGCAGGCAGCAGCTGATCGGTGCGGCCTTCGATCAGTTCGATGCGCAATTGGGCTGATAATCCGCTAGCCGAGGCGAGCACCGCGGGCAGCAAGCCATGCGCCGCCACCGGTAGCGCGCCAACGCGGATCACACGGCGTTGTCGGTCGACGAGCTGACCGAGATCATCCTCCATCTCACGCAGCGTGACCAGCAATTTGCGCGCGCCGGCGGTCATCAGCATGCCGACGTCATTGACGTGCATGCCGCGCGAGTGGCGCTCGAACAGTTCGCCGCCCACCATTTCCTCGACCTCCTGCAAGGTACGGGTCAGCGCCGGCTGGCTGATCATGAGCGCCTGCGACGCGCGCAGGACGCTCTTGTGCTGCTCGATCGCATCGATCACGCGCAGATGTCGAATTTTCAGTCGCTGTTCCAGATATCGGGCCATACCAAGTAGGTACGTCTGGCCTGCACGCGATGTCCATCGCTGTGTGCTAAGCTAGCCCTAGGCGCCTCGTATCCGGTTCAAACATAGCGCTCGTCAGCGAAGGTATTTCTTCGTGCCTCGCCCGCTCGCTACCACAAATCTCAGAAGAACCCCGCAAAGGCGGGGCTGGGAGGATCGGCTATGAATTTGCGCGGCAAGCGTCTGATTGTCACGGGCGTTGCATCGGGTATCGGGCGGGCGACCGCGGCGTTGTTGCGACAGTCGGGTGCGACCGTTATCGGGCTCGATCGAAACGATGCCGCCGACGCCGTCGACGAATTTCATCGGATCGACCTCATTGACCGTGCCTCGATCCGTGCTGCGATTGACACTCTGGACGGGCGATATGACGGTCTTTGCAACATCGCCGGCGTCCCCCCGACCGCGCCTGCCGCGACGGTGCTCGACGTGAACTTCTTCGCGACCCGCGAGCTGACCGAGGGCCTGCTCAACCGGCTGGCACCAGGGGCCTCGATCGTAACGGTCGCCTCGCTCGCCGGGTTCGGCTGGCGCGATCATGTCGACGTCGTGCACGAGGGCCTTTCGCTGCGCGATCCGGCGTCGATCGCGGGCTGGCTCGCGAGCCACGGGATCGAAGGTGCGCCGTCCTATTTCCTGTCGAAAGAACTTGTGATCGCCTGGACGGTCGCGATCGCCGGTGAGATCGCCGCACGGGGCCTGCGCATCAACACGGTCAGCCCGGGGCCCGTCGACACCCCCATCCTCGGCGATTTCATTGAGACTATGGGCGCGCGCGCCGAAGAGGATCTGCGCGTCCTGCGCGCGGGCCGGCCAGACGAGATCGTCGGCATGATCGCCTTCCTCTGCTCCGACCACGCGCGCTGGTGCAATGGCGCGAACTATCCCGTCGATGGCGGTGCCGAGGCGAACATCTTCCGCGGGGCTTTCGCGATCCAACCGAACTGACGGCGATCGGCAACGACCGACGCGATACCGACACAATTGTAAAAAAAAGGGGGAGATTTCTCATGCGCATTATCCATCGGACCGCGACCGGCAAGGCCGAAATGCTTGCCGTTGCCAGCATTATCGCGCTGACTATCTCGGGACATGCCGCCGCGCAGGAAGCCGCGCCCGCGACGCCGGCGCAAGCCACCATTGCAACCGCACCAGCGCCCCAGGACGATGGCGGCCTGCAAGAGATCGTCGTCACCGCGCAAAAGCGGTCGGAGAACGTCCAATCGGTCCCGATCGCGATTTCCGCGTTCACCTCGACCGCGCTGCAGGAGCGCGCGGTCGGCAGCGTGGTTGCGCTGTCGAACCTCGCGCCCAACGTCACGCTCGATGCCGGGTCGCCCTTTTCGGGCTCGTCCTCGGTCCTGGCGGCCTATGCCCGCGGTATCGGATCGAACGACTTCGCGTTCAATATCGATCCCGGCGTCGGCGTCTATCTCGACGGTGTCTATCTCGCGCGCTCGGTTGGCGCGAACCAGGATCTCGGCGACGTCGAGCGGATCGAGATCCTGAAAGGTCCGCAGGGTACGCTTTTCGGGCGCAACACGATCGGCGGCGCGATCTCAATCGTCACGCACGATCCCGGTGACAAGTTTCGTGTCGTTGGCGACCTGACCACCGGCAGCTACCGCCTGCTCCAAGCGCGCGGCACGGTCGACATTCCGTTCACCGACACGCTGCGTTCGTCGATCAGCTTCTCGCTCAAGAAGCGCGACGGCTATTTGAAGCGCCTCCCCTTTCCCGGCTCTGGCAACTACGCCGAGGATCCGATCACTAACTTCCGCGCCGCTGGCTATTATGGTGGCGGGCGCGACACCGAGGGCGGCGACGACACCTGGAGCGTCCGCGGCAAGCTCAAATGGGACAATGGCGGTCCGCTGAGCGTGACGCTGGCGGGCGACTATACCAACGTCGACCAGAGCCAGATCGCCAATAAGGTCATCACCACCACGCCTGCGGTGTTCGCCGGCACCTACAACTGCGCGATTGCCGGGCAGACGACCAATTGCGGCGGCGGGCCACCTTCCCAGGTGTTCGGGTTGCCGCGCGGCGGGCAGACCTCAATCCTCGATCTTGCACCGATCTTCGGCGTCAACACCGATGCTAACCCATTCAACAACCGCCTGCCGTATGACAATCGCTTCATCACGAACGACATCGACACAAGCTACGCCAGCGGCAACAACTTCTCGAAGCTGAAAAGCTATGGCGGCGCTGCCACGATCGCCTACGACCTCGCGGATACGGTGACGTTGAAGTCGATCACCGCGTATCGCGAGCTGCATTTCCTGGCCGGCGTCGACGACGACGGATCGCCGCTCAACTTCTACAATCTGAGCTTCGACATGAACCAGAAGCAGTTCAGCCAAGAGCTGCAGCTGCTTGGCACCGCGCTCGACAAGAAGCTGAACTACGTGCTCGGCGGCTACTATTTCAAGGAATCGGGCAACCTGCACGACTACGTGACCTTCGCCGAGGGCCTGCTCCAGGTCGACGGGCCCAATGCGCTGTTGACCAAGAACTATGCCGCGTTTGGGCAGATCGACTATCGCCCGATCGACCTGATCGGGATCACCGTCGGCGGCCGTTACACGCACGAGGAGAAGACGTTCGAAGGTGCGCAGTCCGACAATAACGGCCTGACCTACAAGGTGCTGAACGTACTCGGCGTGCCGCCGTGCGCCAACATCGCGCAGATATCGGAAGCGTGCCGGATCGCCGCGGGCTTCCCAAATCCCGGCCAGCCGCTACGCTATTACATTGCCGGCGTGAATCGGAAGACGTTCAGCAACTTCTCGCCTAAACTGGGGGTGCAGGTACACCCGACTGACGACATCATGGTCTATGGTTCGTGGTCGAAGGGGTACAAGACCGGCGGCTGGACAACGCGGCTGTCCAACCCACTGCCGTTCGCACCCGACTTCAACGAAGAGAAAGCGACGACCTACGAAGCGGGCGTGAAATCCGAATTGCTCGATCGCCACCTGCAGCTCAACATCGCGGCGTTCACCACCGCGTACAACGGCATCCAGTTGAACTTCCAACAGGGCGTAAGCCCGGTCATCCAGAACGCTGGTAACGCGCGGATCAAGGGGTTCGAGATCGAGGCGGTCGCAGCACCCGTGCGCGGCCTGACGATCAACGCCGCGATCGGCTATCTCGACGCCCGCTACACCTCGGTGCTGGCCGGTGCGATCGTACCTGGCGATGCGACCCAGGCGGGCGTGTTCAAGGGCGCGACCCTGCCCAAGACGCCGCGCTGGAAGATCAACGTGGGGCCACGCTACCAGGTCGTGATCGGCAATGGCGGCAAGATCGTCGCGCTCGCAAGCTGGACGCATTCCACTGGCATCAAGAACGATACCGAGGGCACCTTCCTCCTCAACCGTCCGGTCACCGACGTGTTTGATGCGAGCATCGGCTACACCGATCCGGGCGACCACTGGTCGCTGACCGTCGGCGGCACCAACATCTCGAACGAACGCTATCTCACCACCGGACAGGCACAGATCGCAGGCGGGCTCATCTACGGCACCTACAACCGGCCCGCCGAATGGTCCGCACGCCTCGGGTTCAAGTTCTAGGAGATGGCGACCGCCGCTATCACAGCAGCACCGCGCGCCGGGATTGCGCAGCCCTGGTTGGGGCTGATTGGAATCGTCGTGACGCTCGCCGGATCAATCGCGGTGGTCGTAAGCCTCACCCCCGCGATGATGGGGACGTGGATCACGCTGTGCGTAAGCTGCATCGTGCCACTCCAGTTCCTCGTCGCAGTGATGTGGAAACACGAACACCCGGGCCGCATCGCGCGGCTCGCGCAGCCTTGGCGTGGGTTGGCATATCTCGGGATGTTCGTGGCGTTCGCGGCAATCGTCTCGGGTATCGTACTCGCGCTGTTAGGCGGCTGGATCATGCCGCCGACGCCGTTCCCCAACACCTACGTGATCTATGTGGTGCAGATCACGATGTGCCTGATCGTCGCGTTTCAGGAATGGCCGATGTCATTGACGAGGTTCGGCCCGGTCGGCAGGGGCGTGGGAACGCTCGCGATCAGCTATGGCGTAACCGCCCTGCTTTTCTTCACCCTGTTCAACTTCAGCGATTCGAAGGCCGCACCTTTCTATCACGCGGCGCTCGATCCAAGCGGCATGTTCGTGTCTTGGATTCCTATGACATTCACGATGACGACCGTCGGCGTGCTGCTCACCCTGCTCTATTTTGACTTCCTGCCGCTCAGCCTGATCGCTGCGCGGGTGCCGGCACTTGGCAAACAACCGACGTTCGGGCTTGTGACAATCGTGTTCAGTATGGCGGTCGGGGGCGCGATCTGGTGGGTGGGGACGGTCGCAATCGGGATGGACCGTATCATGTTCCTGGCGCGCATCGACGTCGCATACGTCTTTGGAATCCTGATGATCATCAACATCTTCCAGCTCGCGCCATTCGTCACCCTACCGCAGCCTTGGCGGGGCGTGGTGCTGACGCTCGCCACCTGCGCGATCGCGAGCATCGTCTATCCGATGTACACTTGGATCGCGCAGGTCGCGTTCGGCGGATTGCCGTCGGGCGCGCCCGGCTATCAGCTCGAGTTGTGGATGGCGTCGGCGCTGCTCGCGATCACCTTCCCGATGATCGCGCTCTATTCGGGGACGTTCGGCTTCTGGCCGTTCGCCGTCCGAACCTCCGACGCTAGCTGATCGGTCGCATGCATCAGCAACTCCGTCACGCGCCGGTCCAGAACAGCGTCGAACCGCGCTAGCGGGATCGCAACGCTGATCGCACCCATGAGCTCGCCTCCGACGACGACCGCCCGGCCGATCCCGACGATGCCCATTGTCTGTTCCTCTCGCGTCCGCGCGATCCCGGATGCGCGGGCCAGATTCAAATTGGCGCGCAACGGGCTTTCGTCGGTCAGCGTGTTGGGCGTGAAAGCGGCGCGCCGGCTGTCGCGGAAATAGGCGTCGAGTTCGTCCTTTGGCAGAGCCGCCAAGATCGCCTTACCCGCTGATATAATGTGCAGCGGCGCGCGCCGGCCAATGTCGAAACTGTACCGCAACGCCTGGGTGCCGACCGCGCTAACGACTGCCTCGACCTCGAACTCGCGGCGCACGAAGAATGCGACGGATTCGTTCAGTTGATCGCGGAGCGACTTCGCGACGCCGCCGACGCTGTCGAGGAATTCACCCACCGCCGTCGCGGGCTGCAAACGCTTCAGCGCGGGGCCGGGGGCGTAGCAGCGCCCATCGCGCGCCAGATACCCGCGATCGACGAGCGTCGTCAGCAGGTAGGACAGGCTACTAACCGGGATCGCGAGCGCCACCGATAGCTCGCGCGCCGCCATCGGCCGACGCTGCGCCACCAGAAATTCGAGGATGTCGAGCGTCCGGATGGCCGATTTGACGGATGCGGATGTGCCATCGGTTGCCATGGTCAGCGGCGTAGCGACGCAGCGCGCAACGGTCCAGCTATCGGAAACAAAGCGTGCCGCGCCGTTCGGCAAATCGCCAGCCGGTTTCGGTCAGGACGAAGCGATCGTCGTAGCGCCCGACCAGTGGCGGCACGGCGTCGCGCACAGGCAGGCCGCCATCGGCGTCGATCGCACCGGAGAATAGCAGGATGTTGCTCTCGGCCTGCGCCGTCGTCGTGCTCTCCACTGTTACGACGATATTGGCACAGACGTGGCGGCTCGCGCGCGGCGGGCGCGCCAGGAAGCCCGCGAGCAGCGCAGGCTTGCCGCTGATCGGCGTGTCGGGCGCGCTCGGCCGCGTCATCAGACCATCCTCGGCGTACAGTGCAACCAGTTCGTCCCACCGCCCCGCATCGTTGAGGTGAGCGTAGAGGTTGATCAGGCGCGTGCAGGCCCATTCGATCGCCAGCGTTTCGGTGGGGCTCATGTCGCGGTCTCGCCGACGGGCCTGAGCACAAGATGGCCGGCCGCGGTGTTCGATGCGGGGACATGGTAGAAGCGGTACAGCTCCTCGACATCAGCGCCAAGCGCGCCGCGCATCACAAGCCACATGATCAGCTCGATCCCCTCCGACCCGCTCTCGCGCAGGTAATCGAGATGACCGAGCCGCCGCAGCCGATCGGGATCCGCAACCAGATCAACGAGGAAGGCCTGGTCGAACCGCGCGTTGATCAGTCCGGCGCGCGGCCCCTGCAATTGATGGCTCATCCCACCGGTGCCCCAGATCTGCACGTTCAGATCCTCAGGAAAACTCGCGACGGCGCGCGCGATCGCCTCGCCCAGCCGCCAGCATCGGTCGCCGCTCGGCGGCGGAAACTGCGTGACGTTGACCAGCACGGGGATAACGCGCGCGGGCCATTGCTCGACATCGCCGAACAGCAGCGACATCGGCACGGTCATGCCGTGGTCGACGTCCATGTCGTTCAGGATGGTCATGTCGAATTCGTCGAGGATCAAATTCTGCGCGATATGCGCGGCAAGTTCGGGATGGCTCTCTACCACCGGCACCGGGCGCGGACCCCAGCCTTCGTCGGCGGGGCGATATCGATCCGCGCAACCGATCGCGAAGGTCGGCACAACTTCCAACATCAGGCTGGTGGCGTGGTCGTTGAACACCAGGATCACGACATCGGCCTTCGCGTCCCGGACCCAGTCGCGGCTCCAGTCGTAACCGGCGAAGACCGGCGCCCAATAAGGATCGGCAGTCTTGCCCAGGTCCATCGCGGCGCCCATCGCGGGAACGTGGCTGGTCGCGATTCCGGCGGTGATACGGGCCATGTCAGTGTCCTCCCCGGATCGATCGATTACCCTCGGGCGACCTGCCGCCCGCGACCATCATCGCGCCGTATTCGTCGGCGGTCATTCCGGTCATCGTCCCTACCGCCTTTTGCACGCTCCAGCCGTCCGTGCTGGCGATTTTGACGAGGAAGTAGATGTTGCCGCCGAGCGCGATGAGCGCGTTGAAGTCGCGGTCGCTAACGCCCTGGCGTTGGGCCGGCGTCATGTCGAACTGCGCAAGATATGCCCCCTCGTCCGCCTTGAAGGCAGCGCGGTTGTCCGGCTTCAGCAGCGACATGCAGAAGCGGTGGAGGTGATAGGCCTGGCGCGACCGCGCAGTCGTGAAAATCGTCGTGCCGGGAATGTCGTCGAGGTCGGCAGGATCGAACCCTAGCCGCTCGGTCAGGCTGGCGGCGGTCATGCTGCTGCGCTCGTCATGCGAAATACACCGTTTGGGTCTCGGTATAGGTTTCCAGCCCCTCAATGCCCCCCTCGCGGCCGATGCCGGATTGCTTGAAACCACCGAACGGCATCTCGATGTCGACAATCATCCCGTTAACCGTGACGCTGCCGGTGCGCACTTGGCGCGCGACCGCGAAACCGCGTTCGGGGTCCTGCGTATAGACCGCGCCGTGCAGACCGTAATCGGTGGCGTTAGCCTTAGCGATCATGTCGGCCTCGTCCTCGCAGTCGATGAACGACACCACAGGTCCGAAGATTTCCTCGCGCGCGATCCGCATGTCCATCGTGACGCCGGTGAACACGGTCGGCTCGATGAAGAACCCGTGGTTCAGGCTTGCCGGGCGCCCTCCGCCGAGCACGCATTGGGCACCGTCCTCGCGTCCGGCGGCGATATAGCCTTCGACGCGGTCGCGCTGGCGCGCCAGCGTCAGCGGCCCCATCGTGGTCGCGGTGTCGAACGGATCGCCGAGCCTGGTCCGAGATACCGCATCCACATACGCTTCGACGATCGCGGCCCGGCGTGCGCGAGGCACCAGGATGCGGGTGAGCGAGAAACAGACCTGACCGGTGATCGGCATCGAATAGGGTATCAGGCTCGGCAACACCGCCTCGATCGCGGCGTCGTCAAGAATCATCGCCGCGGATTTGCCGCCGAGTTCGAGGCTGACGCGCGCCAGCCGGTCGGCGCACGCCGATGCGATGGCCTTGCCCGCGACGGTCGACCCGGTGAAGCTGACCTTGTCGATGCCAGGGTGGCGGACAAGGTGATCGCCGACGTCGCGCCCCGCCGGCAGCATGTTGAACACGCCCGGCGGCAATCCGGCGGCGGCGATGCATTCAGCGAGGATGTGCGCATCGATTGGGGTTTCGGGCGAAGGCTTGGCGACGATCGTGCAGCCCGCTGCGAGCCCGGCCGCGACCTTATAGCACAGCAACACCAGCGGTGCGTTCCACGGCGTGATCGCGGCGACCACGCCCACAGGTGCCTTAACGATGCGCGCGTTCCCGCCGCCCGACCGAGTGCGCTCCTCGACGAACGGATACGTAGCGGCGAGATCGCCGTAGAAGTCGAAAAGACCGGGGCACTGTCCCGACGCCTTGCTGGTAAAGCCGATCGTGGCGCCGACCTGACCGGTCCAGGCCTCGGCGAGTTCGGGCAGGCGGTCGCGCAGCAGAGCCGCAACCTCGGTTAGATAGCCCCCTCGTTCGGCCGGCGAGAGGCGCGGCCAAGGCCCATGGTCAAACGCGGTGCGTGCAGCCTCGACCGCCGCGTCGACGTCGTCAATGGTCGCCTCATGGTAACGTAGAAGTATCTGCTCGGTATGCGGCGCCACCACCTCGAGCATCTTGTGCCCCCTGGTCGCTCGCCATCCGCCGCCTATGAAGAGCCCCTCGTCGCCCCGAGCGGCGATACCTTTCAACGTTCTGGCCAGATGCTCCACAGCACTCTCCGTTTCTCATTTGCGAAGTTTTCGTATATATGATGTTATCATGTCTGACTAGGTGTTTGATCCCACGGTTTGATGGTGCGATCCTTTCGTTGGAATGGAAGGAAGCCGTATGGGACAAGTTCGTCATGGGTGCGCCACGACCACGCACGCCGTCCGAGCAGCAAT
>NZ_JAXOJL010000017.1:0-28294 GCF_036663755.1 Parasphingomonas caseinilytica
AAGGACTGGCGCCGTGTCGCCACACGCTATGATCGATGCCCAACCGTCTTCTTCTCAGCCATCGCGCTCGCCGCAACCGTCATCTTCTGGCTCTGATCAACGAGTCCTGAGCCTAGATGACAGGCCAGAAGTTTTCTTCATAACTGCAAAATCGAACCTCTGGTCTATTTGCTTATCCGCTTAATATCACATTATCTATTTTGATGTTCACCTATTTTATTGTGCACAAATTACGAATAATATCAGCGCGCGGGTAGATATTTTTTGTCACGCCGTAAACCTAAACTGGAAGACCCACATTCGGCCGCTCAGCGACTAAGAGGCGCCGCCAGGAACCCGCCGCTCGTTCAGCATCACCGACAGCCGATCAACCACATCTCCGAACCGCCAGTTTACCGGGCCTACGTACTCTCGATTGTCCGATCCGGCCCGATGGAGACGATCGATGGGTCACTCGTCGATAGACCCTGCCTTTCACGAACTGCGACCCTGGAACGAGGGGCGGCTAATCGGTGCGAAGCGGGCGCTGAAACAGCAACAGGTCTGGGCCATTCGCTTCTGGCTCGACCAGCATAGACGACTGCGCGACCGAGCGCTGTTCGACTTCGCCATCGACAGCAAGCTGCGCGGCTGTGATGTGGTCAAGGTGCGGATCGGCGATGTAGTTTCCGGCGGGCGCGTCCGTGATCGTGCCGTTGTGGTTCAGCAGAAGACCAAACGGCCGGTCCAGTTCGAACTGATGGACACGGCCCGAAAGACGATGCGGGCATGGTTGGAGCGACGCGGCGGGACACTGAACGACTTCGTATTCCCGAGCCGAAACGACTATATGGCGCACATGAGTACGCGACAATACGCCCGCCTCGTGCAGGAGTGGGTGGTCGGTATTGGCCTTCCGGCTCCGGACTACGGGACGCACTCGCTTCGGCGTACGAAAGCATCGATTATCTACAAGGCGACTGGCAACCTCCGCGCCGTTCAGATCCTTCTCGGTCATGCCAAGATCGACAGCACGGTTCGCTACTTGGGCGTCGACGTGGAGGACGCTTTAGAACTGGCCGAGCGGACTGAAGTCTGAGCAGATTCAGTAGCGGACGTTCAGCACCGGATAGCCGCTTCCCAAAATCGAATATTTGTTCATTTGCCCGATACCTTTGTGCTCCTGAGCCGCCAGCAGGCTGTTGCTCGCGCCCCATCAACAAACCCGAATCTAAGTCTGTGTTTTGCAGCCCAATCCGGGAATGACAAAGTCCTCGCCTATGAGCGTGTTCGCGTCGATCTGCTCGATCGTCCCGGAAACGGTCTGCCCGATATCGGGCACGAGCACGCTGCCACTCCACAGTCCGCGCTCCTCCTCGACCAAATCGCGAAACCGCATCGTTCCGATCAGCGGCCCGCCACCAGTCGCCCGCGCATCGGCTTCGGTTTGGGCGCTGGCCCGGACCGCTTGGCGGAACAACGCCGTTCCGCATCTGTTGAAAACGACGCGCTTCGATTTTCTCGGGTTGGTCCAAATGCCCTTGGGCGGCGTAGCGCGCAGCCGCCGACGGGATCACCATCAGCGTCGTGACCGCAACATTCAAGACGAACCGCATGTATCTTCCCGGACGTTGATAACAGCCAATCGACCCGGTCATCGTGGCGGCGGCGGCCGAACCAGAATGTCCGCAGCGGATGGCACGAAACGATCATGGTTGCGGGATGGCCACGTTCGGAAATACCATGTCGTCGCGACGACTGTGCACACCACGGAACATGCGATCAGGATCGACATGCCCGTGGTCGGTTTATCGAGAGCATCGTCGTCCCAGACGCGTTCCCACTCCGATCGAACGGATGCCTCGGTCATTCCAACGAGTCCTCGGTCGCCTGCCGATCCGCGTCCATCATCCGTTCCACCGGAGTGTCGCTAATCGGGCCGGGCGATTGATCCTCTTCGTTATGGGCAAACAGCCAGCGGCCACACAAACCCGCGACGGCGGCTCCGGTCAGTGGCGCCAACCAGAACAGCCAAAGCTGCGACAAGGCCCAGCCGCCTACGAACAAAGCCGGGCCTAGGCTCCGCGCCGGATTGACCGAAGTATTGTCGATCGGGATCGAGATCAGATGGATCAGCGCCAGCGCCAGGCCGATCGCCAGCGGCGCAAATGCCGATGGCGACCTTTGGTCGGTCGCACCTAGGATGACGGTGAGAAATCCCGCCGTCAGAATGGCTTCGGCCAGAAATGCGGTCGCCATGCCGTATCCGCCCGGCGAATGGGCGCCATATCCATTGGCGGCAAAGCCGCTCGCGAAGAGATCAAAGCCGGGTTTGCCCGAGGCCAGGACCGCCAACACCGCGCTCGCCAGTATCGCGCCGACCAGTTGCGCGATTACGTAACCCGGAAGGTCGCGCGCGGGAAAACGGCCAGCAATCGTGAGGCCGACGCTGACCGCCGGGTTGAAGTGCCCGCCTGAAATGAAACCGACAGCAAATGCCATCGTGAACACGGTTAGACCGAATGCCAAGGCAACTCCGGCCATGCCGATGCCGCCCGGGATCCCCGGATTGGCGGCAAAGATCGCAGCGCCACAGCCGCCCATAACCAGCCAGAACGTACCGATCGCTTCCGCAGCAAGGCGTCGCGCGGTTGCAACAGGACGCGGGCGGGGCGACGGGGTCGCATCGAAGCGGGCGGTGATCGGGCTCGTGGTGTCGATCATGATCATGTTCTGCCGACAAAGGGGTTGATACACGAAACAAACAAATGAGTTGAGGTGGCCAGCGCCTCTTATATGGCGGTTATTTGTCGCGGAGAGTATTGATGAAAGCAATACCCAGCACTCCCACCACGGCGGCGGTCGTGAACGGCCGATTCTTGCTGAACTTGCGCACCTGATAGATCAACGGCCGAATGCCATGTTCGACGGCATCGATCGTCTCTCCAATCGCCTTTTGAATCGAACCAGAAAACTGCTCGGCTACGCCTTCGCTCTGCAACGATTTGTCTCTGATCACGCCGCCAACGGCTTCTTTGATCTTGCCGCCGACTTCGGTCGTCGCGCCCCTCAAGATATCCGTGTTCATGATGATGCCTTCATTCTGGTGGTGACAATAAGTCGCGCCCGCTATTATCCCTACGGCCTTCGATGTGCTGTCGGCGCTCCGGGGTCAAAGCGGTGAAGCCGGGTCAATCAGGATGCCGCAGGCTACTGCGGCCTTGCCGACCTCAAGGGGGACTTTCACGTTCTTGACCTGTCCGGCAGCGCGGATGAAATCGCCGACCGTCAAACGGCCCGGCGTCGTATCGCCCTCACGGGTTGCTTTTGCCGCCCGCCCAAGCTGTTGGAGCTGACCAAGCGAGAGCTTCGCTTCCAGGCGATCACCGACGCATTGCGACTGCGCGGGTTGAAAGCCGTACCCTTCGAGCGACGTGGCAATCTTCGCGGACGAATTTACACAACCCGACAAAGCGATGCCGAAGCCCAGGATCACGGTATTCAAGAGCGCGGTGCGATAGATCATACAGGATTCCAGTGTTCGGGGATTTAGGCGACGTACCGATCAGCATCGCCGGATGTCGTTCGAGTTCAACTCTGTCGAAGAGCGAAGTGTCCAAGGTATCTATGCACTAGGATCAGTCTGAAAGTACCAGCGCAGTCTGGTGCAATCAGCCGATCATCACATTCGACCAGTCGCGTTTCGGGACTGAACTGTTCGTATGCGATGCTGCCGTTTCGCGCACCGCCGGAACGGCCTCGACACCGCTGGTCACTGCGATCAGCCGCGCGCGCCCTCGGTAAATCCAGGTTTTGTAGGTACTCGCCGGGATACCTAGGGCAGAAGCACCGTCCTCGATCGACACCCCTTGGCTCGCCATGATGACGGCCTTTTGGTAATCATCCGACAGGTGGCTCAGCGCGCACATGGCGTCTTTCAGCTCGATCGCGAACTCCTGCGAGGCCCCCACCGCCTGTCTTGCGTTGGCAACCTTGTCGGGAATTTCGACCTCGTGGCGAGAGCGCCGTACCGACGTGAGAAAGGCGTTACGCATGATGGTTCGCGCCCATGCGAGGAAGTTGGTACCCGCCGTGTAACGGGCACGCGCGTCCCAGCATTTGAGCAGCGTTTCCTGCATCAGATCCTCGGCGTCGGGTACGGACGACGCGAGCCGGATGGCGTAGCGCTTCAGCGCAACCATGTTCGACGTCAGATCGCTGAGGAAGGGCCGCTCATCGAACGCGGCGTCGTGACACGACGATAGGATCTGCGTAGTCATCGAAAATCTCTCGGTACCCGACGGTTCGCCGCCCTCGGCAAATGCTTCGCATTGAGGGTCATGGCCGGCACGGGCCTCGCAACAACCCCGTGCCGGCCAGCCATCACTTCTTTTTCTTGCCGTCTTCGCCCGACGCCTTCGAGACGGCGTTGCCGGCCGACTTTACGTCCTTACCCACACCGTTGACCGTGTGGCAGCCAGCGAGCGCCAGGCCGGCGGCGAGAATTGCGAATGAAAGTGGATGCTTCATGTTCGTATCCTTTCGAAAGTAAGAGGAATATCGCCCCATAACGTCGAGGCTAAACGGAACTCAGGGTCACGCCCGAAAGCCGGCCCCTTGTTCTTCGCCGACCGTTAGACGCGAACGACGACTTCCCGCCGGCGAGTTGCCGAAACTGCACCGAAAGCAGATGCTGCAGCGCCGATCAGCAAGGCGATCACGACCATGAAAGACGTTCCGGCTGCGCCGCCTGCCGCGGCATCCGCGGCCGATTTGGCCGTGGCGATCGTGTCGTTCTTGGCCTGGACGAAGCGCGCCTTGGCGGTATCGACCTTTTGTTGCGCCTCAGGACGGGAAATCTTCTGCTGCGCCGCGACGATCGTGACGATGCGACCTTCAGCTTGTTGACCCTTGGCCCCGCCTGCGGCGAGCGCGGGCAATTCCTTGGCGATTTCCTTCTGCGCCTCCTGCGGGGTCATTGCGGCCGGATCGGCAGGTGCGGTCTCCAAATAAGCAGACGCTTGGTCCTGAAGATCGTCGGGGCTGATACCTGCCACCTTGGCGATCGTTGGCGCAGATGCTCCGACGCCTTGGCCCGCTGCGCTGGCAACGGTGCCGACCGTGCGGAACGCACCACCGATGATGCCACCGACAGCCGACGTCACGAGGTACAGCGTCAACATCAGGGTGACACCCCAGATCGTCAGGCCGTGGACAATCCCGTCGAAGCGGTCATGAACCCCGGCGACGCGCGCGGCGGCATAGCTTCCCGCACCGAGCGCTACGATCGTGCTGACAATCCAGTATATCCCCGCACCGATGCCGAAGCCGCCGGCGCTGGGGGTTGTCCCCTGCACGGGGTCCACCAAGCTCAGGCCAATACCGGCCCCCAGCAGGGCCAGGACGAGCTGGATCGCAATCACGATAATCACGCCGGCGAAAATCGCAGGCCAGGAAATCCGGTTGCGCAAGGGCACAGCAACAGACGTCTCCTGCCGCGCAAGCGCAGCATCATAGTTGGTCGACATTCATCACTCCTGTTGTGGTCTTGGCCGGTCGTTCGACGCTCCGGCCCCGTGTTGGAGCGGCCCAAAATGCGGGGCCGCGAATTACTTCTTCTGAACATCCTCGGCGGTATCGATGTCCTTGCCCGCCGCGGCCTGCGCTTTCCCGGCAACCTTCTCGACCTTGCCTTCTGCCTCGGTCGTGGTGTCTCCGGTCAATTTGCCGATCGCCTCCTTGATCGAGCCCTTTGCTTCCTTGGCGAGGCCTTCGACGCGGTTCTCGTTCATGATCGTCTCCTGGCCGTCTTTCGACTGCGCTCTGAATAATGAGGTAGATGGAACCACGAGCTCAATCCCAACAGAGCGATAGGTACCAGGCGAAGGGGTATTTATGAGCCATTGGGGGCCCTGATGGCCACGGAATCGCCGTCGAAGCCGCGCTCCCGAGCCCATGCCACCGCAGCGTTGCGACGGTTGACCCCGATCTTGCCATAGAGGCGCGCAACGTGGTTCCGGACGGTGTTGCCCGATACATCGAGTTCCCGGGCAATTAATTTGTCATCCAGCCCGCGACAGATGAGCGCCAGCACCTCGCGTTCGCGGCGCGTAAGATCGTTCAGATCGGCGGACGACACCTGCCGATGCGGGGAGCGGACATTGGCCAGCTTTTCCATGATGGAGCGGCTGAACCATGTCGTGTCCTTCATCACCGCCTCGATCGCCTCGACCAGTTCGAGTTCGGAATGCTTGCGAGCGGTGATGTCCTGAAACACCCACAACACACATTCGGCATTCGACAGATGGATCGTCTCGGTCGAAATGACGATGTCGAGAATGCTTCCGTCGTTCGTCGTGATCCGGGTCTCGAAATTCTCGAATTCGCCGCCGGCTTCCAGACGGGCCTCAATGGCGCGTCGGACCTCAGCCGTTTCCCAGAATTTAACTTCGCCCAAACGGCGCCCGATGATTTCGTCGGCCGAATAGCCGGTCAGTCGGGTAAACGCTGCATTGGTGTCGCAGAGCAAGTGGCCGTCGGCCTCTCCGATGGCCATCGCCACCGGTGCCCGGCGAAAGGTCTTCGTGAAGCGCTCTTCGCTGTGTTTCAGCGACGCCTCCGCCTTTCGGCGCGGCTCGAGATCGGCAAAGGTAAACAGCATGCACGGCTCTTCGCCGAGATCGATCGGCTGTCCCGCCACGATAACGAGCTTTGTGCCGCCCTCGGGCAAAGACAGCTCGGCTTCCATCTGCGGGATCGTCCGCCGCTCCGTAAGCCGTTCCTTAGCCAGCTCCTTGCGCTCTGCATTCTCCAGGACGTCGACGTCATACGCCGTCTTTCCGAGCACCTGATCCTTTTCGTACCCGGTCATGTCGAGAAACCCCTGATTGACCTTGACGTAGCGCAGGTCGCTCAGCCGACAGATGACGGCAGGGGCGGGATTGGCATTGAAAGATTGTTCGAACCGCTCTTCGGCTTCGAACCGCAGCGAAACATCCTGCAGAACGAGGACGAGGCATTCGGGATCGCCGGCCTGATCGATCAATACCAGACTGCGCACCTGATGTACCCATTGCGGCTCCGCAGACCCGGCCGGAAACACTTCGACGATAACTTCGCTGAACGCCTCGCCGCTAACGACCCGCTCGATCGGATAGTGTTTCGGATCGAGCGGATGATTGTTGCGGTATCGCAACTGGAACCGATCGCGATAGGCATCCACCGTGTCGCCCAGATCCTTGAACGCTTCGACGCCGTGCATGCGAAGTGCGGCCTCGTTTGCCCACAACATCGTCTGGTCAGGATCGATGAGGATCACCCCTTCGCTCAGGCCCGAGATGATCTGCTGGAGATGGCGAAGGTCTGCGGAATCGCGCAGCGATTTCTGGATCGGTATGACCGCAGGCGGCGCACCTCCCGGCGTGCCGTCCGTGCTCTCGCACGTCGCCATGTCGGGCGATGCGCCGGGCATTTCAGGCGCGCTTGCCGTGGACCAGCCACGACAGGGCATAGCCGATGACGCCTGCTGCCGCGATCAATGCCACCGGGTTCCGTTTTGCCTGTTCAGTCGCGACCGTGCGGCCCTGCTGGGCATAGTCGCGAACCTTGTCGCCGGCGTCGGCGAGTGCATCGGGAGCGTCATCGATGACATCCTTCACCTTTTCCTTCGCGCGGCCGTAAAGGTTCTGCGCGCCACCGGCGATCTGATCGACGATGCCGTCGGCCTGCCACGGGGTGCTGTCTACCGCATCGCCGACGCCTTTCTCGATCTTGCCTTTGACGTAGCGTACGCCGCCCTTCAATTCGTCCTCGTTCATTACCCAGTCCTTCATCAGCAATTGAGAACGACTGTGCAGACTTGAAGCCAACGATCGCTTCATGACGTCCCAGCCATTCGGATGACAACCGAACTCAACCGCAGGCCGCAGGCGCAGGATCGCGACGTCGTCCCAAGTCGAATGTTCGTCGGGCAAAACAGCCACGGCCCTTCAAGGTTCCTGGTATTTATGCACCATCCAAATGCTCGAAATACTAGTTTCGGCTCATTTTGACGCGACTTCAGCATCTGGCCGTTGGTCGTCCGGATCACGCGAAATCAATACGATAGATCACTTCGATGACCGCATCTGGTCGATTTTGATCCTGCCTTTAGGTATATTTGCACCGTGGCGATGTCGTGAAGAGGCCACTATTACTCGCCTGCGGTGCTCTGACGATCCGCAGCCTGCTCGTCGCCGGGTCGGTTCGACCCTTAGGCGAGATCGCGCACGTGATTGATGACAACGAGCAGACTAGAATCGTGCACGAACTGCTGCGCTCCGATAATGGGACGGACCCATTCTCGTCGGCCGTGCGGGCTACACGAATGCCGATGATCATCACCGATCCGAAAAAGGTCGACAATCCCATCGTGTTCGCGAATGCCGCGTTCTCGAAGCTCACCGGGTTCGACCGCCAGGAGATTCTCGGGCGCAATTGCCGCTTCTTACAGGGGCCGAATACCGACGCATCGCAGGTCGAACGAGTTCGCGCCGCCGTCCGCGATCGGACGTCGGTAGAGGTCGAGCTGCTAAATTATCGGAAGGACGGCTCGCACTTCTGGAACCGACTGCTTGTTTCGCCGGTGTTCGACGACGATGGCGGCCTGGCCTATTTTTTCGCATCGCAGTTCGACGTCACGATGGAGCGCGAACGGCTGAGTGTCCTAGAATCCGACCGGGCCGAACTCGAACGCGAGATCGATCAACGAACATCGGATCTCGTTCACGCCGAACAGCGGCTCGGCTTCGCGCTCGAAGCAGGGCGACTTGGTTCTTGGAGCGTCGATTTCGCCACCAACCGGATGGTATGCAGCGAGCGTAGCAAGAAGAATTTCGGGCGTCCGCTGGACCAGCCTTTCACTTATGATCAGCTGCTCGAGGCTGTTCATCCGGATGATCGAGTCCACCGGGACGCGGCCGTTGATGCGGCGATCAAGGATGCCGCCCCCTACGACGTGGAATACCGCATTATCACCCCTGCCGGTGAGGAACGATGGATTCACGCCCGTGGACAAGCCTATCACCGTGCGGATGGCACGCCGCTGTCGCTGGTCGGCACATCGCAGGATATTACGCAGCGCAAACGGGCTGATGAGCACCGCGCGCTGCTCGCCAACGAGCTGAGCCACCGGGTCAAAAACATGCTCACGACCCTCCAGGCCTTAATTTCACAAACGCTGCGATCGGCCTCTACGCTGGACGATGCGGAAAATATCATCAGCGGCCGCATCCAGGCCATGGCGTCCGCCAACGATCTGCTAGTCAACGAACGTTGGGAGAGCGCTCCGCTCCGAGAATTGGTGGCGCGCACGCTTGCTCCCTTCGAACCGGGGCAGAGCGATCGCTTGGCCTTTGAAGGCCCGGACGTTCAGGTATCGCCCCGTATCGCCGGTGCCTTGTCGCTGGCACTTCACGAACTTGCGACCAACGCCGCCAAATACGGTGCGTTATCTACGGCCGAAGGCAGCGTATCCTTGCATTGGTCGGTTGCTGATATGCCGGAACAATCCAACCTGCGGATTTCCTGGGAGGAGGCTGGAGGCCCCAAGGTCGCACCGCCGCAAAAGACGGGTTTCGGTTCACAGCTCATCAAGCGCGTTCTGGCTCATGAGATCGGCGGCTCAGTCGACATCGAATATCGGGAGACCGGCGTAAAATTCACGGCGGTCGCTCCGATGCCCGATATATCTGACGACGATCACCTGAACTCAGCGGCGAGTGGGCGATAGCAATGAACGCCAACCCAACTCAGCCGGTTTCCCCATGCACACTTTAGAGATCCTGCTGCTTCTGCTGGCCGCCGCGCTCGCGCTTACGGTCGTTGCAAGGTGGCTTGAGGTGCCGTCCGCGGTGACTTTGGTTGTCGGTGGAATGGTCCTCGCTTTCATACCCGGCGCACCGGTGATGCACCTGCAGCCGGAACTGGCGCTTGCCTTGTTCCTGCCGCCGCTGCTTCAGGCCAGTGCGCTGCGGACGGATTGGGGGCTGTTCCGATCCAACATCGTGTTTATCCTCCTGCTTGCCTTCGGCGCGGTGCTGTTCTCGGCCGCCGTGATCGCGCTGACCGCGCGTCACCTGATCCCCGGCCTCGGCTGGCCGGCGGCGATCGCTCTGGGCGCCATCATCGCACCGCCCGATGCGGTTGCCGCGACATCCGTCCTGAAACGCTTCAAGCTACCGAAACGCATCGTCGCCGTGCTTGAGGGCGAAAGCCTGATCAACGATGCATCGGCGCTGGTACTGTACCGGTTCGCGGTAGCGGCAGCGCTCGCAGGAACGACCAGTCTCGATGGCATGGGATCGTCCTTTGCACTCACGGCGGTGATTGGAGTGATCGTCGGACTGCTCGCCGGTGCCGCGACGAACTGGGCGATGCTGAGGTTGAAAGACCGATATCTCGAAATCGTGATCTCGTTCCTTGCCGGCTTTGCGGCGTACCTGCTGGCGGAGCGCATCGACGGATCTGGCGTCCTGGCGGCTGTGGCTTGCGGCGGGCTGATCGGCCGGGCCCAGATCAAACTGGCGGCCCGCACACGTCTCGAAGCGAATAGCGCTTGGCAGCTGGTCGAGTTCATTCTGGCGAGCCTAGTATTTCTGCTGGTCGGTCTGCAGCTTCGCGGCATCCTCGACCGGCTTCACGCTCACAGCAATGCTGATCTCTTGCTGCTCGGCTCTGCCATCTCGGCCGCGCTTATAGTCTCGCGCTTCGTGTGGGTGTTCCTCACATTTTATCCGGCAGCCGCGTTGGTGGCTGTCATCAGGGGCGGCAACTTCAGCCCTCCGGTGAGCTATCCTACGATCATATCCTGGGCAGGCATGCGCGGCGTGGTCAGTCTCGCCGCAGCCCTGGCCTTGCCTGAGAATTTCGAGGGCCGCGATATCATCGTGTTCCTGGCCTTCTGCGCCATTCTGTCGACGCTCGTCGTTCAGGGAACCACCCTAAAATGGCTGATCGCCTGGTTCGATCCGCGCGATCCCGCCATCAGCGCGGTTAACATCGATACGATCGCCGCTCGGGAGACGGTCGCAGCGGCGATCGCCGGGGTTGGCGTCGATATGGCAGGGAATCGTCCCGACCCGCTAGCGGCCCTGAAACTCGATCAGGACGAGATTGCTCGGACGGGCAAGATCTTCGATCCCGTAGCATTGCACGCTATCATGAGCCGCAAGCTGGAGAACATTCAGGCGGCGCGGCTAGAACTCAAGGCCCGCCGGGACGCAATCGACGGTGAAACGCTGATGACCCTCACCCGCGAACTTGATCTTGAAGAGGAGCAGATCAGATTAGCGATCGACGGTACGAGTGAGCCCCCACCCTGACACCGCGAAGTTGCGCCAACCGATGAGCGTAGGCCGAAAAAGTGTCCCTCGGTCGCTCTCCCAGCAAATGAATAGGGAAGCCACCCTCAAACAGCCCGCGCGTTATTCCTGGTCCACGTTTATGTCAGACGGGGCACGGGGTCGGCATGGCGGTGCGCATGGCTTCCCTATACCGTTTGGTGCTTTAAGGCATGCTTCATGAACGTCCCGCTCCCGGTTTCACTTATGTCATGGACGCAGGCGGCCCGAGTGCGCTGCGTGAACCAGCATCCGCCTCGGCCAACGGGTGCCTTTGTACTATGCTGGCTTCAGCAAGTGCTGCGCGCAACGGATAATCCGGTGATCGACGCTGCCATCCGGCTGGCGAACTCGCTCGATCTTCCGGTACTCGTCTACCACGGTCTCCGAGAAGATTATCCGTACGCGTCCGACCGGCTCCACCGCTTCATTCTGGCGGCGGTTCGGGATGTGGCGATCGGCTGCGCCGATCGCGGTATCGCCTTCGCCGGGCATATCGATCGCGCGGAGCGGCGCGAAAAGGGGCTGGTCTATCGGCTTGCGACCGATGCCGCCGCAATCGTGATGGAAGATCAGCCTACTTTCGTCGCCCGCACGCAATCGGAGCGTGTGGCGGCCGCGGTGGATGTCATGGCATTAGCCGTGGACGCAGCGTGCCTGGTGCCGTCTTCCGCGCTGGACGAGGGCATCGGATCGACCTCCGCATTTCGGCGCAGGCATTCAACGGTGAGCGAGGAATGGCTGGAGAGCAGGGACGAGATGCCCGGCCGACCGGCCTATTCCGGACCGCTCCCCTTCGCGCCCGATCGGCTCGACACTTTCTCGGAGGACGACCTCGATGCCCTGATCGCGTCTCTTGCGATCGATCACGGACTTGCGCCGAGTGACATGTTTCGCGCCGGTCGGGAGGGCGCACTCGAACGGCTGCGGCGTCTGTCGGACGAGGTGCTGCCCCGCTATGCCGCGGTTCGGAACGATGCAACCCGCACGGATGGCGCGAGCGGACTCTCGCCCTATCTCCATTTCGGTGTGATCGGCCCGCGCGAAGTGATGACGGTGGTCGATGCCGCGAAGGCCCCGGCGAATGCCAAGGAGAAGTTCGCCGACGAGCTGCTTACGTGGCGCGAGTGGTTCCACTATCAGGCGCGCGCCTTGAAGATGCCGGAGCGCTACGACCGTATTCCCGGCTGGGCCATCGACACGCTGGCAATGCACGCGAGCGATCCACGACCCGAACTGGAGACGCTGGACGCGATGCTGCACGGCGAGACGAGCGACGAGATGTGGAACGCCTGCCAGAAGCAATTTTTGATAGACGGCTGGATGCACAACAATCTGCGTATGTATTGGGGCAAGCGGATCATCGCGATGACGCCGAGCCCGGAGGCGGCCTGGGCAACCGCCTGTTACCTGAACGATCGGCTAAGCCTGGATGGGCGAGATCCTTCCACTTACGGCAATATCGCGCAGATGTTCGGCGGCGGAGCGCCCGGGCGCGAGGCTGCGATCTACGGTCGAGTACCGACGCGGTCAGATGGCTCGACCCGGCATCGCCCCGATGGTCCGGAATGGATTGCCGCCGCTGCCGCCCGACCGGTATCGCGCATCGATGTGCCGGTTGATCCCCCGGTCGATCCCTATCTGACCGGCATACCGGCTGTTTAAAGTCTTCCAGCCGGTCGAGCCGAAAATACGGATTTGGCTTTGTGGCAACCCGGCCGCGGATCGGCGTGTCATTCCCCCCGCGTTGCGTAAGGCGGACTGTAAGGTTCGGAACACTGCGATCGAGGTCGTACTTCAAGGTGACCTAAAGCCCGTATTGGGCACGGTGACCAGCGATGCGAAGGAAACCCCGCGGAGGACAGACGGTCGCAACCGTCGTGACGCACACCTGATCCGGGCACCCGTCGGCTCTCCGTTCGACTCCATCCTTGAGGAACTGAAATGACCGATCCCGTACATGATATCGTAGACACCGCAGTGGCCGCAGGATCGTTTTCCACGCTGGTCGCCGCCGTAACCGCCGCCGGCCTGGTCGATACGCTGAAGGGCGCAGGGCCGTTCACCGTCTTCGCGCCATCCGACGACGCCTTTGCCGCGCTGCCGGAAGGCACAGTGGAAGATCTGGTAAAGCCGGAGAACAAGGACAAGCTGACCGCGATCCTGTTGCTGCACGTTCTGCCGGGCAAGGTGATGGCAGCCGATGTTGCCGGGCAGGTGATGGACCCCGCAACCGCCGGTGGAGCGACGGTGCATGTCGATGGCACCGACGGCGTCACCGTCGACGGGGCGAAGGTGGTGACCGCCGATATCGACTGTTCGAACGGCGTGATCCACGTCATTGATGCCGTGCTGCTGCCCAAGGGCTGAGCATTGACCGAAGCGACCGGGGGCAGCCCTGCCCCCGGTCGTCGGTACATCTGAACGGAGCGCGGATGAGGATTGCTATTGTCGGTGCGGGCATCGCCGGGCTGTCCTGCGCCGAGGTTCTGCAGGGTGCCGGCCATCCGGTCGTGTTGTTCGACAAGGGACGTGGTGCCGGCGGACGCACTGCGACGCGGCGGGTCGATACCCCGTCGGGCGAGGTGGCATTCGATCATGGCGCGCAATATTTCACGGCCCGCGATCCCGCTTTCGTCGGGCTGGTGGCGCAATTGGAAGCATCCGCGAGCGTCGCCCGCTGGCGTGCCATCGGCGATGACGCCTGGGTGGGGACACCCGGAATGAACGCGATGGCCAGGGCGATGGCCATGCCCCTGACGATCCATTGGAACAGCCGCATCGACGCGATCCGCCGCGTCGGCCGGCACTGGGCCCTGGACCCCGTTACCGAAGACCGGTTCGACGCCGTCATTATCGCCACGCCCGCCGAACAGGCGGCCGCACTGTTGGCCGCGCCAGCCCCGGACATCGCGGCAATCGCCCGGGCTTGCGTATCCGCCCCCTGCTGGACGGCGATGGTTGCCTTCGACGATCCAATCGCGATCGGCGATGACGTGATTCGGGACAGCGGCATCATCGGCTGGGCCGCGCGCAACAGCGCGAAGCCGGGACGGTCGGGCCGCGAAGCCTGGGTGATCCAGGCGAACGAAGCGTGGTCGCGCGAGCATCTGGAGGATGCCGAATCCGATATTGTCGATGCGCTGTTAGCGGCACTGTCGCACGCGGCGGCCCGGCCTTTACCGGAGCCGTTCGTCCGTCTCGGGCATCGGTGGCGCTACGCCCGCGTCAATGCCGCGCATCACGGATCGTTGTGGGACGGGGCGACGGGGATCGGCGCTACCGGCGACTGGCTGACCGCGCCCCGTATCGAAAGCGCGTGGCTGTCGGGCCGTGACCTTGCGAACCGGATGCTGGGCACCGGTCCCTAAGCAGGCATACCCGCCACGATCCTGGGATCGATCGCGAAATCTTTCGCGATCTCCCGCGCCGTCATCTTGGCCGACATCATCACCGATGGCGTACCGCCGCCCGGCTGGGTGCCCTGCCCGACCAGATACAGGTTGGTCACGTCTTCGCTGCGATTGTGCGGACGGAAGAACGCGGTCTGCGTCAGCCGGGGTTCCACACCGAAACCGTTCCCGGCATAGGCCCCCAGCGTATGTTCGAAATAATCCGGCGTCACGAAGCTGCGATACACCAGCCGCTCCCGCAGACCGGGAATATAGCCCCGATCGTCGAGGAAATTCAGCACCGTATCGGCAAACCCTTCGCCCACCGCAGCCCAATCGATATCGCTGAGATTGTTCGGCACCGGGATCAGCGTGTAGGCCGCGTGATAGCCCGGCGGTGCCAGGCTCGGGTCGGTCATCGTCGGGATATGCAGATATTGCGAGAAGTCTTCCGCCAGGATTTTGCGTTCGAAGATATCGGTCAGCAATTCCTCGTACCGCGGGCCGAGGATGATGTTGTGATGGCGTAAATCCGGGTCGCCCGGGCGCATGGCATACCCGAAATAGATCACCATCAGCGACATGCTCTGCTTGCGGAATTTGATTAGACTGTCGCGATTGATCCGGCGATGCGTCTTGTCGATCAGGTTCAGATAGGTCGTGGCATAATCGGCATTCGATACAACCAGATCGGCGGAGATGCGCTCGCCCGACATCAGCGTGACCCCGGTCGCGATACGCTGACGCCCGCTTCTTTCGACGTCGATCCGCGCCACCTCGGCATGCAACTGCACCATTCCGCCCAGCTCCTCGAACTTGCGGACCAGAGCGGCGACCAGCGCACCGGTGCCGCCCATCGCGAAATGCACACCCCAAGTCTTTTCGACGAAATGGATCATCGCGTAGATCGCGGGCACCTTTAGCGGGTTGCCGCCGATCAGCAGCGGCTCGAAACTGAACACTTGCCGCATCTTGTCGCTCTTGAAATACTTGCTGATGAGCGAAAACAGCGGCTGGACCGCGCCGAGCTTGAGCAGATCGGGCACCACCCCGAGCATCGCGCCGAGACTGCCGAAATAGGTGTAGCCGAGTTCCAGGAATCCGCGCTGGAAGATCGCGCGCGCCGCCTCGTGGAATTGTGCATACCCGGCCAGATCCTCGGGTGCGAGCCGGGCGATCTGCGCGCGCACGTTCACCGGATCGGCATCGTAATCAAAGAAGGTGCCGTCATCGAAATAGATGCGGTAGAATGGCAGCACCGGCACGATATCCAGATAGCGGCTCGTATTGGGCCCGCCGCTGATCCCGCTGCGCACGCGCTGGCCATCGGACAGCACGTCGGGTGGAAAATCCGGTGCCGCGAGCATTGCCGCGCCGCGCTGCAGTGAAAACAACTCCTCGATGAAATGCGGCACCGTCAGAACGGTCGGCCCCATATCGAACGTGAAACCCTCCGCGCGGCGCACGAAAGCGCGTCCGCCGACATCGCCGAGCTTTTCCACGATGCAGGTGTCGAACCCCAGGCTCTGCAACCGGATCGCGCAGGCGATACCGCCGATGCCGGATCCGATCACGATGGCGGTTTGGCGTGTCATGAATGGGCGGTTCCTGCAGATGAAAGAATAGTGTGATCGAGCCGCCGTTCCAGCCAGCGCGACAGCACAAGGTGCGGTACGGCCACCGATGCCAGCAGTTGAAACGCCTGCGCCGTCGCGTTCTCGGTCGGGGGCGACCACGCCACGAACCGTAGTGCGCACCATCCAAGGATCGCCGCGCCGGACAGCATCGCGCCGGTCACGATCCAGCGGGCCCTGCTCATGTCCTGAAGCACGACGCGGGTCTGCGCGATATGTCGCGGGGAGTGCAGAAAGACGAAAAAAAGCGCGAAACCGACGACCGGCGGAATGATGATTAGCAGGATCAGGCATAGGGTCATCGCGGCGGCCCATTGTCGGCTGCCATCTCGCCACGCGATCATGATGCCGACTGCGGTCACCAGCAACGTGACCGGCGCGGCAGCGGTGATGATCTGCGCGATAACGGTGGCCCGCTCGTCGCTCATCTGGGCGAACAACGCCGTAACCTCCATTCGATGCCCCAGCGTGGGTGCCGCGATCACCGCCGCCCCGGCCGCGAAACGCAGTAACGACTCGTCCAGCATTCGCCAGTCCTCACCGAAATGCGCCGCGGCGACGAGCAGGAAGAGGGTGAGAGCAATCAGTGGCAGGGTGAACCACAGCAACGCCATGAGCGCCGCGATCGTCACGTAACCACCGATCGCCAGCGTCAGGCCGGAGCGATCCAGTGCCACCGTTCGCCGCAGCAATGCGATGTCATAGGCCCCGTGCGGCAGGCCTCCGGCTATGAACAAGATGGTCGCCGACGCGGTCACTGCCGATTGACCGAGCGATACCCCTGCCAACGTAGCCAGGAGCAAGGAGCCGGCGGCCATCCAATAAGCCGGACGCACGGAGTCGCCGTGCCCGGTCCGGGCACGGCGATCCGCCGCTCTTAATGGGTCCATGAACGCCTTCATCAGCTCAGGTGGCGTAACCCTTCAGGCCACCCGTCTCCGCTTCTGACTTGCGCACGGAAATCAGGAAGATGAGGATGCCGAGGCCGGCCTTGGCGACGATATCCGCGATCGTGTAGCCGATCTGGATCGTGGTCGTCACCGTGCCACCGGTCAGCCCGGCATAAGGCGCCATGTAGACGATAGGGTAGAAGCCCCAGGAGGCGAATGTCAGCAGGCGGGCCTTGCGGACCAGGTTTTGAGCGGAGGCCGGCTGCTGCTTGATCGAGTCACCCAGGCCGCGAAACAATTCCCATACGATGTAGACGAATGGGATCGCCGACAGCGTACCCCATAGCGCCCGCGTCGGGATATCGCTGGCAATCTCGCCTGGATAGCCAAGCACGATCATAAGGGCGGCGGCCGAACCGAGCCGGAGCGTCTTCGAGGTGGTTTCCTCACGCGACAGCCGCATCACGAGTATCAGCTCTACCAGCAACAGCGGCACCGTGAGCAGCCAGTCGACGTAGCGATATGCGTCGTTGAACGCGAAGCCCGTTGCCGAGACCACGCCATCCTTGAACGTGAAGGCCGCGTTCCAGCTCTCGAAGATGCGCAGGTAGTGATAGGCGGCGATGCCGGTCACCAGACCGGATATGGTCAGCGCGGTGCGATATGCCGGGGCGACCTGCGATCGGCTCAGCCACAAAAATGCCGTCGCTGCTGCCATCGTCGCGAAGGTGAATGAAAACGCATTATAGACCAGCGAGAATTGAAAGGGTGTGATGCTATCCATCGGTCTCTCCGTCACGTTGATGCACGACGCGAACGCGACGGGCATGACTATCGTTGGAGGTTGCGCGACCGTGGCAGTCACGGTCTTCGGTTCCCCAGGATTGTCGTCACAGCAACGGCGGGAGGGACATTCCGGACCGTATGTCGAATGGCAAGTGACGTACGGCCTTGTCGCCGTGACGACATCCAGGGTGATAAGTTGCCGCCCGGCCGACGGCGATACGGACCTTGTGCCGTATCGCGCGGCTAGAGGCCGGCTTCGACCGCCATCCGGATCAGGTCGGCCGTGGTGTGCAAGCCAAGACGATCCATCAGGATCGCGCGGTGCATCTTCACGGTCTTCTCAGCAAGGCCCAGTTCGGCCGCAATCTGCTTGTTGAGCAACCCGTTGGCGACCAGCGTCAATACCTGCCCCTGCCGCGGCGAGAGAGCCTTGACCATTTCCGCGGCGCGGATGCGCCGCATGCTGGACGGAGCGGCTGCGTCGGCGTCGATCTCGACCTGCGAACCGAGAAAATACAGCAAGTCATCCTGCTCGTCATAGATCGGCGCCACGAGAACCGCGTTGCGAAATGGTTGCCCGCTGCGTTTGTAGTTGAGAATCTCGACGAGTACCGGCCGATGCTCTCGCACGCCGCGCCGGATTTCCTCGGTCAGCCAAGGTTCGGTCGCGGGCCCCGAGAGAAAACGGCAATTACGCCCGATCACTTCTTCGGCAGGATAGCCGGTCAACGCGCAAAACGCCGCGTTGCAGGTCACTATCGGATTATCCGGCAACCGGGGATCACTGATTACCGACGGTATCGGGCTGTCGGCGACGAGACGGACATGACGACTCTCGGAGAATAGGGTGTCTGTCCCCTGGGCCATTTCAGCTGCGCGAACTCTTCATCGGCAGGATCATAGCGGCAGCGCGATGGGATGACACCTGAATTAACGTTCGAACCAGCAGTTGTCGCCCCCAGGCGATGGCCGGCGTGACGATCACCCAGACAGAGTCTATCAGCTCGCGGCTGAACCGCTTGTCGCCTTGTCATCGCCTTGCAGTCGGGCTTGTCATGGCACGCAGAAACTTTCGCCCCTTAAGCCGTTGAAGGTGAGATTTTCTTTTTTTTGGTCCTCCTTCTGAAGATCGCAGCTCCGCTCTGCGCCGTCGTCATCAGGTAAGATCGAGGAAACGACAGGTATCGCAGGCTTGTTTCCCGGGGACCGGATCCTCTGTTCGGTAGGAGTTGGTCTTTTGCTCCCATTCTCCGTCTTCTGAACGAACGGCTAAAATGCAATGACCTTCGCCAAAAGCGGTCGTTCCGGTTTCCACCAGATTACAACGCTGCGCATGCCAGACTGTCGCGTGTGGCCGCAGTGCAGGGCTCAAGATCGATTATCTTCTGCTCAGCCCAGTGCTCACGCGTAGCTTAAAGTGGCACAGGTCGATGCGCACGTTCGCGTATGGGGGAAGACGAGCGAACATGCGCCCGTCTGGATCAAACTCAAATCACCGCGAATCCGCCGCCGCTAATCAATCGACGTATGCGTCAGTGAACCAAGCCGCGTAGGGCGTCGTGCGGGCCATGTGTCGATTGAGATCTGGCGCCCCGTCCGTCCACCAAACAGGCCCGCGTTCCCCAAGCGCCACCTTGGCAGCGTTCACGTCGGCATGCGCCCGGTTTTCCGCCGCCGCATCGTTTGTACGGCGCGCGGCGGCGACAGCCCGCCGTGCGTCCATCAACCGCGCCACCAGTTCTTCTCGCTCGGTAGCCGACAGCGACGGATTTGACGCACGCCAGAGCCGTCCCCGCACTATAATGTATCGACCATCGGGCGTGGTCATCGGCGATGCGGGGTCATGCCTTTTTGAAATGGCGTTCAACCGCGTCGGCACCGTTGCCAACCGCTGCTACCGCATCGTGCAACTCATCGGCGCTGACGCAGAACTTGTCGGTCCAGTAACGAACTTCATAGTCTTCACCGAGCGCGATCCGCGAGGCATCTTGCGGCCCGCGCAGTGTCTTGTCGTCAGCCATTTCCGTTCTCCATCTGGAACATCCCGAACGATCGTGACTCCATTTGGATGCTGGCACTTCTCTGCGAACCACAACTTATGGAACGACACTGTCGTCATACCGGCCCGCCCGGCGAAGCTGCCGCACGATGCCGTTGAACGCCGCGGTCACGCCCTGTGCCCGGCCGATCTCATTTTCTTGTCTGGCGGCATCCCAGTACAGTTCGAGCGGCCACCGTTCCGGACAATGCTGCAGCAGGCAGCGTAGCGCCAGTCGCACCTCGACACCGTCCACCCGGCCGTCGGCCGACCGTGACACGCCCGAGCGCAGGATATGCACGGAGAGCGCGATGACGACGCGCTGATGTCGTGGCATTTTCGCCAAGCTTCACCGAAAGTCGTGTGACTTGAACCGCACGACCTCCTCGGGGTCCATGCCCTCGGCATGCGGTGGCCAGTATGAGTTGCGAGGACGCGGATCCCAGCCAGCGTCACCGCGATCAGGTGAGCCGGCATGGCGCGCGCCATCACCGCGCCCCGTGCGATGCGGAAACGACATCTCGCCGACCCGGTGCAGCAGATCGCCATGATCGATGATCCGGTCGCAGATGATATGGATCACCTCGCCCTCGCGCTGCACGCGCCCCTTCATGCCGATCATCGAGGCCGACATAACGGTGCGGCGCTGGCGCTCGAACCGGTCGGGCCAGAGGATGCCGTTGGCGATGCCGGTCTCATCCTCGATCGTGAGGAACAAGATGCCCTTGGCGCTGCCGGGCTTCTGTCGGACGAGGATGATCCCGGCGACCTCGACATGTCGGCCGTCACGAATGGTCGTAAGATCCGCGCATTTGGTGACGCCGCGCCGGGCAAGCTCGTCTCGCACGAATGTCAGGGGGTGGGCCCGAAGCGAGAGCTGTAACGCGCGGTAATCCTCGATCACCTCCCGTCCGTCCGTCAGCGGACGGAGCGCAACATCGGGCTCCACCCCTTCCGCGCTGAACGCCTCCGCTGCCCGATCGGCGGCCGCGAACAAAGGCAGCGGGGCCTCACCCAGACCGCGCACCTTCCACAGCCCCTGCCGACGATCCGCGCCGAAGCTGTGAAACACATCGCCATCGGCGAGTTTCTCGATCGCGGCACGTTGCACCCCCGAGCGCTTCCAGACATCTTCGACGGACTCGAAGTTCGTCGTGGCGCGCGCGCCGACGATCGCGGCACCATCGGCGTTCGACAGGCTTCGCACGATACGCAGGCCCAGTCGCACCGCAAGATAGCGACCGCCGGTCGGCTCGAGCGTGCAATCCCAGCGACTGGCGTTGATACAGGGCGGTCGCACTTCGACGCCGTGATCGCGCGCATCGCGGACGATCTGCGCTGGCGCGTAAAATCCCATCGGCTGCGCGTTCATTAGTGCCGCGCAGAAGACATCGGGATGGTGGTGTTTCATCCAGCTTGAAGCGTAGGATATCTTGGCGAAGCTGGCCGCGTGGCTCTCGGGGAAGCCGTAAGAGCCGAACCCCTCGAGCTGACGGAACGTGCGCTCGGCGAACTCGCGTGGATAGCCACGTAATACCATGCCCTCGACCAGCTTCTCGGCGAAATGCGACACACCACCGGTGAACTTGAACGTCGCCATGGCGCGCCTGAGCTGGTCCGCCTCGGCTGGCGTGAACCCAGCGCCAACAATCGCTACCTTCATCGCCTGTTCCTGGAACAGCGGGACGCCCAGTGTCTTCTCGAGCACGGCGCGAAGTTCCGGCCGGGGATATTCCGGCTTCTCCAGTCCCTCGCGCCGGCGAAGATAGGGATGCACCATGTCGCCCTGGATGGGGCCGGGTCGCACGATCGCGACCTGGATGACGAGATCGTAGAAGCGTCTAGGCTTCATCCGCGGCAGCATCGACATCTGCGCGCGGCTCTCGATCTGGAACGTACCGAGCGTGTCGGCCTTCTGGATCATCGCGTAGACGTCCGGGTCATCGTCCTGCAGATCGGCAAGCTCGACCTTCAATCCCTTGTCGGCCTCGAGCATGTTGAACGCGCGGTTCATGCAGCCGAGCATGCCGAGCCCCAGCACGTCGACCTTCATAAACTTCAGGGCATCGATATCGTCCTTGTCCCATTCGATGATCTGGCGGTCATCCATCGCCGCCGGTTCGATCGGCACGAGATCGTCGAGCCGGTCGTGCGTGAGGACAAACCCGCCGGGATGCTGGCTCATATGGCGCGGCACGCCGATCAGCTTGCGCGCCAGATCGAGCGTTAGCCGCAGCCGGCGGTCGGCAATGTCGAGGTTGAGCTCGTTGACCTGTTTCTCGCCCACGCCTTCGGCCGACCAGCCCCAGATCAGTCCGGCGAGCGAGGATGTCAGATCCTCGGGGAGGCCCATTGCCTTGCCGACATCGCGCACGGCACCGCGTGCGCGATAGCGCTGGACGACAGCGGTCAGGGCGGAGCGATCGCGGCCATAGGTCTCGTAGATCCACTGAATGATCTCCTCGCGCCGCTCGTGCTCGAAATCGACGTCGATGTCGGGAGGTTCGCGGCGCTCGCCCGATACGAACCGCTCGAACAGAAGCTCGTGCTTGATCGGATCGATCGACGTCACGCCAAGCACGAAGCAGACGCACGAGTTGGCGGCGGATCCGCGTCCCTGGCACAGGATGCCGCGCCGGCGTGCTTCGCGCACGATCGCATAAACCGTCAGGAAATACGGCGCGTAGCCAAGCTCGCCGATCAGACGAAGCTCGTGCGCGATCTGGTCGGTGTAGGCGGCTGGCACATCCCCACCGAACATCCGATCAACCGCATCAGCCGCCAATTGCTGAAGTGCTTCCTGCGCGCTCAATCCGTCGATCAACCGTTCGTGCGGATATTGATAGGCGAGCTCGCCCAGATCGAACGTGCAGGCACGCGCAATATCGACGCTGGCACGTAGTGCATCGGGATAGGCTGCGAAGCGCCGCACCATCTCGGCTGGAGACTTGAGCGCGCGGTCGGCATTGACCTCACGCCGGTAGCCAAGCTCATCGACGGTGCACTTCTCGCGTACGGCGGTCACCACGTCCTGCAACAGCCGGGCTTCGGGCGCATGATAAAGCACGTCCCCCGTGACTACGGCCCGGACGCCCGCGCCCCCGGCTTGCCGCGCCAGCGCATCGATCCGCACCGCGTCACCCGGCCGACGTCGCTGAAATAGCGCCATATAGCCGCGCTTGCCGTACACCGCCCTCAGATCAGCAAGTGCCGCGAAATTCTCTTCGTCGGCCTCATGCGGCAACAGAATGGCGATGATGCCCTCGGACCAGGGTCGAAGATCGTGCCAGTGGAGCAGGCAGCCGCCTTTGCCCGCGCGCTTCTTGCCAAGGGTTAGAAGCCGCGTGATCCGCGACCAGGCCGGGCGATCCGTCGGGAGCAGGATCAGGCGGCGGCCGCACGACAGGTCGACGCGCGTACCGGCGATTGAGCGGACTCCCGTCGCCTTCTGGGCTTCCCAGGCACGCACGACACCGGCGACGGTGCCGATGTCACCAATGCCGAGCGCCGGGTATCCAAGCATAGCGGCGGCGGCGAACAGCTCCTCGGGGCTGGACGCGCCGCGTAGCAGAGAGAAATGCGTGAGCACCTGCAGCTCGACATAGTCGGTCATGCGAACACGCCATGGATCCACCAGCTGAGATCGCCGGTCTCGTCGACCATCCCGTCGCCACGCCGGAACACCCAGAAGCGCCCGCCGGTCTCATCCTCGACCCGGTAGTAATCCCGCACGGCCCAGACTTCGGCGTCGCGGCGCCACCACTCGCCGTGGATCCGCTCGGGGCCGTCGCCAGCGACGACCTTATAGCGCTTGCCACGCCACTCGAACCGCCGTGGCGGCTGATCCGGCAGCAGCGCGATCACGCCCCAGAGCGGCTCTGGCCGCGCGAACAGCCGCACCGGGCGTTGCCAGTTCGGCCAAGTGCCCGGTGCCACCACCGGGTCGGCACGCGTGACCGCACGCTCCGGCACATGGCTGGCCATCGGTGCCACCCTGAACACCGCGGCAGGTCCGATGCGTCCAGCCACGACGTCGACGAGCCGCGCGGGATCCCGCACCACGACGTCGCCTGCAAGGACAGCGCCGAGATCGACGGCGTCCAGTGGCTCGGTATGCGGGGCGGCAAGCCAGAATTGCTCCATCCCCATGCCCGGATCGATCTTTTCGATCCGAAGCTTGAGCAGCCTCAGCAGATGCGCCGTCTCGCGGGTCGGGCGCGATGTGCCGACACCGACGATCTGCTCGGTCCCATCGACCCGCGAGCCGACGAAGCGCAGCGAGCGGACACCCAGTCCGCGCGTTTGCAGCACGGTTGCGAGATCGCCGAGCAGGTCTTCCATGACCCGCGCAATCGCCTCGGCAGTGCCGATCGGCTCGATCAGCCGCCGTTCGACGACCGGGGTGGTGACGTCCATCCGCGGCGTGATCGGCTCGGCGACGCCGCCGATCGCCTGATCCAGCCTCTTGATCGCGGCGAGCCCCAACCGGCGCGCCAGCGGTCCGCGCGCGACGGGCAGCAGGTCGCCGATCGTCTCGAACCCGAAGCGTCGTGCCGCCACAAGCGCCGTTCCGCTCAATCGCAACGCCGCGACCGGTAGCGAGGAGATCGCGCGCACCGTCTCGCGCGTAGGCACGATCGTCAGGTCGTTCGCAGCGAAACGAGCCAGCGCGTGCGCCGCGCCGGCGGTATCCGCCACCGCAACGCGCGCGGTGAACCCGGCGCGCTTGCAGAAGGCGAGCAGCCGCTGGCAGAATCTTGTCTCACCACCGTGAAGGTGATCGCAGCCCGCCAAATCCAACCAAAGGCCATCGGGCGGCGTCGCGGCCGCGATCGGCGACCAGCGCCGCACCGCGAGCAGCGCAAGTCGATCGAGCAACGCGGCGTCCGCGTCCGGGTCGGCGGGACGAAAGTCGAGATCCGAGACCAGCGCCCTCGCATGCGTTGCCGCCATCCCGACATGCACGCCGAGCATGGCGGCAGAAGGACACGCCGATACGATCTCCTCGCGGCGACCGACCTTGCCGACCAGTGCCAGTGGTGCCCGGTGGAAACCGCACGCGCTGAACCCGCCGGTTACGTCTGCCGTCCCGAGCTCGGTTTTGAAGGGGTGGCTTGCCGCCTCGGACCTCCGGCCAAGCTCGCGCATGGGTGGCCGGGCATGCGCGGGCAGCGCCGCGATCTGCTGGTCGACGCTTGCCTGGGACGGTGCCTGTGCTCGCGCCCAGCGCGCGCCGGGCCGCCAGTCTCCGCCACGCGGGACCGAGCAGGCACCTGGATCATCGTCGTGGGCAAATTGGAATGCGCCGCGCTCAGGCAGCGGCATGGCGCGCCGTTCCAGCCGTCTCAGCCGTTCGATGGCCAAGTGCGGCAGGAACAGCGAGACGACCCGTCTCATCGCAGCCCTCCAGGAGAATCGAGAACGCTTCACCGCCGCGCTGACGTGCCAGCTCAACCAGCCAGCGAGGCCGGCCGACGCCCGCCACGCCCAGACGCTTCGACGGCGCGCTGGCTATGCGCCAACGGGTGCAGGCCGCTGACGGCTCGGCCAGCGGATCCTGCTCACGAGCACGCCTTCTGCGAAGCAACAGGACTGGGATATCCGCATCGGCGGCGACGAGTTGTAAACGACGGGTGGCTACCATCGGTACGCGGCTCGCCTCGGCCACAATCGCAGACGGCGTGCCGTCGCGGATAGCATCCTCGACGACCGCCAGCAGCGCGTTGTCGTCACGAGGCTGTGCGTGGATCAGATCAGCGGAGCACAGGCCGGCTTGTTCGAGCCCCGGCGCGTAGAGGTCGGAGCGGCAGCTGACCCACAGCACCAACCCGCCATTTGAGCACGCCTCTCGCGCGGCAATTCCGGCAAGAAATAGCGTGGCCGCCGCATCGTCGACCAGCGATGAGGAGGCGGCTGCCGCCTCGTGCAGTGCGCCGGCGCGCAGGCCGCCTGCCAGGCGGCGATCCAGCTCCTGAACGCCAAACGGCATGATACGATGGTCGACATTCGGTGTCGCGACAGCTCGTAAGTGGGCTAGGCTCGGCAGGGAATCGGTAGCGGCGGGCATGACGGTAAGACTCGGAGTGTTCCTTTTATGTTCCGTTAAAGTTGGGTTGGGGTCAAGCGTCGAGCGAGTCCGAATACTATCAGCTGCGCAAATGAACGATTTGGGTCTGGCATGAGCTGAGACCCTCGCCTGCCCGAAATGACACCTCAATTCCCTGGTAAGCGCGCAAGCTGGTCCCTGGCTCGAACTACAGATTTTCCGGGGAAAGCACGTGCCGCACGTCCCGGGGGATGGCGTCTGGGAAACGCCCTTTTGGTGTCAATCCGATAGCGGACCTTCGCAACCTGCCAGTCGTTGTATCAAGACCAAGGAGAAATGGCATGACGATCGAACCGGAACGTGACGAGGAAGATACCAACGAGGCGGACGCGATGGAAGAAGCGCAGAAGGACGCTGCTGAGGAGCGGAAAGAGGGCGGATACCAGTAATACATCAACCTGGACGGTGCCGGGCGCCGCGTAAACTCTACGGGGGCCACTTGCCGGACGGCATAACCCGCGGGCTGCACTGTAGTGCCGAAGCGGGCGAACATAGCGTGTGGATGAGCCGTTAGCTTTGGGGTGGCGCAGCGTCGCCTCAAAAGGGGATCGATATGTTGCTATTTGCTATTGCCGCTGTGGTCACGGAAGTCCCGCCTGGAAATATAGGGCCAATCATGCCGGGCACGATCACGGTCGGCCTCGCCAATCAAGATCCGGCCTCACAAGATCGCGCCAAAACAGATGATAACGACCCCTTTGTCAGAGCGACCCAACAAGCGCTGAGCAACGCGAACTTCCTTGTTCTGCCAGTCGGGCCACAAAGCCGCTACGTCGCCACCATCGAGGTCAGTCAGCAGCAACGTGGGTCCGTTGCCGCCGATGGCGCCGAAGATAGGCCCGCTGCCAACATCGGCAATGGGGTGAGCGCCCGGGTAACATTGCCATCCAGAAAGACGAGCCTGCACGGTCTTGTAGTCACACGATTACACATCGAGGTGCGCCTGCGTAGCGATCGCCATCTGGTCTGGTCAGGCAGCGCGTTAACCGCTCAAGTGTCTGGAACTAGAGATGGGTCCGCGACCGCGGTAGGCGCGAAGCTTGCAAACGCGTTGGTTTCGCAATTCCCCAACACGCTACAGGAGCCCATTTCTGTTCCGTGATGATCTCTGAACTATCACGAGGTGGAATGGCCACGCAGGCAATCGCGCCGGGTGCGGAAAACCTGTAGGCCAACCTATGCACTCGGATCGGTGAGGGCAGGCCGAAGCCCACCCTCAATGCCTGTTTCATTCTGACGCGTCACCCTGCGCCGCTTTGGCGGCGCGAACCTTACGGGGGGCTTTTGCTGCCTGCGCGACCTTAGCCTGCCGCCCCTTGGAGCCCAGACCAATCCGGTGCGCCATCGCGCGACGTGCTTCCGAATAGGTCGGTGCGACTATCGGGTAATCGGCTTTCAGATTGTACCGTTCACGATACTGCTCAGGTGTCAGGCCGTTGGTGGTCAAGTGACGACGCAACGCCCTATACGGCTTGCCGTCGATCATTGAGATGATGAAATCCGGATTGGACAAAGACTTCCTTGCAGTGACCGCAGGCTCGTACGTCTCCTCCTCGGCCGGCGCTTCCGTGGGTGCTTCGAGCGAGAGCGAAGTCACGGCTTCGTGCATGGACCGCATGAACGCCAGGACCTCATCGGCACCAGCGCGTGTATTGCTGTTTGAGAGCCAGGCAATTGTTAAACTCGTGGCGAGTTCCACCACGTCGATCTTGTCTTCAGTCTCGGCCATTACCGTATCCTTATGTTGCGACGGGTCGCCGGTGCCACCTCATCGTGGCCGAGTAAAGCAAAACGCAGTTTTTATGTTGAACGGAACATCGCCTCGCTCCTGAACACGTCGCATAGTACGAATTAACATGGTGGTTATAGCACCTGTTGCTCATCCGGTATTAGACGTGGTTCTTCTTGTCCGATTTAACTTCGCTGTTCGGGCTAGGCCTCGATCCTATAATGGTGACATTGCGCGTCCCAACCGACCGGCAGATCAGCGGTAAACGCCAATCGCTTGGCATCGATTGCCGCGATTTGGCGACCAGCCAGCGCGTCATCGACGATGGCCGGCGCGAGGAACGCCAGCCGGACGACGCGAGT
>NZ_JAXOJL010000018.1:0-13892 GCF_036663755.1 Parasphingomonas caseinilytica
GGCGAGCGGCACGCTTGCCGCTCCCACCATCCACAGCCCCGTCGATCTCGCATCGGCGGGGCGGGCGGCCTCATTCCCGGCCGCGATTCAGTAGGCACACGTTTGCTCTGGTTGCAGTACAAGTCGAATGGTTTGTCTGCGCACGAGAGGAAATTACCGAGCTGGTGGACCCCGGCGCCTGAGGATTGCCGCTCGCGGTCCCCGGCTACTCTGGTCGCACCGGGCACTATCGCCTTGTGCCGGATAAGATCCCGCTTGAACGATGTGGATTGGGGTCAGGGACGGAAAGCCACTGGCGCTCCCAATCGTGGTTCGTCGCAAACAAAAAGTTCGCATTAGACTGACAGCACTATCCCCCCTTGTGACCGGTTCATTTGGTCTGACAGAGCCATCGATGCTGCTTGCTGCGAAATACATCATTATGCAACGGCTTGCGACTTGCCGATCACCCGGCTGCGTTCGAAGCTTCGGCACTTCCGAGGTGTTGACCGCGAGCGTCCGCTCACTGGATCAAATTACATAGCCGAAGATGACACGAAGATGGGCGCCATGCCTGGCCGGCATTGGCGTCGTTTTGGAGTTAGCGTGAATGAACAACGGGTCGGGCTTCGAAAGCGTCATCGATGCGGTGTACGAAGCGGGCGTACTGCCCGAGCGTTGGCCGCACGCGCTCGACCTGATCAGCCGCGACGTAGGCGCACGCGGGGGGATGTTGCTGAGCACCCGACCCGACGATTTCCGCTACATGTGTTCCGAGGATATCGAGCCTGTCGCGGCGGACTTCATCGCCCAGGGATGGCCGGCCGAGAATACGCGGATTTCACGGTATGTCGCGCGCGAGCCGCACGCGGGCTTCCTCACCGATCTCGACCTCCACACGCAGGACGAGATCGACACGCTGCCGATGTTTCGCGACTTCCTGTCGCCGCGCGGTTTCCAGTCGGGCGCCGCAACCATGATCGACGGACTGGCGGAGGAGGAGCTGATCGTTTCGATCGAGGCATTCCGGTCGCCCGAAGCGGCGCAAGGGGCCGTCGATACGCTTGATCGATTGCGCCCACATCTGGCGCGCGCGGTTCAACTCAGTACCCAAATGATCAACGAGCGACGGCGGGGTGCAATGGATGCGCTGGAAGTGATCGGCACCGGCGCGGCGTTGCTCGACGGTCGAGGGCGTGTCCAAAACGCCAACCACTTGTTTGAACGCGATCTTGGCGATCAGATCGGCGGCGGCCGCAACCGATTGAGGCTGCGCGATCCCAATGCGGACCGGCTTCTGTCCGATGCGCTAGACGAGTTGGGCGCGCATCGCCGCGGAAGGTCTCTGCCCTTTCCCAACGCGGATCGATCCGGTTCTATGGTCATGCATCTGATGCCGATTTCCGGTGCCGCACGCGACGTTTTTTCGGGATCGGCGGCGATCGTTCTGATCGCCGATCCGCAGCGGCGGGCGCTCCCGGATTACGCTCTTTTGCAGGCGATGTTCGATCTCACCCCGACCGAGGCGCGGATCGCGCGCCAATTGACCGACGGATGCTCTCCGGCCGGGATCGCGACATCGTCCAAACTTTCCCTGAATACCGTTCGATCGCACCTGAAGCAGATTTATCTCAAGACGGGATCGACGCGGCAATCATCACTGGTGTCTTTATTCTCGAATCTGTCGCCATGACATGAACGGGAAAAAAGAGCCCCCGGATTGCCAGCGGCGATTCGGGGGCCAGTTCGGCCTTCAAGTGAAGACCGTGGGTCGCAAGAATGGTGTAATTGACAATAAGGAAATACTTATCACCAGTTTTGGGTAGATAGTGAAATAAAATACACTGCCAGAAATATAGCACCGCGGATCGATGATCTTGCAGATTAGACATTTGCGTCAACTGCACAGTGATTTAAGATTTTGTTCAGATATGAGACACTGCAGATTTTTATAGAGAGACAACCTATGATTATCCCCTGAATTGGGGATGCGACTCCCTTGACCACTACGTTAACGATGCGTTCATCAATCGGATCGGTGGAAACCGAGCGTCAAGGTGGGGGCAGGGGCAATGTTGAGGAACATGGTGGCGGATGCTAATGTCCGAGCGCGGCCACACAGGGCGGGTCTGATCGGTTTAGCGGCGATCATTGCGGCGTTGGCAGCAGGCGGCGCCCCAGCCCAGCAACTCGTCTATACGCCGATCAATCCTGCATTTGGCGGCAATCCGTTCAACTCGTCGCAACTGCTCGCTATTGCAAACGCTCAAAACCAATTTTTGCCCAAGGCATCTTCGACCACACCGCCCACCCAGGCGCAACAATTCGCCGCGCAGTTGCAGAGCACGATCCTGGCCGGGGTGGCGCAGCAGGTGTCGAACGCGATCTTTGGCAACAATCCGCAGCAATCGGGCACCATCTCTTTCGGCGGCACGACCGTCAATTTCACCCGTGGGCTGACCGACATCACGATCGTGATCATCGATCCGAACGGTGTCTCTACCCAGATCGTGGTCCCGACCTTCGTCGCCACGCCGGTCGGCAAGTAAGCGCCATGAAGTTTCGATTGCTGGTCGCCGCTCTTCTGACTGTCGCGCTGTCGGGTTGCGCATCGATGGCGCCCCGCGCCACGATGACGCGATCGCCGATCTTTCCGGCGAAAACCCCGACGCAGGTTGCGCTCAACGAACTGCCATTGCCGTCACGCGCGATCTCCGTGGCCGTCTACGGCTTCACCGATCAGACTGGCAAGTTCGAGAAAGTCGAGAACGGGCAGACCTTGTCGCGCGCGATCACTCAGGGCGGCACCTCCATTCTCGTGAAGGCGCTGCAGGATGCGGGGGAACGAAAGTGGTTCACCGTGGTCGAGCGGGAATCGCTCAAGGATCTGCTGAACGAACGCCAGATCATCACCGAGATGCGCGCCCGGTATCTGGGGGAATTGAACGTCAATCCCCAGGCGCTGCCCGCATTGCTCTTCGCCGGCGTTTTACTTGAAGGCGGGGTGATCAGCTACGATACGAACACGCTGACCAGTGGCGCCGGGGCCAACATTCTCGGCATCGGCGTGGATGGCAAATACAAGCAGGATACCGTCACGGTCTATCTGCGCGCCGTTTCGGTCAAGACCGGTGAAATCCTGACGACGGTGACGACGTCGAAGACGATCACGTCCGTGGCGGTGAACTTCAACGTTTTCGCATACGTCGCATCGGACAAAATTCTTCAGGGCGAACTTGGCTACACCACGAACGAGCCGGGGCAGCTCGCGCTGCGTCAGGCGATCGAGAAGGCGGTCTACGCCCTCGTCATGGACGGCGTGGACCTAAAACTCTGGTCCTTCCAGGATCAGAAGGCAGGATGGCCGCTCCTCTGGCGATACCGTCAGGAGCGAGACGGCGTCATTTCGCCGGCTGCCGTCGAGGCTGAGCGCGAGCGCGTTCGCCGGGCGAAAGCGGCAGCTGCCAAGCCGCCTGCGTCCGTCTCAATGCAAACCCCGATGCCCGGAGCAATTCCCACAAATGTTCGGAAATCTCCGGAATCGCAGAAATGAAGCATCGGTTCGATAGCGGAAGGATCAAAGTGATTTGATTTCTTACGCGAAAAGAGATTCTTGAAATCCGCTTAATGGATTTCCGGAATAGCGGCGATCAAGAACGAGAGTTCTTTGGGACGGTCACCGTTTTTAAAGCAGGCAAAACTCTAATCAGGGGAATACCAATGAAAACTGCAATTCTCGCCACGATCTCGGCGGCCGCATTCCTGGCCGCGAACTCTGTTTCGGCGCAGACCTATCCGACCTACCCGGTCAACGTGACCCAGGCATCCGCCGCTACCGCCGCGTCGGTGGATCAGGCGGGCGATAACAACACGGCAACTACCAATCAGGATCACACCGACGGTGCTCTCGCGCAGAATACCAGCGTGATCGTTCAGGGCTTCAACGGCAACAACGCCAATAGCAGCACTGCATCTGTATCGCAGAGCGGCGCGGGGCAGCGCGCACTCACGCTGCAGTCGGCCAACAACACGGCGTCGACCAGCCAGTCGGGTGCGAACAACGATGCATTCACGTATCAGACCGGAACGCAGAACATCGCCAGCACGTCGCAGTCTGGCACTAGCACCCCATCGCATTCCGGTAATATCGGCGCAGTCAATGGTGCCGGGTCGGTTTCCGGGGGCAATGCGCTGGCGAGTTCGCTCGCGAGCCTGAACGAGGCTCAGGTCGAGGCGATGACTTCACAGGGCATCAACAGCCCCAGCAATCCGCTTCAGGAAAGTGCGAGCTATATCGTGCAAACCGAAGGCGGCTACAATCGCGCTACGGTGAATCAGACCAACGCTGGGGAACGCGCCGCCATCGTACAGATCGGCTACGAGCAGAATAGCACGGCGAATGTCGGCCAGAGCGCTACCGCAGCAGATGCGTTCATCCATCAGGACAGTGGCTCGTATAACAACGCGGCCGTATCGCAGTCTGGCTCGTACCAAACGGCCGGCGTCTACCAGACGTCCTCGACCGGTGGCGTCGCGAGCATCAACCAGAGCAATTACGGGAATGTTGCCTACGCAGTGCAGTCCGGCGTCTCCAACCAGTCCTACGTCACTCAGAACGGCGGAACCAATCAGGCCAAGACGCAACAATCCGGTGGCTACGGTCTGTCCAACGTGAGCCAGTCAGGCACCAACGGCACCGGCACGGTGACGCAGGCTGGCTATTACAATACGTCGTCGCTCAACCAGACGGCCGATAGCAACGTCGCCGATGTCACGCAGTCGGGCTCGTACAATGCTTCGGCGGTCGGGCAATATTTCGCCAATACGTGGGCACATGTCGCCCAGAACGGAACGGGCAACACGTCGAGCGTCACGCAGGGGCACTGAGCCTTTTGACATTTTGGGGAGGGCTTCGGCCCTCCCTGATCTAGTTTCACCGAAGCCCATTCTCCGCAGACGCCAGCCTCCAATCAAAATGATGTCCGTTATATTGCGATCCGGAACGCTGGTCGCGCTGTCGTCCAAGGAGTTAGGACCATGTCCCCCATCGTTTTCATCTCGCTCGGGCTGCTTGCCGCGGCCGGTCCGGAAACCGACCCCGCATTCGTGCAGCAGATCGGCCCGATCGCAAAGGCGCTGATTGAACAGACCGGCAGCGGAAACACAGTGTCGGTTTCGCAATCCGCTCCTGCTCAAAATGCGATGGTTCGACAAAATGGCAGCGGCAATCAGGCTGCGGTCACGCAGAACGGCGCCCAGCTCCACGCAACGGTCGATCAGTCGGGCGCGAATAACATCGCCCATATTGATCAGCAGGGCGTGCAGGCCGAGGCCGCGCTCTATCAGGCCGGTTCCGGCAACAGTACGATGCTCGATCAACGCGGGATGGGCAATAACGCCGTCCTTGCCTATCAGATCGGTACGGATAATGCGCTCGACCTGAGCCAGTCGGGGGGCGATTCTTCGCTCACCGCGTATCAAAGTGGATCGCGCAATGTCGGCACGCTTGCGCAGAACGGTTCGGCCAACGATCTACGGATCTTGCAGAACGGGCAGGACAATGCGTTGACCTTTGAGCAAAACGGAAATGGCCGGGGCGACGTGGTGCAGCAAGGGCATGGCCTAGTGCTTTCGATGGCGCAGGGTGTCGGCGCTGCACCCGTCATGATCGTGCAGACAGGCGCGGGCAAATGAAACCATGGATCGTTTCGATTGCCTCACCGCCGCTGATCGGGCTGTTGTGCGCAAGCGCGGCCGTGGCGCAAACCGGTACCGACAAGACCAGTTCCCCGATCATACTAGATCAGTTGTCGGATACGGCGGCACGAGACCATAAGGCCGGGCGCGTCTCGAACCTCGTCATTCCGCAACCCGACGGTGCAGGCGCGCGACCGCTGCCCGAAACCGAGGACATGCCAAAACGGCCCGACAAACAGGCGGTGACAATCGAACCGGTGGTCGGTCGCGACCGCTGCGACCCGGCCGAAGCGGCGGCAAAGACGGCGAAATGCCGGAATCTGGCGGAGCGGCGCTTGAACCCGGGCGCAGCTGTAAACACCGGCACCCCTGTGACGGCGGAGGGTCGCCTGCTGTTGCTGGTCAATCCGAATCGACCTACCATGCGCGATGCGGTGACGGGCCGGCCGCTGTCGAGCAGCCTTGGGCTTGGTGATCCAAACGGCCCGGCCAATCAACTGGCCGGCGCCTTGCGGGATCAGGGCGATCCGAAAAATGAGGCGGCACCATCCGGTCTTCCTGACAAATCGACCCAATCGCCCGATGGCGGAACGACGATATTGCTGCCACCGAAGTAAGGGCCGATCGATAGAAAGGCCGATGATCCGGCCGTCCTTTAGACGAGTGGTGGCGGGGTACGACGCCGAAGCAGTCGCATCACCTCAGAATCGTTGTGCCAGCGCCGCGCGATGTGAAGGCGCAAGCCCGCTCCCGACCACCTCTCGTGCCGACTTTCGGCTTGGGACAGCAGGTTGATTAGCGCCGCTCTACGGCCCAGCGAACTTTCGAAAAATGCCTCGAGAGACAAATCCGAATGATTGCCGCTCTCACTGTTGCGTGCGCGCTCCAACATCAACAAGGCCAGGGCGTCGATGTTTTTGTTGGCAACGGCTTTGCCGACGGCGTTTGCATAAGCTGACAGTCCAGATTCGTTTCTATATTTCGCCCGCTGCGCTAGTTCGCTTGCATATCCGACCAGATCACCACGTCCCAGCGCCATGAAAGACAGACAATCGTAGATCGTCGCGAGCATGGGTTGTTCCTGCGCGAGTTCGGTCAACATGGCCTGCGCGCGCGCATCGTCTCCGGCCGACCAGATCGCCCACGCCTCGTCTATCCGGATCGACGGTGCGCCGGGCTGATATCTTTTCGCCGTTTCGAACTCGCGCGCGGCAGCGGCGATATCGCCGTTGTCAGCCAGTATGTTGGCATACCACAAATGCGTGAAGCCGTCCTCGTCGTCTAAGTCGAGCGCGCGGCGGAACCCCTTCGCCGCGGCGGTCCCGTCCCCCTTCCACCAGTAATCGACGAAAGCGATCGCGCGATGCGCGCTGGCAAGATCGGGATCGATGGCAAGTGCGCGTCGTGCGGCTTGTTCGATCTTCGGGAAAGCATTGCTGTCGTCGATCGACCCGAACTCGCGTGCGAGTATGTATGCGTCCGCCAAGCCGGCTTGCGCGAGGGCGAAATCGGGATCGGCCAGCGTGATGGCGTTGAGATCGGAAGTGGCATCGCCAAGGCTGCGCGCATCCCGCCGGGCGATTTCGTCCCTAGCCTTGATGAATCTCTGGGCCAGTTTAGGATCGTGCGGAATGGTGAGGCTTTTTTCATTATCACGATGAAAAGTCGCAATGATTATCAATGCGGCCGCCGATGCACAGATTAATGTGACCAGCCTTGCGTACTTGCTCCGCGCTCGAACAACCGGCGCGGCCACCGGCACCCCGGATATTGCCGCCGTAATGTCCGTCGGAGGAAGAGACAGGCGCCAAGCGTCCAGTTCATCTTTCAGGGCATAGACACGCCTCGTCCTGCCACCGGGCATTGCATGTACGGGCAGGCCACGATCCTTAGTCCAGCGGATTACGGTAGTTCGCTCGCGGCCGAGATAGGCTCCGATTGCCTTCCAGCCTTCTATACGATTGTTTCGGACATTCATCTCGAACGGCAAGGTATCTTCGAATGCCGGCGTGGCAAGTGCAATCGTTCTGCGCCAAGATGTTGAGCATTGGTGCCGAACGCGCCGTCAGTTTAATGCGGATCGCTCCCTGCGCGATGCAGTCTGTTTTTGAGCGCAACCGCCTAGGGTCAGGACTCGTTGAACATAGCCAGTAGATGACGGTGGCAGCGACGGCGACGGCGACGGAGGAGAAGAAGACGGTTGGGCCACCGTCGTAGCGAGTGGCGACGCGGCGCTAGTCTTTCAGGCGCCCGAACATAATCTCGATGCGGCTGCGGCGCCTTTAGCGGCGCTTATCGTATCTGACGGGTTCGAGCCGCGATTTCCGGCCTGGGATACATGATTAGATGCCCTTGGCTTGTAGAGCGTCCCTAAACCAGTCGGCGTTATGGCCACGATCGCTGAGCACCAATTGTGCCTTTGGCAGATCGTTCAGCAGTGCGGCTGCGCCGGTATAATCGCTGACCTGCCCGGCAGTTATGAAGAAGCTGAGCGGGCGCCCGTTCGCATCGGGACCGCGTGCAGCTTGGTATTCATGCCGCCTTTTGTGCGGCCGATCAGGCGCCAGAGATCCCCCTTTTTACCCCCAGGCTGAACGCCGTGCGATGGGCCTTCAGGTAGGTCGCATCGATCATGATGGTCTTGGGCTGGGCGTCCTTGGCGGCCAAGCCGTCCATTATGCGCAGAAACACGCCTCTCTCCCCCAACGGTAAAAGCGCCTGCAAGCGTCGCTGGTCAGATGAAGATTGCGGCGACGACTGAAGCGACGTCTTCTGGAGCAAGGCCATCGAGTGGCACTTCCCGCGCTGGAGCAACTGAATAACCGATCATTGCGCCGTCCTTCCCGATCGTAACCGACAAGAGCCGGTGTCCGTGTTCTTCCTTGACCAACGCAAGGCCACCAGCTTGCGGAAACCTGTCCGGATCGACGATTACCGTGGCGTGGCCTGGCATTCCTCCTCCTAAAGAGGCTCTGCCGATCCGAACGCCGAACGACCGCGAACCCGCGATTGCCAAGGCCTCAATTTGTAAACCGGTCGGCGTCATCGCAATAAGTCCATCAGCGGTCGGTGATCCAAATACCGGCAGATGGCGGGCGATTGGAGCAACAGCTCGACTCGAAGCGGGAGATTGGTGCTGCCCGGAGGTGGGGCGATCGAGTTCTTTGATTAATCCCGCAATCCGTTCGCGCGTACGTTCGTGACGGCTCTGCGCGTTCGGCAGGTCTGCAAGGAATAATTCGAGCTCACCCTTCTTATGCTGCTCGTTAACAACGGTTCGCATTCCGATCTCGTCACGAGCTCCGAACAATCGACAGAGGCTTTGAACAATTTGATCGTTCCAACGACCCAAGCCCTTATGCGCATTCTCAAGCCGAGATAGGATGACGGGAGGAATAGCGTAGTCGCGAGCCATTGCCGCAGCGGTGAGGTTGCGGTCTGAAGCGCGTCGAGCACGTACCGCTGCCGCGAGAAGCATCGCGAATTCCGACTCTTGCGCGGTGTCGAGTAACGCCCCCTCGGCAAAGGGCAAGAACCACACTTCCATATCGAAATCTGTTGCGTCCACGTCGAGCAACAAATCCTTGGGCGCTACCTCTAACGCTTCTGCGATCGCACGCAGCTCTTCAGGTTTCGCGAAGACCTCACCGCGCTCTATCTTTGATATTCTGATATAGGGAATACCATCGAGTTTCACGCAGAATGAAAATAGTTTTGGAAAGCCGCTAAGAAGCCGTTGCTGACGGATGCGATTAGGGAAAACGACATTTCGGTACTTGTCGACTTTTAGACCAACGTCTTGGTATGCGCTTGGCCGCCCCAAGGGCGCTCCGCCACGCCGTCCTCGCTGACGGAGCTTTAAATCGCTTACTGCTGACGATGTGTCGTGATCCATGGAAATTTCCGTCACATTGTATGGGATATTGCCTAGCGCATAGGATCGAAATGTAAATTGGCAGTTTCGATCTTGGCTTGGTGCGGCCAGGCGAACCGGCGGCGAAACGCGGCCCTACCTCATACGGTATTTTAGTAGGCGACTGACTGTATGTCGCCATCTTGCTGATGCAAATTGATGACCCTCTTAGGAGCGTCGATCACGGCCCTGGTGAATATAGCTTTCAGCGCACGGTTAATCAGGCGCGCTTCGACAGGCCCAAAATCTGGATCGGCCAGGCATTCCAGAGCGATTCCGATCGTTCGTCGCAGGGGCTGGGTTGCGCGGCTGTCATAGCTTTCGACAGCCTCAAGCATTTCGTCTTCGGCAGCTCTAAAGGCGTGGAGGACAAGCTCGTTTGGGTCACCATTCGATGCGGAGAAAGCATCGTCAAAACGATCGCGTCTGGTCCGGTCTACTCCGTTCTGTGCCATGCGCAGTCGGTTACTTGAGCCATATTCCTCTGGAAGGTGAAACGATTGTAATATCTTCAGCAGACTACCGCGCAGCGCCTTATCGATTGGTAGATATGGAACCTCCGTGTAGTGGCCCCTTGTGCCCGCGATCGCCGCCGCACACGCCATACTCGGACCATGTTCGGCTCGCCGAACGATGGACAAGAAATGGCCACAAGTGTTGCAAACGGCCAGATGCTGGAGAAGATAGCCGATGACGCTTCTGCCACTTGTGTAATTGGCAAGTCTTGTGCGGTGAACACGATCGAACTGTTCCACTGAAATGATAGCGGGATAATAGCCTGGGATGGGCTTCAACGGCCGCCGAATGATCTTTCCATTTACGTAGTCGTTGTGGTGGGGGACATAAGTCCCCACTACTGCACTAAAAGTAATAATGTTTCCGACGGTGTGGCGATCCCAAAGGCCTCGGCCCGTCCACGTTGGCGTTTTCCGGCGGGTGAGTATCCTTGCAATTTCGGTGAATGATTTTCCTTGGTCAGCTAGGTCGAATATCGTTTTCACAACAGCGACCCGTTGAGTAAGTTTGACGAAGCGGTCTGTGGTTCTGTCGAGCGACAACCAAGCGGGACACTTCGATGTCAAAGGCTTGGTCAATGCGGTTGCCCGCTTAGCTACCCAGTTTGCCTTGGCTCGCGATGATTTGATTGCGCTTTCCTCGTTGGCGCGAATGAAGTTTATCAGAGCAAATATAAGACCCATCGGATCACGGCGCAATTCCTCGACGGAATAAGTTCGACGATCAGAAAGCGTTACGACCGACACCCCTGCCAACACGATTTGGGTAAGCAAATTCTGGGCATTCAGGGCGCTGTCCCGGCTTAATCTATCGAGATTTTCGACGAGAAGGACGCTTCCGGTGGGCACTAGGCCAGCCGAAATAGCCGCAAGAAAATCCCCTAAGCGCCCAGACGCAACATTCTGCCCCCTAAAACCCGAAATACCAAAATCCTGATATGTCAGCTGATCGTCGAGAATGAGATCGAACTCGAACGCGTAATCTACTGCGAGTGCTGTTTGTCGCCTCAAGCTATCGCCATATTGCTGATCCGGGCTGCTGAAGCGCAGATAGGAATATGCCAATGCACCACTTGCGGGTCGATTTTGCACCATTAGCTGCTCTCGGTCTCCTATGAGCGTCTCGACGTACCACGCTTTAATCTGGATGATGGGAGGATCATATTTGTCACGCGGCCTCTGGATTGAAATAAGCCGCAATCATTGGGGCGAGCCACGGCCTGCGGGGTACTGCCACTCGCCAACTCTTGCTGTTAACTGAAAATCCAGATGGGCGATCCTGTTTATCGGCAGTGCAAGCCAGGGGGTGTAGCAATCATAGCCTATACCGTGAAGCCAAGTTGGCAGCAGCAGAGAGCTGCCAGCTTTTCGGCCAGCGGCTTAGCGTTTTTCATTGGGAGAGAGCTGCTAGGCGAACGTCACTTTGGTCGGACGGCGACGCATGGCCTCGGCCGAACGGGCGATGGCACACCCGTCATTGTTGGACGGGACGATCATCGGCACGCCGACGAGTTTGGCGCCCAAGGCGCGCTCGCACGACACGCAGCAATTGTCGCAGTCGATCAGCGTGATCATGGCGGCTTGCGCGCGACGCCGACAAACACGTCCCATATCTCGACAGGCTCATTGACGAGAATCTGATCGTGCCCTTGGCCTGAGGCACAAGCCGATGGTGATCGCCTACAAAGCGTAGCCATTTTAGATTGTGATCACCATGCACCGATTTTCGGCCACCGCTCTGGATCGCAGCTTCGTGGCGCGGCTTCACTTGGATTGAGACAAGGCGTGCTGAACCTAAGCGGTTGATCTGTGAGCCAACACTACTTCAATCGTTTCGAGACCCCGCTGTGTTAGCTGGCACACACTCGGTTTAGCGAGATCGCGATCAACCAGCCCACGCGACACCAAGGCGGTGACCCACCGGCAGATGACCTCCGACGACGTCGCTATCAAACGACTGAGTTCGGGAAGGTCCGCCGCGCGCCCCTCGGCTTCTGCAAGATAAAGGTGCAGGAGGATCGTCCACGAATGATCCGCGAACAGGTCGACACCCAGCATTTCGCCACGCAGGGCGTTCAGGTCGAGTAGAGACTTGGCCTCTCGCCACAATCGCCGGGGATTTTGATCGGTGCCGGCGACGATGAACGTGCCGATGAGATGTTCGCCCGATGTTCCTGCACGAATTCTCGCGGCCTCCAGAACCACCCAAACCTCTGCGCCGTCTGCAGTGAGATAGCGTTTGCGCATCCCGGTCGGACCCTGCCCAGGGAGCAAGCTCGTCACGAGTGCCACGCTTTTTGCCCTGTCGGACGGATGCGTGATCGCGAGATATGACATGCCCTCGAGATCGCGCCGCCGACGCTGCAGGAGGTCCGCGACGGGCTCATCGACACCCAGCAGAATGCCGTTCGAATCCGACCAAGTGTGACCGATCAGCATAAAACCTCATCAACGAAGAGCAACATGCTGCATCATATATATATGTCAAACGACGTGCGCTAACTTCTGTTATGACCAGCCCTTCTTTTCCCAACTGAGCAGCGCTTTAGCCGATATTCGGCAATCCCCGTCGGCGCCGGCTCTTTTTGCACGACCGCCTTCCCTAATCGGAGCAGCGGTGGGCCAATAGGCTGGCTTCGTCATCGATTTGTAGATTATCTTTGAGCGATGGTGATCCGCGTTCGCGGTCGACATCTGTGACCGATATTTACAATTTCAAATCTATTATTGTTTTAGTCCAAACCGAAATGATTTTGTTACTGCGTGGGACTAGAACGCGTCGCTGAGGAGGGCTGCGATGCTACGGAAAATCGCGCGGGACCAGGTACGTCTCGGCATGTTCATACATTCGTTCGATGGCCCGTGGTTCGACCACCCGTTCTGGCTGCCCCGCTTTCGGTTGACGGACCTGCGGGATCTGGCGCGCATTCGGGACAGTGCCGTTCCGGCGATCGTCATCGACGAGGAACGTGGGGAGCCGCTCGATATGTCCATGCCGCCATGCCCGCCGCCCGAGGCAACGCAGGACAGCGCGGGGGCGCGTGTTTTGCCGAGGTCGTTGCTCGCTCTGCAATGCGCCCGTAGCTTCGCCGAGGAGCAGGAATATGCCATCGCGATGGTCCGGCATTCCAAGCGCGAGATGAAGCGCCTGTTCGCCGCGGCCCATGCCGGCGAAGGCCTGGACCTCGATGCGTTCACGCCGATGGTCGCCGAGGTGATGACCTCAATCGCACGCAATCCCTACGCGCTGATCGCGATCACGCGCCTGAAGAAGCGTGACGAATATACATATGTCCATTCGCTTGCCGTTAGCGCGCTGATGACGAGTTTCGGCCGCACATTGGGAATGACGGAGATTGAGGTGTTCGATCTCGGCCTCGCTGGTCTGCTGCACGACATCGGCAAGATGATCGTTCCGGACAAAATCCTGAAAAAGCCGGATTCGCTGACGGATGCGGAATTCGCCCTAGTCCGGACGCATCCCGAACAGGGATATCTGCTGCTCAGCCAGAATGCCGCGACCCCGCCGGTGATCCTGGACGTCTGCCGGCATCACCATGAAAGGCTCGACGGCTCTGGATATCCATTCAACCTGAAGACCGATGCGATCAGCCGCGCTGCGCGGATCGCCGCGATTTGCGATGTCTACGATGCGTTGACATCCAACCGTTCCTAGGGTCAGGACCCATTGATGTAAGCGTCGCGATCTGATTCAGGCTCTGCGAGGAGACTGGGCATGAGCGACCTATATTGGCTGACGGACGAGCAGATGGCGCGGCTGGAGCCGT
>NZ_JAXOJL010000019.1:0-10199 GCF_036663755.1 Parasphingomonas caseinilytica
ACGGCTCCAGCCGCGCCATCTGCTCGTCCGTCAGCCAATATAGGTCGCTCATGCCCAGTCTCCTCGCAGAGCCTGAATCAGATCGCGACGCTTACATCAATGGGTCCTGACCCTAGCGACGGCTGCCTGACGTTTCTAGGCGAAGCTTGCGTAAATCGATGCCCAGGCGCTGTACCCGATAATAGAAGGTCTTGCGCGGAATGCCGAGGCGGGCGATCGCCTCGCCGACCTCTCCACCCGAGGCAGCCATCGCCTCGACGATCGCCGCGCTTTCGAACGCGGCGAGCCGTGCTGGCAGTGGTTCGAAGCTCGATGCCAATGGTTCCGAAACCGGCCCATCGAGGCCCAGGACGAAGCGTTCGGCGAAATGGGAGAGTTCCCGCACGTTGCCCGGCCAGTCATGGGCCGCAAGATAGGCGCGCCCGGTTTGTGCGAGTTGCGGCATCGGCAGGCGATGCCGTGCCGCTGCGGTAGTAGCGAGATGGGCGAAGAGGAGCGGCACGTCCTCGCGCCGCTCACGCAGCGGCGGGATGCGCACGCGAACGGCGGCGATACGATAGAGCAAGGCCGGCGGGATCGCATCCGGCGCACGGTGTGTTTCCTCTCCGGCGGTGGCGATGACGCGCAGATCGATCGGCACGGCATCGCGTATGCCGGACCGACGGACGGCGCGATCCTCGACAAGGCCGGTCAATCGCGCCTGCAGCGCGCGCGACGCCTGATCGATATCGTCGAGGAACAACGTGCCGCGACTGGCGGCAGAGACGCTGCCCTCGCCTATGGTGGCGAACAATCCGCCGTCCAGCAGCGCATCGGGCATGGCGGCGCACGCCACGGCCAGGAAGCGATGACGCGCCCGCTTGCCCGCGCGATGGATCAGGCGCGCGAACAGTTCTTTGCCCGTGCCTGTCTCGCCTTCGATCAACAGATCCATATCGGCATCGGCGAGCGCCGGGATCATCTGTCGCAGCCGATCCATCGCCAGCGACTTGCCGACCAGGGCCGCGCCCCGATCCGCGTCCGCCGCCTGGCGTAGCGCGCGATTCTCCAGCGCCAATCCGCGTGCGGTCGCCGCGCGTGATGTCGCCGCTACCAGCGCCGCCGGGTCGAAGGGCTTGCTTAAGAAATCCCAGACACCGGCCTTGACCATGTCGACCGCCATGGCGACGTCGCCATGGCCAGTGATCAGGATCACGGGGAGCGTCGGATCGCGCCCATGCAATAGACGGAACAGCTCGATGCCCGACATTTGCGGCATGCGCACGTCGGCGACGACGATGCCGGGATAGTGCGCATCGATCGCCGCCAAAGCTGGCTGGGCCGAGGCGAATGCATCAACCGCGAATCCCGCGAGCGACAGCAATTGCGCCGTCGAAGCGCGCAGATCGTCATCATCCTCTACCAGTGCCACGCGGACCATATCGTCCGTCATGGCGCGGCCTGCATTTCGATGACGAAGCACGCGCCGGTCGGGGTGGAAACCAGCCTGAGCGCGCCGCCAAGATCGTTCATGATGTCGTGTGCGATGACCAGTCCGAGGCCCAGCCCGGTCGGGCGACTGGTCACGAACGGCGTGAACAGCTGCAACGCGATCGCCGGAGCGACGCCGGGACCATTGTCCCGCACGACGAGTTGGACGGTGTCGGCCGCGATCTCCAGCGACATCGCGATGCTTGGATCGGGGCAACCCTCGGTCGCTTCGATCGCGTTCTGCAGGATGTTGACCAGCACCTGCTCCAGCCGGACGCGCCCGCCGATTACGTTCGGGTCGGACGACATGTCGGGCAACGACAGCGTGACGCGTGAAAGCCGTTCCTTCAGGATGAGCCGCGCGCCATCGACCACGTCGGCCAGCCGCAACGGGCCGATCGGCCCGCTGCCCTTGCGTGAGAAGCCGCGCAGTTCGGCGGTGACATCCCCGATCCGCCCCGTCAGCCGGCCGATGGCCTGAAGATTGTCGCGCACCGCATCCAGGTCGCCACGGTCGAGCCATTGTTCCCCGGTTGCCGCATAGTTGCGGATCGCGGCAACGGGTTGCGCGGTTTCGTGCGCGACGCTCGCCGTGATCTGGCCGAGCGTGGCGAGCCGATTGGCCTGGCGCAGTCCTTCCCGCAGCTCCGCTGCGCGTGCCTCGGCGGCGGTGCGCTCCTCGATCTCGCGGGTCAGATCGGCCGTCCGGGCCGATACCGCATGTTCCAGCGCGCTGGTCCGTTCCGCCCGGCGGCGCGCGCTTTGCCGCATTGCCCAGAGCAGGGCGGCCAACGTCATTGTCGACAGCAGCGCCAACACCTGGGCGAGCCGCACCACCGCGTCGATCGCCCGACCGGCCGGCATGGCCAGTTGGACGCGCCATCCGTTGGCGTCCGGCGCGGTTCCCGCAAGCATCAGCGTCTCGGCGATTCCGGCGGCCCGGATTCGGCCGTCGCCGAGCGCGGCGATCGGCGAATGCCGCAGCGTCGGCGCGCCGCTGTCCGCGCGCGCGGCTGCAGCCACGCTGGACGCGATCGGGAGGGTTTCGACGAATCGCCATTCTGGCCGGCTGGTGACGAGCACGATGCCCGCGCGATCGGTGACGAAGGTGATCCCGCCCGCGGCGCGCCAATCGCTCTCCAGCCGATCGAACTCCAGTTTCAGTACCACCACGCCGCCGGCCGCCGTCCTGCGCGTCAGGTACAGTCCGGGTTTGCGACTGACCGTACCCAGCGCGAACTGTTCGCCCGCGCCGGTTCGCACCGCATCGATGTAATAACGGCGAAATCGATAGTCCTGGCCGACGAAGCTGCGCGGAGCGCGCCAGTTGCTGGCGGATACCGTGCGGCCGCCGCGGCCTATGACATAAATCGCGGCCGCCCCGGTGCGTGCCGCCAGCGTCTCAAGCTTCACGTCGAGCGTCCGCGTGGCACCCGGGGCGTCGTCCAGCGCCGCAATCAGATCACGATCATCGGCGAGCGCCAGCGGGAGAAGACGAAAACGAGCGATCTCGCTTGCCAGCAATGCCTGACGCAGCCTGGCATCAGCCAGCACCGACAGGGCGAGTGCCTGTCGGCCGCGCTGTTCGACGATCCTGCCGACGATCCACGCCACCGATGCGCAAAGGGCGAGGATCACGAACAAGCCGGTAATTCGGCTGAAGACCAGTCGGCGGGACATGATCCGATTTAAGACGCGAGCCGTTGATGTGCAAATTATGGCACATTCTGTTCGGAAGATGCGCTGAAACCGGCACATCCGAGCGAGGGCGTTTCTGCTAAGTGCTCGGATTACAGGGCGAATATTAAATCCGTGGGGCCCTTTGGCCGCATACACGCTTCGCGCATCATCCTCCGACGTGAACCGTCCTCAAGAGCCGGAACACGCAATTGAGAGGATGAGAGGCCAATTCCATGACGATCAACATGAACGCCCTGCCGTCGCCGCCGGCGATCAAACCGTGGTATGCGCAGCTTTATCTCCAGGTGCTGATTGCGATCACCGCGGGCGTCCTGCTGGGCCATTTCTACCCAGGCACGGGTGAATCGCTGAAGCCGTTAGGCGATGCCTTCATCAAGCTCGTCAAAATGGTGATCGCGCCGGTGATCTTCCTGACGATCGTCACCGGCATCGCCAGCATGCGCGATCTGCGGTCGGTCGGTCGCGTCGCGGGCAAGGCGTTCGCCTATTTCCTGTTCTTCTCCACCTTCGCGCTGATCGTCGGCATGATCGTCGCCAATGTCGTACGGCCGGGCGCTGGGCTGAACATCGACCCCGCCACGCTGGACGCATCGAAGGTCGGCGAATTCGCCGCCAAGGCGCACGATACGACGCTGACCGGTTTCCTGACCGGCATCATCCCGGACACGTTCCTGTCTTCGATGACCGAAGGCAACATCCTTCAGGTTTTGTTCGTGTCGATCCTGTTCGGCGTGGCGCTGGCGATGATCGGCGATCGGGGCGCCAAAGTCCTGGGCGTACTCGATGACGTATCGATCGCGTTCTTCAAGCTGGTGGGCATCGTGATGAAGGCCGCGCCGCTCGGCGCTTTCGGCGCGATGGCCTTCACGATCGGCAAATACGGCGTCGGCACGCTGGCCAATCTGGCGATGCTTGTCGGCACCTTTTATTTCACCTCGCTGCTGTTCGTGATCGTCGTGCTCGGCACCGTCGCGAAGCTGTGCGGTTTCTCGATCTTCAAGCTGGTCGCCTATCTGAAGACCGAATTGCTGCTCGTGCTCGGCACGTCGTCGTCCGAAAGCGCCTTGCCCAGCCTGATCGAGAAGATGGAGCGCGCCGGCTGCCCCAAGTCGATCGTCGGACTGGTCGTGCCGACCGGTTACAGCTTCAACCTCGACGGTACCAACATCTACATGACGCTGGCGGCGCTGTTCATCGCGCAGGCCTGCAACGTCGATCTGACGATCGGGCAGCAACTTCTGTTGCTGGGCGTGGCGATGCTCTCCTCCAAGGGGGCGGCGGGGGTGACGGGGGCCGGTTTCATAACGCTGGCCGCGACGCTGTCGATCGTGCCATCGGTGCCGGTTGCGGGGATGGCGCTGATCCTGGGCGTCGACCGCTTCATGAGCGAGTGCCGCAGCCTCACCAACTTCATCGGCAACGCGGTCGCCACCGTCGTCGTGTCCAAATGGGAGGGCGCGCTCGACAAGGACCAGTTCGACGCCGCGATGGCGGGCAAGCTCGGCCCGGTCGAGGATCTCCCGGCGGGTGTCGTCGCGGCCGAATGATCCACCGTCTCCAGCCCGAAAGACGGGATCGATGAAAATGCTCCCGCGGCTCACGGCCGCCACCCTTTGCCTCGTTCCCGCGTCCGCCATCGCGCAGACGACGTTCGAGGCCACGCCGAACAAGGCGCCCGCCACGCCGATCGCGACCACCTATCCCGCCGCCGCCGCCGGAGACGGTGGAACGGCCGGCGGATACAATCTGTCACGCTGGGCCGAGGATTGGAGCGCCTATCGCGACCCGAAGAAGCGCCACGACGTGTTCGACCGGCTAAAGTTCCTGCCGCTCGACCCGGACGGCGACGTCAACGTGACGTTGTCCGGCGAAATCCGCTTGCGGGTCAATCACACGACCAATCCGGGCCTGCGCGATGCGCGCGCGCAGCGGCAGGACATCAACCGGATAACCGGCGGTGCAGATCTGCACGTCGGGCCGCATTTCCGCGCCTATGCGGAGATCGCGCATGGCGGGATTTCCGGCGTCGAACTCGGCGCGCCCGCGGCCTCGTTGCGCAACGACCTCGTCATTCAGCAGGCGTTCGTCGAAGGCGATTTCAACGCCGGCGGCGTGGCGCTGGGCGCGCGCTACGGGCGTCAGGAATTTACCGACGGGGCCAATTTGCTCGTATCGCAGCGCGACAACAACACGATTCGCTACACGCTGAACGGGATCCGCGCCTGGGCACGCGGCAAGACAGTGCGGATCGACCTGTTCGACTTGAAGCCGACATTGTACGGCGATCTGGGCCCCGACGATGACGTGATCGATCCGGCGCGGCGTTTTTCGGGCGTGACGTTCGGCGTGGTCGTGCCACCTGCGTGGTTCGGCGGATCGAAGCTGTATTTCGATCCGTTCTTCTGGCGTCGGCGCAACGATGTCGGCGCCTGGGGCGGACGAAGCGGCCCGGCCGAGCGTTTCTATGCCGGCGCGCGGCTGTGGGGCGATGCCGGCCGCCTGACAATCGACTGGACGGTCAACCACCAGTTCGGGACGTATATCGACCAGCAGATCGATGCCTGGCAGGTGTTCCTCGCGCAGACCTGGCGGGTGGGGAAGGACAAGGCCGCGCCGCGGGTCGGCGTGCATTTCGATTATGCCAGCGGCGGAGGCGGCTATGGCGACGGCAAGCTGCGCGATGCCTATGCGCCGTTCGGCAACAACATCTATTACAGTTATGCCCTGTTCCTCACCCCTTCGAACCTGATTGCGGTCGCCCCGAACGTCACGGTGCAACCGGCCAAGGCGGTACGGCTGACGGCCGAATACATGCTGGCCTGGCGCGATAGCACGACCGACGCGGTCTACCGCGCCAACGGACAGCCGTTTGCCGGCACGCAGCGCTTCGGCGCGGCCAAGATCGGCGAAGTCGCGCGGCTGCAGATTATCTGGTCGATCACGCCGCGAATCTCGTTGACGGGTCGCTACGAACATCTCGCGGCGGGTCCGGCGCTGACCGATGCCGGCTTCAAGAGTTCCGATTTCCTCGCGGGATGGGTGAGCTTCCGTTTCTGAAAGGACCGTTACGATTTCCCCAGCTTTCCATGCCGCAGCCCGGGCGGTTCTCGCCGATCCACTAACCAACAAGGGCACCGCGTTCAGCGAAGCCGAGCGCGACACGCTGGGCCTGCACGGGCTGTTGCCGCCGCATGTCGGCACGCTCGACAGCCAGATCGGGCGGCGGATGCGGGCGCTGAACGGTATGGAGGATGATTTCCACCGCTATGCCTTCCTGCGCGAACTGCAGGATTCGAACGAGGTCCTCTTCCACGCTTTGGTGCAGCACGATCTGCCGCGCATGCTGCCGCTGGTCTACACGCCGACGGTGGGCGCGGGGTGCGAGCGGTTCAGCGAGATTTGGCACAGGCCGCGCGGACTTTTTCTGAGCTATCCCAACAAGGGGCGGATCGCGGACATTCTGGCCGATCCCGCGCTCGATCGGGTCAAGGTGATCGTGGTCAGCGACGGTGAGCGGATTCTCGGGCTGGGCGATCAGGGCGCGGGCGGCATGGGCATCCCGATCGGCAAGCTGGCGCTCTACACGGCCTGCGCCGGTGTTCATCCGGCCGAGGTGCTGCCAATCCTGCTCGACGTCGGTACCGACAATGCCGTGTTGCGCGACGATCCGCTCTATGTCGGCTGGCGCAATCCGCGCGTTCGCGGGCCTGAATATGACGCATTCGTAGAAACGTTCGTCAGCGCGGTCGCCGAGCGGTTCCCCGGTGTCCTGCTGCAGTGGGAGGATTTCGCGGGCCGGAACGCCCATGATCTGCTGGATCGCTATCGGGATCGCCTGCTCAGCTTCAACGACGACATACAGGGTACCGCTGCGACCACGGTGGGGACGTTGCTGTCCGCGATCCGTCGCACCGGCGTTCCGCTGGCCCGGCAGCGCATCGTCCTGTTCGGGGCTGGCGCGGCAGGCAGCGGCGTGGCGGAAATGCTTGTTCGCGCGATGATGGCCGAAGGATTGTCCGAAGCGACGGCGCGCGGGCAGATCTGGGCAGTGGATCGCGACGGCCTGATCCTGTCCGACATTTCGCGCCTGCCGCCGCAGCAACAGGCGCTGGCGCATGATCCGGATGAAATCGCGACGTGGGTGCGAACGGACACGAACGCGATCGGATTGCTCGACACCGTCTCCAATGTGAAGCCGAGCGTATTGATCGGTGCCTCGGGACAGATGGGCGCATTCGGCGAGCCGGTGGTCCGCGCCATGGCGACAGCAAATCCGCAGCCTGTAATCTTCCCGCTATCCAATCCGATCTCGCGTGCCGAAGCGCATCCGGCTGACCTGCTGGCATGGACCGACGGACGGGCGATCATCGGCACGGGCAGCCCGTTCGGAGTGGCCGGGATCACCCAGGTCAACAATGTCTATATCTTTCCCGGCGTCGGGCTGGGCGCGCTGGCGGCAGGCGCAACGCGGATCACCGACGGGATGCTCATGGCCGCGGCGCGCGAACTCGGGGCGATGGGCGGAAAGGATGGTACGCTTCTGCCGCCGATCGCGCAGTTGCGCGAGGTCGCGCTGCGCATCGCGGTTGCGGTCGCGCGCCAAGCGGTTTCGGAAGGCGTTGCTGCCGAAAATCCGTCGATCGATGCCGAGCAGATCGGGGAACGCATGTGGCGGCCGAGATATGGATGATGAAAACGGCCAGCGTCGATCGTCACGAGATGCTCGACGATCGCGCGGATCCGGAGGCGTCGCGGGGGTCTGAGTGGCCAGATGCAAGAAGGGCATGCCGCCCACCAAGGACGAGTGGCGAATGACTGGCAGAGGTGGGGAATCGGGGGAAGGAAGCTGGAAACACCCGTGTTCGTGCCGAGCCCGCGGCGGGCCGGAGGACGTCCTCAAAAAATAGCCATCTGCCGTTGCCCGCCTTTCACAGGCATGCAACACGACGTGTTCATGTCTTCAGTGTAGCATGCGCAAGTCTCTGAAGGGCAATATCCAAGGACTGTCGATGCGCGTAACCTTGCTTCCCCGCCTGATTCTTTCCAGCATTGTCGCGAGCCTTCTGCTTCCGACACCGGCTGCCGCCAGTTCTGCCGAGCTGATCGGACTTGAGCGAGATCTCAGCATGCTGGTCGCCGGACGCTCGGGTGAATATGGCATTGCGGCGCTCGACCTTCGCGACGGCTCGACCGTTGCTGTGAACGGCGACATCCCCTTTCCGATGGCCAGCACGATAAAGATCGCCATCGCGGCCGCCTATCTCGCCCAGGTCGATCAAGGCCGCCGGGGCCTCGGCGACACAATCCTTGGCCGTCCCGCAGCGAAAGTCCTGGACCTGATGATCGTTCGCAGCGACAATCGCGCCGCCGACCAAGTGCTTGCCAGTCTCGGCGGACCCATGGCTGTCCAGCAATGGCTGTCGACGCAGAAAATCACGGGCATCCGTGTAGACCGGACAATCGCCCAGTTGCTCCGAGAGCGCGGCCACATTGCCGACAGCAGGGATGTTGCCACGCCGGTAGCCATGGTCGCGCTGTTGCAAAAGCTCGATAGCGGTACCGTCCTGACGGCTCAAAGCCGAACGTTTCTTTTCGAACTAATGAGCCGATGCGCGACCGGCACCCGACGTATCCGCGCCCTGCTTCCTGCCGGCACCCCGGTCGAGGACAAGACCGGTACCCTTGACGGTGTCACCAACGATGTCGGGTACATCACCATGCCCGACGGCCGCCGCGTGGCGGTCGCGGTGTTCGCTCGCGGGGGACGCGATCACCAGCCTGTCATCGCCGCGGTTTCACGCGCCATTTACGACCGCTTCGCGGACAGCGCCCGCAACGCACTCGCCCTTTTCATGCTAATGCGTTGATCTAAGCCGGAATGATTGTGTTCCTCTCTCTGTAGCTTAGCGCCAAAGGGCGTGGATCAACGACTGAAGTTGGTGTGACGAGAGGAGGCCGTGATGCCGGAGTTTGCGCCGACTGCAGACTGGCTGCCTCTGGTTGACCCTGCGCTTGTGCCGAGTGTCTGCAATTAGGGCGCTTAGCGGCCCAATTAGGCCGAGATGAATGAGCGTCCGCTGTTGGGATCGCGAACGTACCGCCGGATGTCGCATTCTGGGTCGTCGCGGACACCTTCGGGATTTATCGTGGCGCTCGCTTAGGCGTTGATCATAAAGACGGCGTCAAGCCCGACAGTCAACGCCGCTGACGGGTCGAAATTGACCGGGGACGCGCTAAGATCGCAACAGGTGTTGCGGGGTCCGCACTAACCTATCGCCATGATCTCACTCTACCGCCGCCGAAACCAGGGCGGGAGTGCAGCATGCGAGGATCCGGAACGATCGCGATCATGAGTGGGCTCTTGGCCGTCACCCCGGCGGTGGCCCAGACGGATGCGCCGCCGTTACCCAAAGCCGATGATGACATCGTCGTGACCGGCACGAGATCGCCGAACCGCACAGCGCTAGCATCATCGGCCCCGATCGACGTGGTGTCGGGGGAAACGATCACCGATACCGGCTTCCCCGATCTGGGGCGCGCGCTCAACTTCTTACAGCCGTCCATTAACTTCGCCCGGGCTGCCACCACCGCGTCCGCCGCGAATACGCGGCCGATCACGCTGCGCGGCCTTTCACCCGACCAGACGCTCGTGCTGGTCAACGGCAAGCGGCGGCATGCCAACGCGGTGCTGAACGTCAACAACAGCATCGGACGCGGCTCCGCCGGTGTCGATCTCGACACGATCCCGGAGGCGGCGATCGAGCGCATCGAGGTGCTGCGCGACGGAGCAGCCGCCCAGTATGGATCCGATGCGATCGCCGGCGTCGTAAACATCATCCTGAAGTCCAATGCCGCCGGGGGCACGGGTGAGGCGTTCGGCGGCATTACTGAGGCGGGGGACGGTGCCAATGGCCTAGGCTCAGGACTCGTTGATCAGAGCCAGAAGATGACGGTTGCGGCGAGCGCGATGGCTGAGAAGAAGACGGTTGGGCATCGATCATAGCGTGTGGCGACACGGCGCCAGTCCT
>NZ_JAXOJL010000020.1:0-7576 GCF_036663755.1 Parasphingomonas caseinilytica
AGGACTGGCGCCGTGTCGCCACACGCTATGATCGATGCCCAACCGTCTTCTTCTCAGCCATCGCGCTCGCCGCAACCGTCATCTTCTGGCTCTGATCAACGAGTCCTGAGCCTAGCCGGCCTGCAGGAACAAAGATGTGATCTCATCGGCGTAAGGATCGGCCTTAGCGTGTCCTCCGCCATTGCTCGAACGACACGACGTGGCCTGGCTGGCTGCGTTGCAGCCGTTGTGGGCCGTCCCGGACCATCGCTTCGGCACCGGGATCATTGCTAGAATTCAGCGACCACGATTCCGATCGCTCATTGTCGAAAACAAAGCCTGCTCGATCATCAAGGCGAAAGGTGACAAAATCGGTCCAGTGCTGGCCGCATGCTACGCCATTCTCGACGGTAAAGAAGCGTCCCTTGACAGATATCGAACCGCCGTCATCCAGGAACGGGTCGCATTGCCCGCCCTCGTTTGCCTTCAGGAGTACATTGTCGTTTCGACCAACCAGCGCGAACCTCGTTTTTTGCCGCTCGAAGATCAAAAGTGGCCGTGCGACAGCACTCCCGGACCGAGCTCGGAAACCCTCATCCTTCCGCCCAATCGCTATGATCTGGAAGTTACGGGTTGGTCGCGTGGCGGTCATGCGAACGCTTGTGAGCACTTTGTATCCCGCAGGCAGCTGTCGTGTGACGCCGACTGGCACCGATGGCGCAGCGATCACGGCCGCCGACGCCGTCAGGCCCAGAAACACAAGCAGAATCCTCATCATTCGAAAAGCGTGCTCAATCCCTCAGAAATTTGCAACTGGGTCGGTAGACATTGTGACGCGTCAAACACCGCATATCGATTGTGAAAATTAATACTCGGACATTTCAGTCGGTGCTGGCGCTGAAGCACCGACTTAAGCATGGCGCACTCAGTCGCCGCCGCTGCACCAAAGATCGAATGTGTCCGTTCACCGGGAACGTACCCCGTCTCTCGGCTGTCTTTCCCGGAGGGTGGGGGGTCTTCATGCAGCGTAAATTTAAATGTGAAATTTGGGGCGGCGTTGCGGTGCTTATCGCCTTGTGCACCCCCGCGATCGCTCAACTGCCGTCAAATAGCTTGCCGGTGTTCATTACCGATCAGCGGGTGCTGGTTGGCCGCTATCATTACGAAGAGAAAAGCGACAACTTTAAGATCGACGTGCATCTAAACGCCGATAACACCGCGCCGTACCGTATCACGACCGGCCCCGCCGATAGCGACTTCATCAAGGCGGAAGGCTTCTGGACTGTCGATGGCGGTGTCATACACATTCACAACCGGCCTAGTCTCGCGCGGTTGGATCCTATCGGTTCTCCAACGCTTGATCCCAAGGTCGCTATCTCGGTAACCGCGACCAATGCGGACGGCACGCCAGCTGAGGGGTTGGGCGTCACATGGCCGAACGCATCGGGGCTCTATGCCATGGGCGATGGCCGGCATGTCAATCGGGCTGCCGAGAAGGTGCCACGCACCAGGGTTTCGATCATGCGCCTTGCTGACCGAACGGTACTGGCGATGTTCGACTTTGATCCTCGGACTGCGAATAGCTTCCGCTTCACCTATCATCCGAGTGACGTGGAGCCATTCGACATTCCTGCGATCGCGCTGGACCCGCGCGCGCAAACGCTGGAAGTGGAAGTCGGCACTGCTTCTGCCAAGTTGCGGCGGGTGGCCGATTAGGGAGCGCCGAACCGATCCTTTGTCGCTGGTAAGGCCGCCCGAGATTCAGCGCTCAAAATCCTCAGACACTATCGTGCATGATTAAGAGTCCCGCTTTAAGGACGCGCCTTCAAGTTTCTGGGTGTCCACGTTTAGGTCCCTGCCGCCGCGTCGGGGCTCATTTGGGTTAGCTTGTACTTAGCCGGCGGCAGCCTCGCTCCCGACAGCAGGCGTCCGCCGTGGCAGGCTCCATTTTGGCCGGACGAAGTGACACGTGTATCCGTTGGGTCGGCGCTCGAGATAATCCTGATGTTCTGGCTCGGCCTCCCAGAAGTCGCCTGCGGAGGAAAGCTCGGTCACGACCTTGCCTGGCCAGAGCCCCGACGCTTCGACGTCCGCGATCGTTTCCTCGGCGACAGCCTTCTGCGCGTCGTCGGTGTAGAAGATCGCCGAGCGGTAGCTCGCGCCGCGGTCGTTGCCCTGCCAGTCCACCGTCGTCGGGTCATGGATCTGGAAGAAGAACTCGAGCAACGCTCGGAAATCCGTGCGAGCGGGGTCGAAAACGATTTCGATCGCCTCGGCGTGGTTGCCATGGTTGCGATACGTCGCGTTCGGCACCTCGCCGCCCGAATAACCAACGCGCGTCGAGACGACGCCCGGGAGCTTGCGGATCAAATCCTGCATGCCCCAGAAGCAGCCTCCGGCTAGCACCGCTCGCTGGGTGATCGAGGGCGGCTCCTCAATCTGGTCGAGATAGACGCCATAGCCCTGCGCAGCCATGTCGGCCCGTGCTACGAAGCGAAGCGCGACCGAGTTGATGCAATAGCGCAGGCCACCACGGTCACGTGGTCCATCCTTGAAGACGTGGCCGAGATGGCTGTCGCCATGCGCGGAGCGCACTTCCGTGCGCGGGATGAGCATCGACCAGTCGCGCGTTGCCTTAACGTTTGCAGCATCGATGGGTTTGGTAAAGCTCGGCCATCCGCAGCCGGACTCATACTTGTCGTTGCTGGCGAACAGCGGCTCGCCCGAGACGATGTCGACATATAGGCCCGCCTGCTTATTCTTCAGCAGTGAGCCGGTGCCGGGACGCTCGGTCCCGTTCTGCTGGGTGATGCGAAACTGCTCGGGTGTGAGGGCAGCGACGGCCTCGTCGGTTTTGGCATAGCTGGTCATGACCGATTGGATGTGGTGCGCCATTCCGCCGTTGTCGAGGTGCCGGACGGCGACGGCTTCGCGTCAACGCTAGGCGAGACGCTCCATGATTTCCCGCTCGGACATGATCCGAATCGCGCGGCCAGACCGTTGCAATTCCAAGGCACGCCGGAATTGCGCGTCGTACCGCACATAGCCGAACGGCTCCTGGCCGATAACCGCCAAGATCGTTGTCGTGGTGCCGACGCCGGCGACGATCCGCGCACCGCCGCCCGCTAGCTGGTGAGCGAGCGCGCCGTTGCGGGGCTGGCCGAGGATCGCCACCCGGTGACCCTTGAATGGACCCTCCGCCGCAGGGAGTGGCGCCGGAGGGGCGCGCTGCCCTGCCGGGGGCGCCAGCCACTCTGCGAGCGGTATGCCTGTATGGTCGATGGCTTTGACGACGATCATACCTGCGGCGCGAGCGTCACTCAGGGCGTCGTGGTGCCGGAGCGGGATGCCGAGGTGTTTCGACACCACGTTGAGCTTGTGGCTGGGAAGTTCGGGCCAGGCACGCTTCGCGACGCGCACACTGTCGAGCCAGGTCGTCTCGACCATTGTCCGCTCGTGCACGCGGCAGGCCGCCGCCAACGCGCCTTTGTCGAAATAAGAATGTGCAACAGTGATTCGCCCGGCCAGGTGTCCGTCAATAACCTCGTGCACGTCGGCAAAGCACGGCTTACCTGCGACATGGTCGGCGGCGATGCCGTGAATGCGGGTGTTGAAGCTACTGAAGTGATCGTGCGGATCGAGCAAGGTCTCGTATTCGAACGCGACCGCGCCGCTGCGAAAGCCGACGATGCCGATCTGGCAGATGCTGCTGACGCGGGAGCATGCGGTCTCGACGTCGATTACTACAAAGTCGAATGCGATAACTGCAGCCGGACCGTACCCCGACAGGGCGGCTTGGGCAGAAACGTCGGAAGTGGCGTCGCGGAACATAGGAGGATCATACACTAAGGCAGGCGAGGGCCAACGCTTTGATTGTCGACTTTCAACACGGCAGGCGACGGCCTACTCGAGGGAACATACTCGTAATTCGGGATGCTCAGCCGATACCCATTGGTCAGGAAACTTGAACAAATGACTGGTTTCGGCGAGCTGATACGATGTCCTGAGCGGGGCCTTCTGGACCTGGGCTGCTGCAGTTGGGCTTGCCCGTCATCTTGGGGACTACGCTATCGATCCCAAGTTATAGAATTTCATAACCGGAATGTGAACTGAGGGCGCGCGTGACTCTGCGCTATGATTATATCCCGTCACCGGGCAATTCCGCAAATCCAATGAACGGCGGCAAAAAGCCGCCAGCCTTTCGGCCAGCGGCTTCGCTCCCCCGCAACAGTATTATTAAGCGTAGATGACGGTCGTCTCAAGTTTGCGACCGCGCGACGCGGCGCCAACAGGCGACCCACCGGTCCAGTTTACGGTTAGGAGGGCGTATCTACGGCTGGATGATAATACATGGAGCTAATCTTGCCCGCCGAGTTCAACGATAAGAAAAAGTCGATCTTCGCGGTCGAAAAGGTGATGCGGAACAGATAGCCACCAGGAGGATCCCCGAGATACGTAACGGTCTGCGGGGTGCCTAATTTGATGATCATTTCGCCCCCTTCGGGATGCTCCCGAACAGCCTTTCCGACCTCGTCGGTCAGAATGCTGTAATCCATCTTAGCGCCGGGAGCCGCGCTCTTGAGAAGAGTTCGAACATGCTTTTCCGCCAAAGTTGCGCGGTTGCTCATTGGTGGCGCGGCCTGTTGAGCAGCGGCCGACTGGATGACGATGGGAATAGCGACAGGCGATACGGCGAACAGCGCAGCTGCGATAAAGCGCATTTTCATAAAAAGAGCTCCAAATCACAAAAAGGAAAGCCATACATAGCGGCGCCGGAAAATCGACCGCCTTAGAAGGGAACCAAACTTAATCTACACAGTCAAGCGCCTGACGCAAATTTACAATAAGCTGATCGGCTTCTTTTGCCGTGTCTATTGAATCGCGCCAAAATTGAGAACGGCAACGCAATCGAGGGCTTCCCGCCTCGATGCGAAGACGACGTCGAGCTAGACTTGCGCATTTTTCGCATGGATATCCTAGTGTCCCTTGAGATCGGGCTCGGGTCGCAGCGCCGCAATATAGCGTTCGGACATACTCTATAATCATACGATCAAGCGCGATGTGGAAATTGTACGGAGGCGACTAGAGCACTAGTAACGGTTTGAGAGCTGACATCGCGTGGCAAGCCGATAATTAAACGGTAGGCACCGCCGGCCCCTGAAGCTCGGATAGTATTTCACTGCCCGTTGAACCGTCGTCGTCAAAGCGTCATCACCGCGTGCGATGGCAGCTACGCCATCGGTTCTCCCGATTGCGACAATTGGGGTGAAGCACTCGGAGCAAGCATGTCCTCGAGAGCGAAATCCGTATCTCAAAATTTACCACGGGGGTGATTTACATGAAGACGCGTTTCCTTGCCGCTATCGCCTTCATGGCCTTGGGCGCCACCACCGCTCATGCTGAAATTGTCAGCAATCCAAATACCGGTTCTAACGTCGGCCCGCTTTGTGGTTGGCCATATCAGGGCGGTGCTTGTCAGACGGTTTTTATCGGCGAGAGCTTCGCCGCCCCTGTTACCGGCAGCCTGACCAACCTCCAATTCAGCTTGCTCAGCGGATCAACGTTGAGCTCGGTCCAGGCGATCGTCTACGCCTTGAACGGGCCGCTTACCTCGACATTTACCCCGGGCGCCGAGATTTGGCGCAGCGCATCGATTGCAGGCTCCTCTGGGATACTCGACTTCAACCCGATAGACGTCACGCTGACTGCGGGGCAGAACTACGTCGCTTTTCTCAGCACATATTACATCACCGGCACCGGCCAGGCGAACGTCGCGTCCTGCAACCCATTTATCGGCGGACCCGCGTGCGCAGCTTCGAATGCAAATCCGAATCTCGGTCGCGCGATCATCGGCAACGCGCGTGGTGCCAATCTGGATGAGCTCGTCTTTGCTCAAGTTGTAAACGGCTCCCAGGATCTCACTTTTTCTGCGACCATCGCCGCGGTGCCGGAGCCGGCGACTTGGGCGATGATGATCTTGGGGTTTGGGATAACGGGTGCGGCCGTACGCCGGAAGCGCAGGGTCAATCCTAACGTCCAGTTCGCATGAGACGCTACGATTGACCCGGGCGTAGAGCCGCTGGCCGGATGGCCGGCGGCTTTTTGAGAGTGGTTCGCTGTTTGAAGGCAGCGAGCAGGTGGGCTAAATCGAATGAATGAACGTCGATTTTCGGCGCGGCGGTGAGCAGTCGCTCTATCCGTATTCGGCCTTGCTCCACCAAAATGTCGGCGTGGTGGATTCGCCTCCGTCATGAGGCGGTACTCTAAGGACGTCTGTGGGCCTCGGCATCTGAGAATGTCCAAGCGATAGAGCCGAGGCTTAGGAGCTTCGCGCCTGCTAGGCACGCGGTGTCGAGTTTGCCGCCCTCAACGTAGGGGTTGGCGACACGCGTCAGGACGCAGACCTTATAGTCGCCGTCGATTGCCGATAAATCGGCAACACGCAGCGGAATCGCCTTCGCCTGCTCCGGAATCCATTCGGACGGCCCGGATACCGCTGGATGAACTATAACGACCCGACCGGGGCGTCCACGGCGAAACGCGTTTCGGGTTGAGTATGAGCCGTTTCCGGCAAAAAAGCTGCCGCTACGCCACTTACAGCCTCCACTATGCTGGGCCGGCGTTTCTTTTCGGCAAGCCGCGTATGCCCTGTCGTCGGTATTGCCGGTCGTGATTAGCGCCGCAGCGATCAGCAGACTAGAAATGCCTGTCATGTCGATCGATCACACTCCTGAACTGTTCAACATCATGAACCGGTAACTGGCCAAAGCTAATTGCGCGCGAAGGATGACATTGTTTGTAAGCGGAGCTTGCTCACGCGGCAGACAGTCATTCAGCGTCGGTTGTAGCCGGAAAATCGCTGTGAGCTCCTCACTCGACGCCGGCGTTGTGCGAAAAAGTTCAGAGACCAGTTTTGGCTCGGTCTGAACAACGCATTCAATCGCGCCGTTGAACTTGGACGGAGTAGGTAAGCGGCCGAGATCAGATATATCTGCATGGCTCCGGCGCATAAGATCTTCAGCCATCATGCCGGCGAATATCACCGGCTGAAATTTGAGTTTCCCCGCTCGTGGCACACAGCTTTTTTGCTTCATTGCCAAGTCTCGAATTTCGGCCCGGTAGAGATCGGTACGGTAATCAGACGAGATAATTTTAATTGCCTGATCTGGGTTACGAGCGACGACGCAACGGGCATAGACGTCCATGATACGGACTGCGGCGGGGTCAGGCTGAACGGCTTTGAAAGAGAGCTTTTGCGCCAGAACTGGCGCGGCGATCAACGCGATCGGTAAGAGCTTCAGCGTCGTTTTCATCAGATTTCCTCGTTTCGCACCCGCTCGGTGCCCCGGCACCGCGTCAAGGGTCTGAGAATTGGCACCGGGACGACGCCTGAATGATCGCATCCTGTGTCGTCATCAAGGCCGCCCACACTTTACGGCCGACCGTCGCATCGAAAATGCTTTACCTGCTTCTCCCAATTGACCGGCAGATCAGCGGTAAACGCCAATCGCTTGGCATCGATTGCCGCGATTTGGCGACCAGCCAGCGCGTCATCGACGATGGCCGGCGCGAGGAACGCCAGCCGGACGACGCGAGT
>NZ_JAXOJL010000021.1:0-2754 GCF_036663755.1 Parasphingomonas caseinilytica
GACCGGCAGATCAGCGGTAAACGCCAATCGCTTGGCATCGATTGCCGCGATTTGGCGACCAGCCAGCGCGTCATCGACGATGGCCGGCGCGAGGAACGCCAGCCGGACGACGCGAGTGATGTAGGATTTGACCACCCCCTCGGCCTTGGCCAGTTCGCGAACGGTAACCTCGCCGCGCTGAAGATGCGCCCACCATTTGTGCGCCTTGACCAGCAGCTTGATCATCGACGCGTCGGGCAGGGCGGCGGCGATGCCGCGGCCGTCGTTCTGCACGAGCCGCAGCCGGTGACCGGTCCGCGTCATCCTGACCGGGCAGGTGAGGGTGATGATGGTATCAGCGTCGGCGGGCATCGGTACAGACAGGTGTTGCGCTACCGCCGCAGTTAGCATTTCAATCCTGACCTCAGTCGGATGCACGACGACGCTGGCGATGATCCCACGCAGGATTTGGGGATCGCGCTGTCGGATCGTCGCGGCGGTGGCGCGCGCGGTGCTGAAGATGCGGTCAATGTCTGGTAGCTCGAGCGGGATACCAGCCTGCGCCATCAGCGCCATCGGATCGTCGAACGCTGCCGCCAGCGCTTCGATCGTCGCGGTCTCGATCTCGCGCGCCGGGATGCGCAGCCCTTTAGCGTCGCTCATTCCGTGGTGCGCTGACTGGCTAACGTAATAGCGATAGCGCACCTTGCCGTTATCGCCACCGTTCGGGACCGCCTTACAGGCATGCGCCGCGATCAGCTTCTCGCCGGTATCATCGACGATCAGTCCGGCGAGCAGGCTGCCGCTCGCGGTGTTCGACCTGCGCCGCAGGCCCGGCACATGCCCGGCAAGCAGGGTCTGGGTGGCATCCCAGATCTGTCGGTCGAGGATGGCTTTGTGCAGCCCCTTGTGACGCTGATCACGATGCGGGATCTCGCCGATAAAGATTGGGTTTTTGAGGATGGCGTAGATCTGCCCCCGGCTGAACGGGATCCCGCCAAAGGCACGGCCATTGGCCATCTGGCGCACCGGCGTGTAAATCCGCTCAGCAGTCAGCCGGTCGACCAGCAAGCGGACATTGCCGATATCGAGATAGCGCTGGAAGATACCCTACACGAGTGCCGCATGCTCTTCGACGATCTCGAGCGTGCGGCCATTAGGCTTGTAGCCAAGCGGCGGGAGACCACCCATCCACATGCCCTTGGCCTTGGAGGCGGCGATCTTGTCGCGGATCCGCTCGGCGGTCACCTCGCGCTCGAACTGTGCGAACGACAGCAGCATGTTGAGCGTACGTCGTCCCATGCTGGTGGTGGTGTTGAACGACTGGGTGATCGACACGAACGACACTCCGGCCTTGTCGAAGATCTCGACCAGCTTCGAGAAGTCGAACAACGAGCGGGTTAAGCGGTCGACCTTGTAGACGACGATAATATCGACCTTGCCGGTGGCGATGTCACCGAGCAGGCGCTGAAGGGCAGGGCGTTCCAGCGTTCCACCCGACACGCCGCCATCGTCATAGATATCGGGGAGAGCGTTCCAGCCTTCGCTGGCCTGTGACAGCACATAGGCGGCACACGCCTCGCGCTGCGCATCGAGCGAGTTGAACGCTTGCTCCAACCCCTCGTCGCTCGACTTGCGGGTGTAGATCGCACAGCGTACCCGGTTCATGCCGCGGCCTTTCGGGTGGCCGCGATCGTGCCACCGGCTTGCGATCTCTTTCTGCTCTTCAACCCGAAGAAGGCCGGCCCCGACCAGCGCGTACCGGTGATCGCGCGCGCGACCTCGGACAGCGAGTTCCACACCGCCCCGTTCCAGCGGATCGCGCCGTCCTCGCCGACCTCTACGATGTGGGCCACCCCGTTCTACTCGCGGATCAGCCGGGTGCCCGGGCGTACCGCCTGGGTCACGGTCTTGGCGGCGCCGAGCTGCGCAAGCCGCTGCTGGCTGATCCGCGACAGCCCGCCTAGCGCGCGCGCTTGCAGTTCATAGCCCAGCGCCATCCGCAACGGGCTTGGGCTGATCAGCGGCACCGGTGCGCCCTTCAGCGCGCGCCATTCGTCGCGCAGCCGCGCCGACGACATCGTCAGCGCGGCTAGCTTTTCCTCGATGCTCGTGATCACGCCGCCACGCCCACGACACGGTAGCAGGTGTGGTCGCCCCACTTCGACTTCTCGAGCACATGGCCTTTCTTGCGCAGGCCGGTCAGCGCCGCTCGCGTCGTGTGCGGCAGCCAGCCGGTGGCCGCGATCAGGTCGGCCAGCGTCGCGCCCTGCTCGCGGCCCAGCAGCGCCAGGACGGCGCTGGCCTTGGTGACGCGGGGTGTGTCTGGCGCGGCGGGGTAGGCGGCGGCGGCCCCGCCAGCCTCACTGCCGCTATCGTCGTTGGCGATACCGATCGCGGCGGTGCCGGCGTTCGTGATGTAAAGGCCGAAGGTGATATCGCCATCGACACGGTGAGCGGCGAACTTATCGCTGGTCTCGCGCTCTTCTGCGAGGCCGCGCTTCAGCAATCCCGCGATCGCCTTGGTCAGGCGGGCGCCGGCACCACTCACAGTTTCCGGGGCTGGCAGCAGGCTACCGGTGTCGCGCTGCGCGGCGGCGGACAAGAGGATGCTCTCGAGATCGGTCAGTTTTGTCATGGTGGTGGGTCCTCGTTCAAGGCGAGCGGCACGCTTGCCGCTCCCACCATCCACAGCCCCGTCGATCTCGCATCGGCGGGGCGGGCGGCCTCATTCCCGGCCGCGATTCAGTAGGCACACGTTTGCTCTGGTTGCAG
>NZ_JAXOJL010000022.1:0-1701 GCF_036663755.1 Parasphingomonas caseinilytica
GCATTCTCCTCGATCGTCACCGCCACCTCGTGCGTGGTGAGCAGGCGGCGGATCAGCGCCTCGTCCAGCGGCTTGGCGAAGCGCAGGTCGGCGACCGTCGTGCTCAGCCCCTTGGCATCCAGCGCCTCGGCGGCTTTCAGCGCTTCCGCCAGGCGCGTGCCGAGCGACAGGATCGCCACCGTCTTGCCCTCGCGCACCACGCGGCCCTTGCCGATCTCGAGCAGCTCCGGCGTTTCGGGGAGTGCCACGCCCGTGCCGTTGCCGCGCGGATAGCGCACCGCGATCGGCCCGCTGTCGTGCGCCACGCAGGTGTGCGTCATGTGCACCAGTTCCGCCTCGTCCGCCGCCGCCATCACGACGAAGTTCGGCAGCGTGGCGAGATAGGTCACGTCGAACGATCCGGCATGCGTCGCGCCGTCCGCGCCGACCAGGCCCGCCCGGTCGATCGCGAAGCGCACGGGCAGGTTCTGGATCGCCACGTCGTGCACGACCTGATCATAGGCGCGCTGCAGGAAGGTCGAGTAGATCGCGCAGAACGGCCGCATCCCCTGCGCCGCCAGGCCGGCGGCGAACGTCACCGCATGCTGCTCGGCGATGCCGACGTCGAAGAAGCGCTCGGGATAGGATTTGGCGAACGCATCGAGGCCCGTGCCCGAGGGCATCGCAGCGGTGATCGCCACGATCCGGTCGTCGCTCGCGGCTTCCTTGACCAGCTGCGCGCCGAACACGTTCTGATATTGGGGCGGCCCCGGCGGGGCTTTCGCCTGCGCGCCGGTGATCACGTCGAACTTCTGCACGCCGTGATATTTATCCGCCGCGGCCTCGGCCGGCGCATAGCCCTTGCCCTTCTTGGTCACGACATGGACCAGGATCGGGCCGTCCTCGGCATCGCGGACATTCTCGAGCACCGGGATCAAATGATCGAGGTTATGCCCGTCGATCGGGCCGACATAATAGAAGCCCAGTTCCTCGAACAGCGTGCCGCCGGTCGCCATGCCGCGGGCATATTCCTCCGCCTTGCCGGCCGCATCGTGGACGCGCTTGGACAGCTTGCGCGTCACCTTCTTGGCGAAGCTGCGCAGGCCGAGATATTCCGAACTCGATACCATCCGCGCCAGATACGCCGACAGCCCGCCGACCGGCGGTGCGATCGACATGTCGTTGTCGTTCAGGATCACGACCAGCCGGTTGCCGGCGGCCTGCGCATTGTTCATCGCCTCATAGGCCATGCCCGCCGACATCGCGCCGTCGCCGATCACCGCAATGCCCTTGCCCGGGCGGTTCGACAGCTTGTTGGCGACACCGAAGCCCAACGCCGCCGAGATCGAGGTCGACGAATGCGCCGCGCCGAACGGATCGTATTCGCTCTCGCTCCGCTTGGTGAAGCCCGACAGGCCACCGCCCATGCGCAAGGTGCGGATCCGCTCGCGCCGCCCGGTCAGGATCTTGTGCGGATAGCATTGGTGCCCGACGTCCCACACGAGCTTGTCGCGCGGCGTATCGAACACATAATGGATCGCCACCGTCAGCTCGACCACGCCCAGCCCGGAACCCAGATGCCCGCCCGTCGTCCCCACCGCCGAAATCGTCTCGACCCGCAACTCGTCCGCCAACTGGCGTAACTGGCCAATTTCGAGGCGGCGAAGATCGGCGGGCATCGATACGGTATCGAGAAGCGGCGTGGGGCTGACGTCAGACATC
>NZ_JAXOJL010000023.1:0-1374 GCF_036663755.1 Parasphingomonas caseinilytica
ATTGCTGCTCGGACGGCGTGCGTGGTCGTGGCGCACCCATGACGAACTTGTCCCATACGGCTTCCTTCCATTCCAACGAAAGGATCGCACCATCAAACCGTGGGATCAAACACCTAGGCATTCGTCGTGCTTCGACGGTCACGCGTGCAGACCTCGAAGGGATGCACCGCGACGTCGCGGTCGGAAAGACCAGCCGCACGATCAAGATGGGTCATCGCAAACTAGCGCGTGTCCGGGGCGGCAAAGGCGCTGCGAATAGCGCGCTCAAAACGCTTAGCGCCGCGCTGGGGTTCGCGATCACGCGAAGTATCCGCAGCGACAATCCCGCCATCGGCATCCGGAAGTTCCCTGGCAGGAAGATCGAACGCTTTCTATCGCCAGCGGAAGTTGCGCGGCTTGGACAGGTGCTGGCGAGTGCGACCGCGTTGGGCGTCGAAAGCCAGTTTGCGCTGGCAGCAATCCGCCTGCTCATGCTGAGCGGCTGCCGGAAGAACGAGATCCTCACGCTGAAGCGAACGGACGTCGATCATTATCATCGCTGCCTGAGATTGCGCGACAGCAAGACAGGCTCGAAGATCGTCCATCTAGGCGCCGCAGCTATGCGGGTGGTGAGCGAGACTCCGGTCATTGAAGGAAACCCCTATCTTCTGCCGGGCAAGACCGAGGGAACGCATGTTACCGACCTGCAGGCGTGCTGGGAAAGAATTCGGAAAGCCGCTGACCTTGAAGATGTGCGCATCCACGATCTGCGTCACAGCTTTGCTTCGATCGGTGCGGCTACCGGCGACAGCATGCTGATCATTGGCGCGCTGCTGGGACATAGCAGCCCCAAGACGACGGCACGTTACACGCATCTGTCCGACCACCCGCTCAAAACAGCCGCTGATCGGATCTCACAGGAGATCGCGCTGTTGCTTGATCCCGAGGCGATGGACAGCAGTGCAGTCGTCGCTCAGCTCCCCGAACCGCCTCGCGGGTTCGCCACTGATCCGGTCCTGGGCAAGGTCATTCAAACGAAATGGCTGGATACCCGCGCCGCCGCAGCAAGGCTGGGCTTCACGGTCGGGACGATGCAGACCTATCGCTGGATGGGAACGGGACCTGAGTTTCGCAAAATCGGTCGACGGGTCGTTTATGCCGCCGATGCCCTTGATGCTTGGGCGGGCGAAACGGCAACGCGCCTTGCAGCGTAGAACGCCGGTAGAGCAACGTCTGCGGACTGTCCGCCTCCGCAGATCGCGAATGTCCGCTTGTGGTGGTGGGTTCAACGGGTCGTCGCAACGCATCATTCTCGAAGCGAGAGGGGTGTGGGCGATGAAGCAGCGGCGGCGGATTTACTACTCGGCAGCGCAGCGCGCGGAGATTTGGGACAGG
>NZ_JAXOJL010000024.1:0-1226 GCF_036663755.1 Parasphingomonas caseinilytica
GGTGGGTTCAACGGGTCGTCGCAACGCATCATTCTCGAAGCGAGAGGGGTGTGGGCGATGAAGCAGCGGCGGCGGATTTACTACTCGGCAGCGCAGCGCGCGGAGATTTGGGACAGGTGGCAGCGTGGCGAGTCGATGAGTTCGATCGGGCGGCGGTTCGACCGGGAGTCTTCGTCAGTGTTCTCGGTCTTGTCGCCATCGGGGGGCATTCGTCCGGTCGAGCGCAGGCGGTCGGTGCGGGTGCTCAGCCTGAACGAGCGCGAGGAGATATCGAGAGGCCTGGTCGCAGGCCGCTCGCTCAGGGCGATTGCAACCCAGCTCGGCCGCTCGCCATCGACGATCAGCCGCGAGGTCAAGCGGGGCGGCGGTCGGGACCGATACCGGGCGACAGGGTCCGATCAGGCAGCGTGGGACCGGGCGCTGCGCCCGAAGCCCTGCAAGCTCGCTTGCCACCCGGCGTTGCGCCGAACAGTATCGCGCAAGCTGCGCCGCAAATGGTCGCCAGAGCAGGTTGCGGGCTGGCTCAAGCATAGTTTTCCGGATGAAGACCAGCATCGCGTGTCACACGAGACGATCTACAAAAGCCTGTATATCCAGGCGCGTGGCGTCCTCAAAAAGGAGCTGCTCGAGCATCTGCGCGCCAAGCGCACGATCCGGCGCTCGCGCCATGCCACCCTCAAGCGCGACGGTCTCGGCCAGATCAAGGACGCGGTCTCGATCAGCGAACGGCCGGCCTGCATTGAGGACCGCGCCGTGCCCGGGCACTGGGAGGGCGATCTCATCTCGGGCGCGCGAGGCAGCCATGTGGTGACGCTGGTCGAACGCCAGTCGCGCTATGTGATCCTGGCCAAGGTCGCGAACAAGACCACCGACACCGTCGTCTCGGCGCTGATCAAGCAGGCACGCAAACTGCCCCACGAACTCTATCGGTCGCTGACCTGGGATCGCGGCAAGGAGCTTGCCGACCATCGCCGCTTCACCCTCGCGACCGACGTCGCCGTCTACTTCTGCGATCCGCAGAGCCCATGGCAGCGCGGCACCAACGAGAACACCAACCGCCTGCTGCGCCAGTATCTGCCCCACGGCATCGATCTGTCGACCTTCAGCCAGGCCCAGCTCAGCGCCATCGCCCGACAGCTCAACGAGCGGCCGAGAAAAACCTTGATGTACCAAACGCCAGCTGAAATGTTCGCACAGAGCGTTGCGACGATCGGTTGAACCCACCG
>NZ_JAXOJL010000025.1:0-1016 GCF_036663755.1 Parasphingomonas caseinilytica
CTAGGTGTTTGATCCCACGGTTTGATGGTGCGATCCTTTCGTTGGAATGGAAGGAAGCCGTATGGGACAAGTTCGTCATGGGTGCGCCACGACCACGCACGCCGTCCGAGCAGCAATACAGCGATCGCAAGCTTCGCTCGCGACGCTGAGCCGGGAGCTGGGGATCAACCCGAAGACGGTCGCGAAGTGGCGGAAGCGGGCGACGGTCGAGGATTTGAAGACCGGGCCGAAGGCCCCTCATTCTACGACCCTCACCGAGGCGGAGGAGGCCATGGTTGTGGCGTTCCGGTGCCACACCCTGCTGCCGCTCGACGACTGCCTCTACGCCCTGCAGCCGTCGATCCCGCACCTGACACGCTCAGCGCTGCATCGGTGCCTGCAGCGGCACGGCATCTCCCGTCTGCCGGACATCGAGGGCGACAAGCCGAAGCGGCAATCCTTCAAGCGCTACCCCATCGGCTTCTTCCACATGGATATCGCCGAGGTGCAGACCGCCGAAGGCAAGCTGTACCTGTTTGTCGGCATCGACCGCACCAGCAAGTTCGCCGTCACCCAGTTGGTCGACAAGGCTGATCGACGGACGGCGTGGGAGTTCCTTGAACACCTGCTGAAAGCCGTGCCTTACCGCATCCATACGATCTTGACCGACAACGGCATCCAGTTCGCCGAGCAGCCCCGCAACCGCAACACCGCCTGGTCGCGTCAAATGCGCTTCGACATGATCTGCGAGGCAAACGACATCGAGCACCGACTGACGAAGCCGAACCACCCGTGGACCAACGGTCAGGTCGAACGGATGAACCGGACCATCAAAGAGGCAACCGTCAAGCGCTTCCACTACGACAGCCACGACCAGCTTCGGACGCACCTCGCTGACTTCATGGCGGCCTATAATTTTGCCCGCCGGCTGAAGACGCTTAGCGGGCTCACACCCTACGAATACATCGCCAAGATCTGGACGTCAGAGCCAGACCGGTTCATCGTCAATCCGATCCACCAGATGCCGGGACTAAACA